>URSS01000040.1 GCA_900550545.1 uncultured Lachnobacterium sp. | reverse complement strand
CCTTCGGGAGTAAGACCCCTTGAAGACTACAAGGTAGATAGGGCAGAGGTGGAAGCATGGCAACATGTGGAGCTGACTGTTACTAATCGGTCGAGGGCTTAATCACATGTCACGATGAAATCGTGACCAGGCGACATATGAGCGAAGCGAGTATGTTGGCATTAAAGAATTTAGAAAGTCTAATAATCTGTATGAAGTTTTGAAAGTATAATGAAATAGAATATACTTTTTCTAATAATCCTCGATAGCTCAATGGTAGAGCACTCGGCTGTTAACCGAGTTGTTGTAGGTTCGAGCCCTACTCGGGGAGTTTTGGTGACTTAGCCAAGTGGTAAGGCGTGGGACTGCAACTCCCTGATCGTCGGTTCAAATCCGTCAGTCACCTTTATGAATGAGGCCAGTGAATTTCACTGGTCTTTTTTTATTGTATTTATAACTATTCAGAACCATACCACGCACATTTGCAAAATCATACAAAAATGTGAATTATTGCAACAAAATATAAAATACATGACACATATAGTATGAAGACGTCATCAGAAAGGAGAAAATGTTATAGAGTTTAATATGAATGAGCGCTTATTAATTAAAAAGGCAAAAAAAGGAGATGTAGAAGCGTTTGGAGAGTTATACACAACCGTATATAAAAAATTATATCGTTTTGCACTTTATACATTGAAAAATCCACAAGATGCGGAAGATGTTGTAAGTGAGGCTGTGACGGATGCTTTTACAGGAATAAGAAAATTAAAAAGAGAAGAAGCATTTTCAAATTGGATGTACCAGATTGTAGCAAATAAATGCAAACGAAAAATGAGGGAATATTATCGTGAAGACATATTATATGAGGATATTGATATGTGGGATCATTCTAAGGAAGAACACTATGAGGTACGGAAAGCGTTCATGGAGTTGTCATCAGAAGAACGCATGATCATAGGATTGCATTTATTCTTCGGATATAAGACAAGAGAGATCGCTCAATTTATGGAATTGAATGATAATACGGTACGTTCAAAAGAAAGCAGAGCAATGAAAAAGTTGGAAAATAAATTGAAAGGACTGAGAGAAAATGGATGATATTTTAAAAGAGATAGAAAAATCTGCAGACGATATACAAATTCCTACTTCACTTGATCCGAATAATGTGAAGAAAAAATTAAAGGAGAGAAAACTATCAGAGGAATCAAATTATATGAATTATATGAAATCAGAATACAAAAAAGTGGATGAAGAAAAGCATAAGAACAAAAAATTCAATGTAAGAAAAATTGTGGAATACGCTGCGGCAATTGCTTTGGTTATAGGAATCGGCAGTGCTGGAATTTATAATGTTATTACAAGACAAACGGGAAATGAATCAGAGAAAAATATACAAAGTGATGAGATAAATGCATCTAGTCAAGTAGCATCTTGCGAGGATGCGGATAAGAATACCAGAAATGATGCCGACCAATCTCAGTTAGATTCCGCAGATGCTTACATGGAAAAGAAAAATGATATTGGAACATATCATCTTGCAAGTAATTATGAAGAAGTTTACAAACTCGTGGACACAGACAATATATATGTTTCTTATTGTGGAAAAGATAAGGAAGGAGCTGCATCTGATGGAAGTATGAATGAGATTAATACCTATGTGGTAGAAGATAAGGAAGATGCAAGTGCTACAAAAAAGGAAAGCTATTCACAGACAAATCTGCAGGTAGATGGTGTTGACGAAAGTGACTATGTAAAAACAGATGGCAGTTATATATATGTGCAAAAGGAAGATAAAATTGTTATTACAGATGTTAGAAACGAAAAGATGAATATATCAGGAGAAATATATCCGGATTTAGGGGAGAATGGACATATAAGGACAATGTATGTCGATGGCAATCAGTTGTTTCTTGTGTTACAAAAAAATGCATCAGATAAAATGAAATGTATTCTTCAAACGTACAATATCGCAGATCGAAAAAATGCCAAGTTAGAAGGAAGCGTAGTTGTCGAAGGAGAGTATGCAGATTCAAGAAAAGTAGGAGATTTTGTATATTTATTTACCAATAAAGGTATTTTGTATAATGAAACAACTTATAAAGGTGATAAAGAAAAAATCATCCCTCTCGTTAATGATAAGAAAATCCCTTCTGGATGCATTTATGTGAAGAATCATGCCGACAGCGAATTTATTGCAGTTTCAGTCAATGTAAAGAAGCCAACAGAGATTGTTGATCAGATGATGGTCATGAATGCTAGTGTAAATGTTTATATGGGAACAGATGCAATCTATTTGTATTCTACAGAATATAAGAAAGAAAAAGCTTATACTAATATTACAAAATTTCAGTATAATGATGGATATATGTCTGGAGTGGCATCAAAGACCGTAAAAGGAGAAATAACAGATGTTTTTGCAATTTCGGAATCGAATAATATCCTTCGTGTTCTTACAACGGAATGGGATGAGCAATCCAAAAACAGATTATATATGCTGGATGATAAGATGCAAATTTTAGGAAAGTTGTCAGGTATTGCGGATGGCGAAGAAATTTATGCGGCCAGATATATTGGAAATATTGCATATTTTATAACGTATCACAATACGGATCCGCTTTTTGCAGTGGATATATCAGACCCTGAGACACCAAAAGTAATAGGCGAACTTAAAATTACGGGATTTTCTGATTATCTGCACCCATATGGAAAGGATAAGATTCTTGGAATTGGATACGAAACGGATGCTGTGACAGGAGAGCAGCTGGGAGTTAAGCTGACTATGTTTGATATATCCAATCCGGAAAAATTGAAGGTTATTGATACGCTTCACATAGATGGAGATTATTGTAGTGCTGCGGATGATTATAAGACTGCGCTGGTCGATAGCGAAAAGAATGTAATCGGATTTAATGTTGAGCAATGGGGACAGATGCAAAAAGAAGAAAATGCCCAGGATGGTCGAAATAGATATTATGTTTATTCATGGAAAAACAATCATTTTGTGAAGCAATTTGAAAAAAAGGTTCCTGAAATTAAAAATGACATGTATGAGACCTGTGATGATTTATATGTGGATAATTATGATATCCGGGGGCTTTATATAGGAGATACCTTTTATTTGAATTATCCTTCAAATAAATCTTATAAATTGGAAAGCTATAATATGTTGAAAAATTATGATGAAATGGACCATTTACAGTTTTAACAATCATAGTTTTACGCCATAGACATTATGAGACATTATGAATGACAGGCATTATAAAATTAAATAATAGTTAGCATTGAATGATTATAAAATATCAGGATTTTCTGTACAAAAGCAGGTATAGGAGATTCTGGTATTTTTTCTATATAGTAAAAGCAAGTTTCTGAGTTTGCATTTAACTGGTTTTTAAAGTAAATATTTATGTTTTGTATGATATGTCTGTACATTGTCGCGAATGCACAAATTTATAAGACCCTTTTTGTGAATGATTCTGACGTAAAATGATTGACTTTGAAAAAGCTGACCGATATAATACAAATATAGATGAACGGTTTTGAACGTTTATGAACGAATAAGGAGTGATGTATATGCTTGCGGAGGAAAGATTTTCAAAAATATTGTCCATAATAGAAACTGAGGGTAGTGCGACGATGCAAGAACTTATGACGGCTCTTGACGCATCGGAATCCACAGTTCGAAGAGATTTGAATACGATGGATGAGAATGGATTGCTGACAAAGGTACACGGAGGTGCAGTTGCAAAGAGACCTTTCATCAGTACACATGATGAAAATGTCATGAGTCGTAAAGCTTTGAATGCCGGTGAGAAAGCGGATATTGCAAAATATGCAGCATCCTTAATTAAGCCGGAAGATTTCGTATATCTTGATGCAGGTACAACAACGGAGCGGATGATTGAATACATTCAGACAATGAAGGCGGTATTTGTTACGAATGCAATTAGTCATGCGAAGCTTTTGTCGGAGAAAGGCTGCCGGGTATATATACTTGGTGGAGAATTCAAGTCGCAGACAGAAGCCATTGTTGGTGAGGAAGCTGTGGAAACTTTGGACAAATACAATTTTACCAAAGGATTCTGGGGAACCAACGGAATCAGTGTAAGCAAAGGTTTTTCTACACCGGAGTTAAAAGAGGCAATGGTAAAAAAGAAATCTATGGCAAACTGTAAAAAGTGTTATGTATTGGCAGATGCCAGTAAGTTTGACCAGATGTCCAGTGTAAAATTTGCGGATTTTGAGCAGGCTACTATTATTACAACAGAGTTAAAAAAGCCTGCTTTGAAAAAATATAAAAATATTGTGGAGGTAAAATAAATGATTTATACAGTAACATTTAATCCATCGTTGGATTACATTGTCACAGTTAATGATTTTATGACAGGAATTGTAAATCGAACAAGTAAGGAAATTATTTTTCCGGGAGGAAAAGGAATCAACGTTTCGATGGTACTGAAAAATCTTGGATGCGAGAATACAGCATTGGGATTTATGGCTGGATTTACGGGCCAGGAGATTATTCGATTGTTGGAAGAAAAAGGAATCTCTACCGATTTCATTCATGTAGCTGAGGGAACATCCCGAATTAATGTAAAGCTTCGTGCACAGAAAGAGACAGAAATCAATGGACAGGGACCAGCAATCGCATCGGCAGATATCAAGAAATTGTACGAGAAATTAGATAGTCTGCAGGATGGAGATATCCTGGTATTGGCAGGAAGCATTCCGGATACAATGCCAGAGTCCATGTATATGGATATTATGGAACATTTGCAGAGCAAGAAACTGAACATTGTCGTAGATGCAACAAAGGATCTACTGATGAATGTATTGGCTTATCATCCATTTTTAATCAAGCCAAACAATCACGAACTTGGAGAAATTTTCCACAAGACCATTACAGAAAAAGATGATGTTGTAAAGTATGCAAAGAAGCTTCAGGAAAAAGGTGCACGAAATGTACTTGTTTCCATGGCTGGAGATGGTGCTGTGCTTGTGACAGAAGATGGTCAGGAGTTTCGCAGCGAAGCACCAAAAGGAAAAGTGGTTAATTCTGTTGGAGCAGGAGATTCCATGGTGGCGGGTTTTGTATATGGTTACCTGCAGAATCATAATTACGCAGATGCTTTTCGTTATGGAATTTGCACAGGAAGCGCAAGTGCTTTTTCGGAAGAACTGGCAACAAAGGCTGAAGTGGAAGCCTTAATTGATAAAAACAAAAATTTATTTTAGGAGGGAGATTCAATGAGAATCAGGGATTTATTAGCGGCAGAAAGCATTGAACTCAATGGTTCTGCAACCGACAAAAAAGATGTCCTGAACAAGATGGTCGATTTGATGGCGAAAAGCGGAAAAATCAATAACATTGAGACCTATCGCGCAGGCGTTTTTGCGAGAGAAGAAGAAGGAACAACAGGAATTGGTGAAGGAATCGCCATTCCACATTGTAAGTCGGATGCAGTCAATGCACCGGGACTTGCAGCAATGGTCGTAAAAGGCGGTGTGGAATTTGATTCATTAGACGGAGCACCGGTTCACATTCTGTTTCTTATCGCAGCTCCAAATACAAAGGATAATGTACATCTGGATGTGCTCAGCAAGTTATCTGTATTGTTGATGGATGAGAATTTTACCAAAAATCTGATGGAAGCCAAGAGTGTGGATGAGTTCCTTGCTGTGATTGATGAGGCAGAGAACGAGAAAGATGCCAAAGAAGAGCAGCCGGTTGAGACACCGAAGGGTGTACAGATTCTTGCCGTGACAGGATGTCCGACAGGTATTGCACATACGTATATGGCAGCAGAAGCACTTGAGAAAAAAGCAGCAGAACTTGGATATACCATTAAGGTTGAGACAAGAGGTTCGAGTGGTGCCAAGAATGTTGTGACAGATGAGGAAATTGCAAATGCAGTCGGAATTATTGTTGCAGCAGATACAAAAGTTCCAATGGATCGATTTGATGGAAAGAAAGTCATTGAATGCAAAGTTGCAGATGGTATTAATAAGGCAGAGCAGCTGATCAATCGTGCGATGAGTGGTGACGCACCTGTTTATCATGCAACAGATGCAAAGAGAGAGACAAAAGAAGAAAAGAGTTCCGGTGGAATTGGACATATGACATATACCCATCTGATGAGTGGTGTATCTCACATGCTTCCGTTCGTTATCGGTGGTGGTATTATGACTGCCATTGCATTCCTGATTGATACTATCCTAGGATATGGTGCAACGGGTGGATCTGTATTTGGTTCCTGTACACCTCTCTCTGCATTCTTTAAGTATTGCGGTGGTCTTGCCATGGGACTGATGGTTCCGGTATTGGCTGGTTACATTGCATATTCGATTGCAGATCGTCCGGGTCTTGCTGTTGGTTTTACAGGAGGTTTGTTAGCTTCAAGCGGTAATGCATTAGTAAAAGGATATCAATGGGCAGATGGAACAACTGGTTTTCAGAAGTTTATCGCTGATTTTGCATTCCAGGGAATAGACGGAGGAAGTACCGTATCCGGATTTTTAGGTGGAATTTTGGCAGGTTTTCTTGCAGGCTTTATTATTCTTTTCCTGAAAAAAGCATTTTCCAAACTCCCAGCTTCACTGGATGGAATTAAACCAACTTTAATCTATCCATTGCTTGGAATTTTAATTATTAGTATTTTAATGTGCTTTATTTTTAATCCGTTAATTGGATTAATTAATACAGGATTAAGCAACATGCTTACCGGAATTGCAAATGCAGGATTTATTACCGTACTTGGTTTACTTCTGGGTGCAATGATGGCAATTGATATGGGAGGTCCAATCAATAAGGCTGCATATGTATTTGGTACTGGAATGCTTGCAACAGCAGCAAAGTTAATGGAAAATGGTGCGCAGATATCTGACCCAGCAGTACAGGCTTGTTATATTGCGATGGCATCCATCATGGTCGGAGGTATGGTTCCGCCAATGGGTATTGCACTTGCATGCTGGTTCTTCCCGAAGAAATTTACAGTAGCTGAACGTAATTCAAAAGTTTCGAACCTTGTTATGGGAGCTTCCTTTATTACAGAAGGAGCAATTCCATTTGCAGCATCTGATCCGTTACATGTCATTCCTTGTACACTGGTTGGTGCCGGAGTTGCCGGATTCCTATCCTCATTGTTCGGATGTACATTGATGGCTCCACACGGTGGAATTTTCGTATTTGCAACGGTTGGAAATCCTCTGATGTATGTTGTTTCTTGGGCAGTTGGCTCTGTAATCACAGCATTGTTGCTTGGTGTAATTAAAAAAGATGTGCAGCAATAGAAGTAAAAATAATTAATCATAAAAAGGAGAAATTAAAATGAAAGAATTCAAGTATACAATCAAAGATGAGTTAGGAATCCACGCACGTCCGGCAGGACTTCTGGTAAAGGAAGCAGCAGCTTTTCCTTGCAAGGTTACCATTGAAAAAGGCGGTAAAGAAGTAGATGCAAAGAGAATCTTAGGTGTGATGGGACTTGGCGTAAAATGCGGAGAAGAAATCACATTAAGAACAGATGGAGATCAGGAAGACACAGCAATGGAGACATTAAGCAAATTCTTAGAGACAAATCTCTAAAATTTGAATGAGGTGAGGATATGACGATTGAGGGTAAAAGCGTATACAGCGGGGTGGCAATTGGCCGCCTCGCCATATACCACAAGGCAGATAATCAGGTAAAAAGAGAAAAAATCAGTGATGTTGAGGCAGAACTTGCCCGCTTTGAAGAGGCAAGAAATACTGCAAAAGAACAGCTCGCCGGTTTATATGAGAAAGCTTTAAAGGAAGTTGGAGAAGTCAATGCAGCCATCTTTGAAGTTCACCAGATGATGCTGGATGACCTTGATTATGTGGAGTCTGTTACCAATATGATTCAGAGTCAGGAAGTCAATGCAGAGTATGCAGTTGCAACAACCGGAGATACACTTTCGGAAGTGTTCGCTTCTATGGATGATGATTATATGCGTGAGCGTGCAGCGGATGTGAAAGATATTTCCAACCGTGTGATTGCTGTATTGCAGGGAAATGGTGCAGGTGGCCTGAATGCAGATGAGCCTGTGATTCTTCTGGCCGATGATCTTGCACCAAGCGAGACGGTCCAGCTCGATAAATCCAAGGTCCTTTCTTTTGTAACCAGACATGGTTCCACAAATTCTCATACGGCAATTCTTGCCCGCACCATGAACATTCCTGCATTGATCGGTATTGATTATCCGGAAGATGCAGAAGGTAAGATGGGAATTGTTGACGGATATGAAGGCAAGCTTATTATCGATCCACCTGTTTCCGTTCTGGAGACTTACCAGAAAAGAAAAGAGGCAGATGAGGAGAAAAAGCGCCTGCTCCTTGAATTAAAGGGAAAAGAAAACGTCACCATTGATGGTACGAAAATCAATCTTTATGCAAACATTGGAAGTGTTGCAGATGTTGCTTCTGTACTTGCAAATGATGCTGGTGGAATCGGCCTTTTTCGAAGCGAATTTCTGTATCTGGAGAGTTCAGATTATCCGACAGAGGAAGAGCAGTTTGCAGCATACCGTAAGGTTGCAGAATCTATGGCAGGAAAGAAAGTAATTATCCGTACACTCGATATTGGTGCAGATAAGCAGGTGGATTATTTCCATCTGGATAAAGAGGACAATCCGGCCATGGGTTACCGCGCAATCCGTATCTGCTTAGACCGCAGAGATGTATTCAAGACACAGCTTCGTGCATTGTATCGTGCAAGTTATTATGGAACAATTTCCATCATGTTCCCAATGATCATTTCTGTAAATGAAGTAAAAGAAATTAAGAAAGTCATTGCAGAAGTAAAAGCGGAACTGGATGAGGAAAAGATTCCATATAAGGATGTAGAAATCGGAATCATGATTGAGACACCAGCAGCAGTTATGATGAGTGAAGAACTCGCACAGGAAGTTGATTTCTTCTCCGTTGGTACAAACGATCTGACGCAGTATACATTGGCAATTGACCGTCAGAATCCAAAGCTTGACAATATTTATGATTCTCATCATCCGGCAATCCTTAAGATGCTCAAGATGATTGTAGATAATGGACATAAAGGTGGATGCTGGGTTGGTATCTGTGGAGAACTTGGAGCAGATACAACACTGACAGAGACCTTCCTGAAGATGGGATTTGATGAATTATCCGTAAGCCCATCCATGATACTTAAAGTACGTCAGGAAATTCGTTCCATTGAATTAAAATAAAAATGCATAGTTATAAATACGCAGAATAAGAGCCGGGGAGCTACAACTCTCCGGCTCTTATTTTGCTTGCCTGCATTTATAAATCATAGTATGATGAAAGAAGAATAAGGTATCATTGATGTTTGCGACTTGATGGATACCTTAGTGACCCGTATTACACCAAGAAAGTAGCAATTAGCAGGAAGTAATAAAGAAAATGGAAGAAAAAAGAACCGGTACATTATATTTATGCGCAACACCAATTGGAAATCTGGAAGATATTACATTCCGTGTACTGCGCACATTAAAAGAAGTTGATCTGATTGCAGCGGAGGATACACGTAATTCGATTAAGCTGCTGAATCATTTTGAGATAAAGACTCCTATGACAAGTTATCATGAGTATAATAAAATCGACAAAGCCTATCAGCTTGTGGATCGTCTGCGGGAAGGAAAAAATATTGCATTGATCACAGATGCAGGTACTCCGGGAATTTCTGATCCGGGAGAAGATATTGTGCGTATTTGTTATGAGGAAGGTATTGAGGTAACATCGCTTCCGGGTGCAGCAGCCTGTGTGACAGCACTTACGATGTCCGGACTTCCGACAAGAAGATTTGCGTTTGAGGCTTTTTTGCCAAAGGATAAAAAGGAACATCAGGCAGTACTTGAGGAACTTGCAGGAGAAACCCGCACCATGATTGTTTATGAGGCGCCGCATCATCTTGTAAAGACACTGAAAGAACTCGAACAGACACTTGGAAGCGACCGCAGACTTACCATCTGCAGAGAGCTGACCAAGCGCCATGAAGAAAAAATGCAGACAACGTTCGGGGAAAGTCTGCAGTACTATGAGACACATGAACCTCGTGGAGAGTATGTGTTGGTCATTGAAGGCAAATCCCGTGCGCAGATTCAGAAGGAGCAGCAGCAGAGCTGGGAATCTATGAGCATTGAGGAACATATGCAGTATTATGAATCGCAGGGAATTGCCCACAAAGAAGCGATGAAACTGGTAGCAAAAGACCGCGGTGTAAGCAAACGCGATATTTACCAGAGTCTTCTTTAAAATGAAATCATGTATCAAGTGGAAGAAAGGTCAACGCAATGTGCGTTTTACCTGTTCTTCTACGATGGAAAACGGCGCAGGTCCGGTGCGGAGTATTGCTTCATGGAAAGCAGACGCATCGAATTTGTCGCCGTATTTTTTTTCACATGTTTCGCGAAGCTGCCGAAACTGCAGATAGCCTACATAGTATTTTAAATAGTTACCGGGATCTTCAAGAACAAGATCTGTGATAGAGTCGATGGCCGTTTCATCATCAATTCCGAAGTTTTTCCAGAATTTCTGCATATCCGCCTTTTTCCATCCATAGTAGTGAATACCGATATCCGAACTGGCATAAAGGCTGAGCATGGCAGCCTGATTGTGCTGCAGCAGGCTGGCCTGATCTTTGGGCAGTCCGGCATAATAGTAGGCTAACATTTCCACATAAGTTGCCCAGCCTTCCGTGTATGC
The DNA here is from genome assembly GCA_900550545.1 of uncultured Lachnobacterium sp. Taxonomy (GTDB): domain Bacteria; phylum Bacillota; class Clostridia; order Lachnospirales; family Lachnospiraceae; genus Roseburia. Next base: position 13,381 of record URSS01000040.1, on the reverse strand, counting down.
CGGATAGTTGAAAAGCGAGCGGATCGGTGGAAGTCCATAATCGTAGGATTGTATGGTCTGATAGAGATGACCGGGGTAGCCTTCGTGGGCCAAAGTCGTAAAATAATACAGATCCGTGTAATTGTTCGCATTATTGATATAAATACGATTCGTAGAATAGTCATCGATTGGTGCAGTGATGTAGAAAGCGGGCGCAAGGTATTCGGACAGAGATTCGTCCACATGGGTAATCTCACAGGTCGTATCACAAGCTTTTGGAAAGTCTTTGGTGATGGCCTTTTTTAAATGATCGATCATTGCGTTCTCATCTGTGAGCTGATTGTCCAGTTTGATATCCATGGAAGCAAGTTTTGGATTGGAAGCCAGTATCGTTGTACAGATATCCACATCATCCTGCCGGGCATCGGCAATCTGTTGAAAGAGTTCATCTACCGTGAAATCGGTTCCGGTATTGTAGGCAACCAGAGCTTCATAGTAGGATTTTCCATCTTCATAATTGCACAGACCCCAATCATTCCGACCACAGCCGAGCAGTTTCGTAAGGCCGGAAATCATTTCAGAATAGGCGGGAATGACATGCTCCACAATTACCTGCTTATTTTTTGCAATATATTCTTCCTTTTCACTGTCGCTCAGATTCAATGTGTCCAAGCGGTTGGAAAATGTGGATAACAGGAAGTTATCTTCCGGATGTTGTGTAAAAATCTCACATCCCTCGATGACTTTCATACATTTTTTGTCCGACATAAAAAGCCCGGCTTTTGCTTTGTCCTCCTCGTAGGAAAGAATGTTGGAAAAATAAGTATCCATCTGGGCAAGAAGAGTCAGGTAATCATCCACATCCTGTTTGCGGTAAAAAGGATATTCCGCCAGCAAAATTGGAAGCTGTGAGGTCACACCGTTTGACGGAGTGACAACTTCTTCATACATCGGATACTCTGCAAGTGCCCGCTGACGTCTGAGCGTATCCTCAAGAATTTTATATGTAAGTTTGTTTTGTGCATCCAAAGCACGATAGGAATAATGGGACAGTTCTTTTTGCAGATGCTCCAGATTTTTTGCACTGCTTTTTTGTGATTTGGTGGAAAAATCTCCGAATGTCACTTCGTAAGAATCAATACCTATTGAGGAAGGATCCTTGAGTGTAAAATGCAGATTCATCGTGTTCGAAGTAAGTTCATCTGCAAATAACCGGGAAATAAAATTGTTGAAGCTTTCACTTCCCTTATGCTGCAGTTGGAACGCCGGAAAAAGAGTACGGCAGCAGAAAAACAGAGCCAGAAGAAAAGCGGCAGCAAAGAAAATCCGGTATTTTTTAAAAATCGATTTCATGTGCATGCTCCAAGAAGAAAATTTATATATTCTATGCGGATTTTAAAAGAAACATAACCGCTGTAAGGAATATTGCTATGCTTTCCGGAATAGGATGAAAGCAAGAAAAAGTACGGGATAAAAAGCATGAATTATCTATGGGGTGGTATGATCCTTGTGGGAGTCATTTACGCGGCTTTTACAGGAAATATGAATGCGGTGACCAATCAGGCGTTAGCATCTGCAAAAGAAGCTATCAGCCTATGCATTACCATGGCGGGAGCAATGGCATTCTGGGTAGGAATCATGCGCATTGCAGAACATCAGGGAATATTGGAAAAAATAGCACAGAAAATGAATCCAATGCTGAATTTTCTGTTTCCTTCTGTTCCAAAATCTTCGCCGGCAAGAAGTGATATTGCCAGTAATATAGTGGCAAATGTACTTGGGCTTGGCTGGGCGGCCACACCGGCAGGCCTTTCGGCCATGAAACAGTTAAAAAAACTGGATGCAAGGACGGGTTATGCGACGGATGCCATGTGTGATTTTTTAATATTGAATATTTCTTCTTTACAGTTGATTCCTGTAAATATTATTGCATACCGCACAGAATATGGTGCAGTCAATCCCGTAGCGGTCGTAGGTCCGGCAATTCTTGCTACCTGTGTGTCCACAGGAGCTGCCATATTGTTTATTAAACTGCGGCATTTACTGTCATCGAGCCGGTAGCATTTATGGAGGAAAAGATGCATGCAATTTGTTGTTTTTCTATCAGAAGCGATAATTCCTTTGCTGTTATTTTTGATCGTAGGAAGCGGTTTACTGCGTCATCAGAAAGTATATGAAGATTTCCTTGATGGGGCAAAAAGCGGTATTCGTACTGTTGTCGAAATTATGCCGACACTGATTGGACTGATGGTTGCGGTCGGGGTTTTGCGTGCGTCCGGATTCCTGGATTTTGTATCCGTATGTCTGAAAAAATTGCTGGCTTTTACCAATCTACCGGCGGACTTATTTCCAATTGCAATTGTAAAAATGTTTTCATCCTCGGCAGCAACGGGGCTTTTACTGGATCTGTACAAAGAGCATGGATGTGATTCCTTCGCTGGAATGGCAGCATCAATCATGCTCAGCAGTACAGAAACGATTTTTTATACAATGTCGATCTATTTTATGTCCGTGAAGGTGAAGAAAACGAGATATACTTTGGCGGGTGCATTGATTGCAACAATCGCAGGCATAATAGCGAGTGTGATATTGGCAACTTATATGTGAAATATTATGTAATAATATTTAAATTGTGGCAAAAATGCTATACAAATACATATAAAAAAGAAAAATTATTAGAGAAAAAGCACAAAAATAGTTGACTTTATTGAAAGAAGTGGTCAAAATAGAAAGTAAAGATATATTACGAAAGATCAAGGATGATGGGAGAGGATTACGATGGCATTTGGAAAAAGCAAAATAGATAAAATCTGCCTGGAGGCAGTAGCTCAATTAAAGGAGACAGATTACACCAAGGCAGATCCACAGATTGGACAAATGTATCAGAGATTGGTAGGTGGACGTAGTCAGCTGGAGACAGTAATGGAAAGAGATTTGTCTGCAGTCACGCAGATCAGTTCTCTGGAGAAGACATTGACTTACTATACAGATCGCCTGGGCGGCATTTCAAATGATCTGGCAGATTCTACGGATACGATTCTTCAGGCTTCCACGGAGACTTCCCGCGTAGCTGGTGAAGTGTCTAATCAGCATGAAGATCTGACGAAGACCATTCTGTCAGCATCTGAGGAGTGTGCTACCATTTATAAAAATATTGAAGATGGACAGCAGCAGCTCACAGAAATCAAGGATTTGTCGCAGACAACCATTACAGAGTCCGGTGAAATGAAAGATAACATGGAGAATCTGTTTGATGTCATCAATCATATGAATGAGGTGATTGATGGAATCAACAGTATTTCCGGACAGACTAATCTGCTTGCATTGAATGCATCTATTGAGGCTGCCAGAGCCGGTGAAGCAGGAAAAGGATTTGCAGTCGTTGCCGAAGAAATCCGAAAGCTTGCAGAAGAGACACAGAAGATGACGGCAAACATGGGAGAATTCGTTGAGCGTATCAAAGAAGCTTCCGGAAAGAGCGCAGACAGTGCAAATGCAGCTGTTACCGCGATGAACAATATGAATGAGAAGATTAACTCTGTATGGAAAATTAATGATACAAACCAGAAGAGTGTAGGACGTATTACCGATTCTGTAAGTTCACTTGCAGCAGTGAGCCAGGAAATTTCAAGTTCTATGGATGAGATGGCAACACAGGCAAGTAATATTCAGAAACAGTGCGAGGAACAGCAGAATGAGACACAAAAGCTATTGACAATTGGTATTAATTTAAAAGATGCTGCAGCACCTGTACATCAGGTAGAAAAAGACATCAATGCAGCAATCACAACTATCGGTGAGATGGGAAAAGACCCATTCTATGTAATGGATAACAGTTTCTTTTTAAAGAATATGGAAAAAGCAGAGACAACCTATAATGAATGGGTGGCATCCATTAAAGGCACCGTGGACAGCAAGACCATAACACATATTCAGACAAGTGAGAGAAAGAGTGCATTCAGTTATCTCATCAATGCAATGCAACCACAGAATGAACAGGTTAGAGTTATCTGGAATAAGATAGTGGAAGATTACAAAAAAGTACATGAGACCGGAAACAATGTTGTCAAGGCAGTGGATAACCAGGAGTTTGATAAAGCACAGCAGCTTTTCCAGGAAGTGGAGAATGCTTCTAAGACAATTATTGCAGAAATCAAGCAAATGGAGAGTACAGTACAGCAGTTGAGTGGACAGGGACTTCATTTTTAATGTCTAGCTACGTCGATTGACGACAACGCCGCAGATGGAAAAATATTCTGCGTAAATGGCTCAGTTATTTAGAAAACGCTATACTAGTACTAATGATCGATAATAATGTAGTAATAAAGTGCCAAATTTGCAATTGTTTTTGTGGAAAATGCAAAAAACGCTTGACGTAGACTCTTTAAACTGATAGAATCCGCTTTGATATGAAAATATTTTAGGAGGATTTAGTTATGAAAAAAAGAGTTATGGCTTTATTACTTGCTGCTTCACTTGCAGCTACAGCATTTGCAGGATGTGGTTCAAGCAAAGACACTGGTAAAAGCAATGATACAAAGGCTAAAACAGAGTCACAGAGCGAAGAGAAAGATACATCAAAAGATGCAACATCTGGAAAGACAGATGATGGCAAGTATGTTGATGTAGATGCTTACTTAGCAGATGAGACAATTAAGAGTCAGCTGGATAAGGTTTTATCTTCAACAGAAGAGGGTCTTAACATGGAAATCCTTAGTGAAAAGGATACACTCATCTACAAATACACATTTGATGAGCAGGTTATTAAAGATGATGTAGATGGAGATGCAGTAAAGGCTTCTCTTGAGAAGTCACTTGCACAGCAGGATGCTACTATGCAGAATGTTGCAAATTCTCTTACATCATACATTGATCAGGATCCAATCAAGGTCAGAGTTGAGTATGTTGATGCAGATGGAACTACTCTTTGTAAGAAAGAGTACACATCTGGAAACTAAAGATAATTAGTTTCGGTTATCAATCCCATGTCATTTGGCATGGGATTGATGATACTTTTGCAATGAGTTGACTTTTGATAACAAGAGAACTATAATAATTGTTGAACGACGCGGGATGGAGCAGTCTGGAAGCTCGCCGGGCTCATAACCCGGAGGTCACAGGTTCAAATCCTGTTCCCGCAACTAAGGACCGTATTCGTTGGAATATGGTTCTTTTTTGTCATAAGGAGGGAGCCACGGAGTGGGAGGATTCCTTATGACCTACGCAGATGCGCGACGGAGTCGCATCTTATGCATCTGCAACCAATTTGTCATAAGGAGGCTCATAATGGATACAATTGAACAATTTTTAAAGTGGGTAAAAGAATCCGATAATATTGTATTTTTTGGAGGTGCCGGTGTATCTACGGAGAGTGGAATTCCGGATTTCCGGAGTGTAGACGGATTGTATAATCAGCAGTATAAGTATCCGCCGGAGACCATTTTGAGTCACAGTTTTTACCGCAATAATCCGGAAGAATTTTATCGTTTTTACCGCAACAAAATGCTTTGCCTTGATGCTAAACCAAATATTACGCATTATAAACTGGCAGAACTGGAAAAGGCCGGAAAACTTAAAGGAATTGTTACACAGAATATTGACGGACTGCATCAGAAGGCGGGAAGCAAAAATGTTATGGAGCTTCATGGTAGTGTACTGCGCAATTATTGTGAGCGCTGTGGAGAGTTCATGAGTGCGGAAGATGTGCTGCATTCAGAAGGGATACCGACCTGTCCGGTGTGTGGCGGACCAGTGAAACCGGATGTGGTTTTATATGAGGAAGGATTAAATCAGAAGACACTGCAGGATGCCGTATTTTATATCAGCCATGCGGACATGCTGATCATCGGCGGAACATCGCTCGCGGTATATCCGGCAGCTGGGCTGATTGATTATTATAGAGGAAATAAGCTTGTTTTAATCAACAAGAGCGCTACGCCGAAAGACGGACGGGCAGATTTGTTGATTCAGGACGGTCTGGGAAATGTATTTTCTAAAATTGAACTATAGGAGGCACTATGAACCAGTATCATTATGAAGTTGGCGATATTGTGAAATTAAAAAAGCAGCATCCATGTGGAAGTAATGAATGGGAAATTCTTCGTGTAGGCGCAGATTTCCGTTTGAAGTGTTTAGGATGCGGTCATCAGGTGATGGTAACCCGCAAACTGGTGGAGAAAAACACCAGAGGACTTCGTAAGGCAGAAGAAGAAAGTAAATAAAAAGCGGGATTTTGGCTTTTTTCTGGGAAAACCTCTTGCATAAGCAGGAAAATTATGATATAGTATATCCTCGTGATAACTATTTTTTCCTTGTTCACAGGCATATCCTGTGAGCCAGAGACCAAAAGGAGGTAAAATTTTCGATGAACAAGTATGAATTAGCACTCGTTGTTAGTGCAAAGATCGAAGATGATGCGAGAACAGCAACCGTTGAGAAGGCAAAAGAGTACATCACTCGTGCAGGCGGTACTGTTACAGAAGTTGAAGAATGGGGTAAGAAGAAGTTAGCTTACGACGTTCAGAAGATGAGCGAAGCTTTCTACTATTTCATTCAGTTCGATGCAGCATCTGATGTTCCGGCTCATATCGAGCAGGATGTTCGTATTATGGACAATGTTCTTCGTTTCTTATGCGTTAGAAAAGACGAGGCGTAATATAAGAAAGTAGGAGATCGTATGAATAAAGTTATTCTTATGGGTAGATTGACCAGAGACGCAGAAATCCGTTACTCACAGGGGGAGAGTTCGACTGCTATCGCAAGATTTTCGCTTGCAGTTGATCGTCGTTTCCGTCGTGACAATGACGAGCAGTCAGCGGATTTCATTAACTGTGTTGCCTTTGGCAAAACAGCTGAGTTTTTGGAGAGATTCGGTCGTAAAGGAACAAAATTTGTTTTGGAAGGCCGTATCCAGACAGGCAGTTATACAAACAAAGATGGACAGCGTGTATATACAACAGACGTTGTAGCTGAGAACGTTGAGTTTGCAGAGAGCAAGAATGCAAGTGGCGGTGGAGACTTCAACAGTACACCATCTGCTCCGTCACCAAGTGGAGCTGCCGGAGATGGCTTCATGAATATTCCGGAAGGAATTGATGAAGAGTTACCGTTTAATTAAAATCAGGAGGTAAAGAACATGGCTTACAATAAGACAGCTGAAGGTTCTTCTATGAAGAGAAGACCAATGCGCAGAAGAAAAAAAGTTTGTGTATTCTGTGGCAAGGACAATGTCATCGATTATAAAGATACCAACAAGTTAAAGAGATACATCTCTGAGAGAGGAAAGATTCTTCCTCGTCGTATCACAGGAAACTGTGCAAAGCACCAGAGAGCTCTTACAGTTGCTATCAAGAGAGCACGTCATTTGGCTATGATGCCATACGTTTGCGAATAAATCGTATGAAATGCGGACCAATTGTTTTCGGACAGTTGGTCCTTTTTTTGTTGGTCTGGAAGCGTTCGTTGACACCGTAGAGGGGTGGCGGTAAAATGAAAGAAATAGATTCATATAAGGGAGAGCAGTTATGAAAAAGAAAGCAGTGCTTTTATTAATATTATCTATGTTGGCTTTGACAGCATGTGGAACGAAAGAGAGTGCCAAGCCAGAGACGGCAACGGAGCAGGTAACAAAAGATGAGCCAACAGAAACGGTACAGGCAGAAACCGAGTCACAGGCGCAGGAAGTAAAAAAGCCGGAAGAATCAAATACACGGGTGATCAAAGGCTTTAGAAGTAGAGCTGTGGAGACAGCAAATGACGATGAAACATATGAAATTCAATATAGTTTATATGGCAATTGGGGAAACGACAAGGAGAAAGAAATCCAGAACTTTAGAGATACCGTAAAGCTCATTCCATTTGATGAGAGTGTCTTTGCGGACGGAAAATAAGCATAATGTGATAAGGGTAATAACGGAGGTAGATATATAATGAAGATTTCAAAGAAACTGACAAGTTTTCTGCTTACATTGGTAATGGTGGTAAGTACCATAGCAGTACAAACAGTACCTGTACAGGCAACAAAAGATAACAAAGTTTTAGCAACAAAGGTTAAGTTTATTGATTATCCGGATGGTGGAGATAATAGTAGCGTCAGTCTTAGGGATATGGTTATAAAAGATAATGTTACCTTTGGAAAATCCTATGGACTTAATATGAAGATCTATGTACCGGAAGAGTATATGGAAAAGGGGGATATTGCGATTAACCCGAGTATTAATGTTTTTACAGGAAAAAACAATCAAAAATATTTAGGTTGCGCGGGGAGTAAAAATCTCTATTCTTTTAAGAAAAATTCAAAAAGTGTAACACAAAAAAATGGATTTTACATAATTAATGTGAAAATGAAATTGAATACATTTCGAATGGGAACTGTAGAGATTCCTTTTCCAAAAGGAAGTGGAGAGCTTTCCGGCGGTGTTTTCGTTGTAGGGGATAGAGCCTATGAAGGAAATATCTATTTTGATGACGTAGAACTTCTTGTAAATAATAAAGTTATAGCAACGGCAAATTACAGTAATGGGAAAGCGGGGTCATGCACTTATTCTGTGAATGGAAATTATAAACATCAGATAAAAGCAAAGGTAGTTTCGCTTCCAAAAGAAAATTTAACAGTAGAAAATAAGTCTATTTCAATCAGAGAAGGTGAAACTAAGGCAATTAAGGCGAAGGTGACACCAAAAGCTAAGATTACTTATAAATCTTCCAATACAAAGGTTGCAACTGTGACCGGAAAAGGAATTGTTAAGGGGGTGCATAAGGGAAAAGCAACTATTACAGTTAAAACGAAAGCAAGCACGATAAAGGTAAAAGTGGTTGTCCAACAAGCACCTGCTAACAAAGTGCTGGAGACAAACGTCGATTTTCGCAAGAACCCGGAAGGTGATAACAGTAAACTCAATATGTATTTTCTTATTCAAAACAAGAATGTAACCTTTGGAAAATCATATTCGCTGAACATGAAAATGTATGTTCCGGAAGAACTTATGAATGATGGAAGTTTTACTGTTTATCCGCAGGTTCGATTTTGGACAGGAAATGATTTGGAGACGGATGCTGGCTGGGGAGACAACAAAGAAGGTATCTCTTTTGATAAAAGCAGTAAAAATGTTACAAAGCAAAATAAATATTATGTCATTCCTGTAGAGATGCCAATTACAAATTATTATGATGATCAGGGGCAAAAAATAAGTGCTCCGAAAGGAAAAGGACAGGTAGTTGTCAATGTAGAGATAAAAGGAAATGGAGACTACAAGGGCAGTATTTATTTTGATGATGTCACACTTGTTTCGGATCAAAAGGTGATCGCATCGGAAGATTATAATAGCAGTATAGAAAATTTCTGTTTCTATTATATCAATGGGAACACAAATCAGAAATTTGTGCCAAAGATATGTACATTACCAGAAAAGTAAACAATACAATAACGGAGAAAAATATGGGACACTTTTATTTTGCGAGACACGGACAGACTGTGTGGAATGTAGAAAATAAAATCTGTGGAGCCACGGATATCGGTTTGACAGAAAGTGGGCGGCAGCAGGCGCGAGAACTGGGACAGAAAATTTTGGACGAACAGATACACATTGATGAAATTTTATATTCGCCATTGAGCAGGGCCGCGGATACGGCGCGATATGTGTCGGAGATTACCGGGATTCCGGCGCGGGTGGAACCAAGGCTGATGGAACAGAATTTTGGCAAATATGAATCAACACCACGAGACGGAGCAGAATTTCGCGAGGCGAAGAAGAGCTTTGTAAATCATTACGATGGTGGAGAATCTATGCTACGCCTTTGTCAGCGAATTTACAATTTATTGGATGATATAAAAGAAGAGGCAGATGAGAAAGTGTACCTGCTTGTTGCGCACAACGGCATATCACGCGCGGTGCAGTCTTATTTTTACGATATGACAAATGACGAATTTGCCGCATTTGGAATAAAAAATTGCGAGATTCGCAAGTATGAGTTCAGGGGATAATATGGTTATATTAAATGATTATTTATATTCAGGAGATACGGTTCTTCGCATTTTGAAAAAGTATATGGAGGATTTGCGCATATCAGCGGTGCAGGAACATAATGAAGTGGATCTCGTGCATTGTAATTTCCTGTTGCAGATTATGGAACTTTTGGAGCACAATGATTTCCTGACGGCACAGTCGCAGAAGATACGTGAGTTCTATAAATATATGGCACAGGAATACCCGTATCTTTCTTTTACATTTAAAGGGCGGATCAAGTCGCTGATCCGTGCGGAGGGAAAATTTAACGGCTATATTGTGGAATACATATACGATTATTATGCCAAGAATGGAACGTATCCGTCTGTGTCGGAGCTCAAGGAGCGTCTGAACTGTTTCCGGGATTTGATTGCTTATCGCATTGTAATTTCCATGCCGCGGTGTCATTTGGAAAAGGCAGAGGACCGTGAGAAAGAGGAAATCAGACATTTATATCAGATTGCCAACGTATTGCCGGAGTTTTTGGAAGAACGTGGATTTACGGCAGAGCCAACGGGAGGGATAAAACAGAGCAATTCCCCGCTGCTGGATGACGCGGTGCGTCCATATTACCGCGATTATATTGATGGCGAGAGTACAAATGCATATCGCTCACTTCATATTACATTTTTTGATAACAGCGCGCGTTGCTATATGGAAATGCAGCTTCGTACCAAGGAGATGGACGATATCGCAGAGATTGGTGCAGCCAATCATTTGTTTTATGAGAAAAAGCAGGAGAATGCGAGAGGCCGGAATGATGTGATTCCGCAAGGGGAATGCATTTATTTTGATGAGGCTTACGAGCGTTGCAAATTGTTGCAGGAACTGGAGTTGTCTAAAGTCGATGTCAACATGTTTGCGGCAGTCAACAACAGCCTTATGAATGATGGGTGCGGGCTTTTCCGTGGACGATTGATTTTGCCGTATGAGCATTTGTCGAGGTTCCAGAATGATTTGATTGATTGAGAAACGTGCGGAATATTACAAATGTAATTTTGACATATTATACTTGATTAGAAATTATTATGATGATGATACAATAATCCAAAATGTTGATAGCTAAACATTTTTATTTTCTAAAATGTTGATTAAGTGCGATTATAGAAATGAATTTCATTATTTTGGGGTGCATTATGTTAAAAAGAAAAGCGGTTACTTCAATAAAAAATTGGATTAATATAAAAAATGTCTTGTTGTACAGGGCGCCAGACAAACTGGAAAAACGTATATTATTGAAGTAAAAGGTGGAAATACAAGGGCAAATTCTTTAAAGGCACTTATGAAGAACCATAAAGATATTTCTTATGGATACAAATTTGCAGATGGAAATATCGGTGTGGATGAAGATGGAATCATTACATTACCGCTCTATATGGTAGCATTTATTTAATGAGCCTAAGAGAGGGGTGAAATCCAGGAGATATTTAAGTTTATATTTACAAGAAGGTGGAGTTGTGCTATTCTTCTTGTTAACCAACAAGGGCGTTGATAGAGATTATCAACGCCCTTCTTTTTGTTGTTTAAGAGGAGGAAGCGATTATGGTGATAAAACAGGCAACAGAACAGGATTTTGCATATGAATTTTCCTTTATTGAGAAATTGTGGGATTACAATGTTTATGATAAAGAAATCGTCAAAAGCGTATATAAAGAGGTTCTTGCGGATGATAAAAGTTTTGCGTTTTTCCTGTGTGATGAAAATGGCAATTATTGTGGATTCTGCCATGGCAGTTTTTTCCCGACATTCTGGATGTCCGGTTCGACCTGCTATCTGGCCAGTATTATCACAGATGAAAAGTATCGGGGAATGGGATATGGCAGGCTTATGGTGGACCATGTGAAGGAACTTGCGAAAGAGCGGGGCTGTAAGGCGATTATCCTGGATTCGGGTATGCAAAGAAAAGCAGCGCATGCATTTTATGAGAAATATGGATTTGAGAAGAGCTGTTATGGGTTTGAGTTGGTTTTGTGATGGCAGATAGTTGCAGCACGTTATTAATTATACATTAGGGATAGTGTCAAGTTTTCTATGAAAACTTAATATGTAGCGTCAGCCCATTTGCTGAAAGCAAATTTTGCATGGGCTGATGTTCAATGAAAGAGGGAATAGTATGATACAAATTAGTGAAATATTAGAATTAGCTTTATTTAAAGATTTTAAAATTATTTGTGGCGAAAAATATCTGAGTAATTTGGTGAATGCTACTGTAATATTGGAGTATGAAAGCAGTCGCATGGAGTATGACGGCTATGGATATGGTTATTTTGTTTTACTTTCTTATTTTTTTGCAGATAAAGACCCCGAATTAGTCAATGGAACATTAAAAACACTGATTCAAAAACAAGTTTCCGGAATTGCGATAAAAATCCCACCGGAAAAGGAACTGCCACAGGATATTATTGAGCTGGCAAAAATTTATCATGTTCCATTACTTACATTTTACGATCAGTTCATGGAGGATCTGATTATTTGTATTAATGAATCTATGAAAACGCGCGCGCAGTATGTTGTTGCAGAAGAGAAACTAAATTCAATCATAAATGAAAAGCATCAGCCATCTACAATTAAAAAAATAGCATTAGAGATTAATCCAAATTTTTATTCAAATATTATTGCAGTAAGTATATCGTCTGGGGATACATCGAATAACCTTAAGATTCACACATATTTTGACAGGTTGATGTATCGGCAGTACCGGGATACAAGGATTCATGATTATTCTTTTGTGAAAATGGGCCATGGAGTTGTGTTAATTTGTTCTTATATGGAAGATAATTTGCCGGAAAGCTATCAGGAAATTGTGAATCATGTATATGACATTTTGATAAATACAGGGTTTCAGCCAACATCTTTTTACATTGGAATATGTGATGAACTAATGACATTGGAGAGACTAAATGAATCCGTTGTAAAAGCAAAAAATGCAAATGTTGTAAGTCAGTTTATGGAATGTAATAATATTGCATATTCAAGGATTGGTGTATATAAATATATCATGTCGATTGTAAATAATCCGATACTGTATCATGAAGTGGAAGACAGCATTTTCGTATTACAGAAATATGATGCTTCTCATGATGTAAATTTATTAGAAACAGTAATCTCATATATTAAAAATAATGGGGATTATGCCAAGACATCAGAAGAATTATTCCAACATAGCAATACAGTGCGTTATCGAATTCGAAAAGCGGAACAGCTTCTTAATTTACCGGAGAATACAGCGAATGAAGAAATGGCAATTGTGATTCGAAGTTATCTGCTGCATAATCTGATTATGCAGTAGATCGATGGTGTGAGATTTTTCTGTAATGGTGCGCGCTTGCGCGCAAAAGTGTGCGGGAGTATCCTAAAGTTTGTGTAAACCTCCAAACTGATGTAAGATAAAATTACTC
>URSS01000039.1 GCA_900550545.1 uncultured Lachnobacterium sp. | reverse complement strand
CGCCTTAGTCTCGTGGGCTCGGAGATGTGTATAAGAGACAGATGTTACTGTTTATCTAACGAATTCAATCCATTTCTCCTGCAAGCCCCTTCGTCATTTCCTCTATTTTACGCTATTTCCACCTTTTTTACCAGCCGTCTGTAAAATATAACAGATTTTTTCTTACTTCGCCAAACCCCTTATAATTTCTGCATTTCGTATTAATCCACAGATTTTCGCCTGGTAAAATTTCATATCATAAGGTCTTCTCCTGTAGCATGATCCTCTGCACCAAGCGTTTCCTCTCCAAACACATTATCATTCATCAATTTGATAATACACACGAAATCTTCCTGTTTATTTATCACCTGCTTCAACTCATTTCTAAGCTTTATACAGTTTGAAGGTGTAATTTCACCACGAAAAACGGATTTCTGAAAATGGGAAAGATATTTTTTACATATCTTAAAAACTTTCTGAACTCGCTTTTCTCCTACATCATAGAACAAAAATGCATAATTATAATTCAACTGTTTTTTCATAACTACATGCCCTCCTTCAGAGAAAACGGAACAAACTCCTTTTCTTCCAGAATGTTTTTTATAAGCTTGTAGCAATCTAATTTCATTGCTGTGCGATAGGACACTTTTCTTTTTAATTTCGGATGCATAAAAACACTTTCTAACCTGCCTTCAAAGGCTTCAATAAAAATTTTACGCCCCTCCTCGTTTAACACACAATAATTTACGTTCTTCTCGAAATGTTTTTCCACCTGTAACCTGCGGTTATTTACCAGATCAAAGATCGTGCGGAAAACGATCACCGGTTTAAACACTTCACTCAAATCCAGGCTCAAGGAAAATCTTCCTTCTGACGGTTCATGCAAAAAACTAATCCTCTGATCCAGATGCGTCTGATAAATTGCAGAAATTGTTTTTGTATATAATAAGGTGTTTCCAAATGATACCAGAGCATTCATTGGATTATCCGGCGGACGTTTTACTCTCTTATTCATGACAAAATCCTCCGGAAGAAAATATTTAAAATTCCCATAAAAGCGCATCCATACTTCTCCCTCATATGCCAGAAGTTCTTTGATTTCCTGTGCCTGTTCTACATTAAGCAAAAAATTTTGTTTAATCCAGTCAATCGTCTCTTTTACTTCTTTTTTGTCATGCTTATAATAGTGATATAAAATTTCATAAATGTTCAATCCAATCCCTTTTACAATGGCTTTTGCAACACTCATCCGGTCATTTGTAAACTTTTCTACCTGTTTTACCAAAAGTTTTCCACTCAAATAATGATCTCTCGGATAATAAGTTCCACTATATCCACCATAATAATTAAAAAAATGCACGATAATATTGTTTTGTGCCAGAAAATCCAGTAATTTTGTGTTTATGCTTACCTCATTAAAACAATAAATTTCTTTTGTATTTTCAACCGGAAGATAAACATTTTTGCCATCCTTACGAAAACATAATGAATTATCTTTTCTGGAAAGTTCCCCCATGGACATAATATATCTTGTGCTTCCCATCTACTTCCTCCTTCGTATAACACAGGTTATAATTTTGATTCATTTATATATAACAATATTCATAATACGCACATTTTTTACAGGTACTTTTATGAATACATTCCGGCGGTTCCTCCTGCGCAAGTAATTGTTCAATTTCTTTTATATACTCTTGTAACTCTTTTTCTGCCTCCTCCGTCAGTTCCAAAATTACAACCTTTTTATCTTTCCTGTTTTTTTCTACAAATTCAAGCTTTCCTTTTCTGACAATTCCTTTTGACTTTAAAATGCTGAGATAAAATAATAACTGCCATTTTGCTGCTTCCGCATCTGCATCTGATTTTTTTATCTCTGTAAGGTATTCCTTGGTCAACTGGTCCAGCCGGATATTATCAATTGCAATCTCGGTATTCTTATGTCCCTGTGCCTTTTCCTCATGAATTACTTTTCCGATCTTAACCTGTTCACTGTTGTCCTCCAGATTCAATCGGTTTCCATGCAAATAACATTGCCTTTTACAATGAAAATAATAATTGATAAGTGTTCCATTTACCCGCATAAGCCCCCCTATAAAAACAAATCTGTATCGTCACTAAACAATTCTCTCTTTAAAACTCCATTTTCATCAAAGTATTCCTCTCCATTTTCGATAAAATACAAATCACCGATATGCTCATTTGCCTCAACCAATGCGGAATTCTTAAACTGGTAAATAAAAGCATTCATTTCACTTCTCAAATCGTGCAGTCTGACCTTTTTTTCAGCATAATTCATCTGTGTATTTTCAAGCAGTTCTTTATATTCCCACCATAACATCCGACTATCAACATCCCCCAGTTTTCTTCCAAAACAAATGAAAATACCCTGGGTATTATCGTCAATCAGTTTCATTTTTTCTGCAACTTCCGGCATATTCAAAATTCCTACCTTTTGTGAAAAGAATTCTTTTAAATTATTTTTATCAATCATTTCTCCTTTCTTTTTCAGGACTGGCAAAATATCGCTTTCATAAAAAGCAGAGAAATTTTTAGTTTCCAAAAATGTACGAATTTCCGGAACCATAAGTGTAACTCTCTCATCCCCGCGCACATCTTCTTTGTATATACTTTTCGCCTCATCCAGATTGAAAAAGTACACAACTCCGTCTTTTTTCCCGGACCGGTTAATACGCCCCATAAACTGCTCTTCACTGTCTAATCTGGAAATATCCTTAAAACCGATATCCATATCAATATCCACTCCAGCTTCAATGACCTGTGTGGCAACCAAAATCACCGATGACAGCCCTTTGATCTTTTCGATCAAATCTTTCCGTTCCTGAATACTGCTGTCCCCTGTCATCAGGAACACAGATTCCACCCTTTCACCTAAAATACGATAAAATTCCTCCGCACTTGCTTTTTTGATAAACTCGATCAGTACCTTTTTATTCTTATTTTCAAGAACATGCTCTGCCAAGGATTCCAGTGTTATATCTTCCTCTAACAGATCGTATTTTGGAACGACTCTCTCCCGGAACATTTTATGATGAAAATATTTTAAACAATCCGAAAGTAACCGGACCGCATTTTCTTTATGATCGGTCAGCACTTCCAGATTCGGCAATGTTGCCGACATAATAATCACCTTGATATCCAGAAGTTCCGCAAACTCTTTCAGAAAAGCGATCATTTCACTCCACAAATTGATCTTATAACTTTGAATTTCATCCAGAACAATAACCGAATGACATAACTGTTGAAAACCAAAGACATCTTCTTTCGCATTCCCAAACATTGTCCGAAACAACATGACATGGGTGGACAAAATAAATGGATAATTCAGGAACTGACGATCCAGTAAAATTTCCTGATACTTTTTGGAATTTTCCCTGTCCTCTTCCACTTCTTTTTTATCTTTGAAAGGTACTAAGGAATTCACTACTGCAATCTGCGACATGATTTCCTTTTTGTTTCCAAATGTTTTTTCAAGAATACTCATGTTTTGTTCTACCAGAGTATTAAACGGATAAATATAAAACAGCTTTCTCAAATCTGAATTTTCCTGCATTAAAGTAAAACTTAAATTCATTGCCGTATTACTTTTACCACTTCCGGTAGGAGCTTCCAGATAAAAAACAGACTGATCTTTGTTCCTTTTTAAGTTCTCTTCCGCCTCTGAAAAAAGTTCTGTCCGAAGTATATTAATTTCACTTACCTGTTGCAGTTTTTCCGGTTCCATCGGATAGATTTCTCTTTGATAGTTTCGGATTTTTTTCTGCACTTCTCCGTCTTCATACTGCCGGATCAGCTGTTGAATATCCCCGAATTTTCCGAAATCTGTAACTTCGATTCCACTCATAAATTCCGAAGTTGCATAATAATCTGCTGCTGTCAAAAGCGAAAACTGTAATCTTATCCATGCATATAATCCAATCGCCTGTCCCTGCGTCTGCATTTCCAGCCGATTTTCCATATTACCTGTGAAATGTTTATATAGTTTTACAGTTTCGCCATTTTTCCATTTCTGATACCACTCCCATGCCTTTTCTCCAATTTCGGTATTCCCTTTTCCCAACAGTTCATTCATATATTCAGAAAAATCCGAAAGATTTCCATGATGTCTGGAAATCACATAGGAATACATATATGCAAAATCTTTGAGTTTCGTTCTCTCCTGCTTGTCCTCCAGTTGATTGATCCGTTCAATAAAATAATCCAGATAAAACATTGCCGATAATATGGAATGTCTGCTTCCAATTGCGCTATCCGGTGCCAGATCCATATGCCATGGATGCTTCATTTTATCTTTCTGAAAACGCGGGTTACATTTTCCAAAATCATGCCAGGTGACAATATTAACGGTCATTACATCAAATAAATATTTTCCTTCTTCACTGATTCCCTGCAAATACCGGTTTTTAAAATTGTCAAAAATACTGACCAGTCCTCTTTGTTCCACCATCCTTTTCCAATATTTCTGACACAATTTTGTATGCTCCTGCAAGGTTTCTTTTTTTTCTTTTCCTTCCAGCAGATGGGCAAAACACATATCTGGATCTTCCAGTGCATCTCCAACATGAATCATATATTTTTCTACTTCCATAGGCTTCTCCTCTTGGTAACCTTCAACTCTTATTTTTATTCCACAGAATACATTTTTCTATAAAAACTCTAATCAGACTACAGATTTTATCACTGTCCTATCCCTAAAAAGTATTTTCCGTGATAAAAATCCCCTGCCAGATAAAACAGGCAGGGGAGTCCTTACATTTAATAAAAGGTCAGTATTTTATTTTCCAAACGGTATAGTGTACCGGTTTTAATATGTACATCCATATTCGTAAAACAAAATGTGTCATATTCATACAAATTTGTGTATCCATTCAACCGCACCGGAAGCTTTTCCTCATACTTAAATACTTCCCGCTCATCCTCATCATCCGGGAAAACTACATCCCCGGTTCCTTTTGGATACATACAGGATAAAACGGTCATTTCTGTTGAAATCTCTTCTATTGATACTTTTTTTGCGTTTGTAATGTCTGCCGGATGATCATTTTTCCCCAGATATGGAAAATAAACACAATGGTTCTGTAATAAATATTCTGCTATTTTTTCTGCTTCCGTACCATCAAGTAAAAGATAAATTTCCCATTTTGGATTTTCAAGCCACTGCTCTTTTACGATCAAGTTGCCCCCCTGCTCTCCTGATGCGTATCCCACAGAGTTATTAAAAAGCTGGATTTTTTTCGGAATATATCCACGCTCATTTTGTGGAATTATGGATATTTTTATATCTTTGAGTCTTTCATAAAATTCCGGATAGTCTTCCACAGCCGGCTCTCCTTTTTTCGGACTTTCCCACTTTTTCTGCGCATATCCGCCATATCCAAGGATTGCCCCAAACATTCCAAGCAGCACCACTTTATGAATCTGCCCAAATGTATAATAATGATAGGTATTTACTTCCGGCTTCTTAAAAAAAGCATCCTTTCCGCTGAGTGTAAATTGCAATGCCTCCATAAATTACACCTCTTTTTGTGTGACAATGTTATATACCCGCACTCCTTTTCCTTCCGATACCAGCTTCGTGGTATATGGATTGTAATAAACTTCTATACTCTTAATCTTCTCCCGCATCTCGTTTAAAATTTTCTCACATGCACTGATATCGATCGTATTCTGTTTATCCCCTTTTTCAAATGTAATATATTCTGACAAATTTGGCAGATATACTTCCGGATCTGTTTCTACAAAAAGAGCAAATTCATTTTCGCATCCCTCTTTTGCATTGGTTGCATACGCGGTAGCAGAAACCAACGCTGTTCTCTTAAAATTCTGATAATCTTCTTCTGTATAACCTTCGGTAACTCCGAGTGCCACCAGTTCTTTATATGCCAGAGGATTGATCACAAATGGATAGAAATAATGTGCTTCATTGCTTGTAACTTTAGTGCCCAATGTAGAATTTTTAGCTTCTTCATTTTTTTCACTGTCTTTTGACCCATCCCGGAACGGAGAGAGAATCTGCTGTTCCTCTGCAACCGTCCCATCATATTTATTAAATCCCTGGCCAAACTGTACTGCACCTGTAATAGAGAAATTATTCTTGGCCTCTGCGAATGTAGCACCAAAATTCTTCACATCTACAGCAGACATCAGATTTGTCAAAACTTCCTTGGAATCTTTAGCATCTTTTAAATCCTTTACCCCAAAAATATTCTCATATCGTTCCTTTAATGAATTCGGAACCAAAGATCCATCTTTCTCGGAAAATTTCATGGACTTTATATACAGTACTTTCTTTCCTTCATTTTCCCACATTTTTTTCATCGGATACTTTAATGCCTTGTCACTTCCATACACAGTTCCATCCGACATACTTTTCGGATATCCCGTAAAATCAGCATTCCAGTTTGCCATAATAGAAGAAATTCCCAAGACCCCATATACTCTCTTTTCCATGTTACACTTCCTCCTTCTCTTTCTTGTTTGACTCATAAATCAAATTATTACTGATGTATCCTGCTACGATATCTTCCTGACTTACTTTTCCTTCCGGCAGATAACCACTAACCATCGCATATAACTGGTTAAAACGTTGTCCTGCCCGTTTGATCAAATAATTATATTTCATAAAATACTGATGCAGTCTTGTTTTGATCACATCATCACTTGTCGCATTAAAAAATGGATTTCCCAGCGAATGGACTCTGTTTTGTGTTTTACTTAATGAAATAAAATAATCTGCTAACTGTCCCACTGCATAGAAATATTCCATGTCGCTTTCTATTTCACAATCCTGCTGCTGATTGATTTTTTCCCGCAATACATTTCGTATATCATGATATTTATCTGCCATATGATCTCCTCCAAAATATTCACTTAATGAACACATTAAATTAAACTGTTGTCTGACTTTTTTTGTATATCCGTTTTGCAGGGAGTTTTTGATCATGTCAAAACATACCCTGTGCAAAATATGATCAATATTTGCCTCTCGTCCTTTATACAACCACGCAAAAATGGAAGCTCTCGACCAAATCAAATTTCTTTTAATTGCACCCTCAGCACCAAGCTGATCTTCCGGTGTAAAATAATTTCCAATTAGCCAGTTCGAAAATATAACCTCATTGATTACATCCTGCAATCCCTGCCGATTGGTATAGTCTTTATACCACTCTCCTGACGCATCGCATCCCAGCACATCATAGTAATGGAATACCTTTCGCAGCTCATATTTATAATCGACAATGGTATCCTGATGCAGAATTTCAACTTCTTTTCCTTTCTGGATTTGTATGAAGAAACCGGAAAACTCCCCTTTTACCATTTCCCCCTTCTTTTTAGGAAGTATCTTCTTTTTTTCATAATCAAAGAAAATATTCATACATCCCAAATTTGCCTGATTCATCAGATAGTCAAAAAATTTTCTCTGCTGCAACGCCTCCTGCGTTGTAATCATATAAGGAATCGTGACTTTACGCGTCTTATTTTCCAAAAATGGTTTCTTAGCATTTAAGCCAAGATTATCATTTGGAAGACCAAAAATCTGATCGTCCAGCTCCATATTATAATCATTTTTATTAAAGATTTTGGTCACAAGATATCGTTGCTCTTCTTTTATATAAAGTAACTCATCCTCTTCAAAGAAAATCTTTAAATAATTCTTTTTCTTTAAATTTAAACCAAGTTCATCCAGACAAAAGACATGTTCTTTCAGCCAATCCCGATGCTGCTCTAGCTTCTCCTGATCCACTTCCCCGACCTGATCTAAAATATAGTCGTACATTTTTCGCTCCTGTGGCTTTTTGTACTTTTCTGCCGGATTTTTTAACACATCAAAATAACGGTCGAGCGCCTGCATGTCCATTTTCCCGTTCTCAAAGCTTTCCCACTTCACCCAGAATGCACAGTAATTATTGGAATGTATGACTTTTTTCGGGTCCTGTGGCTTGTCCATGCTCACTAACCGGCTGTGATAATCATAAAATTTCAACTGATAATACGCATCCGATGCCTCATCCCAGTCTGTCTGTACAGTTCTGGTTTTTTTATCCATCGTAACCGTGCATTTTTCTACTTTTCCATCTTTATGTACAATCAGATAATCCCCATCTGCCGGAACATAGGTATCCAGAATCAGGTGATCCCCATCCCCACATAGCTGTTCGGTCTGTTCCAGTTGTTCGTTAAATATTTCAAGACAGTCCTTTAACATATTCGCTATCACCTCCCCTGTTATTTATAAATAACGATAATTACATGTTCCTGCGCCTCTTGAA
This sequence comes from uncultured Lachnobacterium sp., assembly GCA_900550545.1. GTDB lineage: Bacteria > Bacillota > Clostridia > Lachnospirales > Lachnospiraceae > Roseburia. The sequence continues at coordinate 15,837 of URSS01000039.1, read as the reverse complement.
TTGAGTTCTCCCAGGCCTGCCCCCAGCATAAAATAAGTCAATTCTTGTGCCTGCTTATTATCCGCAATTTTAAGATTGATTTTATCCCCAAGCAATTTTATTTTTTTGCTGTCATACGATAATGGAACCGGCTTTTTATTCAAAAATGTGATCTGCGTATACCACTGGAAATCCTCATTGACCTCTTCTCCCGTATACTGCTTATACTTTTTGACCGCATTGGAAAAAAGACGCTGCTCAAATACCTCTATCGGATATTTTCCCCTCCAATATCCGTCCTCAAACTTCATCACTACCGACGTCAGCGTATAAATCTCACTGATCGTTTTTTTCGGAAGAATCCGGTTTTCTGCCACCAGTCCCTTCAGTTCTCTGGTGTAATGATTTGGCAGGACTTTGGAGAAATATTTTGCCAGATCTACATTGACCGTCCGAATCCGAAATGTATAAATATGATCCTTTAAATATCCACCGTCTTTTTCGATTGGGTATAACATATCATAGGAATATAACTTGTATTTGTTATCTTCGTGATATTTTATCCACTGATCATCCAACCCCAAAGCAGAATCTATAAACGCTGCTTCTTTTTCCAATAATTGCTCTGTGGAAATATCCACTAGAGTATAAACTTTTAGTCGAATTTCATATACCGTTACCCCCATTTTTTCTCCTTTTCAGCATAATTGTTTTTGTATATAATTACTATTCTTATAATATCATCATTTATTATACTTTTCAATAAAAAAAATTTTTTTATTGCGATAATCTATTAATCACATTTATAATAATGCTAATCAATACTTTGATAACATTTTTTCTAACCTCAACATTCTAATGTTTTGAAATGCATATTTGTTTTTGTATTTTCAAGCCTAATAAACCTCAACATATAATGTTTTAAATTTCTATACAAAAACAGGTGGTCTATGACTTTTGATCATAAACCACCTGCTTTTTACTCTTTTCGAAAGCCTAACATCAATTACATCAAATTAATAGTTCTAATTTTCAAATCCATAAGAACTATTACGAATATAAGGAATTGCAATAAGTGCCGGATACAATATAGCCGAAATTACAAGTCCACCGATACCCTGTATGATATTTCCCGGAATGCTTGCAGCTGCACCAGCGCCGTAAATAAAATATTCGCAAACAAAATATCCGCCAGCTACCAGAATAATATCGATCACACCACCAAGGATTACACCTGCATAACGTGTTGTCTTTGTTTTTCCAATTGCACGATACACAAGTCCTGCACATAATGCAACAAGTCCTTTAATTACAAATGTGATTGGCACATATACAAAATATCCACCGATCAGATCTGCCAGACAGGAACCAATACCGGCTGCAAGAAATCCCCACACTGGTCCAAGAATAACACCACAAAGAATTACAATTGCATCACCCAGGTTGATATAACCTTCTGTTCCAGGTGTTGGAACTTTGATAATCATTGTTGCTACACATGCAAGTGCTGCAAACAAAGCTGCCATAATTAATTTTTTCAAGTACTCTCTTGACATAATAATCTCTCCTCTTTTTATCAATAAATTTCTTTTTCCATCATATATCGCCTTTGAATATAAAAAAAGAATCAATTTCCGACAAAAATATAAGACCAGATTGTCAAAAGGAACCGAAAACACTAATATTTTGCTACCTGATCCGGTGTAATCGGCAGTTCATAAAACCGTTTTCCTGCCGCATGGCTGAGCGCATCCGCAATCGCCGGAAGCGGTGTATTGATGACCACTTCTCCGATGGATTTTGCCCCGAACGGACCAGCTTCCTCATAACTGTTTTCAAATGCAATCCGAATATGACCGATGTCCATGCGGGATGGAATCTTATACTGCAGGAAGGAATTTTCATAAAGTCTTCCCTGCGCATTGTAAGTCACATTTTCTGACATCGCCATACCGATTCCCTGTAAGATACCCCCCTCTGCCTGCACGCGCACGAGATTGGTATTGATCGGTGTGCCACAGTCCACACAGGCATCATACTCTACAACATGAGACTCGCCGGTCTCTAAATCCACCTCGATTTCTGCCGCACCGACCATATACGGTGGCGGGGAAATCGGAGAACTGTGTGTGGTGGAAGCTACCAGTTCAATCTCATTTCCACATTGGGATGCTGTCGCGATATCCGCAAGAGAGACACTCTTTCCTTCCGATCCGTCCGCGAGACAAACCTTCTTTCCGTCAAACTGGACATCCTCTGCTTTGCATCCAAGAATGTCTGCTCCTAATTTTTCAATTTTTTCACGAAGCTGCAGCGCACAGTTTTCCACAGCTTTTCCAGTAATATACGTCGTGGATGATGCATAGGAACCGGAATCATATGGAGAAATATCGGTATCCGCTCCGAACACATTGATATCATCCACTGAACAGTCGAGCACTTCTGCTGCAATCTGCGCCAGTGTGGTATCACATCCGGTTCCCATATCTGCCGCACCGATCAGCAGTGTATAATAACCTTCATCGTTGACTTTTATTGTAGCACTGCCCACGTCAACGCTGGAAATTCCGGACCCCTGCATTGCCATTCCCATGCCGACGACACGGACTTTGTGGTCTCCCACTTTTCGCATCGGATACTTTTCATCCCAGTGAATCATCTCTTTTACTTTTGTAAGACAACGGTCCAGCGTACAGCTCGTATTTACCTGACCATAATATGCCGGCATCACATCTCCCTCGTGGATAATATTCTTCTCACGAATCGCAAACGGATCCATGTGAAGCATCTCCGCGAGCTCATTCACTGCGGATTCCACCGCAAAAAGTCCCTGTGTCGCACCATATCCACGGTATGCCCCCGCCGACATATGGTTGGTATATACAACATCGCTGACAAAACGGAACGCCTCTGCCTTTCCATACAACGGAATGGACTTGTGTCCGGACAATCCGACCGTTGTCGGTCCATGTTCTCCGTACGCACCTGTATTGGAAAGTGTATGTAAATCAATCGCTTTTACAATTCCATCCTTTGTCGCTCCCAAACGTACATGCATCTCCATCTCATGACGTGGCGAAGATGCAATCTGGGATTCTTTTCTTGAATAAATAATCTTGGATGGTTTCTTTGTCATCCATGTAACGAACGCCGGATAAATTTCACTGACCGAAGTCTGCTTTGCACCGAAGCCTCCACCAATACGTGGCTTGGTCACGCGAATTTTGGATGTCGGAATTCCAAGCGCATGCGCAATAATACGGCGGCAGTGAAATACAATCTGGGTTGAACTTACCACATGAAGTCTTCCGTACGTGTCGATGGAACAAAACGTCCGGAATGTCTCCATCATCGCCTGCTGGCAGGCTTTCGTATGATAAGTACGATCCAAAACGATATCACAGGAAGCAAGTACTGCGTCCACATCTCCATCCCCACACTCATCATGTGCACAGAGATTTCTCTTATTGTCCGCACCTACCGGACAAAGTGCTTCCCAGTTTTCTTCCGGATGGACAAGGATCGCATTGTCTTTCGCATGATGAAAATCAAGGAGCGGCTCTAACACTTCGTACTCCGGCTTGATCAGTTTCATGGCACGATCTACGCATTTTTCATTTACTCCGGCAATGATAGCCACCGGATCACCAACAAAACGCACATGCCGGTCCAAAAGCAGACGATCATATGGACTCATCTCCGGATAAGTCTGTCCCGCACAGGTAAAACGCTTCTGGTTCTGATCAATGTCCTTCCACGTATAGACCGCTTCAATTCCCGGAACGAGCATCGCCTTGTCCGTATTAATTTCTTTGACGATTGCATTCGCATGCGGCGAGCGCAAAAGCTTTACGACCAGACAATCTTTCGGTGCAATATCATCCGTATATACCGGCTTACCGAGGAGCAATTCCATTGCATCTTTTTTACGAACTGCTTTATTTACTTCCCGCATGATGTTTCCTCCTTTCCCTTAAGTTCTTTTGTATTCTTCCATTCAAGAAAGTTCAAAATTCCGCGCAACTGTCCCTCATATCCCGAGCAGCGGCAGAGATTACCGGAAAGATATTCCTTGATTTCATTTTCGTCCGGCTGCGGATTTTCCCTGAAAAGCGCGATGGCATTCATCACAAATCCCGGATTGCAGAATCCACACTGCTCCGCTCCCTGATCTGCGATAAAAGCTACAAACTCTTCCGCTTCTTCCTGCAGTCCCTCTAATGTGGTCACGCTGCTGCCATCGGCACGCGCAGCAAGAATGGAACAGGAAAGCACCGGTTTATCATTCATAAATACCGTACACAGTCCACAGTTGGATGTCTCACAGCCACGTTTGACACTGTAACATCCGTTTGCACGCAGAAAATCCAAAAGTGGCAGATCCGGCTCAATTTCCTGTTGGATCTTTTTCCCATTTACATTGATATTCACTAACATGCTTCGCTCTCCTCCTCACACAGATACTCCAATGCCCGTCGGCTCAGCACTTCCACCAAATGACTGCGATATTCCCTGCTTCCGCGCATATTGCTGTCCGTCGGAACTACTTCTGCTGCGTACCTTGCATATGCCTCAATCGCTTCCGTAGTTAATTTTCCTTTTAATAATAGTTTGTCGTCCGGCACAATAACCGCGCGTCCCGGTCTTGCCCCAATGCTTATCGTATAAGATCCATTCTCCTTATCATGCACACCACAGCATGTCAGCACCGGCAAGTCCGTCTGCGTGATACGAACAGCTTCATAATACATTTCCACCGGATGTTTTTTTATGATGATCTGTACCAGAATATCATTGTCCGGCTTTCCTTTTGCGAACTCGCGAAGCGGAATCATTCCACCTTTGTACAATTCCACATAAGAATCCAGTCCGATCAGCAATGTCAGGACATCCGAGAAACCGTATCTTCCATAAATACTGCCCCCCACTGTGGCAAGATTCCGAAACTGCACGCCCACAATATGGCGCAGACTTTCTTTGCACATATTCTGGGTATAGGAAACAAAACCCGGATGTGTCTCCAGTTGACGTAACGTCACCATACATCCGATGCGAAACTCATCTTCTGTCTCCTCGATCGTATCCAGTCCCAGTCCTGACAAATCAATCGCTGTCTGAAAATTTGAATCCCCCAGACGCATCCACATCATGCCGCCAATGACACGGTTCGCACGCTTCTGGTTCAACTCCCATGCTTCTTCCAGACTTTGTACTTTTTTATACTCTCTTATCGTCAGCATATCAACCTTCCATTTCTTTGTTATTGCTTCTGCATAGTTTCCTTTATTTTAACACACGCTTTTTATTACAGCAACGAAGTACACATTGTAATTTTGCGTTTTATTTGATACATTAGTATCAGGTCTATTATTTTAAAATTCAGGAGATCTTATATTATGAAAAACGGAAAGGCAAAAAACATACTTTTAGATTTAATTTATGATATCATAGGTTCTATTTTCTATGGCATCAGCATTTACACATTTGCCAAAATCGGAAATTTTGCACCGGGCGGAATGAGCGGTCTGGCCCTGATTATGAACTACCTGTGGCATCTGCCGATTGGTCTGACCACGCTGGTACTGAACCTGCCGCTGATCTTACTGAGTTATAAGATTGTCGGCAAAGAATTTCTTTTGAAAAGCTTCAAGACCATCTGCATCAGTACCTTCTTTCTCGATGTAATTTTCCCGCATTTTCCGGTATATACCGGCTCCCGCTTCATGGCGGCGCTTTTTTCCGGTATCTTCCTTGGAATCGCACTGGCGCTGTTTTATATGAGGGGTTCTTCCTCCGGTGGTACAGATTTCCTTACCATGTCGGTAAAAGTGTTGCGCCCGCATTTGTCCATTGGCATGATTACCATGCTGATTGATCTTGTCATCATCTTTCTGGGCTGGCCGGCATTCGGAACCGTTGACGCCGTCCTCTATGGTCTGACCGCCACGATTCTGACCTCACTTGTCATTGACAAAATCATGTATGGCATGGGTTCAGGCACACTGCTGATCATTATTACGGATAAAGGCGAAGAAGTCGCTGCAAGAATCTCAGATGTGATCGACCGCGGTTCTACCGAGATTAAAGCACGGGGAAGCTACACGCAGGATAACAAAGATGTTCTTCTGTGTGCATGCTCCAAATCCCAGGCATATATGGTGCGTCGTCTTGCCCATGAAGTAGATAAGAATGTATTTATCATGGTAACCGAAACCAACGAAGTATACGGGGAAGGCTTCTTAGAAGCAAAGCCGAAGCAGTAATGCAGAAAGGAACTCTTATGGCATCTGATTTACGCATTGGCTGTGTTCTTATGGCTTCCGGCATGGGGAAACGCTTCGGAAGCAACAAACTTCTCGCAACTTACAAGGGTCGCACGCTTTTTTCCTGTGCCTGCGCCATCGCAGCTTCTGTGCCTTTTTCTAAGATCTGCGTGATCACCCGGCACCCGGAAATTGCAACTCTCTGCCAAAAGCGGGCACTTCCGTTTATCCTGCATGACAGGACGGACCGAAATGAGATGGTTGCCCTTGGCGTTTCCACCTTGCTTTCAGATACAAATGATGTACAAGATATCTCTTTGCTCGACGGCATTCTCTTTCTGCCGTGTGACCAGCCATGCATCCATCCGGCAAGCATGAAACGGTTATGCACTGCATTCTCCGAACAACCGAATTATATCTGCCGCTTATCTTATACCAATATTTCCGGTGAAACGATTCCTGGTTCCCCGGTTCTGTTCCCGCAACAGTTTTTTCTGGAATTACAACATCTTCCTCAGAAAAAAGGTGGCAGTTTTCTAGCAAAAAAATATCCTCTGCAGGTGACATATGTACCTGCAGAGGACCCTTGGGAACTCTTCGATATTGATACACCAGAAGACTTATCCCGGCTTCCATAACGATCTACTGTTTGTTTTCTTTGTCTTTTGGCAGAATCACATTTAAAAGAATGGCAACAATCGCAGCCGGCACAATACCGGAACCACCGAATACCAGCTGGATGGTCTCTGGCATCTGTGCCAGTACTGCAGTGTTTGCACCCATTCCATATCCTACACCAAGAGCGACCGATACAATGGTCAGTCTTCTCGGTGTCAGACGCTCCTTCGTAATCAGCTGAATACCACTTACAATAATGGAAGAGAACATCATAACTGCTGCTCCGCCAAGTACGGACTGCGGCATGATTGAGATCAAAGCGCCAAGCTTTGGAATCAATCCACATAAAATCAGAAATACAGCGCCGGACGCTAATGCAATACGGTTTACCACCTTGGTCATCGCAACGAGTCCTACGTTCTGACTGAAGGATGTATTTGGAAGAACACCAAACAATGCTGCCAGTGTTGATCCGAGACCATCGCACATAACACCACCGGATAACTCTTTATCGGTAGCTTCACGATCCATTCCACCTTCGATGACACCGGAAATATCACCGATGGTCTCCACGGCAGTCACAACGAACATAATCAGAACCGGTACAATTGCCCGCGCATCAAATACCGGCTTGACCGGCATAATTTTTGGAACTGCAAACCAGCTTGCTTCTGCCACTTTGTCCCAGTTAAGCACCCATGACTTTGTGTATTCCACACCATCGGCTGTCACTCCGGTATTTGGCAGGACACATCCCATAATGATTGCAGCTATGTATCCGACAATAATTCCGATCAGAATCGATGATGAACTGAATACTCCCTTGGTCCAATGCTTGAAAAACAGGATAACCACAAGTACCAGACATGCAAGAAGCAGATTCTCTGCGGAACCAAAATCCGATGCCGAATTACCACCACCAAAAGAATTAATTCCCACGCTGATCAGGGATAATCCGATGGAAAGTACCACCGTTCCGGTGACAACAGATGGGAAGAAACGGCGCAGCGGCTTTAAGAAAGCTCCCAGAGCCGTCTCCATGAGACCACCGATGATCGAAGCTCCCATGATGGCTCCATATCCTAAGATACCGCCTCCCATAATATTTGCGACACTGCTAAACACGCCGATAAATCCCGAACTTGTTCCCATGATGATCGGCACCTTTCCACCGATCGGTCCAATAGCAAACAGCTGAATCAGCGTAACAATTCCCGCGATGATCATTGCATTCTGCAGCAACGCTACCTGAATCCCTGCATATTCTCCACTATTGCCGATGCCACAGGCTCCGGTAATGATCAAAAGCGGTGTCAGGTTTCCCACGAACATCGCAAGTACATGCTGCAGGCCGAGTGGAATAGCCTGCTTCAATGGCAGCTTCCCGTCAAAGACATAGGCTGCCGGTGAAAGTTCATTCACTTTGCTTTTCATATTATCTCCTTTTCTCTCCTTTTTCCTTCGTCTGCTTTTGATATTAAAAGAAAAAAAGCACTTTGTAAACAGTTTCCATATAAATAAGTAAAAGATTTTCTCACTTTCCTTGTAATTTTCCGCATAAAATGCCATAATAGCATGCATATGGATAAAATTTAGGAGGATTAAAATTATGGGTCAAAAACGTGACACCTTTTCCAGCAAATTGGGCTTTATCTTTGCGGCGGCCGGATCTGCTGTGGGACTTGGAAATCTATGGAGATTTCCGTACTTAGCTGCAAAATACGGTGGAGGAATTTTTATTCTCGTCTACCTGTTGCTTGCAGTCACTTTCGGATTTACGCTGATGATCACCGAAGTATCTCTCGGACGTAAAACCGGACTCAGCGCAGCCGGTGCTTTCAAGAAACTGGATAACCGCTTCGGTTTCGTCGGTGTACTGGCGAGTATCGTTCCGTTTATCATCACACCATATTACTGTGTCATCGGCGGATGGGTCATCAAATATATGGTTTCTTTCCTCAGCGGTCATGTGGGTGCTGCCGCTGGAGATGATTTCTTTACCAATTTCATTGCAGAACCGGTTGAACCAATCATCTGGTTTGCGATCTTCATACTGCTGACCTCCATCGTTGTTATCATCGGTGTACAAAAAGGTATCGAAAAAGCAAGTACGATCCTGATGCCGGTACTTATTGTATTAATTATCGCCATCAGCCTTTACTGCATCACCCGTCCGGGTGCTGCCGCCGGCGTGAAGTATTATCTCTTCCCTGACATCAAGCACTTCTCTGCAACGACTGTGCTTGCCGCCATGGGACAGCTCTTTTACTCCATGTCACTGGCTATGGGTATCATGATTACTTACGGTTCTTACATGAAAAAAGATGGCGATCTGCGTGACTCTGTTCGTAAAATCGAGATTTTCGATACACTCATCGCATTCCTCGCCGGACTTCTTATCGTACCTTCCGTATTCGTATTTTCCGGTGGAAGCAAGGATGCATTAAGCAAAGGACCTTCCCTGATGTTCATCACACTGCCGAAAGTATTTGACAGTATGAACCTCGGTGGACTGATTGGCGGTGCCTTTTTCATTCTTGTACTTTTTGCAGCATTGACTTCCTCTATTTCTTTATTGGAGACAAACGTATCCATTGTCTGCGACAAGCTGCACTGGGAACGTAAAAAAGCAACCATCGCGATCACAATCTATGTATTGATTGTAGGTGGACTGGTATCCTTAGGATTCGGACCTTTAAGCTTTATCAAGATTCTCGGTATGGGACTTCTGGATTTCTTCGATTTCATCAGCAACAGTGTTCTGATGCCGATCGTTGCCATGCTTACCTGCATCTTCGTCGGATTTATTGTAAAACCAAAGACGGTCATCGACGAAGTGGAAAGCAGCGGCTCTTTCAAAGAGAAGAAATTCTATGTTGTAATGCTTAAGTGGATTGCTCCAATCTGCCTTGCTCTGATCCTGATCTTTGCAGTATCTGAAGCTTTAGGTTTCATCACCGTATAATTACTAGATTTGGAGGAAAACTCTATGTGGAAAAAACTACTCTGTCTTACGCTGTGTGTGTCAACGCTTCTTCTGGGCGGATGCGGAATGACTTCCAATAAAATCCGTTTTGGTACAGCTGCGTTAGGCGGCATGTATCACTCCTTCGGAAGCGCGTTCACACAGCTCGTCTCAACAGAAGACATTGACTGTCAGATGGAAATGAAAACGACCGCCGGTTCTTCTGCCAACTTACGGCTCCTTTCCGACGGGTACATTGAGCTTGGAATTGCACAGATGGACTTAACTGCAGATGCCTACAAGGGAACCGGTATCTTTGAAGGAAAAGAATATCAGGGATTTAAAGCAATCGCAGGTCTGTACACAGAAGCCTGCCAGATTGTTGTCCGTGCAGATTCTTCCATCCATTCACTCAATGACTTACAGGGAAAAAACATATCCATCGGTGAGGAAGATTCCGGAACCGAGCGGAATGCCAATCAGATTTTGAAAGCAAGTGGACTTTCTTCCGAACTGGTACACACTGTGAATCTGGATTACGCGCAGGCGGCTTCGCAGCTGCAGTCTGGTGACATTGACGCATTGTTCTGTACCGCCGGTGTGCAGACAACGGTAATCGAAGAATTATCCCGCCAGTGCGATATCCGACTGCTTTCGATCGATAAGGACTGTCTGGACAAACTGCTTCAGCTCAACGATTGTTACAGTACATACAGCATTCCTGCTGATACCTACAACGGACAGACAGAAGATGTAACAACACTTGGTGTACAGGCGGTACTTCTGGCAAGTGACAAGCTTTCCGAAAAAACAGTCGAACAATTAACGGAACTTCTGTTTTCTCACGCACAGGATATTCAATACAGCATTCCTGTAGATTTACAAATAAATGAAACTTCTGCAACACAGGGCATAACCATTCCTTTCCATCCGGGAGCTGCGGCTTATTACGCCAAGCAGAACATTCAGGTATCAACGGAATAACGTTTAGAAAGGAACACTATGCAAATTCATTTAGATATGTATCAGACGCTTGCCATCGCGGTCGTCGTTCTGATGCTCGGACAATTTTTAAAACAAAAAATACATTTTCTGGAGAAATTCTGCGTACCTGCACCGGTCGTGGGCGGTCTGCTTTTTGCGATTTTTACCTGTGTCTGCTTTTCTACCGGCGTAGCGGAATTTTCCTTTGATGACACGCTGCGGGAAGTCTGTATGGTATTTTTCTTTACCTCTGTCGGATTCCAGGCAAATCTGAAAGTATTAAAAAGTGGTGGAAAATCCTTATTTATTTTCCTTATCCTTGTCATTGTACTGATCCTGTCACAGAACTTCCTGGCAATCGGAATGTCATCTGTTCTCGGACTTGATCCATTGATTGGTATGTGTACCGGTTCCATCCCTATGGTCGGTGGTCACGGTACTGCCGGAGCATTCGGACCGGTTCTCGAAGACTTCAACGTACAGGGTGCTACAACAATCTGTACCGCCGCAGCGACATTCGGACTTATCGCCGGAAGCCTGATTGGTGGTCCGATTGGACGCAGACTGATTGAGAAGAAAAACCTTCTTGAGACTGCTGTCACAGATGATGACAGCCTTTTGGTTGAAGAAGAGATAAAACACGAGCGTCATACCAACATGTATGCAGCTGCAGTATTCCAGCTCATCATTGCGGTCGGTCTCGGAACCATTTTTTCCTGGCTCCTCACCAAGACCGGCATGACTTTCCCGATTTACATCGGTGCCATGATTGCTGCCGCTCTCATCCGAAATATCGGTGAATACTCCGGAAAATTTGTCATTCATATGGGTGAGATTAACGATCTGGGTGGTATCTGCCTTTCGCTTTTCCTTGGAATCGCTATGATTACACTGAAACTGTGGCAGCTTGCCTCTCTGGCACTTCCACTTGTTATACTGCTCGGTGCCCAGGTTCTGCTGATTTTCATCTTCACATACTTTATCATTTTCCGCGTGATGGGAAGCGATTATGATGCCGCTGTACTTGCAGCCGGCACCTGTGGATTCGGAATGGGTGCAACCCCGAATGCCATGGCAAACATGCAGGTTCTGTGTGAGCGCTATGCGCCTTCCGTGAAAGCCTACCTTCTGATTCCACTGATTGGAAGTCTGTTCGCAGATTTCTTAAACAGCCTTGCTATTACATTCTTTATAAACTTGTTGTAATTTTTTAGGGAGATTAGATTATGTTCAAATTTTTTAAAGAAAAGAAAGAAAAAAAAGCCAGGGAAAAACATACGTATGATTTGGAAATTGATAATTTAGCTGTACCGGAAATTCATACACACAAACCGGAAACCGAAAAAAAAGAATCCCCGGAAGAAGAGCAGCCATCTGTCACCTATGACACGGTTGCTATCCCGGAGATTCATATTCCGAAAAAGAAATCTTAAATTTATTCTCTACGCTGACCTTTATTGGCATACATTTTCTTATCTGCTTTGCCAATAATGGTCCGCATATCTTCGCCTTGTCCTACCGCATATCCAACCGATGCAGAAATCGGAAGCTCATTTGTATCATCAATTTCTGCGACCACTCTTTTCCACTTAACAATAATTTCTTCCGCAAGATCTGCAGTGCCGTCCTTTATAATCATAATAAATTCATCGCCACCATAGCGGAACGCTTCTGCCTGCTCACTGCACACCTGCTTGATCGACTCCGCAATCTTCACGATCAGGAAATCCCCCGACAGATGACCGAATGTATCATTCACATATTTGAGACGGTTAATGTCCCAGTAAATAATTGCGACCTGCATATCTTTATATGTATCGCTGTTCACAACGTCCAAAAGCTTATTCCGATTGTACATACCGGTCATATCATCCATGGCAGCAAGTGTTTTTGCACGGACCGCATTCTCCATCATCTTTCCCACGATACGATACACATTCTTACATACCGCGTAAAAGCAGGTAGCCAGAAGCGACCTTGGGACCACGTAGTACAACCCAAGTGTAACAAGCGGATTTCTGTTTACTTCATTCATCAGAAATACGCCATCTTTAGAAATATCCGATAGTTTTTTTGTTGTCAGCAATGCCATATTTGCATCACACACACCATCATAATACCCTATGTATGTGGTAATGATAATACTCAGAATCGTAATCGCAAATGCATAATTTGCAAGCTTCTTATCCGCATACATGCTTGAAAAAATAATCGGAATCACAACAATTATCACCGTATGATAGGTGAGGGCACATCCTGCAATCATGACTATAACAGCAATGACCGTAATGTTCACATACTTCGTAATTGACCTTTCCAATCCAATCGATGTGAGCAATGCCAGATAGACCAAAAGCGTCACGACCATCTCTACATAGCTGCTAACAAAAATCGGAGTATCTACAATAAATATCCCTATAAGATTTAAAAAAAATGTAAAGGAATACAACAGAAAAATAATGATAATGCAACGAACAGAAAATATATTCTGCATTTTATCTTTCTGTTCACAATATGTATTTTTCTTAAATATATCTGACCAGACGTTTTTACCTTTGCTCATTTTTCCCTCAAAACAATCAAAATTTGACGTATATAACTATGCTAATTATAACATGTTTAGATGATTCGTGCAAAACATATTCCCCATATTTACGGAAAAAGCCTAAAAGCTTGCGACATACTACTTTTTCATGTATACTACACCCATGTTGCGAATGAATCAAAGCATACAAATCACAAGAAATGAGGATAAATCATGGATATTTTATTAGGACAGTACAAGGGACTGAAAGCTACCATTCCGGTCATTACCTACACAGAGGATGACGTAAATGCGCAGATTGGTACCCTTTTAGCCGGCAACCCGACACGCGTGAACAAAGAAGGCCCGGTTGCCATGGGCGATACCGCAGTCATCGATTACGAAGGCTTCAAAGACGGTGTTCCGTTTGATGGCGGAAAAGCGGAAAAATACCCTCTGGGCATCGGCTCCGGTGCTTTCATTCCAGGATTCGAAGAACAGATCGTTGGTATGGAGATTGGTGAGGACCGTGACATCAACCTTTCCTTCCCGGAGCAGTATCATGCACCGGATCTTGCTGGTAAAGAAGTTGTATTTAAAGTAAAATTGCACGAGATCTACTCCGAGAAAGCATCCGAGCTCAATGATGAATTCGTGGTATCCCTTGCTATCCCAGACGTAAAGACTGTGGATGATTTAAAAAAACATATCAGCGAATATTTAGACTATGAAGTACAGTCAAAGAAAGACGAAGCTTCCAGAGAGCAGCTTTACGACCAGATTCTTTCTTCCTCTTCCTGTCTGCTTCCTCCAGAAGCAGTAGAAGCTGCCATCGACGCACAGCTTCAGCAGATGGAAGCCCAGCTTGCACAGCAGGGAATCCCTCTCACACAGTACCTGCAGATGATGGGCAAAACAACCGAAGCTTTCCGCGAAGAAGTAAAGCCTTATGCTTCCAAACAGGCAAAGCTTGAAGTGATTCTCGATGAAATTATTAAAGCCGAGCATATCACCGTTTCTGAGGATGAAATGAACGAACAGTACGAACTCATTTCACAGAAGTATCAGCAGCCAATCGATGTGGTAAAGCAGGTTCTTCCAGCCGTTCAGCTGAAGTCCGATCTGCTTCGTATGAAAGCATCCCAGCTGATCTTAGATACCGCAGAGATCATAGAAGAAAACAAATAATCGTTTCCTGTACGCAAAAAGGTCGTTCCCACTGTGGAACGACCTTTTCCGTATTATGTAAATTACAATTTTTATAATTCTGTCTCTTCTGAATTGTTTATTTCTTCATCTGATGTTGCAGTTTCTGACTTCGCTTCCTCAGAGTTATCCGCCTCTGCTTCATTATCAGTTACGTCCTTTGCTGGTTCTGTACTTTTGCTTTCTACATTAGCATCGCTCTGCACTTCCGATTGTGGATTTTCTGCTTGCTTTGATTTCTTTATTTTCTGCCGAAGTTTCTCAAACCAACTCTGTGTTTTTTTCTCTTGCTTTTTCAAAAGACGCTGCAGCTTAACATCCTGCTTTGCCAGTATTTTCTGATTTTTCTTTACCTGTTTTCTTGCTGATTTTTCCACCGTCCTTATCATACTTTTTGCATCGCTGATCCGACGCCTTGCCACACGGTATGGATCATACAGAAAATATGCTGCTGTCGTGATTGCCAGCACCACAAACGCTCCCGCCAGGCTATAAGGAAGTGCAAATTTATAGTAATCAAAATGCAATTCATATCCGATAAAAAGCACCAGCATTCCCGGAAAAATAATGCTTCCCAGAAATGTACAAAGAATTCTCCAGAATGCAAAACATTCTTTTTCATGAACTAAAAGTGCCGCCTGTGTACCTGTAAACATCAGCAGCACCAGACAGATCTGTGATGTAATTCCGTGAAGATAACCTGCAAACACGCACAATGCGAGCGATAGGAAAAACATCGCAAGTGCATAGCCTCTGCGGTATGCCTGCTTATATTCCCGCATGCCTTCCCGCTTATCTGCACTCAGATCATGTATCTCATAGACCCTGTCCTCAACACGCTCCCGGATATCCTCACGATACTTGCGCCCTTCCCTGACGTGTTCCATATTGACGTCCATATCGTCATCCATTTCCTGAAGCAACTGTTGTTCGCGGAAAATCTGATCAAGCAACTGGTCTTCCTGTGCGCGTTTTTTGTTTACTTCCTCACGAATCCATAGAGCTTTCTGTAACTGCAGACTTTCTTTTGTCAGTCTTTC
This sequence comes from uncultured Lachnobacterium sp., assembly GCA_900550545.1. Taxonomy (GTDB): domain Bacteria; phylum Bacillota; class Clostridia; order Lachnospirales; family Lachnospiraceae; genus Roseburia. Next base: position 258 of record URSS01000039.1, on the reverse strand, counting down.
ATCGGTTTGATTTGTATTTTTATCCAACTGTTCACTCATTTTTTACCTTTTCGAATATGTTTTATTCGTAGTTTGTCATTTAAAGTTAATTTTATTCTAACATTTCTAATTAGAATTGAACAGAGGATTTATGCGTCGGATCTGGCAAATGCATTCTTCATCTGTCCGCACAATTCAAACAGAACTTTATCGAGTGTATCGGTAGCTTCTTTTTTTACCATATCTGCCACCGCATTGTTTGCTTCTGTCTTAAGTGCC
>URSS01000038.1 GCA_900550545.1 uncultured Lachnobacterium sp. | reverse complement strand
AACCAGTGACACGAGGATTTTCAGTCCTCTGCTCTACCAACTGAGCTATCTGGGCAAATCAAATCTTTGCGTCACAACAATGAGTATTTTACATAAAGACTGGCAAAATGTCAATACCTTTTAAGAATTTTTTTCAATTAGGAAGTAAAAAGTTTAATTTGGACATAAACTCTTTACTTCCTAATGATTGTTATTGCTCGTTATGCAACAAATAGTCTCCGTTCACTCGATAGAACTCACATAGTTCTCAACACACTTTACAATTTCCTCCGGAAGTGGACTTTTCTCTTTTTCAACCGAATCAATAATTGTGTCAGTCATATTTCCATTTGTATCGAAATTGACAACAAAACAATCGTAAATCCCTGTCTATCTGCTATTTCTACAGTTTTATTCCCGTATATATTAAAAAGAAGCAAAACCTCAAACCCTGATACATGCCAATAATGACCCGCAGGTTTACGTCCGAAACGTAGTTGAGCGTTTTGCTTCTGGTTACAGTATAAACGGTTCAGATTTTGATGTCAATAGTTCATCACCGAACGTGGAACAGAAAACATTCCAAGGTTCCAAGAAGGTCAACAGTATGCCGGGAATGTCCAAAGAGTTGAGCCGTTTTTTTATATATTTCTTAACTTACATAACTCTCAAACCCTGTTCCTATGTCTGGCAAACCCTCAGAAACCTTGATTGCCCTTTTCACCTACTCCGTTTCTTTCAGTAAAATTCTTTTTTGAAAAGCCCCTCTCTTTTCGACCTTGGCAACCCTCACACGTTCCAGTTCTTCCACAGAATACCCTCTTGCCTGTGCCGCTGCGTAAATCACTTCCAGCAGGTCTGCCAGTTCCTCGATATTCTGGTCCTTATGGTACTCTGCAAGCTCCTCGTCAAGCTTTGCATCTACCATTTTCAAATATGCCTCTTCGGAAAGGATCTCCGTTTTGCACTTTCTTCCATCTGCTTCAATAATTTCAGGAATTTTGTCCCTGACCAGTTTGTTATACACCTTTACTGCCATCGTAAACCCACTCCTTAAACCCTGCTATTTTTGCCGATTCATAAACCGGTTTTATCACCTGCTCCAGCCTTCCGATAAAGGAAGCTTTGTCCAGACCATCCGCGTATAGACGGTTTCTGATTTCCATATTGTTCAGATGATATGGGGCAATTTTTTGAAACTCACCTGCCACCGCCTCGTTCTGTCGTTTCAACTCATACGCCTTATATTCCAATTCCCCGAGTGGCTCAAAATACAAAGACCACACCGGCAACGAATTGCTTTTGCTGCTGTTTATGGATTTCGTGGTGGGATGCAAGTTCCACAACTCATCATGTGACACATACTGCCAAGGCACAAAATGATCCACGGAAATGTTCTCCTCCCCTAAAGTTACCTCTCCGTATATGTCTTTCAAAGAGGGCTCGATTTCTATGATCAGCTTCCAGTATTTTCTCACGCGCTCTATATTCCTTGACTCCGGGGCCTCTAATTTGTCCGCAATCCCCGGCACACTGGGATTCTTATTTTGAAGATACTGAATCAGTTTGAGCTGCGTCCATGCCTTCAAAATCTCTTTGTGCCGGCAAAGATATTCTGCCCATAGACTGTCTACTTCAATTACCGTACCCAATCCGGAGATTAAGGAAAAATAATACATCAGTCTTTTTTGCCGATTGATTTCCCGGGTTAAAATCTGTTTGGAACCGTTCCACATATTTTTCTCAATATTAATTTCATCATAAAAGGGAACCTGCAACCTGTAAGGCACATTCAAAGTTAAATCCGATTTATACTTAGCAATTTTCCTGTCATCCGTTGTTTGCAGGAATTCCAGTATTTTCTCTCTTTTTTCCGATGACGGAAACCCATACTTTTCATATATGTATTTCACGACTTCTTCCAGGTTGTCCGTGATGCCAAGCGGTCCCAGTCTCAGGTGGCACTCTGTTACCATATACCAGGCATCCGCAATCATTTCATTGAGCAGTTCGTCAAAGGTAAACCTGCAATGAGCATCGTCTACTTTCCGCAAAATTGCCTGAAACCAGAAAAACTTATAGCAGTTGGTGGTGTTGTCAAACAGCCTGCTTAAATATCTGATATTCAGTTCTTCTGAATAAGGTAACTGCATAGGGGCCTCCTTTCTGTCCGTGTTTGAAGTGCAAATCCTACGAACTTTTATTTCATCCAGGCGACTATCTGCCCTTGTGCCCGACAACGGTTATGTTATCACTTATTACCAATTTGTGCTTTCTTCTGCCTGGGAAATCCGCAATGAAGGCATGTAACCCAATCATATCTTTGGGGCAACATATACTAACCCAATAGAAATCTTATATCAGAATCGGTGTTTTGTTTCAATATCATTCTTAAATCTATCCTCAAATTTTATTCCATTTCCACAATCTTCCACTTCTCTTCTTGTATTAGCCAACACATTCCCCGGTACTCCCTCTGGATGAGCCAGACAAGTTTTATTTTCGAAACTATAATGTATGCACGAAAAGCACTCAGAAATTTTTATCATTTTTTCGAACCTCTACATATTTATTTGCCAGCATCGTTGCATCTTTATTTATCGTACTGATGTTGTCAGGATTGGTTAACACATTTTTCTCAAGAACATCTTGAAATATGCCGCTATACTCAGAGAAGCACACTCATTGGATACCATATTTTTATGTATATAAATTTTCTACTCACATGTCTCTTGCGAAGCATGACGTAAGTGCTCAATAACATGACGCCATATAAAAAATATGGGATGGTGTACAATACCATCCCCAACAATAGTTGCTACTTACATTGTTGCAGGCACAGTTTTACATCCCTACGAACTTACAAGTCTCTCAAACCTGATTGCTTCTCTCTGCTTTGTAGCGTTTGTCTTATATCCCTACGAACTTACAAGTCTCTCAAACCCGTTCCACGATTATAAATGACAAATGTATGTTTTATATCCCTACGAACTTACAAGTCTCTCAAACTCGCTAAGATTGGAAGTGCTATAAATCTTGGTTTTATATCCCTACGAACTTACAAGTCTCTCAAACTAACCGTGATATTAACGGTGAAAAGGTAGGGTTTTATATCCCTACGAACTTACAAGTCTCTCAAACCTTGCAAGCTCTGACTGAGTCATCTTCTTAGTTTTATATCCCTACGAACTTACAAGTCTCTCAAACGTACTTACCGTCATGACAACCTTTTTACCGGTTTTATATCCCTACGAACTTACAAGTCTCTCAAACTATCGGCGGGCGCGGGATAGGAAAAACCTAGTTTTATATCCCTACGAACTTACAAGTCTCTCAAACCCCATTTAATGAATGCCCGTATATGATGCAGTTTTATATCCCTACGAACTTACAAGTCTCTCAAACATGCGGTGGCTACCGCCCCCACACCCCTGTGGTTTTATATCCCTACGAACTTACAAGTCTCTCAAACATGCGAAGTGTCATAACTAATATTGGGTTAGTTTTATATCCCTACGAACTTACAAGTCTCTCAAACGTGCCTGTCAGCTCCACCAGACGTATCTTCGTTTTATATCCCTACGAACTTACAAGTCTCTCAAACGACAACGGGCGAGTTGTTGCGTCAACGCAAGTTTTATATCCCTACGAACTTACAAGTCTCTCAAACTCCGTGTACTTGTGTTGCCCTTTGCCTATCGTTTTATATCCCTACGAACTTACAAGTCTCTCAAACACATTCAGTTTCTCAACGGCGATTAAATAGGTTTTATATCCCTACGAACTTACAAGTCTCTCAAACCACTAAACGTACATTCTTTATACAAATCTTGTTTTATATCCCTACGAACTTACAAGTCTCTCAAACAAAAGTTGCCGTTGTGCCGTCCTCGAAAGTGTTTTATATCCCTACGAACTTACAAGTCTCTCAAACTAAGTAAAAATATACCATTATCAAGAAATGGTTTTATATCCCTACGAACTTACAAGTCTCTCAAACTTGTATCCATGCTCTGCCGCGAACTTCTCAGTTTTATATCCCTACGAACTTACAAGTCTCTCAAACCTTATCCGGCGGTGCGTTAAACACAATTTTGTTTTATATCCCTACGAACTTACAAGTCTCTCAAACTATTACGGAAGACAATTAGAAGAATTTTTCGTTTTATATCCCTACGAACTTACAAGTCTCTCAAACAGTTACATTGATAGCTTATAGTTCAACGCAGTTTTATATCCCTACGAACTTACAAGTCTCTCAAACTTGTGACCGTGAGAATATAGGGCGCTTTCTGTTTTATATCCCTACGAACTTACAAGTCTCTCAAACGGCTTCGACGGTTGATAAAATGCTGTCATAGTTTTATATCCCTACGAACTTACAAGTCTCTCAAACTTGCGCTGGTGGTGTGATATATCATATCCTGTTTTATATCCCTACGAACTTACAAGTCTCTCAAACACTATGATTTCTACCGTGGGTTTTCCCACGGTTTTATATCCCTACGAACTTACAAGTCTCTCAAACTCAGCAGTGGGAAAGGGTGAAAATACCTATGTTTTATATCCCTACGAACTTACAAGTCTCTCAAACCATAGCGGCGCGCCCCTCGTTCTCACTTGAGTTTTATATCCCTACGAACTTACAAGTCTCTCAAACTGCTGTTCCGTCCTCAATCTTAACAGATATGTTTTATATCCCTACGAACTTACAAGTCTCTCAAACCCGTCCTCTTCAATGATAGGCGCAAGGTCAGTTTTATATCCCTACGAACTTACAAGTCTCTCAAACTCTGCATCACACCTCCTCCGGTTTCTCGCAGTTTTATATCCCTACGAACTTACAAGTCTCTCAAACCAACGATTGGATAGAAGAAGCAAGCGAGCAGTTTTATATCCCTACGAACTTACAAGTCTCTCAAACGCCTATATCGACACGCCAAAAGGACGCGTAGTTTTATATCCCTACGAACTTACAAGTCTCTCAAACTTCCGGCATTGCTTTACCGGATACAGTGGGGTTTTATATCCCTACGAACTTACAAGTCTCTCAAACCTATCACCGTCCCTATTGCTGAATGTAGCCGTTTTATATCCCTACGAACTTACAAGTCTCTCAAACAATCAAAATCCAATGCTGTGGAATTTTTGAGTTTTATATCCCTACGAACTTACAAGTCTCTCAAACTAATGGTATAGGGCACTGGCAACAGGTAGGGTTTTATATCCCTACGAACTTACAAGTCTCTCAAACTATTCTTCGGCTAAATAGAACACGATGCCGGTTTTATATCCCTACGAACTTACAAGTCTCTCAAACTACCATGCTTTCTGTAATCTGCCAACTGTTGTTTTATATCCCTACGAACTTACAAGTCTCTCAAACCTTTGGTAAAACCTTCATTGGATGTATGCTGTTTTATATCCCTACGAACTTACAAGTCTCTCAAACACTATGATATTGCGGAACCTGTAACACAGGGGTTTTATATCCCTACGAACTTACAAGTCTCTCAAACGGTTCATTTTCCCAGGAAAAAAGATTTTTTGTTTTATATCCCTACGAACTTACAAGTCTCTCAAACTGACCCGTAAAACTTGGATGTCAATCCGTCGTTTTATATCCCTACGAACTTACAAGTCTCTCAAACCCAGTTCCTTGCCAATAGTCAACTTCATTAGTTTTATATCCCTACGAACTTACAAGTCTCTCAAACCTCAAATTATATTATTGAGGTTCTCACCGAGGTTAACGCATGACGTGCGCTGCAAGTTCAATTAATATTTATTATACATTGATCCTTATCTAAAATACAAGTTTTCTCTCCTTGTAAAACACTTTTTTGTACGTTTTCAAAAAGAATGAGTTGAATTTTTTGATAAAAAGCAAATTCATATAACTGCATCACTTCTTCATCGGATAAAAAAGTCTTCAAATTTACAAATCCTATTACATGAATATGGCATAGTTGATTTAATACTCGCAAATAATTGATTAACTTTTCTAAAAGATTCTCTGCTTCTGCATCAATTTGAACATTATACGCCTTTAATAACGAAGGTATATTCTGGTCAATATTATAGCTTACAGCATATGGTACCGCTGCAGATAGTTTATCCAAACAATTAATAATTTCCGAATGCACGCTGCTCATGTATTCTATATATTCTTCTAAAGCGACCAGTTCTATCTCTTGATAAAGTTTTTGAATAATTTTCTTTTCATTGCAATCTATCAGAAATGGATTCATGATAAATTGCATTTCCTTACTAATAGTTTTTATTTTATCAGAGTCAGAAAGCACAAAACCTCCATCCTGCCCCGCACACTGTTGTATAAGTTCATTAACAATTTCTGCAAATAAATGCTGATTTTCAATAATAACAACCATTGCTTCATTTTCTTTCAATTCAAAAGCTAAATTGAAATCAGCATATACCAATCTCATAAAATTACCAGCCTTTCATCAGAATCTAATACTTCTGTGTGTAATTCACCTACAATATATTCCATCTTAGCATATTGTTTTTCGGTGACCTTGAGTAATTGCACCAAACCTTCTTCCGGTCTGTTTTTTCTTACATTTTCAGAGATAGTATCTGCCGCTGTGGAATTCTGCACCAACTTACAGTAAACAGATTCCTGTAACATTAAGAAACCACCTTTAACCAGGAATTTTCTAAATCTGCGGTAGTCTCTTCTTTGTTTATCTGTTAACACCGGTAAATCAAAGAAAACCAATATTCTCATATACCTATAGCTCATTTCCGTAAAATTTTATCAGCGATGTATCCTTATCACTTAAAGCATCAAAAATACTCTTGCAATATATTTTTATAGCATTGCTGACATATTCCTTTCGTCCCGCAATTAATACTTCCTTTTGCAACATCCTTAATATTTCCATTTTTTCTGCATGTTCAAATGTATCCAGACGCATATTTTTAACCCATAAATCAACTATTGGCCGGAAAGGCTCCATTAAATCTGAGCCTAAATTAAATTGATTGAACATATTATTATGAAAAAGACCAATTTGTGTAATATATCCATTGGCTACAATTTCACGATTAAATGTCGATAAAAGAATTCCATACCCATAGTTAAGCGCAGCATTAACATTATTTTCTGCCGTCCTGGTAAAATCCATTCCAAACAATGCATTAAAATACACTTTTGCAGCATGTCCCTCTCGATTTGTCACATCTCCAAATTCTATTTCTCCAATATACTGTTCGAGCATATCTGCTTCCTGCCGTTTCCAATAGCGCAGATGTTCTGCCTGTTTTCTGATTTTTTCTGTAACAATTTCCGTCCATACAGCTTCCTTTATTTCCGCTGACCAGTCTATCTGATTTTTTATCTTAATGCTGGTATCATGACTACCGTAATACGGTATTAATTCTGATGAAGGATTTCTTTTTTCATCACAAAAAATCACTTTTATCTTTCTCTTCATCATTTCACTTAAAAGCGCTGCTGTAAGGGAAACTGCAGTTGATTCAATAATAACCATAGCAATTTCATTTATATGAATTTTGGTTACATCCTCTTTACGTACAACCAGATAACCAAGCTGGTAATCCAGCTTGGCACTGCTTGCAACGACTACCGTACGCCAGCTCATACGGTCAACAGATCTACTTTTTGTTCGAAAAGACCTGTTACAGACTGGTTGATAAGAATAAATTCTTTACTATCGGTAATGTTTTTAGGTATCAACATTACCCCCGAACTAGCTGAACCACCTATTAATTGTAAATCTGCTTTCACATTTCCAATAGCAGATAGCTGTAATAATTCATACAAAATCTTGCTTTGTTCTAATAAAGATTTTTCTTCAAATAATTTTTTCCCTTGCTCTATTTTATCTCCCATAGGATTAGGTCTGTTTTTAAATATTTCGTACTTATACTTTCTTTCTATCAGATTGTAAAGTTCCAAATTTGCATCATAAGTAATTGTGGCATCAATTGTTTTTTTCTGTATAGCTTTTTCAATATTTTTTATATATACTATCCATTTTTGTTGCAGACACATTTGCACAGCATTTTTTATAATAATTCTGTTTAAGGTTTTTCCCGTTATATACATATAATACCCGTCTTTCTTTATGTAAGACTGCAGCTTTATCTTTTTTACCCGGATAGAAGGATTTTTTAATTCCAGTACATCTGTACAGTATTTTAGAAGCATGGTTTCATCCTTTTCTATTCTATCTCTCCAAATAATAGGTACTGTCTCCAATGTCCGGACTTTCTTTCCCTTAAGTTCATGTTCAACTAAAAAGAAGTAAGCTGTACTAACAGAATTAAATCCGCCATACTTTGTAACATCCTGCATTTTAGAGTCTGAGGTCTTTAAGGGAATGTAACCGTTTCCTTTCGCTTTCTCGGCACTGTAAAGGGTCTGGTCAGCCAATCCCCCTTTCCCTTCAAAGCTTAGCCTTGTCAGCATAGGTGTATTTTTTGCCATCATCTTTTTAACAGTTAAAATAGTTCCTGCTTCCTCACCTTTTTTACATCCTATCCAGGCAGTTTCGTTTCCGCGTCGTACATCCCGGTCAAACATACGGCTTAAGTTATATTCATACTGTGCCTTGTTTTTATCATATTCTGCTTTGATAAAATGCAAGGGGTTCTGTGTAAACTTCACAAAGTACACATTACCCACTACAATGTTTAAATATGCATCCTGTGCATGATGAAAATCATTTACCACACGGCTCTTCAGCAAATCTCTTTTTTGTCTGAACTCAGAAACATTAGATGCTTTCGCATATACAATCTTTGTATCCGGCAGTGCTCTCTCCAGGATAGTTGTAACACCCTTGGTTCCCTGACTTGTCTCTACTAACTGTCTTGCAATAAATCCAGCCTTCTGTTCGTCCGTAAATTCATTCCGTCCCGTTAGACGTTTGAATTTTTCATCTGTAATCAGTTTGCGCTGATGCAAATCCTTCCACATAGGCAACTGTTTTTTGTAGATTTCTTCTTCCAAAGGATAATTATCACTTTTGTGGGCATTCTTTTCCTTTTCTACCAAAACAAGATTGTTCATAATATTATCGTCTTTTACAAAATGGCGCGGATATATGTGGTCAATATCGTACCGATTATCCTTAAACAAATCCTCTAAATCAATCGGATGTCCTGTATACATACATCTTCCCATCTGTGTCAGGTATAAGTACATTTTTTTACTTTTCAATGTGCCGTTTTCATCTGCACGGGTAATCAGTTCTTTCCAATCCCTGCTTTCATCCTTTATATTTTTGTATAAATCCAGGAATTGCTGCTTTCTGGAATCCGTACGTTTCTTGTCCTTTTGTTCATTACGTGTCATTTCTACAAAAAGACGCTTCGGTGCCTTACCCAATACTTTTTCAAGCTCTTTAATAATACACAAGGTCTGCCATACCATTCTTTTAACCGGCGCAGAAAAATACATTTCATCCAAATCTTCCGGTTCAATATCTGCCAAAAGCTTAAAAGCATTATTCTGCTTTTCTTCTAAGGCTTCACGATATGTATAATAATTGTCATCCAAAAGTTCCATCAGATTATCATTCGTTTCCCACATCATGGAAATAAGGGGCATAACCTCCCCGGTTGCTTTACTGCATCCGGACAACTCCAGAAATTCCTTGGAAAGTCTTCCCCAATCCCTGAATTTAAATCCTGTAATTCTCTTGATTTCTTCCTGCGTCAGAACGTTTCCGTAGCATTCTTTAATTTTCTGTTCCAGAAATTTCTTCGCATCACCGTAAATTGTGCACCATTCCACAATCTGTTCTACCATCTTTTTATAAGAATCCTGTTCCATTTTTTCGCCAAAGATAGCATAAAACTTTGCATAAGTGGATAAGGTACTGTTTACTGCAATATCTATACCGGAAATCAGTTCCGTCTGGTCTTCTTTTATTACTCCTCTTGCAATAAGAAATTCCGCAATTTTTTTCTTGGTAACTTTCTTGCCTTTTTTGAAATACTTGCTATATAAATCCTGTCTTACCTCCACGGGAATTTTAACGCCATCCCCTTTAATTGCGTTAATTTCATTCAGCACACAAAATCTTTCATAAAGTAAAGAACCTTTAGGTAATACTCTTTCGTCACTCAGATAAGAGCATCTTCTTACCATTCTCTCTACAAATTCTCTGGATGTAGCCGTCATATCTATCTTTTCTTCTATATTCCATGGTAAAACCGTTCCTTCTTCTTTTCTGACAACCCAACCATTACCGCCATTTAATTTACTTTTCTCCGAAACAGGACCCACATAATAAGGAATTTGAAAACTAAACAGTTTTAAGATTCTTTCTGAAACAGTTAATCCTGAAGTGTCCTTTTCTTTGAGAAAAGGCAGATATATTTCCGCATTCTGCAGGATTTTTTTCATTTCTCTGGCATGAATCTGATTAGGTATTACACCGTTGGAAGCTGTCAGCTGTTTGGGAAGAAATGCCTCCTTTTCCATCTTATCCTTAATATACAGAACATCCGAATCATTCTGGGGCATCTTGGATATTATCTTTTTCAACCGACCGTAAAATTCATCCCTTGTTCTCTTTTTTACATCTCTGCGGCTTTTTTTCTTGGTATTGACGGAATTTACATAGGCACTGTAGGTTCCTTCCTCCATGGTTCTGAAAAGTGTATCGTATTCCTCCTTTGTTCCGTATTTCTTCACAACACCCTTTAATATCCTTAAATCCTTTCCATGCTGCTCGTATTCTTTTACCCGTGCCATAGACAAATACAAAGAATCCTTCATGATGCCTGCCAAAGAACCAATATCATATATTTCCTGCATAGCCAAAACAAGTTCAAAGTTCTCTTCTCCAACAATTTCCAAAATAACAGGCACTTTCTCATCATATCCAAAATCAGAAAAGCATATATCTGTCTTTTTCTCTTCATCCGCTGCCATCTTATCTCCAAATATTGCGGCAGCAGTCACTTTTAATCCGCAAATGCATTTAATACAAGCCATTTGAACTTTATTTTTGCTATCTACGTGTAATATCTGAGCTACCAGCTCTGCTTTTTTACTGCGTGAATAATCTCTGCTTCCTAATATTTCCTTTATCTTTTCTATATCAACTGTTTCCATAAAATTGCATTCTATGGTCTGTGCTGCAGTTTCTACAAAATTGTGGTATGCCGTATCCATGGTGTTTTCAGACTCTGTACTAAGACCTGCGTTCAGAAAATGACCTCTGTGCTTAAACATGTTTAATAAAGCAAGATAAACCAAACGTACATCATGCTTTTCTGTCGATTCTATTAATTCTTTTCTAAGATGAAAAATGGTAGGATACTGCTTAAAATAATCCTTATCGTTATAATTTGCATCATTAAAAATCCCATTTTTGCCTTTTACCGCACTATCCTTATCTTCTTCATGATACTTACTGTTATCCAGTCTCTGGTAAAAATCAGGGTCTACTTCTGCTATTGCATCATGAAAATATTCCTTAAGTAACCCAATTCTTGCTATTTCACGCTGGCGTCTTCTTCTTGCTACACGATGCGTTCTTCTGTCAACAGCCGTAAGCGCTTCATCAAATTCCCTAATACCCCATAAATCCTTGCCCTTTGCTCTCATCAGCACATAGTTTTCATCTGTAACTGCCCAGCCTACAGAATTTGTTCCCATGTCCAACCCTAAATAATAATCCTTTCCTGTTTCCCGCATGAAAATTCCTCCTTTAATTTTTCATAATTTTTTATCTTGACATATCTCTTCAATAATGATAGCCTATTAATGAACTTACAAGACGAGTGCAAATAAGGATTTATCCGAAATCGTCGCAAGACTCTACATGGTGTAGAACTTAAAAGACTTGGTTTCAAGTCTTTTTTTGTTGCATATTGCTTTCATTAACGGTTTATCTTCTCCCATAAAGCTCTGAAAAATATTCTTAAATCCCTTTTCTCCTTATCCTAAGTCCATTTACACACCTTTCTCACCCTACAAATACGCCTCGCAGAACACCTCATCGTCGCAGCCCACGCATACTGTCACGGAATAAATCCGGCAGCCGTATCTTTCTATGATCTGGATGCCCAGAGGATGGGATTCCCCAGCTACTAATTTCTTCTGGCGGATCAGGTAGTCCTCGATTGCTCCACTGTCATTGGGGATTTTACCCCCCATTGTATCGTCTACCGGGAAATAATAGGTTACATTGGTAGTCTGTTCCAGGCACCACATTTCAGCCAGATAGCTCCTGCCGTCTGAGAAGAAACTCTCTTTTACCTGCAGGCTGTCGGGTATATTTTTTCCATGGACAAACTCCGGTGTCATATCTGCATCCTTGGGTGCAGCAGAATGAATTTTCTGAAGGAAATCTTCCGCCTCTTTTAACAGCTTGTCGGAATAACGGTCACCATCCTCAATTCGCTTCTTTAACATGGAGACACAGTCTTCGGCAATGGTCTGCCTGTCTGCATAATGATTGATTTCCTCCGGATAATAGCGGAGCATGCGCAGATAAGCATCCGGGCAGACATAGATATCTTCCGATTCCAGTGCCATTTCAAAGGCTCTCCGGTAAAGAGCATGGGAATAGGCAATATTTTCCTTTAAATCGCCGTTCCGATACATATCACCCAGCTTGTATACAGCAGCAATATCACCAAAAATAGATGCCCTTTCCCAGCATTCCTTTGCCTTTACTTTGTCCACCGGAATACTCCTGCCATAATAGTAGCAGTAGCCCAGATTGCTGAGAGCAATCACGTTCCCCGCTTCTGCAGCTTTAGTATAATAGGTAATGGCGGTTTTATAATCTCCTTGCTGATAAGCCATTGCTCCCGTGTTCAAATCCATTTCATCCTGTGTCAATTCTCTTCTGTTCTCTGCCATAATCATTTCTCCTAATCTGCTCATGTAGGCGATCTCTTCGCCATGCTTCTCTTTTCGGTTTCCCTTTTCTCCCAGTATACTCATCACTTGTCCCATAAATCGGTCTTTGTAATCATTTTTCAACATTTATTCTTTTTATTGCATGTTGCCATGACTTACCCACTCATTATTACATTACCATATCCTACATTTTCCGTCAATTTTCAACCTAATTTTATATATTCCGACTTATCGCGTAATCCGACAAAAAAGCCATACAATAACAGAGTATAATTTAAAATCAAAAAACCGGTACAACATTTCTGTCATACCGGCTTAAGCCTCTCTTTTTACTTCTCTTTACTTCACCAGCACTTCTTTTACCTCATTGTGGTAAGGCAGGACGACGGTAAAGTCGTTGTTTTCTGCCACGCGGAGCAGGTCGCCTCTGCTCTGGTGGTGGGGGTACAGAAACTTCGCTGCTTTTCCTTCGGCAAGCAGTTTTTCCGGCAGCTTGCCGGGTCTGACTCTGCCGGTAACGATTACTCTTGCTCCGGCGGCTACTTCCTTTTCCACGAAAGCAGTGTTGTAAGGCTTCAAAAGGTGCGTGTCCGCAAGCAGCAGAATATCATAATCCGGCTGTACGGCATCCTCTCTGGAGAAATCCACACATTCCCCGGAAAGCCGCTCCAGTAATCCACATAATTTGTCGTAGGTATCCTCGCAGAACCAGGCTCTGTCCTTCAGGCAGCGCAGGCTTTCTCTTACGAAAGCAGCATCCACCATGACTTTTTTATCCGGAAATTCCTTTTCCAACAGGGCAAACATCTCCATGCCGCGACCGTATTTGGGTACCGGGAAAATGACCCGTCTCGCCTCCTGCAGATATTTATCCGTCTGTGCGAGCATGTCCTCACGAAGTTCGGCAGCACTCTTGTCCGTTTCATAATGGGCACAATCCACAATAGCAAGCTCCGCTTTCATTCCTCTTGCCGCATCGCAGGCATAGGCAAGGGTATCTTCCTGATAGTCTCCGCTGAAAAAGCAGGTGCCCAGTGCATCCGTGATGAGAAACCACAGGCCGCCCATGCAGTGGCCGGTTCTGCCGAAGGAAACCTGCAAGTCCTGCTGCCGGAAAGCCACCGGCTGCTCCATATCCAATGATAAAATGACAACCTTGTCATAGGTTATATCTGACAGTTCAAACGCCATGGCAGAGGTAACCAGTGTCCCCCGGAAACCTTTTTCCACAAAGTGCATGAATGCACCGCTATGGTCTTTATGACTGTGCGTCAGAAAAACGTAATCCGTTTTGGCAAGTTCCTCCTCCGTCACATCGGGATAGGGATTGCTGTCGCTGTCCATAATACCACAATCCACCATATAAAAACGACCTTCTGTACCGTATTCCGTTAAAAAGCAGCTCCGTCCATGTTCTCCGTAACCGCCCTTAGCCAGAAATTTCCTCATAAGCATACAACCTTTCCGGAAGGATTTGGGCGTATCCCGTCTGCTGCTCCTTCAAAAACGTAGGATGAAGCAGGCAGAAGGTATCGCCGCCATCTGTTTCCACCTTAACCCGGTACTGGCCGCCTTCAAATGAGGACATCACCACGCGCACCGGAATAGCATTTTTACATTCTTTTTCTACAAAAATACATTCTTCCGGGCGAAATTTCAAGAGCATTTTTTGTCCTTTTTTAACATTTTGAAAACTTTTACAGACAAGCTTCCGGTTTTGCATGCTGACAACGGCACGGTTTTCCCTGTCGCTGCCATCTGCTGCCTGCTCTGCACTTCCAACTTCTGCATCGTCTGCTTCCGCGGGCCCTTCCATTACTGCGCCATGCACGCAGTTTCCGGCGCCTAAAAGTCCCGCTACCGTGATGGTGCGGGGGCTTTCGTAACATTCCGCCGGAGTGGCAATCTGGTCAATCACACCCTGGTTCATCACGATAATGCGGTCCGCCATGGCGAATGCTTCGGACGGGTCGTGGGTAACGTGGAATACCGTGGTCTTTAACTGGCGGAAAAGCTGTGCCATTTCCGTTCTCATTTCAATACGAAGCTGCACGTCCAGATTGCAGCAGCGTTTCCACCTCGTGAAGTTTTTCCTGCATCTGCGCCTTGTCCGTTTTGCGCACCATCAATCCGTAAATAATGTTGTCCCGTGCCTTCATATGCGGCCAGAGGGCAAAATCCTGAAACACCATGTTCATGTCACGCTGTTCGATAGGCACCACCCTGTGTGGAGATGACATTTCTTTACCCCGGACAAATACCTGCCCTGCGTTCAGGGGCAGAATGCCTGCAATGATATTTAATAAGGTAGACTTACCGCAGCCGGAAGGGCCGAGCACACTGATAATCTCCCCTTCCTGCACCGTCAGGTTGATGCCTTTTAAGATTTCCTTCTTACCGTAATTCTTCTTTACATCTTTCAGTTCCAAAATCGTTTCCATAATTTGTAACCACTTTCTTCTTAATGTCCCTGCTTTTTCCGGTAGCCGGCGTTCAGCACCACTTCCAAAAGCATCATGATGCCCACGATAAAGGCGCCGCCCACCATGGTGGCTGCTGCCGCGTAGCCGAACTTCAAATCGTTGTAGGAGTCGCTGATGTAAACCGGCAGCGTACTGTAATTTGGCGGATACAGAATGGTAGTGATGGCAAGGTTAAACACACTTCCTCCGAATGCCGCAAGTACCGCCGAAACACTGCTGTTGTGCAGAAGCGGCAAAAGAATGGTGCGGATTTTACGGAAAAAGCCGGCTTCCGCTATCACGCTGCCGTAAATCCCATGTAAAATCCATGTGGCAGCGTGGGGGTACGCATTTGACGGGATAACCTTTGAATTTCGTGTGGCAGAGTGGGGGTACGCTTTTGACGGGATATCCTTTGAATTTCGTGTGGCAGCGTGGGGTGGGTACATTTTCTGGTCGGGTCTTGATGAATTTTCATATAATTTTGGGAAAATGGCAGGCTGCCGTTGACGATGGTCATCCTTTTGCCTTATACTAAGTACATTATTTGTATTTGCAGTCTCATTTTGAGAATATATTTTACTATGCGATACAGCTGACATTTCAACATAAGATGCAGAGGGGGAAAACTGTGAAAATTAAATGTGATTATTGTGATAGTTGGATTAATGATTTTGACGAAACCTGTCCGAACTGCGGAGCAACCAACAGCCACTACGTGAGACAGTCAGACAAGGTTCCTAAAACGATCGAAGAACTGAAGGCATGGGCTAAGGCAATGAACCTGCCGCTTGCCGACATGCGTACTTTTATCGGCGAGGATTACAGAGGTCCGAAGGCCTTCGGTATTTACAAGGACCCGGACGACGGCACTTTTGTGGTTTACAAAAACAAAGCCGACGGCAACCGTGCGGTCCGCTACAAGGGCAGCGATGAAGCCTATGCGGTAAACGAGCTTTATATGAAAATGAAAGAACGCGTTGCCGACCAGAAAGCCCGTCAGGCAGGCCAGCCGCGTCCGCAGGGGAATACTTCCGGCAACCGGAGCAACAATGAATCATCCCCCAAAAACAAACTTCAAAACATTATTACGATTATTATTCTGATTGTAGTTGTGCAGCTGGCAATGCCCTCCCTATTTAATTGCGGCGGTTCCGGACCCAGAACCGGTTACTACACCTACGGCAACAACAATTATTATTACTATCACGGCAGCTGGTATGAATGGATGAACGACGCCTGGACTGCTACTACGGTTGCCGACTGGATGAATGATGATTATTCTTCCTATTATGATTCCAACTCTTATGACAGCAGCGCTGATTATGATGACTTCGACGATTCGCCTTACTACGACCCTTCGTATGATGATGACGACACCTGGGATTTCGACAGCAGCTGGGACTCTGACAGCAGTTGGGATTCCGATAGCAGCTGGGACTCCGGCTCCGACGATTGGGGTTCTGACTGGTAAAGAACAGAATTGAAAGACTTGATTTCATGATAAGCTAAGATAAAAAAAGCACTATGATGGTGGGTGCTTTCTTTTCTTTTTGGGGGTATTTACCCAGCTTTTGTCGCCGCCATACCCAATCATATTTCTCCTCTTGGGTATACTACTGCAGAATTGTTGGTACCTGAAACAGCTGCCGGACAATGGTTGCATTGTTCGGAACGATAGGAAATAGCAATACAAGTTGTAGGCAGGTGGCTACCCAGGAGCAGATGGACCGATTTTGAAAAACTCTGTATCAATTTTCTTTACAGATAAACTTTGTTCATAGATTTATGGTAGAATCAGTTTAAGCGCTTGAATAAAGGAGATTGTCGAGCAGACGCATCATCCGGGCTGCCATTCCTTGATATGAAAAAGATCACAAGGGAGTCACTTAAGAAAGACGAAAAATCTTCAATACGCTGACAGAACACAAAACCACGGGCAATACAAAAACCCATATACAAAGATTTGAACTAATCAGGCCAGGACAGTTTTATTTTGATGCCTGCTACAACCCGTCCAAGACCGCATTCCTGAAAAATGCTGAGAAGAAGGGCTGCAAAATCCTGAATGGTCTTGGTATGTCCAGTTCCAGAGGGCTGCTCAGATCGAATTATGGACCGGACAGAAGACTCCACTGGATGTGATGCGAAAAGAATTAAAGGAGATTATCCGGGAAGAAAATGAGAAGGCGCAGACGGAATGATTCTGTAATTCCGTCACTTCATGGGAGATAAATGTTATAGTGAATTTATAGTGAATAGAGAAATGCGATAGCGTAGTAAGCAATAATTTCAGATGATCCAGGTTTGATCAGAGAGGAGAAGAATATGAACAACTATTGTATGATCCAGAACTCCAAAACGTTTGCATTTTCCGCAGAGAATCCAACCGGTGTACGCGCAGGTGGTTCCCAGGGCGGTGACTGCACCAAGCTTCGTCCGACCGTGACGATTCCTGCAGGGGAAACCGTAACTCTGGTAGATGCTGCAGGACCGGGTGTGATCCAGCATATGTGGTTTACCGGATATGTCGGGCACCATTTTATCATCCGTATGTATTGGGATGATCAGGAATATCCGTCTGTGGAAGCTCCGCTCTCTGCATTCTTCGGATGTGCCTATGATGAAAATTTCGTGGACCGGGATGGCAAATATCCGGTGTTGAATTCTGCCATGATGCTGGTAGCTCCTGGTCGCGGCTATAACAGCTATTTTGAGATGCCGTTCCATAAGAGAGCTCGGATCACGATGGAAAACCGTGGTGACAAGGATGAAAATCTCTATTATATTATCACCGGAGCTTATCAGGAGATTCCGGCGGAGGCTGGTTATTTCCATGCCACCTATCGCCAAGAGCACCCGGTTCAGAAGGGTCGTACCTACACAATCGTTGACGGAATCGAAGGCAGGGGACAATTTGTTGGTGTGACTCTGGCAACTGGTATGAATGGCAACAATACCTGTTGGGTAGAAGGCGAAGCCCGCATGTATCTGGACGATGATCCGTATCCGTCTATCCACTATACCGGAACTGAAGACTACTTCGGCGGTTCCTATGGATTTGGAAATGACATCATCATCAAGAGCTATCAGACCTTCAGCGGCTTATATACCGGCATGTATGCAATCTATGGAGACAACCGGGAATTCTATAACGGACAGCAGAGATTCCTGCTGTATCATTTCCATATTGCAGACCCGATCCGTTTTGAGAATAAGTTTCGTATGACACTCGACAACATGGGCTGGACCGGACCGCGTTACGATGATTACACCAGTGTTGCTTATTGGTATCAGACCCTGCCGTCCGCACCGCTGATGCCACTGCCGACAGATGCAGAGATGTGTATGAGATAATAGAACCAGATTGGAGATGTCAGATAGATTGGTTTTAACCTTGCGACACGTCGCATCGGTTATATCGGACTGACATCAGAGATTTGCCGGAAAGGATAGAGGTATTATGTTACTGGAAGAGAAGTTTTTGGAATTTCATCGTTATGCCAGCAGCCACAATCTGCCGCTGGAAGCTATCAGTGTCGGAGATGAGAACAAGGTACTCTGTGAGATGCACTACGCAGCAAATGCACCGAGAAATATTTATTCACATACCAAGAGTTTTACGGTAACAGCAGTTGGACTCGCAATGGAAGAGGGAAAACTAAGCCTGGAAGATCATGTGGCGGAAGTGTTTAAAGATAAACTTCCTTCAAATCCGGATCCAAATCTGGAGAAGATTCAGTTGAAACATCTGCTCTGCATGTCCAGTGGCTTTGGTAAGGCACTTCTGATGAATGCGGACAGACGTCCGGGCGTCGGCGCACCGGATTATGAGAAATATATGATGGCACAGCCGGTTCCTGTGGAGCCAGGCAGTGCATTCTGCTATTCCTCTGCCGACAGTATTCTGGCTGCTCATATGGTAGAACGGGCCGTTGGCAAGCGGATGGGAGAGTATCTGTATGAGAAGGTATTCCAGCCCCTTGATATGGGATGGCCGCTCTGGGAGCATGATCCACAGGGACATCCGAATGGCGGCGGAGGTATGTATCTGACTTGTACCGAGATGATGAAACTGGGACAGCTCTATCTGGCTGAGGGTAACTGGAAGGGCGAGCAGATTGTCAGCAGGGACTGGGTGCAGGAGGTGTCCACCCCGAAATTTACCTTCGAGCCATCTGCAGATCTCTGGCATGTAGGATATGGCTATCAGTTCTGGATCAGTCCATATCCAGGATCCTATCGTGCTGATGGCGCATTCGGACAGATTACAACGATTCTCCCAGAGAAGGGATTGGTTGTTTCCATCCAATGTCCGGAGCGAGGTAATTTCGATCAGGTGAAACGTGCGCTGCATGAACATTTTCTGATGGAATTGTAAGAATAGACTTGCAACAATATGCTATCATTTGCCCAGAAATCGTACTTTTGGCTGAAAAGGCTTAAAATCAAGGCTTTTAGGGAATGTGGATGGGATTTGTCCCCCATTGTACTCCTATTTTGTAAAACAGTAGGATCATCAACCAGACTTCCCTCGATAAAAAAAGAATATGATTTGTGGCGAAAGAAGTTCCTTCGGGGACTTCTTTTCACTTACATAAAAATGTCGGTTTGAATGTCGGTTAAGTGTCGGTTTGTTTATGATATTTGACTGCAATACATGCAGAAAAGTTGCAGATGCTTTTGCAGAGCTGTATGAGATTGAAAATATACTTGTTGTGGATGCTGGAAGATACGGTTTTGTCAAGTTACAGTATTATAGACCACCGCAAGGTTTTGAAGATGCAATTACATTTACGGATAGCCGGAGCATGTTTGAAAACTTGTGGGAGGAATGGCTTGACACGCAGCTTTTTCTTCTGGCAAAAGGAACGCCGATGGCAGGAATGGGATATAATGAGATATTCCGGTGTCTGCCAAAGGAGAAACAAGGGGAACTTATGAATAGAAAAGCCGGATTTGCAAAACGGCAGGAATAGAATAATCAGGTAACAGCGTTAGGGCAGTAATGAGTGAAATACTTGTAGCTGCTTTTTGTGCTTTTGGACACGATGTCCAGAAGCGAGAAGGAGAGAGATATATAGAGATATATAGATGGAATTAATGAGAGATATTAACAGGGTAATGGAGCGTGAGATAGCGAAGGGGAGCTGCCCTTTGAAACTGGATCATATTGAATTTGGAGATTATTCGTATCAGGAGATAACATCAAAGGAGAAATTGCTGGAGGTGCTATCCTATTTGCTAAGGATAGGTGATTTCAAGCAGTATGCCGGAAAGACTATCTTAAATAATGTTTATATGGACTTGCGTGGGAAAAAGCCTGTATTTAAGCGAACAAAGACAGCCATGGAAAGAAATAATATATTTGCAACAATCAGAAGGTATGCAAAGAAGCTGAAACCACAGTATAATGGAGATGTATATCTGGAAACGGTCAGATGTTATTTCGATATACCGCAAGAAAATCTGGAAAAGTGCCGATATACATATCAAGGGAATGAAACATACGCCTTCCTTATGTCCGAAAAGTATATCATGGCATTATATACGCATTGTCTGGTGGCAAGAAAAGAAGCTGCTTTGCAGGATATGCAGGTTGAAGGGCTTACAGAAAAAGAGTATGGAATGGTAAGGATGGAGAATGTGGGAGATGTTTTGTTTCAGGCATTGTTGCTTGATAATGTGAGATTTGAAGATGACAAGATATGTACGGAATTTTGCACTTGTTTTTGGGGCTTAGGAAAAGTACGTCAAATCGGTATTTGAGGAGGGCTATGATGGAATGATTTACTGTGCAATTATTCTTTCAATTTTATTCCTGCTTAGTGGGATTATGAGTAGGTCAGTGTTATTGATTATTGCATCAGTATTATTTGCACCAAGTCATATTGTAACTTCATATAGAAATGCAAAATGAGATTTGCAACTTGGTATTTGTAAGTTAAAAATAGATGAAAATGTTTTATTGTGCAAAGGAGTGTGTAATATGAGCGAAAATTTTAATAGTCATATTGCCTGTGAAGGTACGGATAATGATATTAATTGGGTTTGCAAAGTCTGTAAAGATTTGCCGAATTATGCGGGAATGTACTTGTATCAACGAGAAAGAGAAAAAAATCAGTTGAAAAACGTAAAGGATCGACGTGCTGATTTAATACTGATGAAATATTATTATGCCTTGCTGCACCTGTTGGACAAGATACATGAGCTTCATGAATGTCCTAATCCGGAAAATGATGTACCAAAATACGCAGACCGGAAATGCTCAACACCAGAATGTTTTGTTTATTATCGAGATATATATAATATTTATGCGAGCATTTTGATGACAGAAAAGGGACTTAATCAGATTAATCTAAGATGTGATATTTGTGCTGTTTTACCTTATACTATTTTTAGTGACTTAGAAATGATTGCTAAAAATATGCATAGTGATGATATGGAGAAAACACAAAAATTAGAGCTAGAAGCAGTAATCGCAGATTATTATTTAGAAGCGGTTGGTTCTTGTGAACAGTGGGATGAGTGTCCGAGCGGAGTGGACTGGTTGGAATTGATAAAAAGTGTTCAGTTGTTAAGGAAATATCTGGGAAAAAAAGATCGTAAGGAACTTCAAATTAGTCTGAACGAATGGAACAGAGTACGATCTATCGACAACATTCTGAACACTGAAATAAAAACAACTTGTAGAGACTTTCAGACGAAGAACATTCCGTTATGTGTATTGGAAAAGAAAACGCTTGTGTATATGGATTTTGGCGTTTACCAATTATATGAGAGTAATGAAGTTTTCCACACACAACTGGATAATTATGCCGAAATGGATGAAATTCAATTTGTGTATAGTCCTACTCATATGGAGGAAGTATGTAGGATGGACAATTCTATATTTGAGGGCAAACGGCGAGATAATATTTCAAAAATTTGTAGCAACTGCGAAGTCCTTCCGGTTCGGGACGGATGTCTCAAAATTCTCACAGAACCTGTAGAAGTGTGCTTTGACCGTGCGAAAAAACTTCAGGTTTTGAATCAGTATGCTGAAGAGTCAGAATGCGCTACATTTGAGGCTCTAGAGGAAAAAACGTGTGGATTACTCAGATGGGACGAAAAAGAGGTGGAAACACACAGAAAGGAAATTTCTTTGTTAACATCTACACAGTTATTTGATCCGAAGAATGAGATGATTGATAACGAAAGCATTAATAGGGTATTTTACGAGATTTGTGGTTCTCGTTTTCCAGTTGAGTACTTTAATGATTATTGTAAAAAGGAAAGAACCTTTTCCGAGATTAGAGAAGCGGTTCGGCTTCTTTTTATACTAATGAATGCATTAGGCTATCACAGAAATAAAATTGAGAAGCGCACAAAGTTTACATATAAAGCTTTTTATCCTACGTATGATCGTGAGTTTTACAGAACCATTAGAAGTGGGTTTTATGATGTTGATCATATCTGTTATGCGTCAAAATGCAACTATTTTGTTACCTGTGATTATGCATTGTCATCGCAGGCGATGGAAATTTATCGTTATCTTGGATGCAAAACCAATGTCATCTATTGTGAAAAGAAAGCACCTGATCCTTCCTTACCTTTGGCAGTGTTATGTAAGAAAACAGCTACGCCATAAAACTTTTGTGATACTATATCGGTTCGTTCATTGTAATCATATGTGGAAAGTATTGCTTTCTTACTTCAAAAAATTCGTTCTAAGAGAGAAATAAATTCCAGTTGTAAAAACGAATGCAATTCATATTTAATAGATTATAAGGAATTCCGTATGGAAAAACATGCTAAGAAGAACATTATTTGATGAGAAAAGGTGAGGTATATGGAGAGACAGCAAGAGTATGAATTAAGAAAGAAAATTGCAGATGCTATACAAAATGATGTCGACAGAGTATTTTCTGAAAAATTACAGTTATTTAATCATGATTTCTATTATGAGATTCTTTTTCCACTTATCGTGTTAGAAATGAACTATAAAATGAAATCTGAAGAATCTTTAGCTGCGGGATTGGGTGATTCTAATGAATATCTCATTTTAGTAAATCCTCTTCGAGAAGCTATATATTGGTACATACATAGGGTGCTCATATCCGATAGGAAGATTTCGTTTTCAAAGAAAAGATATGTTCCTAGTTTAGGTGAAGAATATTCATTTGTTGAGTATGTATTACAATTGTACGACGAATTTAAGCGGGGAGAGCAAATAAGAGAAATACGTGATTGCGCTTCAAAGGTAATAATAAAACCTGAAGATGATAATACATATGGTTTCTATTTTCCTGTTATTTCAGAAAAATATCATAAAGAATTATTATATTATTATGGTTTAGATGATACTTTGAATTTTGAGGTAGAAAAAGAAATATTTGTTGAATGTGAGAAATACTTGCATGATAAAATCAATGTGAAAGAGTTAATAAAACATCCTCAGAAGATTTATATTTTTTATAATATACTAAATAGAATGGCAAATGTTATTGATACTAAATATTTCGAGTTGTGTAAGAAACGTGTAATGTCAGACTTAAATAAGATATCGTCGTCTTCACTTAGAAGCTTAGATGATAATACGAATAAAGTGATTATTGGGAGCAAAGATGAGTTGGCCACATTTTTGGCATTGCTTTATTATCTGAGTAGGCTTTGTATGCAGAAGTATATGTTGGCTTCGTCGACTATGGTGGGTGAGTTGGAATATGTATGTCAGTATGATCTCGTCAAAATATTAGCATTAGGGAGGCAAATAGGAATCTCAAGAGATTCTGTAATGAGTTATATAGATTATTTTTCGATG
>URSS01000037.1 GCA_900550545.1 uncultured Lachnobacterium sp. | reverse complement strand
CTTTAGCATTTTGTGTTATATTTTATTGGTTTATGTCTAAAAAAAAGGAAAGTGAGGTGACCGTACATGCAGAGTGAAGTGAATCAGGAAGAAAATTTGAATAGAATTATTACGGTTCCTAATCTTCTTTCTTTTTTTCGGCTTTGTCTGATTCCGGTAATTATATGGAGTTATTGTGTAAAGAAAAATCCTCTGTTAGCTGGTGAAATCTTATTGCTGTCTGGTCTTACGGATCTTGTTGATGGTCATATCGCAAGAAGATTCCATTTTTGTAATGGATCATCAAATAAGAAGAAATTATTATAATAGGAGTGATATACATGAAGAAGGATACTTTAGAAGGCAGGGCGAGATCAAAGAATGGCGTAAAAAGACTATGTTTTTCTGTATTTTGTATCTTACTGGAAGCTGCATTTATTGTAATGATGATCACAAAACTGAATGAATATGCTGAGATCGTGAACCTTATTACGAGATTATTTGCAGGAGTACTAGTTCTGGCATTATATGCGTCAGATAAAACATCTTCTATGAAAATGCCGTGGGTTATTTTGATTCTTATTTTCCCAATCATGGGTGTAGCACTATATTTACTGATCGGATTGAATGGAGGCACACGTAAGATGCGGGAGCGGTATGCAGATATCGACAGAAAGTTATTGCCGTTGCTTCCTGACAATGTGGCATGCCTGGAAAAGATGAATGCTAAAATTCCAAAAGCCGGAAATATCAGTGCTTATATTCAGAGAAATGCACATTACCCGGTATATCAGAATACAGATGTTACCTATTATGATGCAGCAGAAAAAGGGCTTGATGCACAGCTTGAAGATCTGTCGAAAGCAGAAAAGTTTATTTTTATGGAATATCATGCCATAGAAGATGACAAGGCATGGAAGAAAATACAGAATGTTTTGGAAGAACGTGTAAAGGCAGGAGTGGAAGTCCGTGTTTTCTATGATGATATGGGATCGATAGGATTTATTAATACGGATTTTGTGAAAAAACTAGAATTTGCAGGAATTCATTGCAGAGTGTTTAATCCATTTATGCCGGGACTGAATGTGTTTTTGAATAACCGTGACCACAGAAAGATCACGGTGATCGATGGAAAGATTGGTTTTACAGGCGGATACAATCTTGCAAATGAATATTTTAATTATACGCATCCATATGGGCAGTGGAAAGATACCGGAATACGTCTGGAAGGTGATGCAGTCAGATCTTTGACGATTACATTTCTGGAAATGTGGAATGCTGTAAGTATGAAAGATATAAATGATACAGATTTTGATCAGTATCTTGTAAAATCAGATTATCAGGCAGCACAGGAAGGATTTATCCAGCCTTATGCAGATAGTCCGATGGATGATGAACAGGTGGGAGAAGAAGTCTATATCAGTATGATAAACAAGGCAGAGAGATATTGCTGGTTTATGACACCATATCTGATCATTACCGATGAGATGACACATGCCTTGTGTCTGGCAGCAAAGCGTGGAGTAGATGTCAGGATCATCACTCCGGGAATGCCGGATAAGAAGTTAATATACAGCATTACACGTTCTTTCTATCATGGACTGGTGAAAAATGGTGTGAGGATTTATGAATGGACACCAGGATTCTGTCATGCAAAAATGAGTGTTGCAGATGACTGTATGGCAACTTGCGGAACGATAAATCTTGACTATAGAAGTCTTTATCACCACTTTGAAAATGGTTGTTTTATGGCGGATAGTCAGACAGTTTTGGATATAAGAGATGATCTGGGAGCAACAATGAATGAATGCAGGGAAGTGACCGAAAAGTACCGCACAGGACGGAGTGCATATTTACGGCTCGGACAGTTGTTTATGAGATTGTTTGCAGGACTATTATAGCAGAAAGAAGAGGTGTTCGATATGTGTACAGCAGCAACTTACAAAACAAAAGATTTTTATATGGGCAGAACGCTTGATTATGAATTTTCCTATGGGGAACAGATCACGATAACGCCAAGAAATTACGAATTTGATTTCCGGTTTGCCGGGAAGATAAAAAGCCATTATGCTTTGATCGGAATGGCATTTGTTGCAGAAGGTTATCCGCTTTATTATGATGCTGTTAATGAAAAAGGCCTTGGAATGGCAGGTCTTAATTTTGTCGGCAATGCGGCATATGAAGAGGCTTTGCCGGAAGATGAAACAGAAGTCAGCCAGGTGGCACAGTTCGAGTTCATCCCATGGATCCTTACACAGTGTGCTACTGTAGCAGAGGCGAGAGAGAAG
Organism: uncultured Lachnobacterium sp.; assembly: GCA_900550545.1. Classification (GTDB taxonomy): domain Bacteria; phylum Bacillota; class Clostridia; order Lachnospirales; family Lachnospiraceae; genus Roseburia. The sequence continues at coordinate 21,995 of URSS01000037.1, read as the reverse complement.
CTGGCAGCAATGAGACTGACAGGCACAGCATTCAGTGAACAGCTGCCGACAGCACAGCTTCACTGGATCATTGCAGACAAAGACTCCTGTATCGTTGTTGAGTCTATGAAGGATGGGCTGCATGTATATGATAATCCGGTAGGAGTGCTTACCAATAATCCACCATTCCCGAGTCAGATGTTTGCACTGAATAATTATGCCGGAGTATCCAGAAAACAGCCGGAGAGTACTTTTGCAGGAGTATTACAGCTTGATGCATATAGCAGAGGAATGGGTGGAATGGGAATACCTGGAGATCTTTCCAGCCAGTCAAGATTTGTGAAAGTTGCCTTTACAAAATTAAATTCGATCTCCGGTGAAGAAGAGGATGAGAGTGTAAGCCAGTTCTTCCATATCTTAGGATCCGTAGATCAGCAGCGTGGATGCTGTGAGGTGACAGAAGGCAAATATGAGATCACGATATACACGTCCTGTTGTAATACAGCAAAAGGTATTTATTATTATACGACTTATGATAATCATCAGATCACAGCGGTTGACATGCATGCGGAAAATCTGGATTCAGATCAGCTGATCTGTTATCCGCTTCTGTCCAAGGGCGAAGTCAGATGGCAGAATAAATAATACGAAAATGCACGGAGAAAGCATAACGCAGAACAACAGGAGGAAAGACCATGAAAGAAGTTAAAACACCGAAAAAACCACTGGCATATTATTATGGGATTGTGTTAATAGTGCTGATCGTATTTAATCTGGTTGTCACACCAATCCTTATGGAGCATCAGGTAAAGGAAACGGATTATGGAACTTTTATGAGCATGATCGAGAAGAAGAATATCGGTGAAGTAGAAGTTAAGGACAATCAGATCATCTTTACAGATAAAGATCAAAAAAATATTTATAAAACAGGTCTGATGAACGATCCGAACCTGACGGACAGGCTATATGAATGTGGAGCAGTATTCGCAAAAGATATCGATAAGCAGATGTCACCGATCATCAGCTTCCTGCTGACCGGGGTTTTGCCATTGATCCTTTTTATCGCACTGGGAAATTATATGGCGAAGAAACTGATGGAGCATGCCGGAGGAAAAAATTCGATGGCTTTTGGAATGGGAAAAAGCAATGCGAAGATTTATGTGCAATCCAGTGAGGGAATCCGTTTTTCAGACGTTGCAGGAGAAGATGAGGCGAAAGAAAACCTTTCAGAGATCGTTGATTATCTTCACAATCCGAAGAAGTATACCGATGTAGGTGCGTCTATGCCAAAAGGTGTCCTTCTTGTAGGACCTCCGGGAACCGGCAAAACAATGCTTGCAAAAGCAGTTGCGGGTGAATCAAATGTACCATTTTTCTCAATGTCCGGATCAGAATTCGTTGAGATGTTTGTCGGTATGGGAGCTTCCAAAGTTCGAGATCTTTTCGGACAGGCAAAGGAAAAGGCACCATGTATCGTGTTTATTGATGAAATTGATGCCATTGGTAAAAAGCGTGACGGACAAATGGGCGGAAATGATGAGAGGGAGCAGACCTTAAACCAGCTTCTTACAGAGATGGACGGATTTGAAGGAAATAATGGTGTCATCATTCTTGCTGCAACGAACCGTCCGGAGTCGTTAGATCCGGCACTTACACGTCCGGGACGTTTTGACAGGCGTGTGCCGGTTGAACTGCCGGATCTTGCAGGCCGTGAAGCAATTTTAAAGGTTCATGCAAAGAAGATAAAAGCATCTGATGATGTTGACCTGCATACGATTGCACGTATGGCATCCGGTGCATCCGGTGCGGAGCTTGCCAATATTATAAATGAAGCAGCATTACGTGCTGTCCGTAGTGGAAGGACCGTTGTAAATGAATCTGATCTCGAAGAAAGTATAGAAGTGGTTATTGCAGGATATCAGAAGAAGAATGCGGTTCTTTCAGATCAGGAGAAGAAGGTTGTTGCATATCATGAGATAGGACACGCTCTGGTAGCTGCATTGCAGAGTCATTCGGCACCGGTCCAGAAGATTACGATCATCCCGCGTACCTCAGGTGCACTCGGCTACACTATGCAGGTTGAGCAGGGTGATAAATATCTGATGACGAAAAAAGAACTTGAGAATAAGATTGCTACATTTACAGGCGGACGTGCGGCAGAGGAGATCGTATTTGGTGAGATCACGACCGGAGCCTCCAATGATATCGAACAGGCAACAAAAATTGCAAGAGCGATGATCACCCGCTACGGCATGACAGATGAATTCGACATGGTGGCAATGGAAAACGTGACCAACCAGTATCTTGGCGGCGATACGTCTCTTTCCTGTTCCGCAGATACCCAGAAGGAAATTGATGAAAAAGTCGTGCAGCTCGTAAAAGCAGAGCATGAAAAAGCAAGAAAAATCCTTGCTGAAAACAGGGAAAAACTGGACGAACTGGCTATGTACCTGTATGAGAAGGAAACAATTACAGGTGACGAATTTATGGATATTTTAGACAGAAAATAATGTAGTTAATTAGATAATCAATGTCCTTTAGATAAGGTTTTTTGTAATATTTTTAAAGTTTTTAGGCATAAAAACAGTGGCTTTCTATGACAGAAGACCAGATTAGCAGCCCCACCGGCACAAATATTGTGCGGTGGGGCTGTGTTTGTTAAAATATGAAATAAAATGCTAGTTTACTGTAACCTTAATTGTTCCGTAAACACCATTGTTTGCGACGACATAGATCACACAGGTTCCTGATTTCAATGCCTTTATTTTTCCGGTTTTCGATACAGAAGCGACGCTCTGATCGGAGGTGTAATATCTGTATGCTGCTGCGTGGAGCAGCTCTTTTTTATTGGTGTTTTCGAGTTTGGTGCGGCTCCTGATCACAAATGTATCTCCTGCTTTGAGCCGGACGTTTGTCTGATTGACAGTCACTTTTTTTGCGTTCGTTGCTTTCGCGTCTTTTAATGCGACATGGAGTGTATTGGACTTGGCGATGTATACCTTCTTGCCGTCAATCAGCTTGTAGGCGGCTACAAAATATTTGTACCGTCTGTTGTTGGCTAAGCGTCTGCTGGTGACACGGTCTTTTGCCGCTTTTACCGTGGCGAGCTTCTTGTAGCTGCGTTTTCCGTCACAGTATGACCAGTAGCAGTCATATCCGTCTGCGTCCTCATAGGAGCGCCATGAGATAGTGATCTTCCGGTTGCCGCCTTTTCCTGTTGCGAGCAGGATCGGAAGCTTCAGCTTTGATACCTGACTGCCGTTGAGCGCTGACTGATCCTCTGTGTCCGTATCGGGAGTCACCCTGTTCTCGTCATAACCGATCATGTAGACGGAGAGGTGGCTGGTTTTCCAACTGATCAGCTTCTTTACCGGATCATAGCTGGTTTCACAGCTTTCCCTGTTACCGTTCTCGTCTACATAATAGACCACGATTCCATTGGACTGCTCGCCGGAGCGCAGCTCATAGGGTGTGTGGAGCGTAATCACGCCGCCCATGTCAGAGATGTTTTTGCCGCCGCTGGTGAGCTTGATATCCCACGCGGGCCGGCTGCCCACTGCCTGCTGCTGTAGGGCGCTCAGGGCGCTGTCCGTGGTGCGTTTGATGGATATGGTAATGTCGGTCTGGTTTGTCTGTGCGGTCTTTTTGGACAACGCTTTTTCGTCAAATTCAATGGATGTACCATCGGTAAGTACGATCGAGAGGCTTTCCGCATCATTGGACGGGTCTTTCACCGCATCTGCGATCTGCTTTATGACGTTGGCGGGGAGCTTTACAGTATCGATCTGTTTCTCAAGTACGGAAAAGTCGATGGTCACAACACCTGTTTTCACATCATTGCCAATGACAGTATTCAGTTTGGAGAGGTCAATATCTTCAATCGTGGCAGTCGTGCTGCTGACAGCTGAATTCACCCGGATCGTTTTTTCCTCGCCGGATACCGGGACGGTCACAGAGGTGGAGGGGGGAGTATTACCGCCAGAGTTGCCACTGCCAGTGCCACCGGTGCTGCTACCGCCACTGGAGCCACTGTCTTTTTTCGGGATGGTTTTGCCGTCAGCGAGCTTGGTATCGCAGCCCTTGCAGTAGGTGTCGCCTGTGTAGCCCTCTGTGCTGGTGGTTGCCTCTACGCTGCCGCGTACCTCAGTGCCGCCGGTGTGGTTGGTCATATCCTTGGCGCCGTAAGCTGTGTTACAGACAGAGCATATTGCCGAGCTCTGGCAAGTAGCGATACCGCCGGAGCAGGCATTTGTTTCGGTGTGGCTTCTGTCCTTTGAGCAGGTGCGGGTATGTGTTCCGTCGCCGTTGGAGCTCCATGCACCCCAGACATGGGTATGTGCCAAAGTGGGGGCAAGCTCATAGCCGCATTCTGTACAGATCTGCGGAGCATCCTCGGTGGCCGCAGGACCGGGCGTATGGGAGGCAAAAGCAAGCTGCTCATTGCAATTTGGTGTCTGACAGGCGTGCCAGTGACCGCTTGCGTCCTTGCTCCAAGTGCTTGCCGGAACGTGGCTGCCGAGATCACCATAAGGCTTATTACAGGTAGAGCATACTGCTTTGTTCTGGCAAGTGGCTGTGCCACCGGAATGGGCAGCTTCCTCAGCGTGGGCACGACAGCAGGCATACTCTTTCCAGTGTTTGCTGTCGTTTGATTTCCAATCATTATTTAAGATGCCGCTGTGGTTGTCAGGGTCTTTGTCGCCGATTTCAAACGTATCCGCGCCTTTTGCGCCACAGTCGCAGGACATATAGTAAGTTGTCCCAGATAGGCAGGTCGCAGAGGACGCCTTATACTGCTCGTTTACGGTCTCTTGGTCGTAGGTATGCGCAGCAATATCCCCTTTGCCGTTGCAGATGGAACACTCATGCCAATGTGAGAAAGAATCTGAACTCCAAGTTGAATTCCAGTTATGCTGACACACGACGAGGTTAGCGGTGTTGTTATTTTGGCTGGTCGCACTGACAGGGGTGCTGTCGTTCTCGTAGATGAATTTTTCCGGAGCGGCATAGTTTTTGTAACCCGAAGCTATGAGAACATAGTTAGAAGCATCCGGCGTCTTTTCCGTCGTCACACCGATTGGCTTGCTGCCGGTCAATGCACCCGCAATAGTGATATATTTGTTGGTTGGCAGATAGACGTTGTTGTCTGCGCTCGCTTTTTTATTGCCACTGATGTCCAAGTTACCGGAAATACGGAATGTATTGCCGGTAAAATACACGCCGCCGCCGTCGCCTGTCGCGGTATTTCCGGTGATGCTGCCGCCGTTCATCGTAAGCGTGCCTTCATTCTTAAAATAAATACCGCCGCCATTACCGGTTGCAGTATTACCGGAGATGCGCGCCGATTCGGAAATGGTCATATTACTACTAGAATCACCCTGGTAAAACACACCGCCGCCCTTTACAGCCGTATTGTTTTCAATCACGCTGTTGCCGGATATGATGAATCCGTTGATGTTCGTCCAGATGCCGCCGCCATTGTTGTCCGCTGTGTTATTACGGATGGTGCCGCCGTATATATTCATAGCACCATAGCCCCACACCGTCACGCCGCCGGCGTCTGTTACGGAGTGGTTATTACTGATGGTACCGTCGTACATCGTAAATGTGCCACTGGTATGCGCGCATACACCACCACCGCCGTCAGACCCGGTCTTTTCCTCATAGTTATCGCTGATGGTGCCGCCATACATTTTAAAAGTGCCGTTTTGTATCTCCACACCTGCACCACCAGGCCCCCAGCATTGCGCATCGGTATGATTGCCGCTGATCTTTCCGCCGTACATGGAAAATGTGGCGGCAGCGGGGTCTGACCCGCCAACCCGCACTCCTTTTCCTTTTGCACCGGACGAGTGAGTGATCGTGCCACTGCCTTGGCAGTCACAAAGTATGAACTGCGCACCATTGGAGACATAGATGACCTGACTCATCCCTTGCCAAGCGACGGAACTTGTTAAGGAACTTTCCAGTTTTTTGCCATTCAGACAGAGATAGAGCGTGTGGCCTGCTTCTATATCAAGGTAATCGTCTCGTGTCGCATCCTTCTCCAGATAGACATAGGCGGTCTTGGTATCCGTATCGTATGTAATCTCGTCTGTTCCATTCCACGCGGTCCATGCGACAGCTTCACACGCGCCTGTGTGGTCGCCAATATCGGCATGCGCTGCACCGCAGATGGGGTGGCTGTGTGCTGATGTATCCGCTGCCAGCGTAGGTGTAGGCAGCAGCCCCATCACAAGAGAGGCTGCAATAGGGATCGCTAATAATCGTTTCCAAAGCTTCATTGTTTCTTCACTCCTTCTCCTTTAATGTTTAACTGATGGCTGCTGTGTCAGACTTGACAGCAACCGATGTTTTTTTATAATGGTAGTATCACTATAACCCGTTCACCCATGAACGAAGCAAGTGTTTTTTAGGAGGTACCGGATGGAAACAGATACAAAGAGCCTCTTTCAGATCACGGAGGCAGCGCACGCCTGTGGCGTTTCCCGCAGTACATTGATGCGCATGGAGGAAAAGGGGCTGCTCGCGCCTGCCTATGTCGCGCCGGAGAGCGGGCGGCGGTATTACGATAACCACAACGTCGCACGCGTTTTACAGATCGAAAAATTCAAATCCATGGGACTGGGCGCACAGGAGATCGCGGACTATTTTGTCAGGGGCGGCGAGGTGTCGGGGCTGCTCGCGGTGTTGGAGGAACGCCTGCAGGAGCTTTTGCAAGGTGTGGAGGAGCTGCGGCTGCGGGCGGGGGATCATAGCGGTATGTCGGTGCAGCTGACATCACTCCACGCCGTGACCTGCTGTATGAAGAAGTGTATGGGACGTACGGTGGAAGAAAAGTATGCCGCCATGTATGGGTTTTACAGCGAGTGTATCAGAAAGGGCTATGTGCTTTCTGATGAGCCGATGTTCGTGGTACAGGAGCGGAACGATTATCTGGAGGGCTATATCGGAGAGAAGCCCTATCCCTACTGGGTCTGCGTACCGGTTCGGAAGGAACAGGCACCGGAGGACGCAGTCGTGCTGCCGGCATGCCGTGTGCTGTCCGTGTTGTACTACGGTGAATATGACGAAGGCGTAGATGAGGCATGGCTGACGCTGGGACGCGAAGTGAAGGAGCGGGGACTGACACCTGCCGGTCTGCCGCGTGTGCTGGGTATCGTTGCGCCCTATACGGGGCGGGAGATCGAAGCACGGCGCTACTGTTCGCGGATTGTCCTGCCCGTGAGTGACTGATCTGGATTTTTCTGGCTGTTCAAATATGTGTTTATCGATTTCTCTTATGATGAGGAGGGCGATGATCAAGGCTTGCGCAACATATATTGGCTTACTTGCCAACTGTTTTTTGTAATATTTTTAAGGTTTTTAGGCATCATTTCAGTGGCTTTCTATGACAGCAAACCACTGAAATGATGCTTAACTGAATGGCATTGAGAAAATAAGTGTGTTAAAGAATGGTATATGGACAAAAGGAGAGAAACATGGATACAAAGAAGATACTGAGTATGGTCGACCATACTTTATTATTGCAGGCAAGTACATGGGATGAGATCCGCGCGCTGTGCGACGATGCCATCTGCTACGGTACGGCATCGGTGTGCATTCCGCCTTGTTATGTGAAGAAAGCAAAAGAGTATGTCGGCGAGCAGATGAAGATCTGTACGGTGATCGGATTTCCGAACGGAAATCACACGACTGCAACGAAAGTGTTTGAGACGATGGATGCGGTCAACAACGGTGCGGATGAGATTGATATGGTGATCAATGTCGGAATGTTGAGGGCAAAGGATTACGATTATGTCTTAAACGAGATCCGCGAGATCAAGGAAGCGTGCGGGGAGAAGATTTTAAAAGTCATTATTGAGACCTGTCTTCTGACCGAGGAAGAGAAGATCAAGATGTGTGAGATCGTGACGGAGTCTGGCGCAGATTTCATCAAGACATCGACCGGATTCTCTACCGGTGGTGCAACGTTTGATGATATTGCGCTTTTTGCGAAGCATGTGGGAAAGAATGTGAAGATTAAGGCTGCCGGTGGAATCTCTTCGATGGAAGATGCCGAGCGCTTCATAGAACTTGGTGCAAGCAGACTTGGTACAAGCCGCATTGTAAAAATCGTGAAAAACAGCTAAGAATAGAAAGAAGGATGGTAACATGCGTTTTAACCGTGTATTTGTAATCGTTTTGGATTCGCTTGGCATCGGTGCGATGGCGGATGCCGCAAAGTTTGATGATGTGGGAGCGGATACGCTCGGGCATATTTCGGACACAGTGGAGCATCTGAAGATTCCGAATCTGCAGAAAATGGGACTGGCAAATTTAAAGGCATTAAAGCAGGTAAAGCCTGTGGATGCACCGACCGCTTATTATATGGCGATGAATGAGGCGAGTAACGGCAAGGACACGATGACCGGACACTGGGAGATGATGGGTATCCGGACGGACAAGCCGTTTATTACATTTACCGAGCATGGATTTCCGAAAGAACTGATCGATGAACTACAGAAGCGCTGCGGCAGAGAAATCATTGGAAACAAAGCAGCGAGCGGAACCGTGATCCTTGATGAACTCGGCGAGCAGGAAGTCAACGAGGGAAAGCTGATTGTCTATACATCTGCGGATTCGGTATTGCAGATCTGCGGCAATGAGGAAACGATGGGGCTGGACAATCTGTATCATTACTGTGAGATCGCGCGAGAACTGACGATGCGTGACGAGTGGCGCGTGGGACGCGTGATCGCAAGACCGTATATCGGAAAGAAACGCGGTGAGTTTAAGCGCACGAGCAACCGTCACGATTACGCATTGAAGCCGACCGGACCGACGGTGCTGAGTGTGTTAAAAGATGCCGGATATGATGTGATCTCGGTTGGCAAGATCAATGATATCTTTGTCGGAGAAGGTATCACAGAGAGCAATCATTCGGACAGCAGCGTGCACGGTATGCAGCAGACCATCGATATTGCAAAACGCGATTTTAGGGGACTTTGTTTTACGAATCTGGTCGATTTTGATGCGTTGTGGGGACACCGTAGAAATCCGGTCGGATACGGGGAGGAGATCGAGAAGTTTGACCGGAAACTTGGAGAACTGCTTCCGGTACTGCGTGAGGATGATCTGCTGATCCTGACGGCGGATCACGGAAACGATCCGACCTACAAGGGCACGGATCACACAAGGGAACAGGTACCGTTTCTTGCCTACTCACCGTCCGATACCGGAAGCGGCGCGCTTAAGACCAGTGATACCTTTGCGGTCATCGGTGCAACGATCGCAGATAACTTCGACGTGAAGATGCCGGAGGGAACGATCGGGACATCGCTTCTTGATCAGATCAAATGATGATTCTGCGGAAGAAAAGGTATAAAAATTGGAAATTTATCAAAATTATCTAAGGGAGCATGGTGTAGAACAAGAACAGATAATAGAGGTAAGTCGTGGATAGAAGGTTACGGTAAAATATGAAACGAAAAAGAGTAATTGCAGGCATTCTGCTCGTTGGGATTTTGGTCATCACCATGGCGGGATGCAAAAACACAGATGACAGTAACAATGAAACGGAAAAACCCGTCATCACGCTCGGCAGTGACAGCTATCCCCCGTACAATTATCTGAATGAGGATGGTGTGCCGACAGGAATCGATGTTGAACTTGCTACAGAAGCCTTTAACAGAATGGGATATCAGGTGAATGTTGTCCAGATCAACTGGGAAAAGAAAAAAGAACTGGTGGAGAGCGGAGAGATTGACTGTATCATGGGCTGCTTTTCCATGGAGGGGCGTCTTGAAGATTACCGCTGGGCAGGACCGTACATAGCAAGCCGTCAGGTAGTTGCTGTAAATGAGAATAGTGATATTTATAAGCTGAGCGATCTGGAGGGAAAGAATCTGGCTGTACAGTCTACAACCAAACCGGAGGGTATGTTTCTGAGCCGGACAGATGAGAGAATTCCAAAGCTTGGAAATCTGATCAGTCTTGGACACAGAGAACTGATCTATACGTTTCTGGGAAAAGGATATGTGGATGCAGTTGCTGCACATGAAGAATCGATTGTCCAGTATAGGAAGGATTATGATGCAAGCTTTCGTATCCTGGAAGAACCTTTGATGGTTGCAGGGATAGGAGTTGCTTTTGCAAAAGATGATGACAGAGGAATCTGTGAGCAGATGAATCAGACTCTGGAAGAAATGCGTCAGGATGGCACCTCTCTGAAAATTATTGAAAAATATCTGGATGATCCCCGGAAGTATCTGGAGGTGGATGATCTTGGATATTAGGAAAAGGATAAAAGAAAAAAGAATCCAGCTGATTGGTGGCATGATTGGAATCTGTGTGGTGATAGTCTCACTGTTATATTTCTTTCATACACAGAAGGCGGAAGCCGAGAAAAGAATGGTGGAGATTGTAAACTATGTAAAGGTGCAGTGTTCAACCTACACCCATTATAATGAATCTTCGGAATCCAAAAGCCTCCTCCGTGCAATCGAAAGTGCCAGACAGATGAGTACGAATATCGACATGGAAATCGAAAACGGTGGTCAGCTGAGCCGCGGGTTTCTGAAAGAGAACCTGCAGACTCTCTGGGTGAATGGGATCCTTGTGCTGGATGCAGAGGGAAAGACGGACTGTGCATACAGTATGGATGACTCTCTGACCAGTGAGATTACGGAGTATCTGCAAAAAGAAATTATCATGGATTTTGCCGGATATGAAGAAAGAAGCTATTCGGAACGGTTTACCAGGGAAGATGGGGCACATATCGACATTGCGGCCTGTGCCAGAAAAGATGCACCGGGTATTGTGGCAATCTATTATTACACATCTTCTGAATTTGCCAGAAACTATAATCTGACGATACAGAATCTTTTAAATGGTTATAGTACAAGGAAAGATGGAACCATCATGGTTGCAGACCAGGGGACGATTGTTGCCAGTAATGATGAGAGTCTGATGGGACAGGATACTGCCGGCAACGAGGTCATTCAGGCAATGAAACAGCATACCGACAGCCGGCATATTTTTCATTTGAAGAATGAAGGGACCGGGTGCTACGGAATCATGCTGAAGCAGCGTGATTATTATATTTATGCATATATTCCGGATACTGAGGTATTCCATAATCTTCCGTTAAGTGTAATAGGTGTCATTTTTCTTTATTGCTTGATATTCAGTATATTTTGGTTCTGGGCATACAGAACGAATCTGACGCATCAGAAAATGGAACAGGAAAAAGATGAAAAATATAAAGCAGAACTTCTGATAGCAGCAAAAAAGGCAGAAGCAGCCAATCGGGCTAAGACGGAATTTCTCCAAAGGATGAGTCATGATATTAGAACACCAATCAATGGAATCTGTGGCTTGGTCGATATGGCTGACTATTATGCGGATGATCCGGAGAAACAGACAGAATACAGGAAAAAAGTAAAAGAGTCATCCAATCTGTTACTGGGACTGATCAATGATGTTCTGGATATGAGTAAACTGGAGTCTGGTGAAGTGATTCTGGAAGAGATTCCATTTCATCTGGGCAGCATTTCCAGGGAAGTACTTGTTGTAATCGAGCAGATGGCAGCAGAACAGAATATCCGAATTGAGTGGGAGAAAAGAGAAATCATACACCGGGATTTAATTGGAAGCGCAGAGTATGTGAAACGTGTGATGATGAATATCCTGTCGAATGCGGTGAAATATAACAGGGAAAATGGTCATATCTATATCAGCTGCATAGAAATTCCATCCAAACAGTCGAAAATGACAACAATGGAATTTGTTTGCCGTGATACAGGAATCGGAATGGCAGATGAGTTTCAGAAACATATTTTTGAACCATTTGTACAGGAACATACAGGAAGCCGTACAAAATTTGCGGGAACAGGTCTGGGAATGCCAATCACCAAAAAACTGGTTGAGAAAATGGGTGGAACCATTACTTTTGAGAGTGAACAAGGTGTCGGGACGACATTTGTGATTCGTGTTCCATTCAAAATTGATATGGAAGCGGATAAACGCGAAGAACAGAATGATGTTTCAGAAAAATCTATAACGGGACTGCATATTCTACTGGCAGAAGATAATGAGCTGAATATGGAAATCGCTGAATTTATGCTTCAGAATGAAGGCGCTGAGGTGACAAAAGCATGGAATGGACAGGAAGCGGTTGAACGATTCAGAAAAAGTAAGCCCGGTGAATTTGATGTCATTCTTATGGACATCATGATGCCGGTGATGAATGGTTACGAGGCAGCAAAGCGGATCCGATCCATGGACAGAGAGGATGCAAGGAGGATTCCGATTATTGCAATGACAGCCAATGCATTTACGGAGGATAGATTGAAGGCAAAAGAAGCAGGAATGGATGAACATATCTCTAAGCCTGTTGATGTAAAATTACTGTTAAAAGTAATTTATAAATTAGTAGAAAACAGCCAGAGGTAGAATTCATAATGGAAAAGAAACTCACAAGCGGCAGTGTTTTAAAGAATGTCATTGTCTTTTCTCTGCCGTATTTATTATCTTATTTTTTACAGACACTCTATGGTATGGCGGATCTGTTTATCATCGGGCAGTTTGACGGAGTAGCAAGTACGACGGCCGTGTCGATCGGCTCGCAGCTGATGCATATGCTCACGGTCATGCTTGTAGGACTTGCGATGGGAACGACGGTCAGCATCGCACAGGCGGTCGGTGCCGGAGCACACAAGCGTGTTTTGCAGAGTGTCGGCAATACCGTTGTCCTGTTTATGATCGTGGCGGTTGCGCTTATGGCATTATTGCTCGCAAGTGTTCATCCGATTGTAGCCGTGATGTCGACACCGGCGGAAGCGGTCGACGGCACGGTGGCGTATCTTAGAATCTGTTTTATAGGAATCCCTTTTATTACCGCATATAACATTATCAGTTCTATTTTCCGCGGCATGGGCGACAGCAAAAACCCGATGTATTTTATTGCAATTGCGTGCTTTGCCAATATTGTGCTTGATTATGTATTTATCGGCGCATGCAAGATGGGACCGGCGGGAGCGGCACTCGGAACAACGGTCGCGCAGGCGGTCAGTGTTGTGATCGCTTTGTTTGCTATTAGAAAAAAGCAAAGCATCACGCTTGCAAAAGAAGATTTTAAGCCACAGGGGGATGTGATGAAGAAGATTCTTTCCATCGGCGTCCCGGTGGCGTTGCAGGACGGGTTGATCCAGATTTCGTTTCTGATCATCACGATCATTGTCAATCAGCGAGGACTCAATGATGCGGCAGCAGTCGGTATCGTTGAAAAGATTATCAGTTTTCTGTTTCTCGTGCCATCTTCGATGCTCTCCACGGTATCGGCGCTCGGTGCACAGAATATCGGTGCGAACAAGCCGGAGCGTGCCGTGCAGACGCTTAAGTATGCCATCATGATCGCGTTCGGATTCGGATTGATCGCTTCCGGTGTGATCCAGTTTATGGCAGAGCCGATCGTGGCACTTTTTACGGATGCAAAAACAGCCGGAGGTGCGGAAGTCATTTATCAGGGCGGACAATATCTCAGGGGCTATATCTGGGACTGCGTGTTTGCGGGAATCCATTTCAGTTTCAGCGGCTACTTCTGCGCGTGCGGCAAGTCGGGACTGTCGTTTTTACATAACATTCTGGCAATTGTATTTATCCGTGTGCCGGGTGCGTATCTGATGTCGGCGCTTTTTTCGACGACGCTTCTTCCGATGGGACTTGCCACGGCAGCGGGATCCTTGTTCTCGGTGGTCATCTGCGTGATCGCATTTATGATTCTGCGGAAGAAAATGTACAAAAATATGAAAAATTCGAAATAGCAAAAACTATTGATTTTTTCTTTTTATTTACATTATAATGACAATATAACAGGCTTGCAGAGAAGGAATTCTATGATTAATGTATTATAAAATTAGGTAACAAGGTCGAAATGCTTATAAAGGAGAGGGTTTTATGGGTAAAAAAAGGTGGCATAAGAGGCTGTCGGTAACCGTGCTGGCAGCGATACTTGCAGTCAATTACGGCGGGGCAAATATATCAGCAAGAGCAGATATGGTTTCCGCTGTCGAGGAAAGCATTCAAGCAGAGGCAAAAGGGCTGACGGCATCTCCGTCCGATGCAGAAAAGACAGAAAAGCCGGAGAGCACAAAGCTCCCAGAGATCAGTGCGGCAGTCAAAGAGACCGGGAGTGCAATGTATGCAGATGCTGCCGAGGATACCGTCTATACGATCCGTCAGGCTACAGGCGACTTTTCGGTTAACGGCGGAGCACTTAACAATACAAAGGTCACTACACTTACGGAGGCGGTAACGAAAATCTTAGAGCAGAGCAAAACAAAAAAGGTTGCCATCCATTTTGATAATATTGTTTCTCCGGAAAATAATGGCATTCAGCTTGACACTCCGTGCGAGCTGACCCTGACGGGCTCCTATACAGCGAAAGCGTTGTTTAAGATCAACAGTGCCGGCTGCTTTATCATACACAATACCGCAAATATCACAACATCTGACACGGCGATCACAAATAGTAAAGGCGCAGAAGTGATATTTGAGCATAATAGCGGCATTCTTGAAAACAGCACCAGCGACCAGATATTTTCCCTGAAGACAAATGATAAGGTATATCTGAAGGGCGGTACGATAAATGGTACTGTTTGGGGAAATGAAAACGGGTATGTGGAGATCTCCGATGGTGTCTGGAACGGAAAAATTAGTTCTGTCAAAGAAGTCAACATAAGCGGAGGCTGTTTGGAGGATCGTGAAGCCGATGAATATTCGATATATGCGATCCGCGGAGCCGAGAAAATATCGATCAGCGGCGGCAAGATCTATGCGGAAAATACAAATACGGCGAGCGCCACCAGAGCGGCTTATGCCATCAGCATGGCGAATAAAACCCAGCTGACCTTATCCGGGAATGTCGATATCTCTGCTTTTTGCAACAGCGGAAAACAGGGCTCCCTATACTATTTCGGTGGTTCCTATCCTACGGTGGATGCGACCGGCTTGACCTCGGTTAATCCCGGTTTTACTCTGGCGCCTTCTTATTCAGCAATGACGTCAAGCTCAGCGTTGACGAACTGGATGGAGTGTTCTGTTGATAATATTGATTCCTTGCTTAATAATATGAGTTTAAATGTGATCTGTCCGACTGCGGCGACACAGGTTGAATGTGAAAAATATATATTAAAGGCCGCCGGAAATTATATCCGGATCGTGGATAAAAATGCTCCGGCAAGCCTGATCGAAAAAGGCGTTATTAAAAAAGCGGATATTCAGCAGTCAACGGAGGAAGGTAAATATGATGTTACCGTTACGTATGCCTCTGCGGGAGAAGGGACAGAGGAAAATCCGGAAAAGAATTACCAGTATGATATAACCTCCGGCAGCGTATCCGGTATATTAAATGATATCCTGCTTATGAATACGGGAACTGCCGGCCCTCAGATCACTATTGGCAGTACGGATAAGCCGATCAGTGAGGATATTACGATAGATACGGCGGGCTTCAATGAGGAGAATGCCGTTGTATTAGAAGGAGAGATCAAGGGAAGGGTCACGGTCACCGGAAAAGGAACATTAAAATCCAGCCTTAGCTGTTCCGGCTTTGTTGGCGCGACACCGAGTACGATCCATATTACAGGAGGAGAGATCATCGGGACAAGTACGGATTCTCCGGTGATCCAATTGAGTGCAGCAAACCTGATCGTTGAAGGGGACAGCACAGTGATCCGTAATGCGAATCATTCATCAGGCTCTCCTGATAGCCGCGATACGATCAGTGCGACAGGCGGCGTAAAGATCACGATCCGGGGAGGCAGTATCGAGTCTAATGGTGGACGTGCTTTGTATATATACAGAAAAGGAGATTCTGTCCAAGCTGACTCCTATGCTTCTCTCCTTGTCGAGGGAGGAACCATATTAGGAGCCCAATATGGTATTTACAATACCGAGCATAATGAAGTCACGATAAAGGGTGGTACGATTCATGGGGATACATCCGATATCTTCCTTGCCCATAACATCACTCAAATCCCTCGTGCACCAAAAAGGTTTACCGTGGAGAATGAAAGCCCCTCAAAGCCATTCCCCTTTGATAAGATGCAAATCGAAAACCTATCCAGTACGAATGAAATCGATTTTACGAAGGCAAAGTTTAAGACTAACGATAATAATTTAAGTATCGTTCTCAACAGCAGAGCGGTAGCAGGCAAGCTGTTTCGAGTATCCACAAAAGAATACAGGAGCTTTCTAGAGAAGGTTAAGCTTTCCGGCCCGGCAGCGCCGGTCTGCGTAGTCTATAATTCTGCCGAGCCCTCAGCTTCGCAGAATACGACAGACATCTATGCGTTCCCAAAGACAGAGCAGAGGACGGTTCATGTTAAATATTATAACAAGTATACAGATACAGAGCCGTTTTATGATGAATATCTTTTAAAAGAATATACGGTCAATGGTGCAGAACCGATAAGCAGCTACTTGAGTAAAACAGTGCCTACCGGGGCAAACCCGGATAAGTTTTCCGTATGGCGCTATAAGGATAAAATAAGAAAGGGTACAGCGGCAGATGAAAGGATCACCGTTAAAGAGCTTGTCGAGGAGACGCTTCCTACGGAGGCAAACAAAGCCCCGGTGGTCGAGCTTTACGCAGGCTACAAGGTCTCTCTTACGGGTAACGCAGCTGCTGACGGAGACAGCTCGGTCAGCTTTCAGGCAAAGTCTGATGGAACAACCCTGTATTATACAGAAGAAACAAAGTACAGCAAATACAGTGGCGAAGAATTAAGGGCGGCGGCTAAGGCAGAAGCTACAAGAGCAGATTTTCGGTCTTTAACCTCAGGAGGTGGTAACTTTACAATTTCCTACACGGGACGGGAGCCGGGACAATCCTATTCCTGTATTATGGTTGCCGAAAATGAAAATCTTGATGTATCCGATGCCCTTACGCTGACGGCAACGACAAATAAACGTGTATTAAATAAAGAGGATTTCAGTATTGGCGAGACCAAATTTACCTATGCCGGAAATCAGGCTACACATGGAGTGCGTGTAACACCGACTTCGAAAAACAGCGGAAAATTCGAGATCGATATGGTGCGTTATAAAAAGAAGGAGGGAGAGGAATATACAGGAGGCTTCCTCGGAGAGCAGGCGGAAGCCGGTGTATATGGCGTATTTGTCACTACGAAATCGGAAGTGCCCGGGATCAATCATGCGACAGATCTGTTCCTCTGCGATATGACGATCGAGAAGGCGGACTTTGATCCTTTGTGGTTTAAGACCTTCGGTAAGATCACCTATGGTGAGGATGCGGGGGATGCTTTAAAGCCGGTGATCCGGGAAGAATACAGTACAGCCGGTGCCACAGCCGTTATTACCGGCTATGGAGAGATCAGCTATAAGCTATATGAGGATGAGACCCTTACAAAAGAGGTTTCCCGAAACAGCGAAGGACACTACGACGTGTGCCTGAAGGAAGACGGAACCGTTGGACAATATTATGTGGGAGTTACCTGTACGGAAGGAAGTGCTGTAAAGGCACAGAAAACACCGGTCGCAATCTTCAATAATCAGCTGACGATTGAGAAAGCGGACTACACATTTTCCGGACTGACCTGTGAAAATATCGACTACGGCGAGTCACCGGCCCCCGAAGTTCAGCTGCAAAATGCGGATGTCGGGCCGGTGCGGTTCACCTACACACAGGATACTAGCGGAAGTGACGGTGCAGCTTGGTCTGTCGGAAATAACGCCGGAACATGGTATGTGCGCGCCGAGATCGATGAAAGCCGGAATTTCAAAGCGGCGAAAAGTGAATGGAAGGCGTTTACCGTCAATAAGGCAAAGCTTACCGTTACCGCAAAGAATCTGCGGATCCAAGTAAAAAGTGAGATCCCTAAGTATGAGGCGGTATACGAGGGCTTTGCCGGAGCCGATAACGCGGCTTCCTTAGGCGGAAAGCTTCAGTTCACCTGTTCCTATACGAAGGAGAGCGAAGTCGGTACTTATAAGATTACGCCTTATGGTCTTACATCCGAAAACTATGAGCTCTGCTTTGTCGAAGGAACGCTGACGGTTGAAGAAAAGAGTGGAGGCGGAAGCAGCAGTGGAGGCGGAAGCAGCAGTGGAGGCGGAAGCAGCAACGGAGGCGGAGGCTCATCCAGTGGTGGAAGTCCCTCAAAGAATGATTCAATTATCATTGACCGCCCGGACAAGGACAATCCAACGACCCCGACCACAGCGGAAACAAAGACTGTGAAGGCAGATAAAAAGGGAAACGTTGTCATTACAAAAAGTATGGTATCCGATGCCATCTCCACTGCGCAGGCAGATGCGAAAAAGAATGGCAACACCGCAAACGGTATTGCGGTGGTTGTTCCCGTGGAAATCAGCAAACCGCTGAATGGCGTACAGATCACTTTGAAAGCGGATGTTCTGGACAAGCTGGTATCCTCCGGCGTCAAGCGCCTCACCATCGACACCGACCGTATGGCGGACTTTGGATTTACGCTGGATACTCTCAAAAAGCTCAACCGCCAGACCAGCGGCGACATCGTTTTGAAGGTGAAGAAAATCACGGTTACTTCGGTTAAGGCAAAGGCAGCTATCAAAAAACGCCCCGTTTATGACATCTCTCTGTGGGAAGTGAAAAACGTTAAAAAAACCAAGCTGACCAACCAGAAGAAGAATTGGACCAGTACAGAGAGAAAAGCGAAAAAAGTCAAAAAAACCAAGCTGACCAACCTGTGGGGAAAAACCATCAGTATTGCAATTCCGTATACTCCGAAGAAAAACGAACAGCCGGGTAACCTCTATGCGGTTTTAGTGAATGGAAAAGGTAAGCCCCAGTGGATCACCAGGTCCGGCTATGATGCAGACCAGAAGGCAGTCATCTTTGAGTTTACTAAGTCCGGTGTCTACGGCGTGGGATATAAAGCTAAAAAGCCAGTCCTTACCGACATCAATAATCACTAGGTTAAGGATAACATTCTCTTTGCGGTCAGCCGTGGGCAGATGGCAGTCAGCACCCAAGTGGACGGCTATGAGGTCGGCGAGGATGGTGCAAGAAAGTAAAATCTTATAACACAGAATGGAGATAGACACTCACTTGTGGGTGTCTATAAAAGTAAGATAATTACAATCAATAACGCCGGTGCGGGATTTTGATATCCAGTACCGGCGTTACCGATTCCATAGAGACTTGAGAGTGCAGCCTACTTCATATCCGTATTAGGCATCATATGCCAAAGAACTTTTTCTCAATGCAGATGCCGTCTGATAGATACAAAAAGCATGGAAGTACAAACAACACTGCAATCATGGAAAAAACCGTTCCTCTTCCCAGAAAATAGCCAAGCTGTGACAACAGTCTATGGGTAGAAAAAACTCCAAGCAGAGTTCCAACTGTTGCCATTGTAATTCCGGAAGTCAGTACAGATATCGTAACATTGGAAACAGTCTCCACAATACTTCCTTTTTTATTAAGCGTCTGTCTGTTTTCTTTATACCGTTCAGTAAACAGAATTGCATAATCTATAGTGGCACCCAGCTGGATGGAACTGATAATAAGATATGCAATATAGAAAATCGGATTACCACTAACATAAGAAACAGCCAGATTGAGCCAGATTGCAGTTTCAATGGTCAGTACCAATATAATCGGAAGTATGAGAGATTTCATTGTAAACAACAATACTATAAAAACTGCGCCAATTGCCAGCAGATTTACTTTCATCATATCTGCCGTGATAGTATCCATCAGATCATAAGTACTTACTCCTTCGCCTGCCAGATAATATTCATCTGGATAATACTGTTCTGCAATTTTTCTGATTTTTTTTACCAAAGCAAAGGTTTCTTTCCCTTCATAATCAGCTGACACATTCATCACAATACGGTCATATTTTTCAGACTGAAGTTTTTTCAGAAGCTTCTCGGGAATAGAACTTGCAGGAATTGCCGGACCTATCATTTTCCGAAGTGCTGTTATGGAATTCATCTGTGGAAGAGCCTCGAGTTCATCCAAAAGCTTCTCTTCTGTTATAGTGTCGTCCTTTGGAACCATAAGCACATAGGTGTCGCTTTTTCCAAATATATCTCCAATCTTTGCCGTATCCTTTCCAATTCTAGTTTCGTTTCCAAAAATGTGGGAAGAACCAAAATAATAGGAATTATTGTTGCTGCCTATAAATGCAGGAATAATCAGACAGATAAAATAATCCCCATCGGATACATAATCTTGTGGACTACTTTTCCAAAACTTCTGAAAGAAGGCATAAAAGACTTATGTCTGGTTTTATCTATCCATTTGAAAGTAACCAGAATCAGTCCTGGCATAAAAAGAAATACTGTCAGAAGGCTGATTACAATTCCTTTTGCCAGTGCAAGTCCAAGATCAGGACCTATTCTGAAACGCATCATTATGAGTGCAAGGAAACCGATAACTGTAGTCAGTCCACTGGATAAAATTGAACTCGTAGAAAGGATCAGTGCATTTTTCGGCTCTGCATTTTTTCTGCATTCATCAAAACGATGAATCAGGAAAATAGAATAATCTAGAGACACAGCAAGCTGAAGAATATTTCCGGCTGCATTAGTAACAAAAGAAATTTCACCAAAGATAAGGTTCGAGCCTGTGTTAATAATGATTGCCACTCCAAGTCCTATAAGTACAACCAACGGTTCCAGCCAGGATGTTGTGGTAAGTGTAAGAATCACCAACAGAAAAAGCACTGCGATTATTGAGATCTTTTTAATCTCATTAACAGTGGAACTGGTTGCAAGTGCAGTGCTTACCGCACTTCCAGTCATGGCATTGTCATCACCGATCAGCTTATAGATTTCAGAAACAGCCTCGCCTCGTTTTTCTTCTTCAATGCTCACCTGAAATAAGGCATATCCATCTTTGTAATAGGTTTCCAGTGTTTTTTGGGGATACATAGAAAGAGGCACATCTATAGGAAACACATCATCCAGCCACGAAACAGAAATAACACCATCAATTGCCTGTAGTTTGTCCTTGTACTCTCGTGCCTCCTTCTCATCTGCAGCCTTTACCATAACCCTGGCATTCGGAATTGCTCCGTCAAATTGCTGACCCATTACATCCAGTGCTACTGTAGATGGCGACGTTTCTGGAAGATAATCATTCATATCATAGTCCACTTTTATCAGGTTTCTGCTGTAACCACAAAACAATGTAGCTATCAGAAACAACACCATAATCACATAGCGATATTTGATTACACCACTGTAAAATTTTTTCATGTCTTCCTCCACTGTCAATTTCGATATCTATATCTATAGATTACTCTGCAGTATTGTTGGCTTCTTAACCGAAATATCGTATTTATTTGACATTTGTCTTCTAATTTATTAGGATAAGCATATGGAGCAAAAAAGCAACGTACAATTAAATAGCAAATGTAAAATAATTGACATCTCTCAAAAAAGTCCACAAAATTATTTTATAAATCTCCAGTTCTTTCGATCCGTGGAGCTCCTTGGACTGGTATCTTGTTGCATACTTCGTAGCTCTGGAAAACAGACAATCACACTATAGAAAAAGGAAGACATTATGGCTAAGGATAAAGATTTAAGATTTATAAGAACGAATCAGATGCTGGCAGTTCATTTACGGAACTGCTTGATAGAAAGAAATTTGAAGATATTACAGTAAATGAAATATGCGAGAAGGCATTGATCCGAAGGGCTACCTTTTACACTCATTTTCTGGATAAATATGTTTTTTTTGCTTATTTTGTACGGCAGAACCGGGACAATTTTATTAGCCGATTGACAGAAACAAACGAAGAAAAAAATCTTATGGATTTTTCCGTTCATATGTTTCAACAGATGGTTCACTATTTGTCAGAACATATGACAATGGTTCAAAATATTCTGAGCAGTAATGCGTTTTCCATTTTGCTTGATATTCTTGCAGAGGAAATCCAAATTTCCTTTTTGGAGCTTCCTATATACTTTAAAGAGTAAAGGGAATTGACCAAAAAGAATACCTCAAGTAAATTTAG
>URSS01000036.1 GCA_900550545.1 uncultured Lachnobacterium sp. | reverse complement strand
TAAAAATCAGCCCAAAAACATTAAACCATTCCATATTATCTACCATCACAAACTTGAATTTGTGCATGTATCATAACTATACTATTTGCACTTTCCAATCCTACACGGAATCCATTCTACAGGTTCTCCTTTACCCTGAATCTTCTTTGTAAAATCTTGCACAGTTTCAAATTCATTCTCCATCAAACAAAATTTATTAAATCTCAATGTTTCCGATTCTTTATGTAAACTATTACATAAAAAGGAATGAAAACCACTAATATCCCACAATTTTATACATTACTTCTACACCTCATTCTTTATCCAAATAATCTGTCCCCCATGCGATGTATTCGCTACAGCCATACACATTTCAATACTGTCCCATAGCGAATCTCCAACAACATCATATTGTTCATCACAACAGAATAGGTAAAATTCATTATTTTTATTAGGATACACACATATAGCAAGATATTTTACATAATGTGCAATTTCTCCATTATCCCAATATATTTCTCCAAAATTGTCATAAGGTGTATAATATAAAACTTCTGCACCATCAAGTATTTTAGGGAACATTTTTTAACTCCTTTAACAAATTGGTATCTCTGGCGAAACTTCAAATTCTCCGCACTTCCGTACAAACCTCATTCTCAAATATTAATTGAATGTGTTTATCCGGTGTTCCGATTTTGACATATATTTCATTCTTTTCTTTTCCTAAGCATGCGTCTCTCCAAAAATATAATTCATTCAAGTCAGAATATACATTGGAATTGTGTATATAACTGAAATAAAACTGCTCGCTCTTCTCACGTAATTCAAGTATCTTTTCTATCTGTTCCAAATACTTACCTCTGTCCTTATCAAAGATATAGTACAATTCCTCTGAAATTTTATAGTACCAATCATTTGCCCCATCTGTTTGATGCGCAATATAACTTTCCGAATATGAATCATAACCAAGCCTGACAAAATGCATCCTATCGATCTTCTCATTTAATAACTTCATACTTTTTCTCCATCTGACAAATTCATGTGTGCATTCACTCAAAATTTCATATAGTAATCTAAGACCTCTAATAGCTCATTGCCAAGCTTATCATCAAACTCCCAACTATCAGCAATTCCTCGTGGATAATAAGGCATAAATTGCCTCATATCCCTTATTTGGTTCATATTATCTAGTTCTTTAAGCGTCATTTCTAACTGTTCAACACTCATGTACCAAGGTAGCTCTGCTGGTGTTTTTTTCATTTTTTCTATAGTAATCTTAACACCTTCTACCATTTTACTAAAATTATCCATTTTGCCCCTTTGTCATGTATTCATCTAACTGTAAGCTTCAAAAAATCCTCTTTGTAAAGTGCAACGATATCCCGTTGTACTTTATCCACTTCCCGAATATCTTTTGTAGCAATATAGGTTTTTACCGCATCCGGCATGCCTCCGACAATAAGTTTCGATAAGTTACTTTTCAATATTCTTCTGACGATACGTCCTATAAATATGGTAACAAAAGCGAACTTCTTCATCACTAATCGCAAGCTGGGAAAATGCCGCTTTCTTTGCAATACGCATGTACTGCTCCCAATCTTCTTCCGAAACAGCCGGATACATTTTCTTTAAACGCGCCTCATATTCCGCATCTGTCATTGATGAAAATTGTGCCGGCACAAGCTTACGCACATTTTTGTATATTCTGCGGTTCATTCTTTTTACTGCACGGATATTCTGCTTTTTGTGAAGCTCTTTTAACAGAACATTTCTATAATTCCTCTGCAATCGCACAACACAATACAGCACAAGTATCAACACAACGAGAATGATGAGAATACCAATTACAAAAGTCGCAATTTTCTGTCCCTGTGACAGCCCATTACCGCCTCCGGTTCCGTTTTTCCCCGGCTCCTGTGTGGATTGCTGCGTCATTTGTGTCTGCGAATCCTGCGTCTGTGTTTCCTCCGTGAGCTGTGTTTCTGTATTTTCAGACTCGCTCGATGCCGTGGTGTCTTTTCTCTTATCATGGTCTGCCTTCAGGTCTTTGAGATTTTCCTCATTTGTTGGTATGTCTGCATTGATTCCGCCATATCCCGGTGTCACTTCATAAGGAATCCAGCCAATGCCGTCGAGATATATTTCCACCCATGCATGTCCGCATCGATCAACGACATCTGCTGCGTAGCTTCCGTCTTTTTGTTCCTGAAAAGATTCTCTTTTTACAATATAACCGGATGCATAGCGCGCCGGCACGCCAAGTTCCTGTAAAATCAAGGTCGCAGCACTTGCAAAATGCATACAGTATCCTTCTTTTCCTTTCTCTAGGAAGTATGCTACTGCATCCTCTCCCGGTGTAAGATCATCCAAATACAAATTATAACGTTTATAGGTATTTAATATGTCTTTTACACTTCTTGCCAGATCAAGCCTTGACATATTCACATATTGCATCATCGCTTCTTCCAATGCAAAATCCTGTACCCCATAATATGCATCATCAACATAATCTTTTCGTGCCGTGTACCAGTCCGAATACATATAACTGTCTTCCAGAACCGCCTTTGCATACCGGATCACTCCATCGGTCGCAGAAGCATTCGGCTTCGCATAATGATTATATGCATACGTATCATACCAGCTCATTGCATCCGGATCCTCTTTATACTTGACCCAAACAAAATACTGCGCATTCTCATCCATCTTCGTATTTTGCCTCAGTCCCTCTGCCTTAACAGAAGATTTCATTCGCTTCTTTTTGACCACAGCATCCTTATCTACCCACACAGTATCCTTACTGTCTGCCAGATCCATAAAATATGGCACAAGCGCATTGGAACTCCATGTATTTTCATAGGTGATTTCATAGGTTGTCCGCCTATCAATATTGTCATTTCCCTGCGACTGTTCGTAGACATTCTGGCTCAGCAGGACCGCAATATGGTCCGGATCATAGCCTGCTTTTTTTGCTTCCCTTTCATAAGAATCATCCAACGGTTTCCACGTACCATCCACATATCTGCTACTGCAGAAATCCTTCAGGTACAAATTGGTCTCCGGCTTTTTTTCTGCGCTGATCGTAAATATTTTGCGGTCAGAATATTCCGGTGTATTGTTGTCGACCTCTGCCTTATTGGTTTCAACATAAGACGGTCCGATATTCTTTAGTCTATCTTCCAGCTGTGTTTGAAAAATATAAAACTGCTTTCCATTTTTCGCAATTGCTTCAGCCGGACGAACGAACGCTGTTCCTCCAAGCAAAACAATCCCCACTGCAACCACTGCAGTACAGCCCAATGAAATCATCTGCCGGAAAAATACGCGTTCCTGCTTTTTGTGTTCGCCCTTTTTTGCCCGAAATGCAACACGTTCCCTTGCATATGGACCGGAGAACAGAAGGAGTAGTCCCACAAAATAAAATGCAAACCCTTTCCAGGACGGTAGAGCATTCACAAGCAGTCCTGCACTCAGGATCGTGATCCCCGGTAACAACAGAAACAGCTTCTGCTTTGTCATATAACGCAGCATCACACCAAACATCAGAAGAAGATACAGGGTAAAACCTAACGCAAGTGGCAGATAGGTCATATCTGCATCGTATCCCTGTATATTGCTTTTGTAATAATCATTCCATGGAATCAGGTAGCTGCTGTACAGTGCCTGATATCCTTCCTTCATGTGTGAAAAATTTTTCCAGAAATAAAGTGCCGATCCAAGGATATAAACAAGTTCTGTTCCCACCGACCATACCGCCTCATATTTTCCGCAAAGCGGTGCCACATGAAACAGCACAATCGCCAGAAACAGAAATACCTGGATCCACACAAACGAAGCTTTGGAAATCGTCCATTCTTCAAGAATGCTGGTTGCCAAAAACACCATTCCATAAAACAACAACACCGTTGCCATGAAACTTCGAACCGCACCCGCACAGTTTTCTGCAAATACATATTCGGTTGTCTTGTTTGTTTTTTGCATTGTATTTTTTCTCATAACATTAATTCCATGGTTTCCATTTTTTCTTTCCAGTCTTTTTCGTCCAATGAAACAATTTCTTTGTCATTTAAGATCAAATGCATAGAAGCATCCAAATACATTGTGTACAACAGATTCTCCCGCTTATATTTTTCTTTGTACATTACCGATAACGGCTGCGGTGCCGCCACATAGCCATCTGCGAGGTAGTAACACAAAAACATGTAAAAGCTTTCCTCATCATCAATCCGGATACGGACAACATCTTTGCGGCTGACACTATACCATGCCACATAGTGCGGACAGGCTGCATCCATCAGGGAAAACACAACTCCTGCCATCACCGTAAGAAACTTTTCTTCGTTTTTGGTTTTTCCCTTCTTCTTTTTCATATTCATATGTGGCGGCTCCAGCAGGAACACAAGCGGACAGGCCTTTGGCTGGCTGTTTTCCCGCACAAGCAGATCATCCGATTTTGCACTCAACTTCCAGTGAATGCTCTGCATTTTGTCCCCGGCGCGGAACTCACGCACCCCAAAGATTTCGCTCGGATCATCTCCCGGATGAAAATCATCATAGATTTCTGCCTCTCCAAAAAAGTTGCGTGTGTGTTCCGATACATGCACACCGACACTGATCAATTCCGGGAAAATCATAACATTGCATGATTGACCGACTTTCTTTGTTATGCAAAAGATACCTGTCAGATCATAGATTTTGATCTTCTTTAACCCAAATTCATAATTTCCTGCATATTCCGGATATATCACCTGTTGATACTCATTTTTTCCGTGATACACCGGTGCACCTTTCTGCCAGGCACGTTCGCTTTTTCCAATGAAAGCATTCTCGCAGGTAATCTGATATTTGATTTTCATACAGCTGATACGGCTATGATTCTTTACGGCAAGCGTAAGCCGGACTTTTTCCCCCGGCTCCGCGACCGCGATTGGGATTTGTATGGCCGCCTCAATTTTCCTGCGATACCAGAGTAAAAATAAAAAAGCGAGCACCAAAAGAATTGCTTCGGCAAAGCCAAGCAATCCAATTGTCACGCTCGAATAAATAAGTGCGATATAAAATGTAAAAACCGTAACCAATGCACCGATCACAAAACTAATCACGCTAATCCACCTTTTCCATATATGATGCCGGCTGCCTTGTATCCGCTATAATCTGTGATAAAATCGCCTCTTCCGTCACATGTGCCACCCGCGCCTTGGTATTCGGCACGATACGATGCTTTGCAACATCCATAAAAATATCGGTAACATCGGACGGAATCACATACTCCCGCCCTTGAAGAAATGCCCAGGCTTTCGCCATGCGCACACAGGCAATCGTTCCTCGCGGGCTGACACCAAGTTCAATGTAATTACTGTTTCGCGTCTTGTTCATCAGATTTGTAATGTACGCATAAATGCTGTCATGAACATACACATTCTCCACCTGCGCCTGCATGTCCACCAGCTGCTGCGCCTGCAAAACTGCCCGCAACTCACCAAATCCCGCAGCAGTACTTTTGCCTTTTGCAATGGCAATCTCACTCTCCAGATCCGGATAGCCCATGCTCATGCAGATCAT
The DNA here is from genome assembly GCA_900550545.1 of uncultured Lachnobacterium sp. Taxonomy (GTDB): domain Bacteria; phylum Bacillota; class Clostridia; order Lachnospirales; family Lachnospiraceae; genus Roseburia. Next base: position 21,273 of record URSS01000036.1, on the reverse strand, counting down.
AAAACGATCCAGCTGGGACTCCGGCAAAAGCTGCGTTCCGGCGCTTCCTTTCGGATTCTGTGTTGCCATAACAATAAAAGGCTTCGGCACCTCACGGCTGACGCCATCTACGGTTACCCTGCCTTCTTCCATAACTTCGAGCAAAGCCGACTGTGTCTTTGGAGAAGTCCGGTTGATCTCATCTGCCAGAAACAAATTACACATAATTGTTCCCGGATAATACACAAATTCTCCGGTATTCTTTTGATACATATTAAATCCAAGAATGTCTGCCGGCATGACATCCGGCGTGAACTGTACTCTGTGATTTTCCAAGCCCATGACCTTGGAAAAAGCGATTGCCAGAGTTGTCTTACCGACACCCGGCACATCCTCTATTAAGATATGACCTCCCGCGAGAATTGCCGCGAAAGCTTTCTGAATGCAGTCATCTTTGCCGGTAACGGCGTGTTTTACTTCGTCCATGACTGCCCTTGCATTTTCATAAATCTGACTCATTGTTGTTCCCCCATATTACGAGCATTCTACTAGCCTTCTAATATAAATTCAGTATAATGCAATTATGGGAAAACAACAATATTGCAGTGGTTAAGATTCTCTTAATTCCAGAACTTTTTTCCCTGTCTGCGGATCTTCGATTCCGAGCAAAGAAAGAATTAACGCCATACGCATATATTTTCCGTTCTGTACCTGCTGAAAATAAGCTGCTCTGTTGTCATCATCCACATCGTAAGCGATTTCATCAACACGTGGCAGTGGATGCAGTACCGGCATATTTTCCTTTGCCAGCTGCAGCTTTTCCCGGTTGAGAACATAAGTGTCCTTCAGACGAATATAATCCTCTTCATTGAAAAAGCGCTCTTTCTGCACTCTCGTCATATAGAGAACATCCAGCTTCGGAAGACTGTCCTCCAGACTGGATACTTCCTCATACGGCGTATGCGTTGGCTCTAATGTTTCGTCTACAAGATAATCCGGGATTCTGAGTTCTTCGGGCGAGATAAAATAGAATTTGTTTCCTGTATGGCGCACCAGACTCTTCACCAGTGAGTGCACCGTTCTTCCGAACTTCAAATCTCCACAGAAACCGATCGTCAGATTGTCGAGTCTTCCAAGTCTCTGGCGAATGGTCATCAGATCGATCAATGTCTGTGTCGGATGGTTATGTCCGCCATCTCCCGCATTGATGACCGGGATTTTCGAATACATGGATGCACAAAGCGGTGCCCCTTCCTTTGGATGACGCATAGCAATAATATCTGCATAGCAACTGACGACCCTTACGGTATCTGCAATCGTTTCCCCTTTGGAAACGCTCGATTGTTCTGCACCTGCAAATCCAATTGTCTGTCCACCAAGACTGAGCATTGCCGACTCAAAAGAAAGCCTCGTTCTTGTGCTTGGCTCATAAAAAAGCGTTGCAAGCTGTCTGCCGTCTGCTGCATGGGCATAAGCTTTCGGATTCGCAGCGATCCGGTCTGCAAAATCCAGCACTTCATACGTTTCTTCTACTGTAAAATCCAAAGGACTTATCAAATGTCTCATAACCACTCTCCTTTTGTTAAATACTGACTTCTCTCTGCACCTACGGATATGAACTGTATTTCATGCTGCAGAAGATCCTCTAATGTCTCCACATATGCCTTTGCCGCATCCGGCAGTTCATCATAGGTTTTGCAGCCGCTGATGTCTGTCTGCCAGCCCGGAAGCATTTTTACAATCGGTGCATATTCTTCGAGATCCTCTACCGGATCAAAATCTGTCACTTCCTGATTTCCCTTTTTGTAGCCCACAATCACAGGAATTTCTTCCATCATGCTGAGCACATCCAGCTTGGTTAATGCAATCTTGTCCGCATTCTGGCACTTTAATCCATACCGGCTTGCAACCGCATCAAACGGACCTACACGACGTGGACGTCCTGTGGCAGCACCATATTCTCCACCAAACTTGCGCAAAAGTTCCATCCAGGATTCCGGCATGGCTTTTTCTGCGGTAAATGGCCCTGCACCTACACAGGTTGAATAAGCTTTCAGCACACCAACGACATGGTCCAGCTGCTTTCCCGGTATCCCTGCCCCGATTGGACCGTAGGCAGAAATTGTGGAAGAACTTGATGTATATGGGAAAATGCCATAATCAATGTCCCGCATAGCTCCAAGCTGTGCCTCTAAAACAACCCTTTTTCCTTCCTTTAACGCTTCCTCGAGATAAGCACCTGTGTCTACTATATATGGCCACAACTCTGCTGCCTGATCTTCACACCAGGAAAGCAGTGCCGGATAGGACATCGGTTCCTGATGATAGCATCCTGCAAGTTCCAGATTCTTTGCCTCGAGCATCATTTTCAAACGGTTCTGTACGGATTCCTCTTTTAGATGAAGCAGGTCCCCAAGACGCAGTGTTTTCTTTCTGTATTTGTCACTGTATGCATAGGCGATGCCTCTTTTTGTGGACCCAAATGCCGCTCCGGTTTTTGCAAGACGCGTCTCTTCGAGTTCATCCTGAATTTTGTGCCATGGCATCGAGATTGTTGCCCGTTTGGAAAGTTTTAAGTTCTTTGGTGTGACCACAACACCTTTTTCCCTGATCTGTGCGATTTCGTTTGTCAGATGTTCCAGATCTACCACCATACCATCACCAAGTACACATACCACATTCTCATGCAGAATACCGGATGGCAGCAGATTCAAAACAAATTTTTGCTGTTTGGCAACCACCGTATGTCCGGCGTTATTGCCTCCCTGATAGCGGACAACAACATCTGCATTCTCCGCAAGCAGATCGATCACACGACCTTTTCCTTCATCTCCCCAGTTAATTCCTGTTACAGCTGTAAGCATATTTTATCCTCCTTCTTTCGACACTATCTTTGAACATCAACCCATGCATAATTTGTTATGTGCAATACCGGAATGTCCTGTCGGTAAGTATTCGCGCAAAAATAAGTCCGAGCGGTAACGATACAATAATCATAATCGCCGCCGCAAACCATGAAACCGCCTCGGTCAGTGACATAATTCCAAAATTATAAATCGCACGGTACAGATATAATCCCGGCACCATAATTACAATGGATGGCACCGTCAGTGAAATTCTCGGATATCCATGATTTCTCTTGATAATGGATGCGAGCAGACCTGCCGTCAGTGCTCCTATAAAAGCAGCAGCCGCAGATGGCATCCCTGTAAAATCGACCAGTTCCAGCCGCAATGTATTTGCAACGGCACCGATACATGCCGCCGTTGCTGCCATATAGACCGAGCTGTTAAACATGATTGAGAAACCGAAAACGCCGCAAAAACTGGCAATCAGACGTAAAAACAAATGCGTCATATTTCCCAGATGCAAAGCTGCAAAATCCTGTGGCTGAAGCTTTAACAAAAGCGCCATGATCCATGCAAACATTGTCGCAACCAGAACAATAATGATGGAATAGGTAAGCCGCTCCAGACCGGATCGCAAATCCAGTTTTGCCAAGTCAATTCCACTTGTGATAAACGGAAATCCCGGAATAATAAACAGCATAGAACAGATATATCCGGCCTCGTGCACTGCGGAAACGTGAAACAGCAGCTCTGCCATATGCAGACAGACCGCATACGTCAGACATGCAGCTGAAATAGATACTGCAATGTTCAAAAACAACGTGTAATGATGTTTGATCAGCTTCATCCGGATAAGGTTACCAACACCGGCTGCAATAAATGCAAATATCATCTCCACGGGGCCACCACCCAGCAGAAATGTAAATCCACAACATGCAAGTGCCGCTGCCAATCCGAGTTTTACCGGAGAATAGAGTGCATGAATCTGTTCAATTTCATCCAGCCTCTTGTGGATTTCTTCGCCTGTCAGATGTGCTTCCCGGGATGGAAAACTATCTACAAACTGTTCCATCCGATAAAGTTTGGAAGTATTTACTCCGGTATTTGCAATACTAAGAGACTGGGAAACACACTCTTTTCCGTCAAAACAGTTAAACTCTATAGACATCAATCCCACATCCACCGTACAGGTTACTCCCAGTTCCTTGGAAAGCCGGTTCATAGAAGTCCGCACACGCCATGCTCCGGTTCCACAGGAAAGCATGATCAGACCAACTCTGCCGATAACGGATGCCTTTTCAATCAGTCCTGCCTGCTGAATCAGCACTTCACTGTCATTTCCTGTATAATCATGCCATGGAATTTCCATATGATTTTTTTCCATAATTTCTACATAATCATTTTTCGCCATAAATAATCTCCTCCGCTTTCGCAACATGGCGTTCGAGATTTTTCAGGAAGATTGAATTTGGAAGGAAAATTCCGATTTCATCATACCGGTTGTTATTCTCCACCAGCGAATCCTGTCCATAAAATACATAAGCCATTGGAAGATTCTTTTCCAGCTGAATCATAAGATCCCACACTGCGGAATACGCTTCTGCCTCCGTCTCCTTCTCCTTTACGGTATCCGGCAGTTCACGAATGAGCAGCACACCCGTATTTTTCTCAAGAATCTTTTGTTTCACATCCATGTGATCCGACTGATATTCATGGCTGTAACGGTATGCCTGTGCAAAATATATATTTTTCTGATTGCCGAGATCTTTGTATACCTCGTGAAAATGCCGGTATTCTTTCTCATGAACTGTGCCTTTGTATGCCGAAAGCAATTGCCCATTTTCATCCGTCATGATAACCGGATTTTGCTTTCCATCTGCATCAAAACGATAGGGAATCAGAAATGAATTTCTCAACAGGTCAAACAATGTATTCTGGCATATGGCCATAAGGAAGGCCGACATGTCCCGGTTTGCATATGCATTGAACAAAGCCTGTGAAAATTCTGCCGGAGAAATTCTGGCATCCGAATCATCATTGCAAAATAAGCAGTTACAAAATGTTTCCTGTAACTTTCCACATGCCCATGGATCGTTTAAAATTTTCTGAAACAAAACCTCTGCCTTTTCCTCTCGTGGAAAAATCGTCTGTTCCTTCATACTTCATGCGCTTCCTTTCTTGCTTTTTTCATCTTCTATGATTATACTTTTGTATTAGGAATAAGTAAAAACTATAATTGATATGTTATAAATAACATTTTGATATGTCAGAGGATTTCAATCGATGAATGTAAATTTTGAATACTACCGGATTTTTTATTATGTTGCAAAATACCACAACTTTACCAAAGCCGCACATGCACTCGGCAGCAGTCAGCCGAATGTGACACGTGCCATGAATTGTCTGGAGCAGCAGATCAATACAACCTTATTTGTGCGCACCAACCGTGGCATTCAGCTTACCCCGGAAGGGGAAAAACTTTATACCCATATTTCCGCTGCAATGTCACAGATTTTTGCCGCAGAAGAGGAATTATCGGATAGTACGGGGCTGTCACACGGAAGCATTGCGATCGGTGTCAGCGAGACCGCCTTAAATATTTTTCTTTTTGATAAACTCAAGGCGTTTCATATGACCTATCCAGGCATTCGCCTGAAACTGTACAATCACTCCACCCCACAGGCCATTGATGCCGTAAAAAGCGGAAAAATCGACTTTGCTATTGTATCAACTCCTGCTTCCGTGGAATCACCGCTCAGACAGATTATGCTGCAGCCTTTTCAGGAAATTCTTGTCGGTGGCACGACTTTTACCGCCCTTGGCAGCCAGGAACTGTCACTTGCAGAATTAAAAAACTATCCGCTGATTTCGCTCGGGCGTGAAACAACGACATTCCAATTTTATCATGCACTCTTTCTCTCTCACGGACTCGAACTTGCCCCCGATACCGAAACTGCCACAACCGATCAGATTCTCCCTCTTGTCAAATGTGAGCTGGGCCTGGCTTTTCTTCCGGAAGCAATGGCACGTGATTCTATTCAAAAAAGAGAAATTGTTCAGATATCACTGAAAGAAAACATACCGGAACGAAATATATGCATGGTATACGACTGTCAGCATCCGCTGAACGCAGCCGCCCGACAGTTCCGAAAAATGATTTTGGAAGATCATTTGTCATAGTTTCAAACTATGAGCAAACGGCATTTTTAAGTATTATACAATCCGTTCTCAAAAAAATATAATGAATGCAACTTTTAGATTTATATTTTGGAGGAGGAAACAATGCAGACATCAGTCATCGGCTTTCCACGAATTGGAACTTTACGCGAGTTAAAGTTCGCATGTGAAAAGTATTTTCGTAAAGAAATTAATACTCAAGAACTTTTAGACACAGCAGAAAATTTAAGAAAAATCCACTGGACAACACAGAAGTCCGCCGGAATCGACTACATTCCAAGCAACGATTTTTCTTTTTATGATATCTTTCTTGACACCGCCGCTTTGTTCAACATTATTCCAAAGCGTTACAAAGAGCTGCAGCTTCCAGAACTGGACACCTATTTTGCAATGGCACGAGGTTATCAGGCTGAGTCCGGTGATGTAAAGGCGCTTGCTATGAAAAAATGGTTCAACACCAACTATCATTACATTGTTGCAGAAGTTGACGATGACACCAATCTTCAACTTGTCGGAGAAAAACCATGGAAGGAATACACCGAAGCAAAAGCGCTCGGTATTGTAACAAAACCAATTATTATCGGACCATACACCTTGCTGAAGCACTGCCGCTACACCGGCGGGAAGAAGCTTACGGATTTCGTAGATGCAGCAATCAAGGCATATCAGGATTTTATTAAAAAATGTGAAGAGTTTGAAATTGCATGGGTCCAGTTTGACGAGCCTGGTCTGGTACAGGATATGACCGCTGATGATATTGCGCTTTTCCACAAACTGTATGATGCGATTCTGCCTTGTGCGAAAACAAGCAAAATTCTTTTACAGACCTATTTCGGAGATGTAAGAGATATTTATGCAGACCTGATCCAAATGGATTTTGCTGGCATCGGTCTGGATTTTATCGAAGGAAAGCAGACAGTTTCTCTCATTAAAACTTACGGTTTTCCAAAAGAAAAGCTCTTGTTTGCAGGACTCGTTAACGGAAAAAATATCTGGAAAAACCACTACGATAAAACACTCAAAACCCTTACCGGCTTACAGGAGAAAGGCATTTCCGTTGTATTATCAACCTCATGTTCTCTGCTTCATGTTCCATATACTTTAAAGCATGAGCATAAACTTTCACAAACATTTACTTCTTATTTTGCTTTTGCAGAAGAGAAATTAGAGGAACTTCATGAGCTGAGTATTCTTGCTGACACTTCTGACTATTCAGTACATGCAGCATATCAGAATAATCAGAAACTTTTCGCACAGCCAAGAGATTGTCATAATGAGGCTGTAAAGGATCGTCTGTTCCATGTAACCGAAGCAGATTATGTACGTCTGCCTAAGAGAAGCCAGCGACAGGCATTACAGAAAAAAGAATTTGGTCTTCCGGAATTTCCGACCACTACGATCGGGTCCTTCCCACAGACCAAAGATGTAAAAGCCAACCGCAGCGCATTCCGTAAAGGTGAGATTACGCAGCAGGAGTACGAAGCATTCAATAAAAAGAAAATTGCAGACTGCGTAAAATGGCAGGAAGAAATTGGTCTGGATGTACTGGTTCACGGTGAATATGAGAGAAATGATATGGTCGAATATTTTGGTGAAGCATTGGGTGGATTCCTTTTCACGGAAAAAGCATGGGTGCAGTCTTACGGTACCCGGTGTGTAAAGCCACCGATCATCTGGGGTGATGTATCCCGCGAAAAGCCTATGACCGTTGACTGGTCGGTCTATGCACAATCTCTTACAAAGAAAATCATGAAGGGGATGCTTACCGGACCGGTAACCATTTTGAACTGGTCCTTTCCTCGTGAAGATATCTCCATCAAGGAGTCTATCTCCCAGATTGCTCTCGCAATCCGTGACGAAGTTCTCGATCTGGAAGCAAACGGCATCAAAATGATCCAGATTGATGAGGCAGCATTGCGCGAAAAGCTTCCGCTGCGCAAATCAGACTGGTACAGCGAATATCTGGATTTCGCCATCCCTGCATTCCGTCTGACACACAGTGGTGTGAAACCGGAAACACAGATTCACACACATATGTGCTACAGTGAATTTACAGACATCATTCCTGCGATCGATGATATGGATGCCGACGTCATAACCTTTGAAGCTTCCCGTTCGGATCTGCAGATTCTCGATTCTCTGCGCGAGCATCATTTCGAGACGGAAGTCGGACCGGGTGTGTATGACATCCACTCTCCTCGTGTTCCATCTGTAGAGGAAATTGTCAAAGCGCTCAACCTTATGTTAACCAAAATCGACAAAGAGAAACTGTGGGTAAACCCGGATTGTGGTTTAAAGACCCGCGGGGTTCCGGAAACCGATGCAAGTTTAAGAAATATGGTAGAAGCTGCCAAACAGATTCGTAAATAATTGATTATTTTTCATACTACAAAAACTTCCGGTATGTCTGATCGATTCCAAACGCGCCAAGCGGTGCCGTAATGATGATCGCCATAACCGCTACCGACAGCACAATCTTTCCACATGCCAGCCCTGCTGCTAAGGGAACCGAGCCGATTGCGGCCTGCACGGTCGCTTTCGGCATATATGCGATCACACAAAATGCGCGCTCTTTCCATGAAAGATTGGTCTTTGCAACACAAAGCAATACACCACATGCACGAAAAAGCAATGCAAACAAAATCATAACAATTGCAGCCAGCCCCGCCTGCAAGGTATAACGGATATCCACTGCTGCACCGACCAATACAAATAAAATGACTTCCGCAGCAATCCACAATTTTCCAAATTTTTCTGACAACCGTTTTGAAACAAATGCCGTGCTTTTTAGCTTCAGCACACATGCCATACTTACGACTGACAGCAGTCCGGAAACAGCCACTTTTCCTTCCAGCCATCCTTCTACCGCAACAAGCAAAAAGGAGACGCCAAGCACAATGATAACTTTCATGCTGTTTCGCACGCAATGCTTGTGTGCATAAGATGTCTCAAAAAACAGATACAGCCCATATCCCACGACTGCACCCAATAAAATTCCAAGCACAATAGAAACCGGTACATTTACAAAATCCAATACATCCGCATTTCCGCCCTGTGCCATGCTCAAAAATGTCGTAAACAATACGATCACAAAAATATCATCGCAGGATGCCCCCGCCATGATCATCTGCGGAATTGCTTTCTCGGTGCCATATTTTGATTCCATCAGATTTACCATACGCGGAACTACTACCGCCGGAGATACTGCTGCCAGCACAGCGCCCATGACAGCCGCTTCTACATGGGTAATTCCCAGAATCCATGGCGCAAGCAATACATAGCCAATAATCTCAAACGATGCCGGTACAAATGACAGCATAATTGCCGGTCTTCCCACCTTTTTCAAATCATTCAGATCCAGCGATAATCCGGCTTTCAACAGTATAATAATCAATGCCATCTTCCGCAGATCCGCTGAAATTGACAAAATGGAAGGATCCAGAAAATCCAACACATACGGTCCCAACACAATTCCTGTAATAAGCATTCCTATGATTCTCGGAAGCTTCAGTCTCTGGCAAATTGCACCCATTGCCAGCCCGACCAGAAAGATAAGTGCCAATGATGTTAACATAAATTTTTCCTCCTTTTTGCACTAAAAAAGCTGATGGTTTCTGCGATGTTTTCATCGTAGAAGTCATCAGCTCAATAAGCAGTTCTGGTATTCCCAAGGGAGAACTTCATTCCCTGTATGTTGTAATCATACGCTTTCGGGGTGGTTCTGTCAACTGCTGAGTGATTTTTATTGTTTAAGATTCACAATAACAACTTCATTTCCATGCTCTCTGATGATTTCGATCAGATCCTGCGTTTTCATCCACACCGTCGCTGTATTTTCATTCGGATGAACACCTATCAATCCTTTGTTTTCTGTAAGTTCTCTATCAAAGAACACCTTTACCTCTTTGTCCTGGTCATTCAATATTCCCAACGGTGTCACCGATCCAGCAATCAATCCGAGTTTCTCCAACAACTCCTGCTCCGAAGCAAAACTCAATGGACGTGTCTGATATTGTTTTCGGAACTCTTTCAAATTGACTCTCTTACTGCCTTTTACTGTAATCAGGTAATAATTTTTCTTCTTGTCATCCCGGATAAAAAGCGTTTTTGCATCCGCTTGTGGATATGGAATTTCAATTTCCGCAACCTCTTCCATATTGTAGACTGCCTTGTGTTCAGTTACCTCGAACCAGATGTTTTTCTCCTGTAAAAATTGGTATACTTCCTGTTTGTTCATATCTCATCCTCAATTTGTTACTTGTAAATGTGTTCTGTTCATTTCCTCATCTGAAAGCAAAAAATATTTATACCGTACTTTTCCTTTCTGGTCAGGGACCGGATCATCCCATGTAACATCGATTTGATACCATACGCCATCTACTTCCACACGATTCCATGCATGATTGATGCCACCTGTGAAATCCCCATTGGATGTTGCTTCTCCGGAGACTAACCTACACGGAATATTCAGTTCATCCATAAATGCTTTAAATGCAGCTGCGTATCCCTCACATACGGCCTTTTTATTTATCAACACCCCTCTTGGGCTATAAGAATCTTGTGGAATTGTATCATTTACATAATTTTCATAATCATACTCGCAATTAAGAACGATATAGTCATGTACCGCTTTTACTTTATCATAATCAGACATTTCTGGTGTAATAATATCCTCTATAATACAATCAATTTCATTCTTAATATCATTGTCAAGTAATGCAATATTATCAACTTCCCATATAGAACCCCCGTGCTCATAATTTGAACTGTCAGAATCCTTTTCTTTTGCCCATGTAGACATTGCGCCTAGAATGCATATTGCAAATATTAACATAAGAATATGAGATGGTCTTTTATTTTCCTTAAACTTGATTGTTTTTATAACATTTTCTCCTATCTTTCTCCGTATTTGTTTCTTTATTATCTTAACATAAAAAAGCGATACCACATAGATATTTCATCTAATGATATCGCCTTTTCTGCTAATTAAATACTCTCCAGTTATACAGAAGAAACAAGCCCAGTATTCCTCCAAACATATAAATTACAGGTTCGCTTTTCTTTATTTCCACACATTTTGTTCCCGCATTACGAAATACAAGCGAAAATACCTTCCAACAACAATATCCAACCAAAGCCCCCAGTGTATTCATCATTAAATCATCAATGTCTGTTGTCCTTATGTTAAATAACTGACAGATTTCTATTGTCAATGACATCAGAAATCCCATCAAAACTACTTTTTTTGCATTTCTGAAATTTTCCCAGATAAGTGGCAATAAAAATCCAAGCGGCATAAACATAATGATATTTAAGATATATGTCATTGCGCCTTCGGAAGAAAATGGAATCAGATTAATACTGTTATCCAGCTTTCCATAAGTGATCAAATCCCAAATCGATCCGATTCCTGCGGCTTCCTGCACTGCAAGATATCCATAAAACATATAAATATAAACCCAGATAATATGTCGTACCTTGTACGCCTTATCTGCTGTCATTCTTCTATTCCAAACCAGCCATACCGTTCCCGGCAATAAAAAACAAACCAATGAATATATATAATATTGCATCCTCATATCCCCCTGTTTGCTTTTTATCATATTGTTTTGCTCATTAAGATTCAATGGGGTAACGAATTAAGGTTTCATGAAGAACTATAAATGTTTGTATGTTTCTTTTTCCAAATCTATTGATTTAAAGCATATACCAGCTGTGATACCGAAAAATGCTTTGGATTCAAGTAATTAACTTTACTGTCAATCAGTTCAAAAGCTTCAAAATCAAATGGAATATTTTCATCCAACATAAAATCATCATTTATCCAAATAATATCCTGTAAAAATTCTGGAATATTTACTGTACTCACACATAGCAACTCTTGATAAAAATTATCCACCTCTATATATGTAATGCCATATTCTTCTGTTTCTTTTTTTAGTTTTTGTGCTATTTCCTTTTTTACAAAGGCAATACTCTCATCTGCCATATAATATGCCACAATGTTTCTTTCAATCAATTCCACACTATCATCTTTATCAATCGAGGCATCATAATATAATGTTTCAATTTTATTATCAGGAATCGAAGCTCCTGACAAAAAATAATTACCAATGTATGCTTCAAGCTTACCACATAACGATATCCAAGAAGTATTCTGATTTTTATTTTGTTTATTGCTTAACATACTAATATCTATCATTCATGCCGCCCCACAAACTATCGGGTTTACCACAATAGTTTGCATCAATAATACTTAATGTTTTCTCTATATTATTAATCATATTTCTAATCTCTTTGCTCCAAACTTGAAGTTATTCACTTATAAATTGTTTAAAGGCTTCGCTTTCTATATTACCAGAACCAGTTAGTTCATTACCATCTTCATCAAACTTTATGTAATCCATGGTTCCCTTCGCTTTTTAAGACTATAGCTATTCTCCACTGATATTTTCATCAATATACTCAAAATATGGCTTCTTATTTACCTCTGCCTCATTTGCCAGATACCACTCTGCCGCTTCCTGTAAGCCCTCCTCCAAAGGAATGGTTTTTCCATAAACCCGGTTCTGACGCTGCACATCCAGATAATATTCATAATCATGAAAACTAAAGTAATTTCTCTGCTCGATATCCTCACAGACATTTACAAATTCCGGCTTTTTTCCGAGACATGCATAACATTTTGTCACCCAGTCCCTGATGGAAACAGCCTCAACATTTCCAACATTTAAGATATGATCTGCCGGTCTTTTATCCATGATTACTTCCATCAGCCTACACAAATCCCTGACATGAAAGAACTGCAGCTTCATACCACCGTCTTTTGGCAGATAAAATTTACGGTCTGCTTTTGCGCAATCAAATACAAAGGCTTCCCTGTATACATTATTCATTGGACCATACAAATACGGCGGACGGAGGATATATGCATCCGGAACTCTTTCCAACAGAGCATTTTCCGCCGCAATTTTATTCGTTCCATATGCGCCCCAGAATTTATTTTCCGCTTTTTCGCTGTCCTCAGAAAATGGCTGGGTTCCATATTCCGGATACACCGCACTGGAACTGATCATGATATACTGATCAAACGAACCAAGCGCATTATAAAGATCTATGATATCAGCCGCATCATATGCAGTAATATCCGCCACCACATCAAAATGCATCGATTTTAATACAGCACCTAGATGATGCCGGTCTCCCTCGATCAGTTTCGCGCCTTTCACCTGCGGTCTGGAGTTTCGATTGAGAACATAAACTTCATAATTCTGCTTAACAAAATATTCCGCTGCATACCTGCTGACGAACGTGGTTCCACCTGTAATCAATATTTTTTTCATGCTATGATTCCTTTCCTTTTGCTTCTACTATAGTTACTATATGCTATGTTTCACCATAATCTTTTGACCAGACAGATTCCCATATAAATGGATTCGTCCGTATCTCCTTGAAATTCCATCCTCCTCACATTTGCTACTCTGAATCGCCACGAACATAGAATGTAGCTCTTCCAGATCCCATTTTTAAAAGAACTCCTTCTTCTACCAATTGTTTTATAGCCAACTCTACTGATTTTACACCTATTGAAGGACATAACTCTGTAATATCACTTTTACTTAGCTTTCCCATTTTGCTATATACTGCTCGTCTAACAATTTCTTTTGCCGGAAGCTTTTCACTTACAAGCTCTACTCTTTCCTCAAAATCTCTATATGCAGCAAGAATAATTCTTAGCATATATTTTACAAAAGGAGTTACATCCTCCTTATTTTCGTGCCAACCTCCCTGACAATCCTCCAATGCTTTGTAGTACAAATCTTTATTTTTAGCAATCTTGCTTTCAATAGAGACATACTTGCCAACAACATATCCACTTCTATATAGAAGTAAGGCTGTAAGCAAACGGCTCATCCTACCATTTCCATCACTAAATGGATGTATGCATAAAAAATCATGTATAAAAATAGGAATAAGTAAGATGGTATCCAATTCTTGATTTTCAATCATTCGATTGTAATTCTCACAAATAGCATCTATTGCGGATGGTGTTTCATATGGTGCAAGTGGGGTAAAAAGCACATACTCTTTTCCTGTCTCATCAGTTGCAGCAATCACATTTTGCGATATCTTGAAACTACCACCAATGCTTTTTTCTGTATATTTGTACAAATCACGATGTAACTGCAAAATATAATTTGTTCTGATTGGAATATACTCATAATTCTCATGAATTGTATTAAGAACATCCCTATACCCAAGAATTTCTTCCTCATCACGATTTTTCGGTGTTGTCTTTTCCTCACACAATTCTTTTAATCTGGTACTGGTGGTCCGAATTCCTTCGATAGCATTCGATGCCTCTGTACTCTGACGTTTTGCTATTTCTACAAGTTTATCCAATGTTTCCGGCTTCTGCTTAAGATATACTTCCTGTCTGCCCTTATACTCATGAATTTGTGCAACAAGCGAGATTATCTCACTATCCCATGTCTTTTCTTTCAATAATGAATAATCAAATACCCTCATAAATATCTCCTAAATCTTTATTTATCTCCTAAATTTTATATATTTTTAGGAGATAATGCAATTATTAGGATAAAAATCCTTGTTTTCATAGTATTACTGATTTCAAAAGGTATATTCAAATAACCTATCAGATCTATAACCCAATTTTGACTTTCATGTTACACTTTTTCCTATTTCTCATCCTTATTATCTATCGTATAGATAATACAAGCGATCCCTGCAATTACAGAAAATAAAATTGCTCCACTCATTGGCTCCTCTACTGCCGCTCCAATAAAGAAACCGACAATTCCCGCCATGCACATAATAATAACAGATGCTACTGTTCTAAATTTTTTCATATAAGATTACCTCCTTTTTCAATTGTACTTTTTACAGGAAACTAAGCTTTAAAGTTTCCCCATCTTCATCAACATTACATCCCTTTGATTTTTCTACCTTCAACTGAAGACCTGCTGCAAGGCCAACAATCTCACCATCGTGAAAACCAATATTATTATTTATACAATAATCAATTATAAGTATCATAAATCCCTGCAATTGTGATGGTTCCTGCTTGAAATTCAATACTTCCATTTCATCAAAGCCAAATTGTTTCATACCATCTGTCCATCCGGAAATTCCTTCTTCTTCCTTTCCGATACCAGACCATACAAGCACCGGCAATGGTAACTCATCTTCCTTTACAATCTCACACATCTTTACAACTTTCTCAGGTTCATAAACAATTCCATTGGCATAGATACCGATATTATTTTCCATTTTTGACAAGGTGGAAACAACCTTAGAATAGAACATAGCCCTGTCTCTAATACTGTTGCCACCGGTGACCATCACGATTTCATGTGCTGTATGTGTTGCGGCTACACTTGCTCCATCCGGCCACATATAATTGTACTTCGCGCATTCCACTGCTTCATCATCTGGAATTGCAAAATCCATATATCCAAACGTCAAATGCAATCCTGTATCTGTGCAATATAACCGGGCATCAACGCCTTCCGTTGCCCCACCGTTTTCCGGCTGCGTATCATCATCACTTTTTATTTTCTCGCCCCAGTCTTTTTCAAACATATCCAAAAACAGATCCGGCTCAAATACCGGTTTTGCTTTCAGAATAAAAGCGTGAAAGGCAGGTGCTTTTTTCTCCCTCTCTTTTTGCTCTTCCTCATTTAATGCAATACTTTTCCAATACTGCTTTAAATATGTAAGCATTTGAGTTGCCTGCTCGATGTCATTGTTTTCATCATAGCGCTCCTGCTCACTGAAAATACCTGAATCACTGTGAATAGCCATAAGCCATGGTGAAAATAATCCCTTTTTAAATTTGAAGATCAGACAGTGACATCCTTCCTCATCCGTAAATTCCTTTACAAACTCCATTTTAAAAGGAGCTTTACCAAGCTCATTCGGATGTTTCAGCCAATCCGCAACCTCTCTCATTTCATTTTCATAGCTTGCCATAAATACTCTCCTTATCTTACGTTTCCTTTTTATTCCACATAAATATATCTTAACACAAAAAGGTGACACCACATAGATATTTCATCTTATGGCATCACCTTTTCCATAACTTTATTTTCAAGCGCAAAAAAAGCACCAACCCCGTGGCTCGCATGTCCACAAAACCGGTACTTTATAGTGCGCGATCAGGGGTTCGAACCCTGGACACCCTGATTAAGAGTCAGGTGCTCTGCCAGCTGAGCTAATCGCGCTTGTCTTAAGTTTTTGTTGTCTTTCCTTGCGACAAAAGTTATTATATAGTATGTGTAGAATAAATGCAAGCACTTTTTTCAATTTTTTTCAAATTTTTTTATTTTTTTTAAAAAGCACATGCGAAAGGAACAATTTAACATGAAAGTAGAAGAACGTTTTCTTAATTACATCAGCCATTGTACGACATCAAATGAAGCGTCCGGTACGATTCCAAGCAATGACAGCGAATTTATTCTTGCCCAGATTCTGCGGTTGGAGATGCAGTCTCTCGGTCTGACCGACATTCACATGACGGAGCACTGCTATGTGTATGGCAAGCTTCCAGCTACTCCTGGCATGGAACATTACAAAGCCATTGGCTTCATCTCCCACATAGATACAGCCCCTGACTTCTCCGGCGAGAACATCAAGCCACAGATGATTTCGGATTACGATGGCAAAGATGTCCTGCTTGCCGGAAGCGGTGACTATTTAAAGGTAAAAGATTTTCCATCTCTTACCACGCTCAAAGGGCGCACACTTATTACAACAGGCGGAACTACCCTCCTGGGTGCGGATGACAAAGCCGGTATCGCAGAAATTCTCACAGCAATCGAAGAGATAATTACAGAACAGATTCCACATGGTGATCTGTGGATTGGTTTTACTCCTGATGAGGAAATCGGCTGTGGAGCAGACTTGTTTGACCTTAACATATTTCAGGCAGATTATGCTTACACAATGGATGGCGATTACGAGGGAGAAGTTGCCTACGAAAATTTCAATGCGGCAAACGCAACGTTTGATATTAAAGGTGTTAATGTCCATCCTGGAGAGGCAAAGGACATTATGATCAATGCTGCATTGGTCGGATGTGAAATCGTGTCAATGCTTCCTGCCGACGAAACGCCGGCACACACAAGTGGACGTGAAGGTTTCTACCATTTGACAGATATGTCCGGAGATGTTGCAAGTGCAACGCTCTCCTTTATTATACGTGACCATGACAAAATACTATTTGAAAATCGCTTACAAAGGCTCAGAGATATCACAACTTCTCTGAATCAGAAATACGGTGCGGATATCATTACTTTGGAGATTGAACACTCCTATGAAAATATGCTCTCTGTTATTGAAAATCAAATGGAGATTGTCGACCTTGCAAAACAGGCAATATCTGCGGAAGGTCTCACACCTCTCTCCCATCCAATCCGTGGCGGTACAGATGGTGCCCGACTCTCTTTTATGGGACTGCCTTGTCCAAACCTCGGAACCGGCGGTTATGGTTTCCATGGTCCTTACGAACATATCTCTGTCGAAGGTATGCAGACCTCTGTGCGCATATTGAAATATATTGCTTCACACCCAATCAAAAAAGCATAATTTAAACATAAAATACCTCCAAAAGAACAGCTTCTGTACTGTCCCTCTTTGGAGGTATTTTTTTGAATAAATAATTCTCTTTTTTAATTTCCCATATTAGCAAACAATGCTGCAATCTCATCTGGGCTTAACGTTTTATTTGGATCTGACAAATCCGGCATCGGCGGTGTGCTGTCGGCCGGTGCTTCTGTTGCCTCTGCAGCTATCGGTTCCTCTGTCACTTCCGGTTCAGGCTCCGTAACAGGTTCTTCCTTTGTTTCTGATGCTGAATCATTGCCCATATTGGCAAACAATGCTGCAATTTCATCCGGACTCAGACTTCGATTCGAATCCGATGCTGGTTCAGCTGCTGGCTGTACTGGTTCTGCGACCGGTTCCGATGCTGCTACTGGCTCCGGCTCCACAATTGGTTCCGGTGCTGCTACCGGCTCCGACTCCACAATTGGTTCCGGTGCTGCTACCGGCTCCGGCTCCACAATTGCTTCCGGTGCTGCTACCGGCTCCGGCTCCACAATTGGTTTCGGTGCTACGACCGGTTCTGGTTCCGCAATTACTTCCGGTGCTACGACTGACTCAGACGCTGCTGCTGGCTCCGGTTCTGCAATTGGTTTCGGTGCTACGACCGGTTCTGGTTCCGCAATTGCTTCCGGCGCTACGACCGGTTCTGGTTCCGCAATTGCTTCCGGTGCTACGACTGACTCAGACGCTGCTGCTGGCTCCGAAACTGGTTCCGGCGCAGTGGCATATGAAACTGGAGCTGACTGCACTATCATTTTCTGATTCTGCGAAATTGCTGTATTTAATCGAAGTTCCATATCCTTCATCTGAACCACCAGATCCTGAATTTGCATCTGTACCGATTTTTCACTGGAATCACCGGCTGCTTTCTGAGAAACTATAATTTCATCTTTGCAGCTTGCTAATAATGACTGTAATGCCTCCGACTGCTTCTGCACTTCTGTCAATTGCTCTGTGATCTGCTCTGTTGTACTGATCATAGCTTCAGATCCTTCGCGATTGCGATTCATAATCACTTTTGCAATTCCTTTTTGCGCATTTATAATCTCTTCTGTAGGAATCTTTGAAGCTTTCTCAAGATAATTAAGTTTGTCCTCAAATTCCTCAAAATACTTTTTCAACATGAGATAAGATGCTTTTTCGGATTTAAATACATTATCGTACTGTTCCTCATTTCTTATCTCTTTTTCATCCTTTAATGCAAAAATTCCCTGAATAATCACATACAAAAAGATAAGTTCGATCAATGCAATTCCGGCAATAATCAGATATTTTTCAGAATAATTGATCATCATATAAAGCTCCACACTGAAAAAAAGTGCTAATATCAGTGCCCCAAAAATAATCTGCATCCTTGCTTTTGTGTCTTTTTTCTTCATATGCTGTGCTCCTTCCCTGAGCTCTTATTTATTCCATATTTTAGCATAATTTCACTATTACCACAAGATTCGTCAAACTATTTTCGACCAACTAATTTGCAAATTATATCAATCGCTTTCTTTACATCCAGAGGTTTTGCCAAATGCGCATCCATCACAGGCATCATAATATCCATGAGAATTGCATCAAATGTTGCCGGCGGATTATTTGCAAACAGATTCACTGCCTGTACTGAGTCGGAAAATATATCCGGAATCATCTGGTTTTCAGCAACCTTCTGGAAATTATCTATTTTCCATTTTCACTGATCTGTATTTCCTCAAGCATATCTGTAATTGCAATTCCGCGATTCATATCACTTGAAAGACATTCCGCGTATGTTTTTGCATTCAATTCCGTAATTGTCCGCAGCTGTTTTTATTTTATATGTTCACCTGCCTGCTTATAGATTGTAATTTTTCATCTATCATACTGTCGATTTGTTTTCCTTTAACAAATTCATTTGAAAATTCCACCTTGCATGTCGATTACAATTTTCATAGTAATTTAAAAAAACCGTCCGGACCATAAGTCCAGACGGCTTTTCTTAAGGTGATTCAGATTTTGATTATCCTTCAATAGCAATATGCTTTGTGGTCTCAACCTTCTCTGGTTCCTTCTTTGGAACTGAAAGTTTAAGGATACCATCCTCATATTTAGCTTTGATATCTTCCTGTTTCAGCTCATCGCCTACATAGAAAGATCTGCTCACAGCACCTGAATAACGCTCCTTGCGGATGTACTTGCCATCCTTTTCATTTTTCTCT
Source organism: uncultured Lachnobacterium sp. (assembly GCA_900550545.1). Classification (GTDB taxonomy): domain Bacteria; phylum Bacillota; class Clostridia; order Lachnospirales; family Lachnospiraceae; genus Roseburia. The sequence goes on along the minus strand of URSS01000036.1, from coordinate 1,457 downwards.
TCCTTATCAAGTCCCTTAGAAGCACTGATTGTAAGATAGCCATCCTCAAGCTTTGCTTCTATCTCGTCTTTCTTGAATCCTGGTAAATCTATATCTACTTCATAACTGTTGTCCGTTTCCTTGACATCAGTCTTCATAACATTCTTTGCATGTTTACCATAAAGCATCTTGTCAACATCAGGAAATGAAAAATTCATCCAATCATCATTAAATAAGTTTTCTCCAAAAATACTAGGCATTAACATAAGTCATCTCTCCTTCTTAAATACAATTGCATGTCAACCTGTTTCTTTGGAACTGGGATGTTTCAAGAACTCAAAGCCTTTGCTTTTTGTTCCTTTCCTTTGTTCTTGACTATGTTATACACCCATTATTAGCACTCGTCAATAGAGAGTGCTAATAATTTATAATTTTTTTATATTTTTCACAAAATACAACATGTACCACAACAGCATTGACATTTATACAATATCCATTCTTATTTCATCAATAATACTTTTATCTCTTAACTTGTGAATTTCAGTTCGTGTGATAAAAAACACAATTCCTATCAAAACAAATATACCACAAAATAATGCCGCCCACGGAATATGATACAATACCGGGAAAGCCTTCCGAATAGATAAATTAATGAAAAATGGAATGGCAATTCCAAGTATAACTCCCGGAACAAGTGCATTTAGAACGCAAAAAATACTTTCACTATATAACATCCTGCAAAGTGATTTATTTGTCATTCCAACACTCTTTAACACAGCAAACTCACGGCTTCTGATTCTAATATTTGTCGCCAGCGTACTAATTACACTTGTAAATCCCATGAGAATGAGCAGGATAACAAAACCATACATCACAATTTCAGCAAGAACTATAGCTATATTGAGCATTTTAACCATAGCATCTGTGCGGGCAATTCTCACGGTATATCCCTGCTCTACATAAGAATCCTCTGCCACAATCGGAAAATATTCATCCATGACACTTCTGGCATATTCTGTATAATCATCTTCATCTGATGGCATACTAAACCAGTCAAAACTCCTCGCATCCGCATCAGGTACGACAATTCTGACCGGATATGGTGTCATTTCCCCAAAACCATATTCCTTTAAATCGGACTGTTCTAAAATACCTCCAATTGTAAGTGTGTTCTTCTCATTGGCTGCGTTTATCAGGGAAATCTGTGTCACATCATCTTTAAAAGGTTTTATCGACACATACTCTCCATTGTCATTATATTGGTAAGTGTTCAGCAAAAGGATACTTCCATATTCTGCGCCTGCCCTGTCACACAGTTTTTTATAGAGTTCATCATCAACGGACACGATTTCTGTCCTTGTTTCCCCATTATCATCAGAAAATTTCGGAACCTGCAGCATATCCTCTGTTAATGTATTTTTATCTCAAACTTCGCACATTAAAATGTGCCTATGCACCTTGAAAATTCAATAATAACT
>URSS01000035.1 GCA_900550545.1 uncultured Lachnobacterium sp. | reverse complement strand
TTGATCCGGTTACCCAGCAGTATTATCTGCGTGCGAGATTTTATAATCCGGTAATCGGAAGATTTACGCAGGAAGATACTTATTACGGAGACGGACTGAATTTGTATCAGTACTGTCAGGCAAATTCGGTTGGGTATGTGGATCCGAGCGGGCATACTTGTGGAACTACACAAAGCCACTATAATTCAGACGAAGAACAGCATCCGAAGGCAAATGCGGCAGGGGGATATTCGTCTGCTACAGAGAAAGGAAATAGTAAGACCAGAGTGGTAGAATATCTAATTTAGATGATGGTTTAAACTTTTCTAACAGAGCATTAGAGCATATGGGAGAAAGCGGAAGACAAGTTCCGATACAAACATTGCAAGATGCAATTAGAAATTCCAAATATGTTTTTCTCTGAGGAAAGTATTTTGAATAAAGCACAATATGTAAAACAACTATTAGAGTCTTTGTAACATTTTCCTTGACGTCCCAAAACTGAGCCACTATATTATATGATGTTAGTTCCCAATTTACAAGAAAACATACGAAACCTCTTTTGGAGGATGAAGCATATTGGTTCCGGGGTCCGGAGATCAAAAAGTGAAATTAATTACGGAGAATAGTGAAAAGGAGATTTCCTGACAGGGCTGGAGGAACATATTTCTTAATGGAGGAATTATGGTAAAATGAAAAAATTAAGCATACAAAGTAAAAAAAATGCATTGCGTTATCTGGCAGCAGTATTCGCGTGGACTTTAGCAATTGCAATGTTGCCGGTAGCAAAGGTACAGGCTGCAGGCTTCAGTGGCAATGGATTTGATATATCTAGCCATAATGGTGTTGTAGACTGGAATCTGATTGCGGATGCAGACATGGATTTCGTGATGATCCGAACCGGATTGGGGCAGGCACCGGATGTAGATGCGCAGTTTGAGGCAAACTATAATGGAGCAGTAGCGGCCGGACTGAAAGTCGGCGTCTATCATTTGTGCTGCACCCGGACGCCGGAAGATGCGGTCAAAGAAGCTGAGTTTTGTCTGGAGATTCTTGATGGAAGAGAGTTAGACTATCCGGTTGCGTATGATATGGAACAGGCAGGAATATTTGCAGGAGGTAAGGCGAACACAACGGCAATTGCAAAAGCTTTTTGTGATACGATTGCAGATGCCGGATATGAACCAATGATTTATTCGTCGGTTTCTTATCTGAACGAACAATTCGATTGGAAAAAGCTGAAGGGGTATAAAGTCTGGGTTGCTGCTTATAGAGAAACGAAGCCAAAATTACAGGTTCCGGTTGATTTATGGCAGTACACAAAAGAAGGCTTTGTGGAAGGCGCCAATACGGATAAAGGACATTGTGATCTTATTTATTCCTATATGGAAGCGACAAGTGTGAAGTTTACCAGGGCTTCACTTACAATGAAAAAGAAGACAACGGCACAGGCGAAGATTAAGATGGGACCGGGCGGATGTACGGATTCTAAGAAATTTAAATCCTCTAATCCCAAGGTTGTTACTGTAAACAGGAAGACAGGAAAGCTCATGGCGAAAGCAAAAGGAAAGGCAACGATTACAGTCACGACCGGGAGTGGAAAGAAAGCAAAAATGAAAGTTGTTGTGAAGTAGAGAGATTGCTTTGATATGGGATATGAAAAGTAATACGATTGCAGAAGTAAAAAATACCACTTGACATACCTTGAAAAAGAGCGTATTGTATCGGGTGGATATTTCAAATTTAATATTGTAAATTTCTCTTATTCAGAGTGATGGAGATACATAGGATCTGTGAAGTCACGGCAACCCCGTTTCCGAGAGGGACAGGAAGGTGCCAACCTGAGCGAGCAATCGAACAATAAGGGGATTTGATTATCTATATAATTGGTCCGCTTATGAAAGTAAGTGGATTTTTTTTGTGCAAACAAACGGAAGGAGAAAACATGGAAAAATTATTATTTACATCAGAGTCCGTTACCGAAGGACATCCTGACAAAATGTGTGATGCGATTTCCGACGCAATCTTAGATGCCTGTATGGAGCAGGATCCAATGAGCCGTGTTGCCTGTGAGGCAGCCAGCTGTACAGGATTTGTACTGGTAACCGGAGAGATTACAACCAAAGCGCAGCTCGATATCCCGGCTATCGTCCGTAAGACAGTAAACGAGATTGGATACAACGATGCAAAGACCGGATTTGACGGAAACACATGTGCCGTAATGGTGGCTTTGGATCAGCAGTCCGCAGATATCGCTATGGGTGTTGATAAGGCACTTGAGGCAAAAGAGGGCGCATTGACCGATGATCTTGACACTGGTGCCGGAGATCAGGGTATGATGTTTGGTTATGCAACAAACGAGACAGAAGAGTTGATGCCTTATCCGATTTCACTGGCTCACAAGCTGGCATTGCAGCTGACCAAGGTGCGTAAAGATGGGACACTTACCTACCTTCGTCCAGACGGAAAGACACAGGTTTCTGTTGAGTATGATGAAGCTGGAAAGCCAAAGAGACTCGAAGCGGTTGTATTATCTACCCAGCATGATGATGATGTGACACAGGAACAGATTCATGAAGACATCAAGAAATATGTATTTGATCCGATTCTTCCAAAGGATATGATCGATGACAATACCAAGTTCTTTATCAATCCAACCGGACGCTTTGTAATCGGTGGACCTCACGGAGATGCAGGACTTACCGGACGTAAGATTATCGTAGATACTTACGGTGGATATGCACGTCACGGTGGCGGAGCTTTCTCTGGAAAAGACTGTACAAAGGTAGACCGTTCCGCAGCATACGCAGCACGTTATGTGGCAAAGAACATCGTTGCAGCAGGGCTTGCAGAGAAGTGTGAGATTCAGCTTTCTTATGCAATTGGTGTTGCACAGCCGACTTCTGTCATGGTTGATACCTTTGGAACAGGTAAGATCGCAGATGACAAGCTGGTAGAGATCGTAAGAGAGAACTTTGATCTTCGTCCTGCAGGAATCATTAAGATGCTTGATCTGCGCAGACCGATTTATCGTGGAACTGCAGCATACGGACATTTTGGACGTACCGATCTGAACCTTCCATGGGAAGCAACAGATAAGGTGGACGTATTAAAGAAATATTTATAGTTCATGAGTTTATGAAAAGTTTACATACTTTTGGAATAAACAATGTTATAATAAGGCACAGGAGACAATCCTGTGCCTTTTTATAATGCACTATATATAAAGGAGTAATTCATGAAGATAAAGACGAAATTAATTATTGCATTTTGCATCATTATATTTGTACCGATACTTTTGGCGACAGCGACGGTTGTAGGTTTCTGCAATTTTCAGGCGCATGCGATCGAGGAGACATACGGTATTAAGAACACAGATGCATACAGTGTGATCAACTCCGTCCAGCTGTTGAACCGGTATACGGTAGCTGATTTTCAGAAAATACAAAAGAAGATACAAAAAAATGCCGATGAACTTGTGAACATGACGTATCTGCAGGAGTTGAATGAGGAATTAAAACAGAAGTATTCCTATCTGATCATTCGAAGAGGCGGCCAGTTGTATTATAATGGTGGCAGCGATAATCAGATTGTTGTCGATTCCCTTCCCGATTACGGCTCAACAGGATCCGAGGCGGGAGTAGGAACTTATATTGACAGCGATGATGAGATTCTGGTAAAACAGGTAGATTTTAAATTGACTACAGGGGAAGAGGCAACTGCCTTTATCATTACTTCCCTGAAGGGAACCGTGCCGGAAGTACGGCAGACAATTGTAGGTGGGATTATCTCGATTGTCATTATTTTGCTTTTGACGGCTTTTATGATGATCATTTGGATATACCGCAGCATGATTACACCAATTAAAAAGTTGCAGGTTGCAGCGGAGAATATTAAAGAAGGCAACCTGGATTTTTCCATGGATGTGAAAGCGGATGATGAGATCGGTGAACTTTGTGTTACGTTTGAGGAGATGCGTCAACGTCTGAAAGATAACGCAGAAGAGAAACTTAATAATGAGCGGGAAAACAAAGCACTCATCAGTAATATTGCACATGATTTAAAGACCCCGATTACTGCAGTCAAAGGATACGCAGAAGGTATCATGGATGGTGTGGCAAATACCCCGGAAAAACTGGATAAATATATTCGCACGATTTATAATAAAGCAAACGAGATGGATATACTTATCAATGAACTGACCTTATATTCAAAAATTGATACGAACCGTATTCCGTATGATTTTGCAAAAATCAATGTGTGTGAATATTTCAAAGACTGCGTGGAGGAAATCGGGCTTGATCTTGAAGCAAAAGGTATCGGTCTGTCCTATTTTAATTATGCCACCGCAGATACTATGATCATCGCAGATCCGGAGCAACTCCGTCGCGTGATCAACAACATTATTGGAAATTCTGTGAAATATATGAATAAGACGGAGAAGTTCATCAACATTCGTATCAAGGATGTCGGGGACTTCATACAGGTAGAAATCGAAGATAACGGACGGGGCATTGCGCAAAAAGACCTGCCGTACATTTTTGACCGGTTTTACCGCACGGATGCATCCCGCAATTCTGCGACGGGCGGAAGCGGAATCGGTCTGTCGATCGTAAAGAAAATTGTTGAGGACCACGGTGGAAAAATCTGGGCAACCAGCAAAGAGGACAGTGGCACAACAATGTATTTTGTTATTCGCAAATATCAGGAGGTAGCAAATGAGTAGAATTTTGATTGTAGAAGATGAAGTGGCGATTGCAGATTTAGAGAAGGATTATTTGGAACTCAGCGGCTTTGAAGTTGAAATTGAAAATGATGGAAAAAGCGGATTGGAGAGGGCCTTAAACGAAGATTTTGATCTGTTTATTCTGGATTTGATGTTGCCGGAAGTGGATGGCTTTGAGATCTGCAAGCAGATTCGCGAGAAGAAGAATACGCCGATCCTTATGGTATCAGCCAAGAAGGATGATATTGATAAAATCCGTGGACTGGGTCTGGGAGCAGATGATTATGTCACCAAGCCATTTTCACCAAGTGAATTGGTTGCACGTGTGAAGGCGCATCTTGCACGTTATGAGAGACTGATCGGAAGCAATACCGTAGAGAATGATATTGTTGAGATCCGCGGAATCAAAATTGACAAGACAGCGCGTCGTGTATGGGTAAATGGTGAGGAGAAACAGTTTACAACGAAGGAATTCGATCTGCTTACTTTCCTTGCGGAAAATCCGAATCATGTATTTACAAAGGAAGAATTGTTCCGTAAAATCTGGGATATGGAATCTATTGGAGACATTGCAACTGTTACAGTACACATCAAGAAGATTCGTGAAAAAATTGAGATGAATACCAACAAACCACAGTATATCGAAACAATCTGGGGAGTTGGTTACCGATTCAAACTGTAAAGGGAAAAAGTTATGAAAATAGGGGAAGTTGAAAAAGACAGCCATCTTATTGTTAAAGTGTTTTCGAAGATGATGAAAGATGGCGAAGAGGTAAGAAGTCCAAAGTCACTGGATTTCCCGGTAAAGATACAAAAAGTATATCCTACGGGTTTGGCAGTGGATGAAATCCGAACAGTAGTCCCTGCAGGGGACAACGGAGAAGAGAGTACATTTACAGTCGATTTTGATTCTCCAAACGTGCTGATCGATCTGTATTTGTTGAAAGATGATATGCCACCAGTTGTGTGGGAAGATATCACAATCAGGAAAGCAAAAGGTGATAATGGATATTGTCATGTCATTATACCGAGCAAAGATGGAACGAAAATGAACCGTCGGCATGCTTACCGACTGGAAATCCATGCGCCGGCGAATATCTATATCGGTCAGTCGAACGAACAGGTTGGAGGAACGGTCAGGGATGTATCAGCAACCGGGTTTGCTATAATTATCAATAAAGATGGCATCCGCAGGGGAGAGGCTGTGCGGGCAGAGACGGTTAATCAGGAGTTGGAGATGCCTCTAGTTGGTGTCTGTGTGCGGAAAAAGACGATTGCCAAAGATAAGTTCCTGTATGGGTGTAAACTAAAATATGAAGATCCACATTTACGCAAATTTATCAACGAAAAACAACGGGCGCGCATGAAGACAGAATAGCAGAAAATGGCAAGGAGAGACTGCATGGAAGAGCAGAAGGAAACCGTACACAAAAGACGTGTGCGTTATAAAGGAAAATATCCAAAGAAATTTGAGGAAAAATATAAGGAACTGAATCCGGAAAAATATCAGGATACGATCGCCCATGTGATTCAAAAAGGAAATACACCGGCAGGAATGCATATTTCCATTATGGTAAAGGAAATTATTAACTTTTTAAATATTCAGCCGGGAGAGACCGGATTTGATGCCACGCTTGGTTATGGCGGACATACCAAGGCCATGTTGCAGCAGTTGCAGGGGAAGGGACACATGTATGCGACGGATGTGGACCCTATCGAGTCCGCAAAGACGAAAAAGAGACTTGCAGATGCAGGTTTTGGTGAGGATATCCTCACAATCAAACTGCAGAATTTCTGCACGATTGATGAGATTGCAAAGGAGGCCGGAGGCTTTGATTTCATATTGGCCGATTTAGGTGTCTCTTCGATGCAGATTGACAACCCGGAGAGAGGCTTTTCCTTTAAAGTAGATGGCCCCCTGGATCTGCGTCTGAATCCGGAAAAGGGAATCAGCGCGGCAGAACGCCTCGATCATATTTCCAGAGAAGAACTGGCAGGAATGCTGGATGAGAACTCGGATGAACCGTACTGTGAAGAACTGGCAAAAGCAATCACCGATGAGATCCGAAAAGGAAATCGTATTGATACGACAACCAAACTTCGTCAGGTGATAGAAAAAACACTGGATTTTCTTCCGGAAAAGGAGAAGAAAGATACGATTAAAAAAACATGCCAGAGGACTTTCCAGGCATTGCGTATTGATGTGAACCGGGAATTTGAAGTACTTTATGAATTTATGGAGAAACTTCCGGATGCACTGAAACCGGGTGGACGTGTGGCGATACTTACTTTTCATTCCGGTGAGGACAAATTGGTAAAACGTGCATTAAGGGAAGGTTTCCGTGAAGGAATTTACAGTGATTATTCGAAGGACGTGATCCGACCGTCTGCACAGGAATGTGCGCAGAATGGACGTGCGCGTTCCACAAAAATGCGCTGGGCCGTTCGCGCATAGAGCATAGAGTCAGAAGATGCTGCAATTGGCATCTTTTGGCTCTTTTATTATTTGCTTTTTATATTTCGTTTTCCACATTTTTCTGCTTGCGCAAAGAGACGCAGTAAGTTATAATACAGTCGTTATATGACTGACGGAATGAGTGGAGAACCACGTGGAGTATAACAGGAAGAAAGCAATGTCTCGTCGAGACATCGCAGGCGTGCTTCGGAGAAGCACCGCAATTGCCGACCGTCTGGGCAACAAAAGAAGCCTGGAGGGTCTTTTTTATTTGTATCAAATCAAAAACACGATTCCCTGGACTTGACAAATTACATATATTAGTATAATCTATCGGTGGTTAGACGAAACTAACGTATGGCAATTATGCAATCAATTTTATAGAAGGAGGAACACCATGTTAGAAATGAAAGAATGGGATGGATTTGAAGGACGTCTTTGGAAAGAAGAAATTAACGTTCGTCAGTTCATTCAGGACAACTACACCCCATATGATGGAAACGAGGATTTCCTCGCTGGACCAACAGAGGCAACAGATAAGCTTTGGGGAGCATTACAGAAGTTACAGAAAGAGGAGCGCGCAAAGGGTGGCGTTCTTGACATGGAGACAGAGGTTGTAACAGGTATTACAGCTTATGGCCCGGGATATATTGATGAGTCTTTAAAGGATTTAGAGACAATTGTAGGTTTACAGACAGACAAACCATTAAAGCGTGCATTCATGCCTTACGGTGGAATCAAGATGGCTGTTCAGGCATGTGAGACATACGGATACCAGGTAAGTGACAAGTTAAAGGAGATCTTTACCAAGTATCATAAGACACATAATACAGCTGTATTTGATGCTTACACACCAGAGATGATGAAAGTACGTCACAATAAGATCTTAACAGGTCTTCCGGATACATACGGACGTGGACGTATCGTTGGTGATTATCGTCGTGTCGCTTTATACGGTATCGATCACCTCATCGAGGAGAAGAAGAAAGATAAGGCAAACTGTGGCTGTGGTGAGATGACAGACAATGTGATCCGTTTAAGAGAAGAGATCGCAGAGCAGATTAAATGCTTAGAGGATATGAAGAAGCTTGCAGAGATCTATGGATACGATATTTCAAGACCTGCAACAAACGCAAAGGAAGCTGTACAGTGGTTATACTTCGGATACCTTGCAGCAATCAAGACACAGAACGGTGCAGCAATGTCCGTTGGACGTGTTTCTACTTTCCTGGATATCTACTTCGAGAGAGATTTAAAGAAGGGTATTATCACTGAGCAGGAAGTACAGGAATTAGTTGATCACTTCACAATGAAGCTTCGTATGGTGAAGTTTGCACGTATTCCTTCTTACAACCAGCTGTTCTCAGGTGACCCGGTATGGGCAACACTTGACGTTGCAGGTACAGGTGTAGACGGACGTTCTATGGTTACAAAGTCCGACTTCCGTTTCCTGCATACATTAGAGAATATGGGACCGGCTCCGGAGCCAAACCTTACCGTATTATATTCTTCCAGACTTCCACAGGCATTCAAGGATTATGCAGCACGTATCTCTATCGATACAAGCTCTATCCAGTACGAGAATGATGACGCTATGAAGCCTGTATGGGGCGATGATTATGCAATCTGCTGCTGTGTATCCGCTACACAGACAGGTAAGGAGATGCAGTTCTTCGGTGCCCGTGCAAACCTTGCAAAGTGTCTCCTCTACGCAATCAACGGTGGTGTGGATGAGAAGACAGGCCAGCAGGTCGGACCTGATTACAAGCCGATCACATCTGAGTACCTTGATTACGATGAAGTTATGGAGAAGTACGACAAGATGATGGACTGGTTAGTAGATATTTATGTAAATACCTTAAACCTGATCCAGTATATGCATGACAAATATTACTATGAAGCAGCAGAGCTTTCTCTGATGGATACAGATTTAAAGAGAACATTTGCAACTGGTATTGCAGGTTTCTCACACGTAATCGATTCCCTTTCCGCAATCAAGTACGCAAAGGTTAAGGCAATCCGTGATGAGAACGGAATCGCAAAAGATTTCGAGATTGAGGGAGACTTCCCAAGATACGGTAACGATGATGACCGTGCCGATGATATCGGAGTATGGTTGTTACAGACATTCATGGATAAGTTAAAGAAGCATCACACTTACCGTGATTCTGAGCCAACAACTTCTATCCTTACCATTACTTCTAACGTTGTATATGGTAAAGCTACAGGAGCAATGCCAGATGGACGTAAGGCAGGCGAGCCACTTTCACCGGGAGCGAACCCAAGCTACGGCGCAGAGAAGAGTGGACTTCTTGCTTCCCTGAACTCTCTGACAAAGATTCCATATGAGTGGGCACTTGACGGAATTTCCAACACACAGACCATCAACCCTGGTGCACTTGGAAATGAAGAGGGCGAGCGCATTGAGAATCTTGTAAACGTAATGGATGGATACTTCGATCAGGGAGCACATCATCTGAACGTAAACGTATTTGGTAAGGAGAAACTGATCGACGCTATGGAGCATCCGGAGAAAGAAGAGTACGCAAACTTCACAATCCGTGTATCTGGTTACGCTGTTAAGTTCATCGATCTTACTAAGGAACAGCAGATGGACGTAATCGCACGTACCTGCCACGATCATATGTAATAGGATCTAAGGGGTCACGAGAGTTGCGAAGCAACAGAGTAATTCGTAGATCATATCCGTTGGAATGAATAAGAAATCAGGGTTAATACATGAATGAATATTTGTGTATTAGCCCTGTTTTTATGATATAATTTGCACATACTAATGAAATGGTAATTCGCTGCTTTTATTGGTTTGGTTAAGAAACGAGGTAAAACAATGTTAGGAAATATCCATTCTATAGAAACATTTGGTTCCGCAGACGGTCCGGGTGTACGCTATCTGATTTTTTTAAAGGGCTGCAATATGCGCTGCAAATACTGTCATAATCCCGATACCTGGGCAAAAACCGAGGGGGAAATGAAAAGCGCAGAGGAAATTTTACAACAGGCGCTGCGGTATCAAAGATACTGGGGCAAAAAAGGCGGCATCACAGTAAGTGGTGGAGAAGCACTTTTACAGATCGACTTTTTGATCGAACTGTTTACGCTTGCCAAGGAAAAGGGCGTGAATACCTGTCTGGATACTTCTGGAAACCCGTTTACACGAGAAGAACCTTTTTACTCCAAGTTTGAAAAACTGATGGAAGTGACAGATCTGTTCATGCTCGATATCAAAGAAATTGATGATGAGGAGCACAAGAAGTTGACTGGGCAGACAAACAAAAATATTCTGGATATGGCAACCTGTTTATCTGACCATGGAAAGCATATGTGGATTCGTCACGTATTGGTACCGGGAATTACCGATGATGAGGGACAGTTACAGCGTTTGCGTGCATTTATTGACACCTTGAAAACGGTAGATCGTGTGGAGATTCTTCCGTATCATACGCTTGGTGTATTCAAGTGGAAAGAACTTGGAATCCCATATGCATTGGAAGATGTAGAGCCGCCGACAAAGGAGCAGGTAGAACACGCAAAGGAAATTATTATACCAGGATATAAGGAAAACTAGAGAAGATATGACACAACCGGAAATTATATACGAGGATGAAGCCATTCTTGTCTGTCACAAACCGGCAGGTGTTGCAACGCAGACGAAACGCCTCGGACAGAAAGATATGGAGAGCATATTAAAAAATTATATTGCAGCAAATAACCGGAAAGCTGGCAGGACACAGCCACCATATATCGGGATTGTGCACCGCCTGGATCAGCCGGTGGAGGGTGTGATGGTATATGCCAAAACACCGCAGGCTGCGGCAAAATTATCTGCGCAGGTGAAAAAACGTTTTGTTGGAAAACACTATTATGCGCTCGTGCAGCTTCCAGAGGGAAAACAATCCATGGAAGAAATTGGACTGGACGAAAAAGGAACGTTGGATAATGAGATTGTTTTTGACGCAAAGCGAAATATATCTGCTGTTATGCCACAGAAAACGAAAGAAACAAAACATGCCTGTCTGGATTACGAGGTTGTTGCGCAGGAGGGACAAAAGCTGTTGCTTGATATTACACTTCATACCGGCCGGCATCATCAGATCCGTGTGCAGCTGGCACATGCAGGGATACCGATTGTAGGAGATACCAAATACGGAAAATATCCGGCGAACCAGCTCGGATTATGTTCCTACCGGATTTCGTTTGGACATCCGTCCAGTGGCACAGAAATGGATTACAAAATTATTCCAAAAAATGAGGAAATCTGCAAGCTTTTGAAGGCTGGAAAAAGGGTGTAAATCTTGACAAAAACAAGGGTTTGTCATACTATATATTTAAGTATTTTAGTCTTTTGGTCAGACGCAAAAGGATTGCAGGGGGGAGTAATCCATGATTGATAAGTATTATAATGGTGTAATCGAACAGGTATACAACCATGTCGGAAAAACAGAGAGAAATATTGTTATGGCAAGTTATAACAATGATTTCTCAATAGAAAATTTAGAGACGATAAAGCGTTATCAGGACAAGGATGATAGCGTTTTTTTTGCTTGGCATGAGTTTGGATACCGTGAATTAACAGGGGCATATGAGCCTTTTTTGGACACAATCTGTAATATGTTCCGGAAGTACCGGGAGGGTGATTTCGATACATTTCTTGCAGAATGTGGCGTGTATGAACTGCACAAAGAGGTATTTCGCAGTTATTATGAGACTGGAATCTGTGACAGAGAAGAAGGCGTTCTGCTCAATGAGGTAGAGTATGAACAGGGACGAATGACAGAGGCAATCGCAGCGATGCTGAAAGCTTTGGCGAAAACACATCCGATCGTCCTTGTGATCAACCGTTTTCAGATGGCAAGCCGTAGTGCAATTGAAGTTGTACATGCACTTATTACGAATCCGGACCGGAATATCGGTCTGGTTCTTGGTGTGAATGAATCGGTTGGACGTGGGGATTCCATTGTTGAAGTCTGGGATGGAATTGTAGAGAGTCTTGAGGACCACAGTCAGTTGTATCATATTGGTTCATCCAACCGCCGCAGAACGGAACTGAAAGAGGAAATAACTTTAAGTGAAGGGTATACGGACAATGTATATGTGGATGAGAACTACGAGGAAAGCATCCAGAAAGTCGCAAATATTGTGGAGTTTCTGGATTACGATCAGGCAAAGCGTTATTTCCAGGGGGTAGAGCACAAGATTAAATTTGAAGATGCGCAGATGGAAGAATCCTGCAAGCGTTCGTTTTATCTTTTGTATGCCAGAACTTCCATTTTGCTGGGAGAATTGTCCAAGGCACTCGAACTTGTCGCGGAAGCAACACATATGATACCCGCAGAAGATGAATTTCTGTACCGTTCACAGTGTGATTTTCTTCGTGCGACCTGTTACATGTATCAGGGAAAGCTTGAGAAGTCAGAAAAATATGCAAATCTTGCATATGGACGAGCAATGGAAAGCGGAAATGCCAAGCAGGTGTTCCGCGCAGAATTGCTAAAAGTCATGGCACGAATGTCCGGATGGTACAATATCTTTTTCTGTGTGCAGGATATTCCGATTGAGGCGGAACTCATCGAAAAGCTCATGCAGTATGGATACAGGAATCATCTGGCGCATATTTACATTTATGCATATGACAATCATCCGAAGGTTGTAGCAAAGGCTTACCGTTCGGAAGCTGCGCTGTTTTATTTCAGCAAAGGTGTAGCTTTGGCCAAGAAAATCGGAAACGAGCAGTTGGTATATGACGCATATCAGAAAAATATCATGCTTGCATCGACAAATGGAATGAATGAGATTGCGTTGCTGTATTCGGTGCGCACCTATGAGTCCATGAAATCCAGAGGAAGCTTTTATATGGGAAGACTGATTTCCGCAATCGGTTACAATCTCAGTGCCATGGGAAAGAATCAGTTGGCACAGCAGTATTATAACCGTGCCATAGAGATATTCTATGAGCTGCGTTTGCCGGAAGATATTGCCGAAGTATATTACAATCGTGCGCTGAATTATATTATGCAGGAGCGCTATGCAGATGCGGAACATGATCTTTTAATCTCCATGAAGGCGATCGAGAAGCTGCATCTGAACAGTTTGCGTGTATGCAATCTGTCAAAACTGTATGCATTACTGGCGCTGGTTGGAATTTCGCAGAAAGACCATTTCGCCTGTGAGCGGTATCTGTTAAGCTGCAGACAGTTTTTGAATTATATTATTGAAAAAGAAAAGAAAAATAAATATGAAGAAATTATCCATGATTATGCAAAATGCGACGATGATATGTTTCTTAGTACATTTGCGCAGGCACTTTTGAACCAGTATGACGGGGATTATGGCGGGGCATATGATAATTTTGAAAAAGCAGAGCATTTTCTTGCGCAGTCAGAGGGCAATGAATTTTTCAGTTATCGCATTTTCCGACAGGCGAGAATGGATCTGTTCCAGCAGATGGGAAGAACCCAGTTGTACGAGAGAGAGGAAGAACTGCTTCGTCAACATGAAGAGATGTGTTCGGAGATGGCAAATTCCGTGCAGATGGATATGTTAAAAGAAATTGAACCGGGAAATGACAGCAGTCCATGCAGAGTTTCCGAGGCAAATATCGAAGCTTTGATCAAACAGGAAGGTCTCGCAAATGATTTCCAAAGTATAAAGCGTCAGATGGAATTCTTATCGACCTGGCAGAAACTGATTGACGTTACGGATCAGAAAGTTCCAGCCATGGTAAAGAATGCAATCAGTTGTTTTATCAACCATTTCAATCTGGATTGTGCATTGTATATCTGTTATCAGGACCGAAAGCCAAATGTCCTATACAATGATACCGGACGCAACATGACAGAGGAAGTATTGTGGGGAATCAACCACGCGATCAAAGAATATCCACAGGGATTTGTTGTATCCAAAATCGGAGAAGGTTTCTTTGACCATCAGGATATGATTTCCTATTTTGGAGTGGATGATGTCTGTTCATTTGTAGCGGTGCCATTCATGAAAAACGGAACACTTACCAGCCTGCTGATCGCATATGTGCGGATGAAAGATAACTGGCATGGTTCGATCGAACGCTATATGCTCAATGAAGATGACCTCAATATTTATCAGCTTCTTTTCCGTGAGATGGAGTATTCCATTAATCGAATTGAGGCGTATGAGAAAGCTTATGATATGAACCGCAAGCTTCAGGCAGCAGCAGTTACCGATATGCTGACCGGAATATACAACCGTGCGGGTATGTATGAGCAGCTTACCAGAATGGAAGAACAGATCAAGGCAAAATCTGCCGGCAGGGATATTGGTCTGATGTTCATTGATCTGGATAATTTCAAGCATTATAATGATACATACGGTCATGATGTCGGCGATCTGATTCTCAAAGAGATGGCAGTTATTTTCAAAGAAGTCAGCTTTGGAAAAGGATTTGTCAGTCGTTTTGGTGGAGATGAATTTATCATTATTCTTGATACAAAGGATAGAGATGCACTCGAGAAGATTGCAAAAGATATCTATGCGAGAATTGATGCAACCGCCGGCTTCAAAAAGCAGATCGAAGAGTATTTAGGCCATGAGATCACGGTGGATGCAGGCCGTCTGATCACATGTTCCATCGGTATTGCCAGCGCAGAGAATGTGCACAGTGAGGGTGAGATCAATGAGCTGATCCGCAGAGCTGATGATCTGCTTTATACAGTGAAAATGGGAGAAAAAGGACACTATAAATTTTTATGAAAATGAAGTTACCGGAAAATGTTAATCGAATCATTCACCGCCTGCAAAAAGAAGGGTATGATGCGTATGCCGTAGGCGGATGCGTCAGAGATACGCTTCTGGGACGGGAACCAAAAGATTGGGATATTACAACTTCTGCAAGGCCGGAAGCTGTAAAGTCTTTATTTTCCCATACTATTGACACAGGAATTCAGCATGGAACGGTAACGGTGATGCTTGATCATGTGGGCTATGAAGTGACTACATATCGGATTGACGGTGAGTATGAGGACAGCAGGCATCCGAAGGAAGTGATCTTTACCGGGAATCTGGTGGAAGATTTAAAGCGCCGGGATTTTACGATCAATGCGATGGCATACAATGATGAATCCGGTCTTGTTGATGCTTTCGAAGGGGAACAGGATCTTGAGAAAGGCGTCATTCGCTGTGTGGGAAATGCGCATGACCGTTTTGGAGAGGACGCACTTCGCATGCTGCGGGCGGTGCGTTTTGCAGCGCAGCTTGGTTTTTCCATCGAAGAACAGACGAAAGCAGCCGTGGCAGATCTGGCACCGACTCTTGCAAAAGTGAGTGCGGAGCGTATCCAGATGGAGCTGGTAAAACTTCTGACTTCGGCGAATCCGCAGGAGATGCGGGAAGTATACGAACTTGGACTGAGCCGTGTGTTTTTACCGGAATTTGACCGGATGATGGAGACACCACAGCACAATAAACATCACATGTATACGGTCGGGGAACATACCATTCATGCAATGGAAGCGATTCCGGCAGACAGAGTACTGCGTCTTGCCATGCTGTTTCACGATATTGCCAAGCCACTTTGCATTACTACAGATGAGGAAGGACAGGATCATTTCAAAGGACACCCGCAGGAAGGTGCTAAGATGACAAAAGAGATTCTTCGTCGCCTCAAGTTTGACAATGACACGATCGATCAGGTTTGTCTGTTTGTGCGCTATCACGATGACCGTCCAGCACTTAGCGCCACGAATGTACGACGGATGATGAGCCGCATCGGTGAGGAAAACATGGAGGGCCTTCTGGCGGTAAAGCGTGCGGATACATTGGGACAAAGCATGTATCACCGCGTAGAAAAGCTTGCCTATATCGATACGATGGAACAATTGTATCAGCAGGTGCTTCAGGAACAGCAGTGTGTAAAAAAAAGTGATCTGGCATTGAATGGCCGGGATCTTATTCGCATGGGCATGCAGCCTGGAAAGCAGCTTGGTGCGGTTTTGGATGGATTGTTTGAGCTTGTACTCGAACATCCGGAATGGAATACGAGAGAACGACTGGAGAAAGAAGCGCATATTTTAATGACCCGTCTCATATGATAGCAACACAGTATGTCATATGGGAGGGGTTTTTTTGTATAATCAGTCGGAGGCACTGTTGGAACAGTACG
This sequence comes from uncultured Lachnobacterium sp., assembly GCA_900550545.1. Classification (GTDB taxonomy): domain Bacteria; phylum Bacillota; class Clostridia; order Lachnospirales; family Lachnospiraceae; genus Roseburia. The sequence continues at coordinate 10,750 of URSS01000035.1, read as the reverse complement.
ATCTTGATATAAAACAGATCACAAAAGGAAGAGGTGCATATATCTGCGATACCAGTCAGGGAATGAAGCTGTTGATGCCCTTCCGGGGATCGAAAGAACGGGCGGCTTTTTTGCGGGAAGTTTTACAGTATTTGCAGGAAGAAGGGGTTGGCACGGAACAGATCTGCCTGACGAAAGAGGGGGAGGCATCCGTTGAAGATGAATATGGGAAACGTTACTGGCTGAAGGATATGATTTCTGGAAGCGAGTGCCGGACAGGAATAGAAAATGATCTGCAACAGTCCGTGATCCTGCTGGCGCGTCTGCATCGGAAACTGGCGGCCTGTTCGTTGACAGTCCCTGCATTTATGAAAATCGAGCGTAATGAACCGGGTAACATTTGTCAGAGACATTACCGGGAACTGGTAAAAGTAAAAAATTATGTTCATGGGAAAAAAAGCAAAAATGAATTTGAACGTCATTTTTGGGAACAATATCCGCATTACATACAAGAAGCCAAAAGAGCTATGCAACTTCTTACGGAGGTAAAAGAGACACCGAACAGTTTGCTGTGCCATGGAGACTTTAACCAGCATAACGTGGTACACGGACCGGAGGGGATTCAGATTATTAATTATGAAAACATGTCGTGCAATTTGCAGATTGCGGATCTGGCAAACTTTCTTCGCAAAATGCTCGAGAAAAATAATTGGGATCAGGGAATGGGAATGCGCCTGATGGAGATCTACGACCGGGAACGGCAGATTTCCAAAGAAGAGAGACAGATGCTGGCGGTAATTCTTCTGTTTCCGGAAAAATTCTGGAAAATTTCCAATCATTACATAAATTCGCACAAGGCATGGGTATCGGAACGGGATATTGAGAAAATGAAACGGATGATTGAACTGGAATCAGCACGAAGCATCTTTTTGGAGAAGTTATTTCAAAATAATTAAGAATCATGTATACTAATGATATGAATAAAAAACAGATACAAAAGATAATACAATATATGAGCTGTGTCGTTTTTCTGCTGGCATTGGTAATGTTGAGCGGGTGCGGAAAGGAGACCGTGGATGATGGAATGACATATTTTCATCACTCCATTGCCGACCAGACAGAAGAGGATACGCAGGAGACACAACAACAGGAAGTTTATCTCATTACGGGTATCGATCAGACGGAAGAAAGTCTGCGCCTTTACCGTTATGCCAATGGAATGGAGTACCGCTTTTATTATGGTACAGGCACACAGTTTTTTGATAAATATGGAAATCGTTCCACCATGGCGGCATTTCCTTTGGGGTCACTTGTGACGATCGGTGAACAGACGCTGGACGGAACATTATCCGAGGTACAGCTGTCGGATGAGGCATGGGTGTATGAGGATATCACGCGTTTTTCCGTGAATGAAGAGAAAAACATGCTCATGATCGCGGACCGCAAATATCGCTATAAGGACAATACCTATGTGTTTTCCGGGGATGAAAAAGTGGATATGACAGGCATCAGGCAGGGAGATACCCTTACAGTTGTCGGCATAGATAAACAAATTCTTTCCGTAAACATTACGACCGCACAGGGAACGCTTGCATTAAAGAATACGTCTTTGTTCGAAGGAAGCTTTCTACAGCTTGGCAAGAAAATCTTTACGGAAATCACACCGGATCTGACATTGCAGGTGCCCGAAGGAAAATATACGCTGACGGTTGCAAACAATGGATGGGGTGGGAGCAAAAAGATTAAGATCAAGCGGGGAAAAACCACAACAGTCGATCTGAATGAGCTAAAAGGTGAAGGTCCACAGTATGGAAAAATAAAATTTTCAATCGATGTGGAAGATGCTCTGTTGCTTGTGGATGGCAAACAGACAGAGACCGGAAAAACGCTGAAACTGACTTATGGCTCTCATGATGTAACCGTGTATGCAGACGGTTATGATGTATGGAAGCGGAATTTATATGTAAACTCACCGGAAGCTACGATCATTATCAAACTCAAAGATGAGGAAGACAGTGAATCTTCCGGGACATCCTCAAGCCAGAACAGTTTAACTGCAAATTCGCACCAGGAAAATTCACAGAGCAGCCAGCCATCACAGCGCACGGAGAATACGACGAGTGAGAGCGAGAAAAGTGAAAGCGAAAAGCGTGATGATGAAACGGACATACTGAAGGATTTGTTATCAAGTTTATATAATACGAGCACTAATGTGTCAAAATGACGATTTTTCCACTCTATTTTTGTATGTTTTTCAAGACCTAAAAGCCCTAAAATATGGCATTTTTCCTTGACAAACACTAGGAAAACAAGTATAAATAGATTTGTAAGTAATTTGAGAGAAGGAACTCGAATTATATAATATAGAATCCATAGGAGGAATTTTGACATGAACAAAGCAGAGTTAGTTGCAGCTGTAGCTGAGAAGGCTGAAATCTCGAAGAAAGACGCAGAGGCAGCCGTTAAGGCATTTACAGATGTTATTGCTGAAGAATTAAAGAAGGGTGAGAAGGTACAGTTAGTAGGATTCGGTACATTCGAGGTATCTGAGAGAGCTGCTAGAGTTGGTAGAAATCCACAGACAAAGCAGGAGATTAAGATCCCAGCTTCTAAGGCACCTAAGTTTAAGGCTGGTAAGGCTTTAAAGGATTCTTTAAACTAATTTATTAGGTTATAAGCAGGTGGAGCCCATTATGTGGCTCCACTTTTTCTATCAGGAGAAAGAATATGAGATTAGACAAATTTTTAAAAGTATCCCGACTCATCAAGCGCCGTACGGTAGCGAATGAAGCCTGCGATGCGGGACGTGTCATGGTCAATGGAAAACCGGCTAAGGCATCCACCAATGTGAAAGTCGGAGATGAGATAGAAATTCTTTTTGGGCAGAAATCAGTCAAGGTTCGTGTTTTAGACATTCAGGATACGACCAAGAAAGAAGAAGCAAAAGATTTATTCGAATATGTGTCATAAGCAAAGAGGCCTTCTAATATAGTGAAATTATAGGAGGTCTTTTTTATGGAAGAGAAGGCAATTACACACCAGCATAAGATGATATTGAACAATCGGCACAGCGGAAATTTTACCGGAATATTAGATGTATTATCTTTTGACGTGAATGAAATTTTACTTGAAACGGAACTTGGAATGCTTCACATCAAAGGCAAAGATCTTCATGTGAACCGCTTGAATCTGGAAAAAGGAGAGGTGGATATCGATGGACAGGTAGACGCTCTCAACTATTCTCAGGTACCGGGAATCGGAAAAAAAGGCGGAATACTTGGAAAGTTGTTATCCTGATGCAACCGGTATCCGGACTTGAAATAGAAGTGATGCTGTTTGTTCAGGCGATGCTTGCAGGTGCAGTCTTGGTTTTGGTTTATGATCTGCTGCGAGTCATACGGCGCATTTTTGTCCATGGAATCATCTGGGTATCCATTGAGGATGCATTGTATTGGATTGTCAGTGGATTTTGGATGTTTTTGCGCATTTGCCGGGTGAATGATGGCATTATAAGAGGATATATGATTGTTGCGTGTCTAGTGGGAGCAGCATTGTATTATGTCGTTTTCAGCAGACCTGTGATGCGCCAGATTGCAAAAATCATCCGATATTTAAAAAAGCAATTGAAAAAAGTGAAGAATGTGGCTACAATAAGAAGAGATAGTAGGAAAGCAACGAAATCGGAGAAGAAAAATGAGTGCTAAAAAAAGAAGACGCAGGAACGTCGGTACTGTAAGTATTACAATTATTGTACTCGCATTTCTTGCAGTTATGGCTGTGCAAATATGCAGACTGAAACAAAAAGACAGTGATTACCAGTTGAAAGAAGCAGAACTTCAGCAGGAGAAACAGGATGAAACGCAGAGATCTTCGGAACTGGATGATCTTGAGGAATACATGAAGTCCTCACAGTATATTGAGGATATAGCGAAAAGTAAGCTTGGACTTACCTACAAAAATGAAATAATCTTTAAGGAAAAAGAGAAATAGAGAAAGAATTTGGGCAGACCAGATTCTTTCTTTTTTTATGTTCTTCATCCTGCGTGACCTCCCTCGAATCGGCAACGGGGAAAGGTTTTGACGAAAACTTTTTAAAAAACCGCCGTAAAAATGACAAGTATTTTCCGGCATGTCCCGTATAATCCCTCCATGAAAAATGAATCGTCATTACGTGGAGGTGTGAAATGAATACAAAAAAGAAATGGATGGATGTTATAGTGAAAATTGGCTACGGAGGTATGGGAATGGTGTGTTCTGTGATCTGCATTATGGGATATTATCCGCTGCTTCCAGCGTTTTACGGTGCATGTTGTCTGGAACAGAAACGAACATTCATATTATACATAGGGATGTTTGCGGCTATGGGATATACAATGTCACCCGGGGCGATGGTAAAATATCTGTTCATACTTTTGGTGGCAGGTACAGGCATTCGCTTTTATATGTGGGCAAACCGCAAATGTGCAGGATGGACTGCGGGTATCATTAGTGGAATATGTACGATTGTAATGAACTGTTCAGGCATGTTGTTTGCAACGATTGGACGGCGGGAATTGATTCTTGGGTTATGTGAGGGCGTGACGGTGTGTGGTCTGACCGTGCTGTTTCATTATTTTCTGCAAATGTCTTCGGAGCTTGGAAAAGTGTTCACAGCATCATTTTTGGAAAGAGAGGTCGCCGTGATGCAGACCGCAGGAGGATATGACAGCGGTAGAATGCATGCGTTTGCGGAGGCGGTCGATGAACTTTCGGTGGCTTTTGCGGCAGTTGGGAAGAAAGAAGAAATGTCCAGTCACGAGAGTGTGGCAGTTTTACAGGAAGAGATTACGGCAAAAATGTGCAGTAGTTGCGATGCCTGTGCAATCTGCTGGGGAGCAGCAAAACATGTATATGCGAAAAAAATACAACAGATGCTTCAGGCAGTGATGGCGCATAATTCCAAGGAGGATATTATACAAAGCAATTATATGGAAAACTGTCCCTGTTATCGGGGGATGGTGGAGGAGGCCGTGTGGGCTTTTTCCCGAATGGAACTCAATGAGGCGTGGTATCGTCGTCTCCAGGAGAACCGGATGGTCATTGCAGGACAGCTGGATGCCATGGCTGATGTGATGCAAGATTGGACAAAGGGACAGAAAAATCTTGACGGAAAATCGAAGATTCTGTTGGCACGCATTGGATTCGAGGTCAGGGAGAGAGGACTTGTGGCAGAGCAGATCCATATTTATGAGGACAAAGACAAACGGTGTTCCATTACCGCGGAGGTAGCAAGCAAATGGGGAGGCGGAATTCCGTCAAAAAACTATCTGCAGGCGCTTGAAAAAGCCACAGGGATGGCACTTCGGCTGCAAAGGGATGCCCGGGCGATACTGACGCGGGAGCCTGTCAGCATTACTGCATATGAAGACACCTGCTTTGATGCGATATCAGGGGTAGCAACAAAGGAAAAAGAAGGAGCATTCATAAGTGGGGACAATTTTTCTCTCTTTCTTTTGGAAAACGGAAGATACAATATCTGCCTGTCGGATGGTATGGGAAGCGGACCGGCGGCGAGCAAAGAGAGCGATATGGTTGTGGATCTGATGGAAAAATTCATGGAGGCAGGGTTTCCGACAGATACGGCAATTCGTATGATGAATTCTGCCATGATATTAAAAGGAGAGGATGAAAGTTACTCTACGATGGATTACGCGACGGTGGATTTGTACACGGGAAATATGGAGATCACGAAAATCGGGGCGGCGGCATCTTTTTTGCGGCACAAAGATGAGGTAGTCTGTCTGAGCAGTTCTTCCCTTCCGGCAGGAGTGAATATGCAACAGATTATCAGGCCACAGGAGGCGAAGATGTGCCATGGGGATTTTCTTGTCATGGTAACGGATGGTGTGTTAGAATATTTGCATGTGAAAAATCCGGAAGAAAAGCTTGCGGAGATGATCAGTGAGATAAAAACAGATCATGCCGGCAATATGGCACGGACATTGTTGGAACATGTCCTGCTTTTTACGGGAGGACATGCGATGGATGACATGACCATCATTGTAACCGGCATTTGGGAGAAATAATGATAGAACGTATTTGTGAGTTTATGGACAAATGGCATATGGTATCTGCAGGAGACAGAGTGCTTGTGGGCGTTTCCGGGGGTGCAGACTCTATCTGTCTTTGTTTGATATTAAAGGAATTGTCCACACAAATGAGATTTTCTGTGGAAGCTATCCACGTGGAGCATGGAATTCGTGGGGAAGCAAGCAAAAAGGATGCGCTTTTTGTAAAACAATTCTGCAAGGAACAAAATCTCACATACCGCGAGTTTTCGGTGGATGTTCCGGCATATGCAAAAAAGCACCACTTAGGGGATGAGGAAGCGGCCCGTAAACTGCGCTATGAAATATTTGCGGAGGTAGCAAAAGAAAATGCAGGAACAAAAATTGCGCTCGCACATCATATGGAAGACAATGCGGAGACGATGCTTTTTCAGTTGGCGAGAGGCAGCGGACTTGACGGCTTATGTGGCATGCGTCCGGTTCGCGTCGGGGAGGATGGCGAATGCTATATTCGGCCGTTGCTGGAAAACAGCAGGGAGCAGATTGAACAGTATTTAAAGGCGAGGGGGCAGGGGTTTTGTACGGATGCAACCAATGAAGAACTTATATATAGCAGAAATCGGATTCGCCACAATATTTTGCCACAAATGAGGGAAGTCAATGCACAGGCGGTGCTTCATATGAATCAGACGGCACAGAGACTGTGGGAGCTGCGGGAATATCTCGATGAAGAGACTTCCCATGCGCTGCAGGCGTGTCGAAGAAAAGATGGGCAGCAGTACCGGATATCTGTGCAGGGATTGCAGCAGCTTCCGAAAGCTTTGCGCATGCGTGTACTACATGAGGCTGTTGCGGAGGTTGCGCAGAAACGCAAGGATATTACCGGGGCGCATTTGGAGGCAGTTGCAGATCTGTTGGAAAAACAGACCGGACGCAGAGTGAATCTGCCATATGGAATCATTGCAAAAAGGGAATACGATGCGATTGTCCTGCAGAAAGACCTGATAGAATCTGCGGAAAACGACAGAACGGAAATACGGATTTCACAAGAGCAGCTGGAAGTATGTCTGGATCGGAGAGAACCTTGTATCGTCCCAACAGGAACCCAGGGAGAAAGTTTTGTGCTGCGAGTTTTTCAATTTAATGGAAATATCTGGGAAATCCCCCGAAAAATATATACGAAATGGTTTGATTATGATAAGATTAAAAATGGTTTTTCTATTCGGAACCGTAGGAAACAGGACTATTTTGTATTCGATGGAGAGGGTCATCGCAAGAAACTTGCAGATTACTTTATCAATGAAAAAGTATCCGCAGACAGGCGGGATGACATATGGCTTGTGGCGCAGGATGCGCAGATACACTGGATCGTTGGAGGTCGTATGGGTGCGGACTGCATGGTAAGTGAAAAGACAAAAATAGTGCTGGAACTAATATATAAAGGAGGAACTAAGGATGATGGATTATAACAAAAAGCATGAAATTTCTGTTTATCTGACAGAAGAACAGCTGGATAAGCGTATTGCAGAAATTGGTGCAGAAATTACCAAACGTTTTGAGGGAGAGTCAGTATATCTTGTATGCATATTAAAAGGATCGATATTCTTTACTACGGAGCTTGCAAAAAGAATTGCACTCCCGATGACGATGGACTTTATGTCTGTTTCCAGTTATGGAGCAGAGACCCGTTCATCCGGTGTAGTCAATGTAAAGAAGGACTTGGAAAATTCCATTGAGGGCGAAAATGTTATTGTTGTTGAGGATATTGTGGACAGTGGTCATACACTCAGCCGCCTACTGTCTCTTTTCAAAAGCCGTAATCCAAAGACACTTACGGTATGCACCCTGTTGGATAAACCGGATCGTCGTGTGGTAAATGATTTTGAAGTAGATTATACAGGATTTGTAATCCCGGACAAATTCGTTGTGGGTTATGGTCTTGATTATGATCAGAGATATCGCAATCTTCCATATATCGGATTTGTGGAAGATGCAGAGTAGAAAAGGAGAACAAAGTGAACACAAATAGTAAGAGAGGCTTTCGCGGATTTGGATTTTACGCGATACTGGTTCTTATCGTGATCCTGATTTGGTACGGACTTACGGGAAATACATCCACAAGTTCTTATACCAGAGCAGAATTTGAGAAAGCACTGCAAAAGGGAAATGTGACTTACGTCAAGGTGGAACAGAACCGGGAAGTGCCGACAGGAAGTCTGAAAATCAAGTTAAAAGATGGAACGCAGCAGTATATGTATTCATCTGATATCAATGAGATGCAGACACTGATGGATCAGAACAAGTTCGAAAATTATGTTGTGGAGGATGTTCCGGCAGAAAGCTGGATTATGACATTGCTTCCATATCTTCTGATTTTTGGAGCATTTTTCATTCTGTTCATGATTATGAATAACAATGCAGCCGCAAACAGTGGTGGCAGCAAAATGATGAACTTTGGAAAAAGCCGTGCCAAGCTTTCGACCGAAGAAGACAACAAGATGTCGTTTGATAATGTAGCGGGTCTGCGCGAAGAAAAAGAAGATCTCGAGGAACTGGTTGATTTCCTGCGTGATCCAAAGAAATATACCAATCTTGGCGCACGTATCCCCAAGGGAGTTCTTCTTGTAGGACCTCCTGGAACAGGTAAGACATTACTTGCGAAAGCAGTTGCCGGAGAAGCGGGCGTACCATTTTTCAGCATTTCCGGATCTGATTTCGTAGAGATGTTCGTTGGTGTCGGCGCATCCCGTGTGCGTGACCTTTTTGAAGATGCAAAGAAAAACGCACCATGTATCGTATTTATCGATGAGATTGATGCTGTCGCAAGAAGACGAGGTACCGGTATGGGTGGAGGACACGATGAGCGTGAACAGACACTCAACCAGATGCTGGTAGAGATGGATGGCTTCGGTGTCAACGAAGGCATCATTGTGATGGCGGCAACTAACCGTGTGGATATTCTGGATCCTGCCATCATGCGTCCGGGGCGTTTCGACCGCAAGATTGTTGTTGGCCGTCCAGACGTTGCGGGAAGAGAAGAAATCCTTGCCGTACATGCAAAGAACAAGCCGCTGGGCGATGATGTAGATCTGAAGCAGATTGCACAGACAACTGCTGGATTTACAGGTGCAGATCTTGAGAATCTGCTGAACGAGTCAGCCATCCTGGCAGCAAAAGAAAATCGTGCATTTATCAAGCAGGAAGACATTCAGCGTGCATTTATCAAAGTTGGAATCGGCGCGGAGAAACGCAGCCGTATTATTTCAGAGAAAGAAAAGCGCATTACGGCATTCCATGAGGCCGGTCATGCGATTCTATTCCATGTACTCCCGGATGTGGGACCGGTGCATACCGTATCAATTATCCCTACAGGAGCCGGTGCAGCAGGTTATACAATGCCGCTCCCGGAAAAGGATGAGATGTTCAATTCCAAGGGACGCATGCTACAGGAAATCGTGGTAGACCTTGGTGGCCGTGTCGCAGAGGAACTGGTATTTGACGATATTACAACCGGAGCTTCCCAGGATATCAAGCAGGCAACGACTATGGCAAGAGATATGGTGACACGTTATGGTATGTCTGAGAACATTGGACTGATCTGCTACAAAGATGATGACGATGAAGTATTTATCGGACGTGATCTTGCCCATGCACATAATTACAGCGAGGGCGTGGCTTCTGCGATTGATGCAGAGGTCAAAAGCATTATTGATCATGCATACGAGGAAGCAAAGCGTATTATCAATGAGAACCGTGATGTGTTAGACCGTTGTGCAGAACTTCTTTTAGAAAAAGAGAAGATCACAAGGGAAGAATTTGAAGCATTATTTGACAAAGATTCATTGCTGTAATTGTACAGCAGTGAAAGATGGAAGGTATTTATACAGGAAATTGTGCAGAATTTAATTGGATGTCTGGCAGGCTGAAAAAGGTGTCGTACAATATACACAAAAACACATGGCGACTTTTGTGAAGTTTGTGCACACTTATCTGCCGGACCATGGTATTATAATAACCGTAAAAACCCCCCAATACATTATATATAGTTTTTGCTATACCCCATAGTAAAAATACCTTCTCCTAAAAGAGGCAGTCATTTCGGTGACTGCCTCTTTTGCATAGATATGTGGCTTGCTGAGGGGAAGAGGCAGCCTGTTTAGAATAGAAAGGAAGCGGCAATGAAAAAGAAAATCGGAATCGGAATTGTGTGCGTGGCAGCGGCACTGCTGTTGGTGCTTGGAATTTTTTGCTATCCGCACTGGAAGGCGGCAAAGCTTTTAAAGGAACATTTCAACCCGGAAAGAGTGGGCTATACACTTGAGGTACAGCTTTTGGAAGAACAGATGACAGACGACCAGAAACAGTTTGTCGATGTGCTCTCGATGCTGACCGGAATCAATACGGAAAACTTTTACAAACTTCATCTGGAAGGAACAACCTGGGATGGAATCGTGGAGGTACAGGTATTCCCGGACGGACAGGAAAATCCACTGTTTGAATTATATTTATCGGATGAATCAGAGGTGATGAACGGCGCCATGTTTTATCAAACAGTGCGCACGAATCTGTCGGGCGGCAATGCACTAATCGAGCGGCTGCTTCCAAAGTGGGAAGACCATACTTATGTGACATTAGAGCAGGCAGAGCAGATTTTCGGGATAGATTTGAGTGCGGTACGGAATTTTTCACTGCCGCAGATAAAGGAGCCTTCCACCTCTTCCTGG
>URSS01000034.1 GCA_900550545.1 uncultured Lachnobacterium sp. | reverse complement strand
GAAACGAGGTCTGCGAAGCAGGAAGCCCATTGGCTTTAGACAATGGGTAGTTCACAACCCCAAGGAAGGAACTTCAGGCAGATGGTATTTATTTGTGTGAGGTATCCATTCCGAACAAAGCGATAGCGGCGGTTTATAAGAGTGAAATTCTGGCTCATTTGTTACAAATTGATGGCTTTAATGGATAATCAATATAGGATTAAATCGAATAGAGAGTCGGGAGATGGAAGATACGATATCAGTCTGATTCCAAGAGAGAAGAAGTATCCAGGCATCATTATGGAACTGAAGTGGAAAAGTAATTTTGACGAGAAATCACTTGAAAAATTTGAAAAGGCTGCACAATACTGGAACAATAAAGAACAGATTGCTATGCCGAAAAAGGCTAAAAATGCTTCCAATTTCATTCCAAAGAAAAGTGTCACCGGCTCAATCAGTACACCAAGTCTGAACAGAATGCTTGTTTCCAAAGATCTTGTAAACAATCCACATCATAAACAGCATAATCAGAAAAATGGAGACGTATTTTACAAGATCGCAGATTGCGATTGTAAAAGATGTAGAACAGTTTATATTAAGTGACCTTTCCAGAAGAGTCACAGCAAAAGAGATGGCGGAGCGCTTTGGGATAAGCGAAAGCAGTTTTAAGCTGTATATCAAGGGAATTCTCGGAGACAGCTATCTTTCGTACTTTCGCAAAAAGCGCATGGAAAAAGCGGCAGAGCTTCTTGAATCCACAAATATGAAAGTCATCGATATAGCCATACGTGTGGGGTATGAAAATCAGGGCAAGTTTGCAAAGGTATTTTCGGATCAGCATGGTAACAGTTTTTTAGAGTATAGGAATTAACTTATGCCTGATGATGAAGATTTTCCTTTTTTCTTTTTTCTTGATATGCCTGTAATGATTTTGTATAAAATTCTCCCTTTTTTTTGCTATATTGCTGATATATTAAAATGCAACAAAAATATAATACTAAAATAATTCCAATAAAAATAATCCAAACAGGAATACTTTCATTTTTGAAAATCCCAAGAGAATAGAAAATAAGGCATTCATATATACTTATTCCAATCATAAAACCGGAAAGTCTTTTTGTAAAACTCCATTTGGGGATAAATAAGCATGTGAAAAAAGTATTAAATAGAAACACCGCTCCCATGCATAAAAATATCAGTTCAATTAATTTATTCGTTGAAATAGAGGGTATATCATAGATGGTATTAAAAATTAATATAAGGATAAGAAACCATGTAATACAAAATGTGGTTCCATTTCTCAACCATGTTAAAAATTTTAAGAATTCGTTTTTTCTTTTCATAATAAAATAACCTCCTAGATTGATAATATACTGCGAACAGTTTTTACATATTTTCTTGATATGCTGAGCTTTTCATTATTGCACATGGTTGCCAAAATTGTCCGATTCAATTCTGGCTTTAATGATATAATTTTATTCATATTAACGATTTGCGATTTCGATATTCTTGCGAAATCTTTTGGCGAAAGAATGTTTTCCAATTCATATAAACGTTGATTTATTTCCAATACATCATTTATAGTATATAAGAAAGTACGATTATCAACGGATTCAAAATATAGTACATCGGACGAATTGATGAGAAATAATTCATGATCCTTTTTCGCTGATAATTTGTTGTCAAATAATTCAATATGAGATTTCAATTGAAGTATTTGATTATCAATTTGTTTGCATTTAATAATAATTTGCAAGCTCGTTTCATTGTGTTCAACAATTTGAATATCCATTTTGTCACCTCCGAGTATATTATACTTAAACAATTTTGACGGCTCAACAATTTTGACGTAAGAGGTACAAAAAGGGTGACTAAGATGACGCCGGTGAGCGCGAAATAAAAACATATAAAAACTGAGATAGGTAATTGGGGTATTATGAATTGAAAGAGGAATAATTCGTGATATGCAAATAAAATTATAATAAGCAATTGTTTTAATAAAATAGTTCTAATACTTCTATTTCTATATCAATAGAAGTATGATAACATTAGTGCCAGAGCTTATAAGTTCTATAATTTTCTCGGGAAAATAAAAAGTGATAATTGAAAGGAAATATTATGAAAAACCAAGGAAGAAAAAGAGTAATATGTTTTTTTATGGCACTGATTATGTTTATTTGCGGACTTTATTCTGGAAATTATACTAATAATACAGTAGAAAAATGTTATGCAGCAACGAAAAAAAATACAACTAATAAAGTTTCTCAATTGTATAATAAGTTGGATCCCGTAGCAAAAGGATATTTTGATATAATAATTAATGAAGATAAGTCGTTGTATAAGTATCATAAAAAATATCATAAAAAATATGTCAAAAGTGAAACAAGTATGAAAAAATCTGCGTTGTATGATGTTGTTTCAGAATTAAAAGAGTTAAATTCTGATTTGATAGCATTAGATATTCCGACATCAGCTAGGTATGCATTTCTAGCTGCGGCAAGTGGAATGTCAGTAGGAGTTGCAGATGGACCTCTACCAATAGCGGATATTATAGGAGCATTTGTTGCAATAGGAGCTATTGGTATTTTAGCAATGGAATGGCCAGAAATTGAAAAAAAGTGGCCAGAGATAGAGAAAGCTTTTGAAAAGTGTTTCAGTAATATTTCCACCGACATTTCGAAAGCATTTTCCAAATTGAAAGTAAAAGTGCAAGATAAATATTATTCATTGCAATTTCAAAATTTCTCAAAACATTATGCGAAGCATGCAAAAGAATTTAAGGACATGAAAGGTGGAACAGGAAAGAAACCAAGCAAAAAAGAATATTATAACATGGCAAAAAGTTTCTTGAATAAAAAAAGTAATGATATAATAGAGGGAAAAGATGTTGAAAATTTTGACCGAATGGTGAAATTTAACAAAAAAACATTGGAATATCTTGTTTATGAAAAATCTAGCAAAAGAATCATTTCATATTTTTTACCTAAATGGACAGCATATAATAACGGTACAATATCATCAAAGAAAGAATGGATAAAGGAAGCTTTAGAGTATGCCTTAAGACATATTTCAAGAAAATAAGGAGGAATATAGTATGAAGAAATATATTTGTAAAATATGCGGCTTTGCGATGAATGAAAAAATAGATGTGGGAACGATTTGTCCGTGTTGCTTTAATGAATATCGGTGTGATGATGAACTCACAAAATATGAAATACTGATGTCATATTGTGATGGAAATTTAGATGTATTACATACAATTGCGCCAGAGTTAGATGGTGTGGATATGAAGGAATACGTTGATACAGAAATTGCATGGAGAATTTTGCGCTTAGTCTGGATAAAAAAAGGTGCTAAATATATATATAAACCGAGAAAGATTCTGTCACAAAGGGAAGTACAGGCACAATTAAAAAATATTGGGTATGATTATGAAGAACTAAAAAAATTAAGTCGGTTGATAACCTGTAATATGGAATTGGACGAATAAGATTTTGTTTATTATAAAGAATAACGATAGAACATCTCTGCCCCTTAAAGATTAAAGGGCAGGGATGTTGATAGATGGAACTCTTATGTCATTTGTTTCTTAAAAGATTTTCAGTACCAGTTCGTCCAAAGAAAGTCTTGTAGCCAGATGGTCATGTAAATTTGCAGGAGAACTTTCAACATAGCCAATTGCTAGAATGCTGATTGGCTCCAGATGAGCTGGCAGATGGAATTCCTCTTTGATTACGTCCGGTTTAAAAATTCCAATCCACACGGAACCCAGATCAAGGTCGGTCGCTTCCAGCATCATATGATCGGTTATAATGGAGGCGTCAATGTCTGTTGTCTGTTTGCCATCATATGGTCGCGTCCATGCTTTTTCTGTGTCGGAACATACAACGATTGCCAATGGTGCATGATAGATATTTGCAGATTTTTCCAGTTTTGCAAGCTGTTCTTTCGTTTGGAGCACCAAAAGTCTGACCGGCTGAAGATTGGCAGCCGTCGGTGCCGCGTGAGCGGCAGCAAGAATTTTTTTGAGTTTTTCTTCTACATTTTTGTCTGCATAATCTCTTACAGAATATCTTTTTTCAGCAAGTTCTAAAAAGTTCATAATTTTATTCTCCTTAGGTTTTGATTTCGTTTGTATTGTGTATTTGTGTTGTAAATATGGTCGACCCGTACTATAATTGTAGCAGTAACTTGTTATTACACAAGAACGCACTATTTTGGTATATACTACCCAAAAAGAAAGTAGGATACATGAAACAACCATATTATGAATCAACATGCCCGGTTGAAGCGGCGTTACAGCTTATCGGTGGAAAATACAAAACTATTATTTTGTGGCATTTGTTGAATAAAACAATGCGTTACAGTGAGCTTCACCGCCTTGTTCCAAGGGCAACAGATAAAATGTTGGCACAGCAACTCAGAGAGTTGGAAAAGGACGGTCTGGTGAATCGGAAAGTTTACCCTGTCATTCCGCCAAAGACGGAGTATTCCCTTACGGAATTCGGAAGAACCTTAGAACCTGTATTGAATTCATTGTGTAGTTGGGGGCAGTATTATATTTCGACGCAGTCAGATCGAAATACAGAGACTTGTGAAGGTAGAGATAAATGTGCACAGTAGAGTCGATTATGGATTTATAGAAGGAGTTTTGGAAGTATTAAAATGATAAAAATTATATCTGACAGCACATGCGATCTGTCACAGGAAGTTTTAGAGAAATACGATATCGATATTATTCCTTTACATATTGTAAAAGGAAACGAAGAATTAGAAGATGGCCCAGCAATTGATATATCTGCCTTATATAAATGGGCGGATGAAAATAAGACGACACCGAAGACTTCGGCACCATCCATAGAGACGGCTATGAACATTATGCGTCCCTATATCGAGGCAGGACGGGAAATTATCTGCTTCTCGATATCCGGCGAGATGTCAACATCCGGGAATGTAATTCGGATGGCGGCGGAAGAACTGGAAGCAGAAGATGCGGTTACGGTAATTGATTCGAGAAATTTGTCAACGGGAATTGGTCTGCTTGTCGTGGAAGCTGCAATTATGGCGGCAGGCGGAAAATCGCGTGAAGAAATCAGAAATAGAATTTCAGAATTAATTCCAAAGGTCCGGGCAAGTTTTGTGGTCGATACGCTTGTATATCTTTACAGGGGAGGCAGATGTAGTGCTGTTTCTGCGTTAATCGGTGGAGCGTTGGCACTTCATCCTATGATTGTTGTCAAAGACGGGAAAATGGATGCAAGCAAAAAGTACCGCGGCAAAATCGGCAAGGTTATAAAGAATTACGCCAGAGATTTAGAGAATGATATGAAAAATGCAATGCCGGACAGGGTCTTTATCACATATTCCGAATGTGATGAAAAGATTGTTGATGAGGTCAGAGATTATATCGCTTCGCTTGGCATTTTCAAGGATATTATAGAAACGAGAGCGGGAGGTGTGATTTCTTCACATTGTGGTCCGGGTACGCTTGGCGTTTTATTTATATCAAAATAATGCAATATTTCCAACGGCAAAACGTATATGATTTGCGAGGGTTAAAAGAAAAGGAAAATGCAATCCATTTAGAAAAGGTGATATATTTTGGAAAAGGAAATGAAGCGGATGAAACCGAAAATGGATATGTTAAACGGTTCCATCTGGAACAAAATCATACAATATGCACTTCCGGTTGCAGCGACAGGAATTCTGGAGCAATTGTTTAATGCATCAGATCTCGCAATTGTGGGTAATTTTACTTTACAACTTTGAGGCGGCAATTTTCCGAAGCATTGGAGAGACGAAGATGCCACTCGAAGCGTTGGCGGTATCCGGTGTGTTGAATGTTGCCCTGAACCTGTTTTTTGTAATTGTGCTGAAGATGACGGTAAACGGAGTAGCAATTGCGACGGTGATTGCCAATGCAGTAAGTTCGGTATTCCTTTTTATAAAACTTGTCAAAACGGATAAGGCGATTCGGATACGAAAAGAGGAACTGCGGTTTGATGGAAATGTCTTTGGACGCATTATAAGAATCGGACTGCCGGCAGGCGTACAGAGTGCCGTTTTTTCAATTGCAAATATTGTCATTCAGGCAGCAATCAACAGTCTGGGAACAGTCGTAATTGCAGCTTCAAGCGCGGCATTTAACATAGAGATTTTTGCATACTATATGCTGAATTCATTCAGTCAGGCATGTACCACATTTACCGGACAAAATTATGGTGCAGGGCAGTTGAAACGGTGTCGGAAAGTGCTGCTTTTGTGTATTGTCGAGGATTTTATCGCGACTGCGGCAACAATTATTCTGGTGCTTTTATCAGGTAAGGTTCTGCTTTCCATATTCAACGATGATCCGCAGGTAATCAGCATTGGATATACAAGACTTCTGATGGTATTTTCTGCATATATATTCAGTATGCTTTATGAAAATCTGTCTGGTTACCTGCGCGGTTTTGGAATCTCACTGGTGCCGGCAATCCTTACGATCATCGGTGTATGCGGTGTTCGATTTTTTTGGATATTCGCGGTATTTCCACAGCATAAAACATTCATAACCATTATGATGGCGTATCCGATCAGCCTGGCGACAACGGCGGTATTGATTTTTATTGCGACGATGTTCTACAGGCCGTCACATAAGTTAAATATGCAGTAAAGTTATTAAGGTAATACAAATTGATACAGAAGCACAAGATTGTTGCAGCAGAATCGGTTGTGGACACCTACACGGATGAAGATATTTATACTATGGTAGCTGGGGTGGAGAAAAACTCAGTGCATCCACTTGGAAAAGCCATCGTAAACTGCTTCAAGACAGATATAGGAATATTAAATCCGGTCATAGGTGCATTGGTACATAATGCGGGATCGGTATTTGTAATTATAAATTCAGCATTCTTATTAAAGTGGGGGAGAACGAAATAATGTTGAATCACCTGTTTGATGTTATAAAAAACTTGTAATATGAAGGAAGAATGTTATGATAAATATGATACTATGTTCAAGGAAGAGGAGGATTTGAAAATGAATAACAAAGGTGTAGGTGCTGTTTTTTGTCTGATCGCTGCAATTTTAATTTCTGCAAGATATATGACAGCTGCGATATTTATGAGCGGAGTTACCTCGTGGGATGCAAGCTTGTTTGCCGCAGGTTTGGAATATGTAGGACCTTTTTTGGCTGTATTAGCAGCCGTGGCATTGGTTGTGGGGATTCTGTTCTTAGTATATGGAATTTACGAAGATAAAAAGAAAAAATAATGGGATTATGGATATACAGTTTGTGTGTTTTGAAATATACCGACTAATCTAAAATAAAACTTTAGATTAGTCGGTATATTTTTATTGATTTTGCATATATTAACGACTATAATAAAATTAGATTTTAGATTAGCCGGAGGCTTATTATGTCGTATATACAAAGAGCGATAACACCAATATTGAAACAAAGAGTGTCTACCAGCAAGTGCATGTTACTGGTAGGAGCCAGACAGGTCGGAAAATCAACGCTTATAAAGCATGAATTCGAGGATTTTAACCGGGCAAATTTTGATGACAGGCTGACAAGAATGCAGGCGAAGGAAGAGCCTAAATTGTTTTTCTTAAACAATCCAAAGCCGCTTTTTATGGACGAGGTTCAAAAAGAAAGCAGTATTCTGGAAGATATCAAGCAGATCGTTGATGAATCGGATGAGCGAGGAATGTTTATTCTTTCCGGTTCTCAGAAACTTGAACTTATGAAAGGCATGAGTGAATCGTTGGCAGGAAGAGTGTCGATCTCAGAGCTTACCGGATTATCCATGCGTGAAATTTATGGGGTAAAATTTAACAGGCATTTTATCCCTACCGATGCATATATCAAAGAACGTGAAAAAGAGATTGTAAAATATGAAAATTTATGGGAAATCATTCACAAAGGATCTTATCCTGAGCTTTATGATATAGACAGGGATTGGCAGGAATATTATTCCTCCTATGTTGCAACTTATCTGGAGAGGGATATCAATGAACTGGTGGCGGCCGACGGTATTACATTTACCAAGTTTTTAACAGCAGTTGCTGCAAGGACAGGAGAACTTCTCAATTATTCTAATATAGCAGGAGAAGTCGGGGTAAGTGAGCCTACTATCAAGAACTGGATATCTATTTTGGAAAGAACCGGAATTGTATACCTGCTCCAGCCGTACAGTGCGAGTGCACTTAAAAGGGCAATAAAAGCGCCAAAACTTTATTTTAGGGATACCGGACTGGCATGTTATCTTACCAGATGGCTTACTGCCGATACACTGAAATGTTCAGCTGTTGCAGGAAATATGTTTGAGACATTTGTAGTGTCTGAAATCCTGAAATCATATACGAACGAAGGCAAAGACTACAAATTTAATATTTTTTATTACAGGGGCAAGGACAGAAAGGCTTCTGGTGAAAATGAAATTGATCTTGTGATAGAAGAGGATGGAGTATTATACCCGATCGAGATTAAAATGTCTGGCAATCCTAAAGCAAGTATGGGTGCAACCAATCAGGTCTTGGATAAGGTAAGCGATAAGAAAAGAGGGCTTGGAGTTATTTTATGTCTGATTGATAAAAAGACATATTTAAGAGAAAATCTTGTAGCATTACCAATCGAGTTTATATAATGCGAGGCAATTTTATGTTATTAATGTGTAAAAATACACCTGTTTACGATATAGATAATGAGAAAACATTAAATACAAGCCTGTTGCCCGGACTTATGCAGCAAAAAGGCGCAAACAATCATACCTTTACAAAATGGATGAAGTACCGTTATTCCTCCGGCACTAACACGATGGCGCGTAAATTAAAGGGAATCACATTCGGACAGGGAGCGCGTATGCGCATTAACCGTGAAACCAGAGCCTTGAGTTTCAGCGACTGTTATTGGATAAAAGCCGAGAATGATCCGATACGTTTCGAGGAGATCAGTCCGTATTACAAGCCTTTCTGGGATGGAAGTGAAGCATTTGCAGGACAGGCGGCCCCGACACTTTATGTGGGAGGTGCGCTGTCAAAGGAGTGGAAACAGGATGGAAAGCTGTACAAATATGGTGATATTTCTGTGGAACTGCAATGTATCGATCTCTGCAGTAAATGTGGTATTTCCGTAGAAAAAGCGGATGAGACAGACGGTGGAATCGCAATTTATAATATCACTTCGCCAAAGCGGATGCTTGAACAGGCGGATCAGTCGGGAAGACTTGATCCGGATGATTTTGACGAGCAGACGATCATTGATCTATTTGGAAAAGCAGGTGCGCAGATGCTTATCATAGATGCGATAATTGGAAACGGAGACCGGCATGCAGGTAATTTTGGCTGGCTTAGAAATGCGGATACCGGAGAGTATGTGGATATGGCTCCACTGTATGATTTCGATCATGCACTGGACAGTACGTTAGAGTCTGACCGACTTTTGACAGATGCGGTCAAATTCTGTATGCCGTATAAGGATGAAATCAGGCGTATTGCTGGTATAGCCGCAGAAGCGGAAAATGAGGTATTTAGGAAAAGAGCACAGAGTATTTTAAAGTTGATTGAGTAGCCAAGGATAATGAGGTAATTTTAGGGTAAATATCAGAAGTGCAAAACAGAATACCTAAAACAAGATGTGATAAAAAGCTTTGCAGTAAGGGAAAGAGTGAAATAAAATGAACAACACAGAAAACATTATGATCAGAAAATACGAAAAGGATGACCTTCCGGAACTGATCCGCATCTGGAATCAGGTTGTGGAAGACGGAGTGGCATTTCCGCAGGAAGAGTGTCTGGACGAAGTGTCTGGTGCAGAATTTTTCGCATAGCAGACTTACACAGCTTGGCACGATTCCGGGCGGTTTTCGCATGAAAGATGGAACATTTGAAGACATCTGTCCATATTATCATGTATTGTAGGAAATAAAAAAATGGAAAAAGATTTAACAACCGGAAGTGTACTGAAAAATATCGTATTCTTCTCATTACCATACCTGCTATCCTATTTTTTACAGACGCTATATGGAATGGCAGATTTGTTTATTATTGGACAGTTTGATGGTGTTACAAGCATTACTGCAGTTTCTGTGGGCAGCCAGGTTATGCACATGCTTACAGTTATGATCGTTGGTCTGGCAATGGGCGCAACGGTGACAATCGGCAAAGCGGTCGGCGGAAAGCAGATGGACCAGGCTTCTCTTGCGGTGGGAAATACCGTGACTTTGTTTATGGGAGTGGCAGGAACTGTTATGATCGTCTTGCTCTTGCTCGTGAAGCCGATTGTGGCAGTTATGTCCACTCCGACAGCGGCAGTTCCCGGAACAATTACCTACCTGACCATATGCTTCATTGGAATTCCTTTTATTACGGCATACAATATTATCAGTTCGATTTTTCGCGGACTGGGTGATTCCAAAAGCCCGATGTATTTTATTATCGTTGCCTGCGGAGCGAACATTTTGCTGGATTATCTGTTCATCGGCGGTCTGCACATGGGCGCAGCGGGAGCGGCACTTGGCACGACATTGTCACAGACGATCAGTGTTATCGTGGCATTGTGTGTAATCCGAAAAAAGCAGACGGGTATCCGGATGCAAAAAAGTGATTTTAGGCTGCAGGGAACAACCATGGGACAGATTTTGCAGATTGGTATTCCGGTTGCATTACAGGATGGATTCATCCAGATTGCATTTATTGTAATCACGATCATCGCAAACCGGAGAGGTCTCAACGAAGCGGCAGCAGTTGGAATTGTCGAGAAAATTATCGGAGTAGTGTTCCTTGTGCCGTCGACAATGCTGTCTACGGTTTCTGCACTTTCTGCACAGAATATTGGTGCGGGCAAGCACGACCGGGCAACCGGAACGTTGCGATATGCGCTTTTGATTACGGTCGGATATGGTATTGTGGTGGCCATTGTGATGCAGTTTGTCAGTTACCATGTCGTTGGATTGTTTACAGATGATACCGTGGTTGTCCGTCTGGGAGACCAGTACCTGCGATCTTACATCTGGGATACGATTTTTGCAGGAATCCATTTTAGTTTCAGCGGTTATTTTTGCGCATATGGTTTGTCTGCAATATCCTTTATACATAATGTATTGTCTATCTTGTGTGTGCGAATCCCCGGAGCATATCTGGCATCTGTTTATTATCCGGACACGTTGTATCCGATGGGACTTGCGGCACCGGGAGGTTCGCTGCTTTCTGTATTAATATGTGTGATCGCATTTGTGATGATGAAAAAGAGGAGGCATGTCTGAAAAATGGAGTTACGTGTACTGCGCTATTTTTTGATGGTCGCAAGGGAGCAAAGTTTTACCAAAGCGGCAGAACAGTTAAATATTACGCAGCCAACGCTCTCCCGGCAGCTTGCAGCGCTTGAAGATGAACTTGGGGCAAAGTTGTTCAACCGGGGCGGACACAGCATTACGCTTACCAATGAGGGCTTACTTTTAAAACGGCAGGCACTGGAAATCGTCGACTTGGAGGAAAAAATCCTCAGCGATTTTAAAGGCGATACCGAGTCGGTAGAAGGAAAAATCACGATTGGCTGCGGAGAATTTCTTGCAGTGGAAGTGCTTGCAAAAATTTGCAAAAATTATAAAGAGAAGTATCCGCTGGTGCAGTTTGGCATTCATACAGGGACAGCAATATCTCAGAAATGATGAATAAATGCTTTTGAGGCATAGAATAACATACTATATGGGTATTAGACATAATTACATAAAGCGTCCTATAATGAATGTGTAAGATCAATTGGAAGATCTTGCACATTTTTCTTTTGAAGATAAGAATATTATCTGTTTTACAGGAGGTATCAAACATGAAAAAAAGACTGGTAGCATATTTCAGTGCGAGTGGAGTAACGAAAAAAACAGCAGAGATGGTAGCAGAAGCAGCCGGAGCGGATCTGTACGAAATTACACCGAAGGTACCATATACGAAAGCGGATTTAAACTGGATGGACAAAAAAGCCAGAAGTACGGTTGAGATGAATGACAAGAAATTCCGGCCGGAACTGGGCGGAGACGAGATTGATATGTCCGCATATGATGAGATTCTTGTGGGATTCCCAATCTGGTGGTATGTTGCACCGACCATTATCAATACATTTCTGGAAAAATACGATTTTTCCGGTAAAAAGATTATTTTGTTTGCAACATCCGGTGGAAGCGGATTTGGCAATACAGTAAGCGAACTTCAGCCATCTGCACCAGATGCACAGATTGTGGAAGGAAAACTGCTGAATCGAATGAGTAAGCAGGAAATCAGTGAATGGGTGAAAACGCTGTAAAGATTGTATAGAAACAGCATAGTAGTTAACAATTATAGGAAGAGGAGCGTAAGAAATTATGGCAAAGATTACACAGACTGCAGGAAGAAATGCTCTCGGTGAATTTGCACCGGAGTTTGCACATTTTAATGACGATGTTCTTTTTGGTGAGAACTGGAACAATCAGGATATTGATGTAAAAACAAGAAGTATCATCACTGTTGTGGCTTTGATGGCACAGGGGATCACGGATTCTTCTTTGAAGTTCCATTTACAGAACGCAAAGGATCATGGCGTGACCCAGAAGGAGATCGCTGCAATCATTACACATGTGGCATTTTATGCAGGATGGCCGAAGGGCTGGGCAGTCTTTAACCTCGCAAAAGAAGTGTGGGCTGTAAATGAGGGAGACCTTCCATATGAAGATGAGGCAATGCGTGCACACGCAAAAGAGATGGTATTCCCGATTGGTGCGCCAAATGACGGATTCGCACAGTATTTTTCAGGAAAAAGCTTCCTTGCACCGGTTTCAACCAGTCAGGTTGGCATTTTCAATGTAACTTTTGAACCGGGCTGCCGCAATAACTGGCACATCCATCATGCAAAGAATGGCGGCGGACAGATTCTTGTCTGCGTGGCAGGCCGCGGTTACTATCAGGAAGAAGGCAAAGAGGCAATCGAGATGAAGCCGGGCGACTGCATCAACATTCCGGCAGAAGTAAAGCACTGGCATGGCGCTGCAGCTGCCAGCTGGTTCAGTCATCTTGCCGTGGAAGTACCGGGCGAGGAAACCTCCAATGAGTGGTGCGAGCCGGTATCGGATGAAGAGTACGGAAAATTGAAATAACAATGTCAAATAACAGGAGGACATATATGTACAATCATACAATCACATTTAAACAACGGAGTAAAAATTCCACAGTTGGGACTGGGTACTTGGTTTATCGATGACAGCAAGGTGGCAGATGCGGTAAAGGCAGCAGTACAATTGGGATACCGTCACATTGACACCGCACAGGCTTACGGCAATGAGCGTGGTGTCGGCGAGGGTGTAAGAACCTGTGGCGTTGCAAGAGAGGATTTGTTTGTTGTATCAAAAGTGGCTGCCGAGCACAAGACATACGAAGAGGCAAAGGCTGGCATTGATGAGACGTTAAAGAAAATGGAACTCGATTATCTGGACATGATGATCATTCACAGTCCGCAGCCATGGGTAGAAGTAAACCAGAGCGAGAATCGGTATAAAGAAGGAAACAGGCAGGCATGGAGAGCACTTGAGGAGGCATATAACGAAGGAAAATTGAAAGCAATCGGTGTTTCCAATTTCCAGATCGAGGATCTTGAGAGTCTTATGGCAACAGCTAAGATTAAGCCAATGGTCAATCAGGTGCTTTGTCACATCAGTAACACACCGGTCGAACTCATTGAGTTTTGCCAGAAGAGCAATATTGCTGTAGAAGCATATTCTCCGATCGCGCATGGCGTTATTTTGAATCAGCCGGAAATTCAGGCAATGGCAGAGAAATACAACGTATCCGTTCCACAGCTTTGCATCCGCTACACATTGCAGCTTGGTGCGATTTCCCTTCCAAAGACTGCAAATCCGGAGCATATGAAGACCAATGCGGAAGTTGATTTTGAAATCAGTGCAGAGGATATGGAAACATTAAAGAACTTCAAGAAGATTGCAGACTACGGAGAAAGCAGCGGATTCCCGGTTTACGGAGGAAAATTATAAGATGAAAAAACCATATATTATCTGTCACATGATGATTTCCATTGATGGAAGAATCGATTGTGCCATGACATCAAAATTGCGTGGTGTTGATGATTATTACACGACACTGGATGAAATCCATGTACCGACGACCGTCAGTGGAAGAGTGACCGCGGAACTGGAGATGGCAGAACCAGGCGAATTTATTCCAAAGAAGAATGACATCTATGGACAGGAAGGTTTCTCAAAAAAGGCAGATGCTGCTGGATACGAGGTGATCGTCGATACGCACGGAAAACTTCTCTGGCCGGATGCTGCCGGAATGAACAAACCATACCTGATCATTACCAGTGAGGATGTCACAAAGGAATATCTGGAGTATCTGGATCAGCAGAATATTTCCTGGATTGCCTGTGGAAAAGACCATGTGGATCTTGTGCGGGCTGTGGAAATCCTTGCAGAGCAGTTTGGCGTAGAACGCATGGGCATTGTTGGTGGATCAAAGATCAATACTGCTTTTATGGAAGCCGGACTTCTGGATGAAATCAGTCTGTTAGTTGGTTCTGGAATTGACGGCAGGGGCGGTATGCCAGCCGTATTTGACGGACTTGGTATGCAGCATGATGTTACACCGCTCAAATTGATCGATGTGAAAAAATTTGACAGTGATGCGGTCTGGATTCGGTATCAGTGCCAGAAGTAAAACAGAATAAAATTTGGAAGTGGAGAACCTGTTACGATTTGTAATGGGTTCTTTTCCTTATACCCGAACGGGACGATTGTAGAGAAATTATGTTGAGATTATACCCGAACGGGATTATTATCTTGGAAAACTATTGAAATTATACCCGAACGGGATTATTATAATTAATATGAGCATAATTGGAGATTATATAAAAGAGGAAAGAAAAAAAGCAGGTTTGACGCAGGAAGAGTTTGCACTTCGTTCCGGTCTGGGACTTCGATTTGTAAGAGAACTGGAACAGGGGAAGGAAACTGTGCAGCTGGACAAGGTCAATCAGGCACTTGCAATGTTTGGATGTGAGGCAGTACCAGGTCGGAAAGGAAGATAAAAAATGGAATCAGAGTATAGAAAAGGATATGTATATATTCAAAATCATTTGGCCGGAATTATTGCTGAAACAGAGGAAGGATATACATTCTCTTATACGGAGGAATATTTGAAACGGAAAGATGCAGTAAGCGTGAGCCTTACACTTCCATTGCGAAGGGAACCTTATGAAACAACTATACTCTTCCCGTTTTTTGATGGATTGATTCCTGAGGGGTGGCTCCTTGGGGTAGTTTGTCGGAATTGGAAAATTGACAGGAATGATAGATTTGGATTATTGCTGTCAGCATGTAAAGATTGTATTGGAGATGTGTGTATCAAAGGAGAGAATGAATGAAATGTCTGTATTGTGGAATGCAAATTTCAGATCATGCGTCAGCAGATGAAAAGACATGGTGCTGGCATAAAAAGTGCATAAAAGATTTTTTTTATGTGAAAGACATGCCTGTGCTGGATATTACAAAAGAGCAACTTGAAAAGCTGGCAAATGAAACCGTAAATGAAGGAATTACAATTCCGGGAGTTCAGAAAAAATTGTCGTTGCATTTGTCATGTGATATGAATGTGAGACTCACGATTGTAGATTATCCTACTGGTTATATTTTAAAGCCACAGACTGAAGAGTTTAAGAATATGCCGGAGTTTGAAGATCTTGCTATGCGACTTGCGGAGATCATGGGAATCCAGACAGTACCACATGCCTTAATTAAAATGAATGACGAATATGCCTATATTACCAAAAGAATAGACAGGAATATAACCGGAGAAAAAATAAGATTATATGCAATGGAAGACTTCTGTCAGCTTTCAAGGCGTTTAACACAGGATAAATACAGAGGCTCCTATGAAAATTGTGGACGAATAATAAAGAAATATTCAGAGATTCCGGGAGTGGATCTGTCAGAAATGTTTTTACGTGTAGTCGGTTCTTTTGTTATGGGAAATTCTGATATGCATTTGAAGAATTTTTCTTTGAGAGAAACCGAACCTGGAAACAGGAAATTTCAGTTATCGAAAGCATATGATATGCTTCCGGTAAATGTAATTATGCCAGAAGATCAGGAACAACTGGCGCTTACGATAAACGGAAAAAAACGTAATATACATCGAAAAGAATTTCTTATTTTAGCGGAATCATGTGGTCTTATGGCAAAGGTCGCGGAACGCATGATTGCAAAAGTATGCGGATTGAAGGAAAAATTTTTGAAACAGGTCGATGAGGCGTATTTATCGGAAGATCAAAAAGAAAAAGTAAAAGAACTTATCGTGGAGCGAATTGAAATTTTAAAAAAGTGACCTAAATTATAAGGATTTTGAGGATTAAAATGGAATTTACATTAGCCAAAATAGAAGATTTTAATGAGGTACAAAACCTGTATTGGAATTTGATAGATCAAAGTAAAGATGAGCCTTCATTTCCGGACTGGAAGAAGGGGGAACATCCATCGCCGGATCTGATTATGGACAGTATTAAGCAAGAACATTTGTATGTTCTAAAAGATGAAGGCATTATAAAGGCGTGTGCAATATGCAATTGTCTTGCAAATAAAGAATATGAAAGTGTATCCTGGCAGGTGAAAGACCAGGCAAACAATGTATGGATATTACATGCGCTCGCTGTAGGGTACGAATATCGTAATCAGGGATTGGGTACGATACTTGTAAGGCATATTTTGTCGCAGGCACAGAAAGAAGGAATCGAAGCAATTCATCTTGATGTGATAGATAAAAATACAGTTGCAGATAAGTTGTATGAGAAGTTAGGTTTCAAATATATCAGCACAGAAAATATATTTTATGAAGTTGTCGGAAACAGAAAATTTAGAATGTATGAATATACTTTCGATGAAAAAGAAAGGTGATAGGAAAGAGTTATGGACATATGGAAAAAATAAATGCACTAAGTCCATAATTTTTTACGTAAATGGACAGAGATATAATTTCCGTATCGTGATGTCCATTTAAATTGAGTAAATTGGACATAGAGATGTGCTCTTTTTGCATATGGAAAAAAAGTTATCTAAAACAGGACATTTCAAGAACATTTTTTCACATCTGTCCAAAATAGCCTTTTAGGGTGGACATAATAAATCATTTTTTGTCATAGGTCCATGTGACCTAATATCATAGGAACTACAGGAACATGAAAGTAATAGAAATGATCCAACGTAAAAATTTTGCGGGTAATCGAAGTTCTTTAGGGTTTGCCAATCTATTTTAGGGTTTGTCGATAGGGTCTAAAGAAACAGGGTAGATTAGCTTGTGTAATACGAGCTAACATACCCTGTTTTTATTATAAATATAGGTTCAAACCCTCACGATAAAACCTAAAACCAGACCCTACTGAAAGACCCTACTGAAAGACCCTACTGAAAGATCCTACTGAAGAACCCTACTGAAAGACCCTAAAAAACTTTGAATACCCATCAAGATTTGACAGACGTTGTGGTCTCCTTTTCAATCAGTGTTGCCGGTACCATGCTTTCACACGGAATATAGTTTTCTAATGATTGAATTGCAATCTGTGCCATAAGAGAAATATTTTGATCGATGGATGTAATAGGATAAACAGCATAATCAGACACCGGTGAGTTGTCGTATCCAATTATTTCAATTGTATCTGGAATCGATATTCCGCTCTTGATACATTGATGTTCGACCAGATTCGCGATATTATCGTTGGAACAGAAGATACCGATTTTTTTTCCGGCATACTTTGTCATTATATTTTGAATCAATTCTTTCATGTGCTCCAAAGCTTTCGGAGTGTATGGGTCAGTAAATTCTTTTACAATAAATCGCTCATAGCACAAATCTCGTACTTCGTATTCAAACCCAAGTATTCGTTTGAAAGAAGGCCAGGTTTCCCGGAAATCATTGTTGATATGAATGAAAACTTCGCACCCGTTTTGAATGAGAAGATTTGCAGCCAGTTTGCCACCGTTGAAGTTGTCATTGTTAATTTGTTTGAAATTCCCGCCGGCTCGTTCGATGGAGATTACAGGAACAGGGAGAGTTTCGATGTCAGAGGATGAAAGCAGGTGACTTAACAAAATCAGTCCTTTTATACGATAAGAAAGTAGGGTCTGAATAAGCTGGAGCTCTTCTTCTCTGGAATTGTCAGAAGTATAGACAATTAAGTTGTAGCCGTTTTCCTTACTGTGCAGAATGAGTTGATTCAACAATTCGGTATAGAAACTTAAATGAAGGTGTGGGAAAATGACACCTACTAAATTCGATTGACCGGTTACTAAAATACGGGCAAGATTGTCCTGCTGATAATTTAATTCTTTGATTGCAGACTGGATTTTATCTTGGGTTTCCTTTGAAAGGAGTTCCGGATGATTAAAGTAGCGTGAAACTGTGGTAAGTGAAACTCCACTTCGTTCTGCAATATCTGTAATTTTGACTTTACTCATATAAGGACCTCACTGTTTATTTTTAGAAATACATAATTATCGTTCAGTATAAAGTAAAACGATAATGTTTATGTCCATTGTATCACAGGATTCGGGAGAAGAAAAGAATGAATGAAAAAATTTTCATAAACTTTCAAGAAAAAAGGATAAAATACATAAGCTATAACATGTAAAATTATACAAAAATGTGTCTAAAATCTGTGACAATTGCCAAATAGATGAAAGTAGCTATGAAAACGATTGACATTACGGTTTTCAAATGCTACTATGACGATGTGAGGAAAAGAAAGAAGAAAACGTGAAAACATAAAGATGTTTCGGGATTAGAGTGAATGTAACAGGAGAAGGAGGAGACGAAATGAAGAAAAGATTGATTAGTATCATGCTCGTAGTGGTGATGACAGGGGGTTTGTTGCTTGGCTGCGGAGCGAATGCAGGAAGGTCCGGTGGAAAAGATGAAAACAGTATTACTGTGTTAGTAGAAAGTGGATCTCCTGCAGAGGCGCTTGCAAAAGAGACGGCATCAGAATTTGAAGAAGAAACAGGGTGTAAAGTAATTATTGATGCAGTTGCTTACACGGGAATGTACGATAAGCTATCCACAGAAATCAAAGCAAAACAGGCGGTTCATGATGTGGCATGTATGGACGTTGTGTGGCTGGCGACATTTGCAGGTGCGATTGAGCCGTTAAATGATGCGGATACAAGTGATTTTCTACCGACATTGGAAGAGAGCGGAACTTTTGATGGTAATCTCCTTGGATATCCGATGTGGGTAAATACGAAAGTTCTGATCTACAGAAAAGATTTGATTCCGGAAGAAAAAGTGCCGAAGACATGGGAAGAATATCAGAAACTGGCGGAAGAGTTGAAAACAGATGAAATGTATGGAACAACGGTATTCGGAAGTGGATCTGATGCGGTGTGCTCATTCCTTGATTTCGCGTGTCAGGCAGGTGCGGAAGGATTGGTATTTGATAAAGATGGTAACGTGAACATTACGGATCAGGCGTATGTGGATGCACTGAATTTTATGATTGAGACTGCGGATGCAGATTACACACCATCCGATTCATTAGCTACAGCATCTACGGAATCGCAGGAACTCTTCACAAACGGAAAGACGGCAATGCAGCTGAACTGGAGCCATCAGTATCCGGCAGCAGTAAAAGCACTTGGTGCCGATAAGGTGGGATGTGCACCGATGATTGCGGGCAGTGCAGGAGTGGGCGCAACAACCGGTCCCTGGTACGAAAGTGTAATGAAGAATTCTGAGAACAAGGAAATGGCAAAGAAATATGTAGAGTTCATGTATGAACATAATGCAGACTATATGGATCTTACATTGAAGATTGCCGGAAGAACTTCTGTGTATGATAATGCCGGAAAAATAGAGGGGAATGAACACACAACAGCGGTTTTGGAAACATTAGAGGCTTCTCAGACACAGGCAAGGCCAATGGTGACAACATGGTCTCAGATCGAAGAGGTCCTGATTGGAGTTGTGGAATCCAGTCTTGGAGGAGACGATGTAGAAGAGGCTCTGGAGTCGGCAAAGAAGCAAATTGAAATGATTGGTAAATAGAAGGTGGGTAAAGATATGAGATTGATTTCAAAAAAAACGTTGTTATTGTTCTTTCTGCCGGGTGCGGTGTTTATGGGTGCGTTTCTGATCTATCCGATTATTACGATGGTAATTGACAGTTTCTTCAAGATCGGACTTACCGGAGAAAGAACATTTATCGGATTTCAGAATTACATCCGTGCATTTGCAGTAGGCGGATTTTTAAAACAACTAGGGAATACATTGATTTATATCGTGATAGCTGTAGGCGTGGAAACAGCAATGGGCTTATTGTTTGCATTGCTTTTTGAACTGAATTACAAAGGTAGCAAGGTGATTCGTTCCCTTATGATGGCACCGCTTATGATCGCGCCATTGGTTGCAGGTCTTACATGGAAATTGATGATGAGTTCCAGCTTTGGTATTGTCAATGAGCTTTTGACACGAGTGGGAATCTTATCCAGTTCAAGTGATATCCTCTGGCTTGCGGATGCAAAATGGTCATTGATCGCATGTTGTATCGCAGACATCTGGCTGACGACTCCGTTTATGATGCTGATGATACTGGCGGGGCTGCAGGGGCTGGATTCCAGTATGATGGAGGCGGCAAAGATTGATGGAGCAAATCTGCTGCAGCAAGTATTTGCAATTAAGCTTCCTGTGATCAAACCGGTATTACTGACTGCATTATCTGTAAGAATTATTGATGCGGCAAGAACATTTGATATTATCTGGGCAATGACGGAAGGTGGTCCGAATAGTTCTTCAGAGACAATCAGTATAATTATCTACAAAACACTGACCAGATATAGTGACACAGGTTATGCCAGTGCAATGGCGGTTGTATTTATTGCAGTTCTTGTTGTATTTACATTGGTATTTATGCAGAGTCTGTGGAACCCGAAGAAAAAGAATGCCTGATTGGATGAGGAAAGGAGGAAAAAATGATGAAGATAAAAGGAGAAATAGGAAAAAAAATCGGAATCGGTTTGTCGGTTGTGCTCACGGTATTCTGGCTTTTCCCATGCATATATGTGATCTGTTGTTCGTTTAAACCCGGATCGGAGGTAATCGCAGTCCCGCCGAAATTCTTTCCACAGGTAGTTTCGATTGAGAATTTTATCGGATTGTTTGAACGAATGGATGTGTTGAAATATTTGACAAACAGTCTGATCACAGCACTGTGCAGCACTCTTCTGGCGTTGGTTCTTGGATCACTTGCAGCATATGCAATTCAACGTTCGGGGGCAAAATTGTCAGTTGCACTTGTAATCTTAGTCCTTTGCCTGAAAATGATTCCGATATCAAGTATTGTTGTACCAATCTATGAAATGATTTGCAAAATAGGATTGTATGATACAAAAATAGCGTTGATCATTGTATATGCGGCAACAAATATGCCATTTGTAATGTGGACGATGCTAAGTTTTTACGAGGGAATCCCGGCATCGCTGGATGAGGCGGCTTATGTGGATGGAGCAAGCAGTTTTCAGACATTTCGCAAGGTGATTCTTCCAATCTGTAAACCGGGATTGGCTACAGCGTTTATCTTTACATTATTCCTTGCATGGAACGATTTTCTTGTAGCGTTGTTGCTTACGAGCACAAATGCAAAGACATTTACGGTTGGACTTGCAGGATTCTTATCTGCGTACAATCTGGATCTTGGACCAATGTGTGCGGGGGCGTTCTTGTTTAGCTTCCCGGTAATGATCATTTCTCTTGTAGCGCAGAAATATATTGTGCAGGGAATGACAGCAGGAGCTGTAAAAGGATAAAAATATGAGGAGGTAAGCTTGAAAAATGAACAGAAATAATTATTATGATGTTACAAAATGGAATGTAGGAAATCCATACGAAGATATCGGTGAAGTAATCAACAGCATGATTGCGGATCTGAAAAGCAGGCAGACAGATTCTAACGTAAAGGAAGGGGGAAAACCGGGTGGGGTAATTTACATTCCGCCAGGAGATTATCATCTTCGAACACAGGTAGTGATAGATGTCAGCTATCTGAAAATTATGGGATCTGGACATGGATTTGTATCTTCAAGTATTCGATACAATCTTCCGGAGAGCGAATGGGCCAATCTGCATGAAATGTGGCCGGGAGGAAGCAGGATTCTCGTAGAAATCTCTGCCGGGGCTGAGGATGCGGAATCAGCAGGTGCGGCATTTTATGTAGAACGTGATGGCAATCCGCGTATCAGTTCGGTTGAGTTTGAAAATTTTTGTATTGACGGATTACATTTTGTGGATGATGGATTTGGAAAGGCAGATCCGGAGAATACCTATATAAATGGAAAAACAGGTATCTATATTGCAAGCGCGCAGGATTCTTTCAAGATTAACGGGATGGGATTTGTATATCTGGAGCATGGAGTGACGATTTATCATGCAGATGCACTTTCCATACATGACAATTTTATTGCAGAATGTGGTAATTGTATCGAGCTGAGAGGATGGGGACAGGCGTCCAAGATTACGGATAATCTGATGGGGGCAGGGTACAAAGGGTATTCCATATATGCACAGAATTTTGGAGGACTTTTGATTGCGTCCAACAACGTGTTCCCGAGAGGAAAGAGCAGCGTGCATTTTGAAAATGTAGCACGTTCAATTGTCACAGGAAACAGATTCCATTCGTTCTATCCGGGGATGTTGGAGCTGGAAGGAAATTGTTCGGAAAACACGATTTCATCGAATCATTTTCTACGGGACAATGAGCCGTGGGCTCCGATGCTGGAAAATGATAATGGGTTAGATGATCTGTACGGTCTGCTCTGTATTAGCGGGAATAACAATTCGGTTATTGCAAACCATATTTCGGAGAGTATTCATAAAGGGTTTATCAAACCTGCCGGTGCAAAACCGGTGATCATTCGTGTTGTTTCGGGAAAAGGAAACTTTATTTCCAACAATCACATTGTTGCTACGACTGAAGCGGAAGGGGAGGAGACAGAGGCTTCCGATTCCTGTTTTTCGGCACAGGTGGATGCGTTGACTACAACAGACAGACTCGTGGAAATTGACATAACAGCAGTGCTTGTGGAAGCGGAAGCTGTCCGGAACACGGTGCTTGATTCTGGTAGTGAGAAGCAGGTGGTTATTGACAGAATAGCGAATGCATTCCGGGCAACTCCGGTGCCGGGAGACTTATGCTAAACTGACAGACTTCTGGATGCCATACGTAGACAGTACAGTTACATACCTGGTTGACTGTGTATTTACAGCAGATGAGCTGGATATCATTGATCAGTACAGAACAGATTTTGAAAACACAGTATCAGAGAATGAAGAATTGTAGCAGGTATACCAGGATGCGTATGATCGTTATGCAGAAAATGAAGAATAAGGAGACATAACATGACAAGCAAAACTTTGCAGAAAGCACGTGACTACGAAGTGAAAATGGAAGAGAAAATTGCCGAAGAGTCAAGACCGGCATTCCATTTATCAGCAAGAGTAGGCTGGATGAATGATCCAAATGGATTTTCTTACTACAATGGGGAATACCATATGTTCTATCAGTATCATCCGTATGATGCATACTGGGGACCAATGCACTGGGGACATGCAGTGAGCAAAGACCTGCTGCATTGGGAGTACAGACCGGTCGCAATCGCACCGGACATGGAATATGACAAGGATGGATGCTTTTCCGGCAGTGCTGTTACACTGCCGGATGGAAGACATCTTCTAATGTATACAAGCGTGGAAAGAAAAGAAGAAGCCGATGGAGTTGTGAGAGACTTCCAGACACAGAGTGTTGCAATCGGAGATGGAATGGACTATGAGAAATATGAGAACAATCCGGTCCTGACAGCGGCAGATCTGCCGGAAGGCTGCAGTCGATATGATTTCCGGGATCCGAAAATGTGGCAGCTGGAGGATGGTTCTTATCTTTGTGTGATCGGAAACCGTCCGGCGGATGGTAGCGGACAGATTCTTCTCTTTAGCAGTCCGGATGCTCTGAATTGGAAATATGAGAAAATCTTAGATGCAAATAACAACCGGTACGGAAAAATGTGGGAGTGCCCGGATTTTATTCCGCTTGACGGAAAGTGGGTACTGCTTACAAGTCCACAGGATATGCTGCCGGAGGGACTTGAATATCACAATGGAGATGGAACAATTTGTATGATCGGTTCCTTTGATGAGACAGAGTGGACATTTACAGAGGAAAAGAATCAGGCAATCGATTACGGAATCGACTTCTATGCACCGCAGACAGTGCTGGCTCCGGACGGAAGAAGGATTATGATCGGCTGGATGCAGAACTGGGATACCAGCGGGCATCATCCGAAAGAAGATCCTTGGTTTGGTCAGCTGAGTCTTCCGAGAGAGCTTTCTCTACAAAACGGTCGACTGATTCAGAAACCGGTTCGTGAACTGGATGCAATGCGGGAGAATAAAGTAGAGTATAAAGATGTGACTCTAACCGATTCTACTGTACAGCTCGAAGGTGTGGAAGGAAGAAAAATCGATATGGAATTGTGTATCCGCCCGAAGGATGCACAGGCTTTGTATCAGAAATTTGTAGTTCGGTTTGCCAAGGATCATGAGTATCATACTGAATTAAGTTTCCGCCCATTCGAATCGACATTGAAAGTGGATCGCAAGTTCTCAGGAAGCAGAAGAGCACTCATCCACCAGCGCAGCTGTAAGGTGAACAGTGAGAATGGTTGTCTGAAGCTGCGGGTAATTTTGGACCGGTTCAGCGCAGAAGTGTTTGCAAATGACGGTGAACAGGTGATGACGACCACATTTTACACAGAACAGGCAGCAGACGGAATTGAATTCTTTGCAGATGGAAGCGTAGAGATGGACATAGTAAAATATGATTTGATTTAGTTAGATAACAGATTGAAAGTAATAAAAGCGGAAGCAAATGTCTATAAGGGCGGGAGCTTTCGCTTTTAGCATAAAGAAGGAGAAGAAAATGAAAAAATATGATGTTGTAGCAATGGGAGAGCTTCTGATTGATTTTACAGAGAATGGAAAAAGTGAGCAGGGGAATGGGTTGTATGAAGCAAATCCGGGAGGTGCTCCGTGTAATGTGTTATCCCTATTGGCAAAGATGGGAAAAGAGACCGGGTTTATCGGAAAAGTGGGAAGTGACCAGTTTGGAACATTGTTAAAGAATACACTGCTGGATGTAAATATCAGTACAGAGGGGCTTGTAGTGGACAATCAGGTGAGAACAACACTTGCGTTTGTTCACACATTTCCGGATGGGGACAGAGAGTTTTCATTTTACCGAAATCCGGGTGCAGATATGATGCTGACGGAAGAGGAAGTGAAAGCGGACATGATCGAGCAGGCAAAAATCTTTCATTTCGGAACACTGTCCATGACACATCAAGGTGTGAGAAAAGCAACTCATAGAGCAGTGGATATTGCAAAAAAGGCAGGAATTTTAATCTCATTTGACCCGAACTTAAGACCGCCACTGTGGAGTTCCAGAGAACTGGCAAAAGAACAGATCGAATGGGGATTGGCACAGTGTGATATCTTGAAAATATCTGATAATGAGATTCAGTTTGTATCAGGAAAAGATGACTATGACGATGGAATTGCATATCTGCAGGAAAAATATCAGATTCCGTTGATACTTCTGACAATGGGAAAAGACGGTAGCCGCGCATACTACAAAGGAAAGCGAATCGAAAAAGCGGGATTTGCAGTGAAAGCGATTGAGACTACCGGAGCCGGAGATACATTCTGCGGCTGTTCTCTGAATTATATTTTGGAGCATGATTTTACAAATCTGTCAGACGAAGAACTGGAAGAGATGCTGACATTTGCGAATGCAGGAGCTGCTCTTGTGACATTGAAAAAGGGTGCAATTTATTCAATGCCGGAAAAAGAAGAGATCGAGAATCTGATACAAAACCATTCTGTTGAAGCGTAATAGCAGTTACTGGTGCAGTTATTTATAGTATTGCTGAAACCGCCCTGCCATGGTAAGATGAATTACCGGAAGGGTTTCGAACTAAAGAGAAGAAATAAAATGTGCCGCCCTGATGGGCGGCTTGTTTTGAAAATCAAGGTACGGATGATTACCTACTTGTGATTTGTATATGTTGAGTTCTATATTAAAAAGTAACCGCAGGATGAACTGAACGGATTGCTTTTGGTAATTGCAATTGATGCTGCGAACTGTACACAAAATAATAATTAGCTTATAATAAGAGCTATGAGCTAATTATTTAATACTGGAGAGAAATCAAGGAACCATATAAAGTGTTTTATAAAAAAGGAAATTGTACTTGTAATCTCGATGGTACTGGCGGTGTTATCCATGCTGTTTGTGCCACCGGATGCTGAGTATCTGGGATATATAGACTTTCGTACATTGGCAATTCTGTTTTGCATGATGACAATTGTGGCGGGGCTGAGGAAACTTGGCCTTTTTGAACTGCTGGCAGGACGACTGCTTGGCGCAGTCCATGATTACGATGATACTTGTAGGTCTGTGTTTCTTCCTGTCTATGTTAATCACCAATGATGTTGCACTCATTACCTTTGTGCCCTTCACCATAGTGACACTTAAGCAGATGGGAGAGGGCATGGAGAATAAGCATCTGGTTTGAATTGTAGTGATGCAGACAATTGCGGCGAATCTTGGCAGCATGTTGACCCCTATTGGAAATCCGCAGAATCTGTATCTGTTTGGGAAGTCAAACATGAGTTTTCCGGAATTCTTTGGATTGTAGTAGTTTTTCTGATTGTGCTGGGATTTGCAGTAGTTGCTGACAGAGGTGTTGTGCGGGCAGTTGATTATTCGCTGCTTGGCACCTTTGTGGCGCTGTTTATTTTTATTGGGAATCTTGGCCTTTGTAATGTTTTTGTGCAAATTCATTATACATCAGAAAGCCCTGTACGATTTCTTTTTTATGAAAAAGTATTATCTGGAATACATGGAGTACAATAGTGCGCAGATAGAAGAAAAAGAATACGTGGCAAAGCTAAAGCAGGATGGGATGCGCAATTTTATCAAGTATGGAATAGCGTGTTTCAAGAAGGACTGTAAGGTGGTTATAAACAAATAGAATTTATGTGGAAATATACTAAAAAAATGTAAAGGAATCATATTAACGTGAAAAAACAAAATCCAATAGCCCTGTTACCAATAGCAGTATTTCTCGTAC
>URSS01000033.1 GCA_900550545.1 uncultured Lachnobacterium sp. | reverse complement strand
TATTCACAAATCTTATATCAGTTTTTAACGTTTACACAAAACTTGAAACGGTCTCGTCTCTTTCGACCTTGTTTTATGCCTTTTTTCTTAATTTTTACTTAATTGTTTCTGCTAGCTCAATCGTTTTGGCGTCTACGCCACTTGCCAGAATCTGCTCCGGAGTTTCTCCATTTCGCAGACGCAAAACCACTGTTGCAAGAAGATTTTGTCCTTCCTCACGTATGCCATCAACAAATGATTTTTCATTATATTCTGTAATACACACGTCCAACACCTCCGCTCTGTGCTTGAGTAAAAAACTTTTCAAAACATTGTGCTCGATACAATCAGTTACCGCCGTATCAACAGCATCTTCAAAACCCATGCTTACACTGTTTTTGCGGATCTCATTGATCAATATCATATACTCTTTCAACGGCTGACACTTATCTAGCAAATCATCATTCTTACCGTCATTAAGATTGATCATATTTGCTGTCCACTCAAAGTCTCCGCTGGTATCTGGATTAATAAAAGAATCCGAAAGCCTTAATTGCATAAATGCAGGCTGCTCATCCATTCCATTATACAATACGGTATACTTAGGAGTTGGCAATTTTATAAGCATCTTCCCATAAATATTAAGATGGTTCTCTGTTATATATTTGTCATACATCTTTCCAAAGTACAACAAGCCCCTGATCGGCATATTCGGATTAAATGTGCTTTGCTGCTCCCATAAATACAAAAAACTATCAAGAAGGATTGAAACATCATTCTTCATTTTTATATAGATAACATCCTCGATCGTATAGATCTGGATGTCGTCCGTGTTCGTATAGGAAGTATTGCATAACGCATTATACAATGATAATATATTATCCTTATACTCTTCATTTCCAAACAGCAGACAAAACAACCGATCCTTGTACTTCTTATTGATCATACAGTTTTCCTCACTTTCCCCATATGTGTAAATGAAATTTTCTATTTATACTGGGAAAGTCAGATCCGCTTTGTAATCATATTATAGCATACGCCATGAATTTCGCAATATACATTCACGCCACTGCCTTCCCTAATATTCAATTAAAACTCATGGTATTGTGAGTGCATGAAAACTACACTCTGGATGATTTGCACCGATGTAAAACGTGACATCGAATATGAATTATTTGAGTTTGTGGATATAGAATAACCTAGATATAACTATCTGTCAACAATAAATTCTATTTCGTTTCCTCATCTGCCCGGTGGAATTTAAACTGACACACTGAATTCCAGAGCCCGTCTTTCATGTCATAAAACTAACAATCTTTCGATAAGTTGGCTTAACTATAGCAGAAAGCAGGAGATTGAAAGACTCGAAAGGGGACAGATTTGAAAAAGTCTGCCCTATACCCTTCCCCTACTTTCATAGCATATATGAGCAATCTAAATTCTAAATTATATGAACGTATCCGCTCAATTTATGAACATAGCCAAATTTTGCTGCCCGATAAAATACCCAATTGCAAAAATTAAATTTACATTTCGTTGCACAACAGATGGGGTTGTAAAAAACTCCCCTGACAGAAAAATGGATTGTATAAGTGATCGGCTTACTCCGAGCAATTATATTGTTCGTCCACTTTCCATTCTCATCTATGGCATTGCATACATAACGATAATTAATTTTTACTGTATAATTTCCAGTCGCTAACCCTGATGGAACCGTAAATGTAATTCTTGGACATTTTCTCACTTCATCCTACTCTTCGTCATACAGGGATTCATTTAACTCGGTATCTTCACATACGAATTCCATATCTCCATGAAGACCTTTTGGATCAATATTTCCAAATTCATAATCATCAACCTCAACCGGGAATAAAATCATAGCGCCAGCACTGAGCGTGTTCATATTAAATTCTGTCTTTGAGCCCTCTCGTGCATCCGCAATACAAACGATACGTTGTATTTGCTTCAAGATTACCGATCTCGAAATAACTATTCCAATTATCGCTAACCCAGTCGTCAATATCTTTTAGTTCTATACCGGAATCTTCTTTTACACACGCATACTGGTAGTCTCTTTTACTTTTTATGACAACTGAATTTTTCAATACACCCGCTATTTCCGGAAAGGAAATAATAAACTTATCTCCCGTACATGAAAAAGTTACATCACACAGCGACTCATAACAGGTATTTGTCTGCGTATCCTCATTATAATAATATAAATTAATACCCATTTTTGCCGTTGCTTTGTTATCTGTACGGCTCAGTAAGTTCTGATAGACAACCTCATAATCATCATTCTTGAATTTTGCGTCCAGAAAATCTACTAATGCATCCTCGAAAAGAACCGGTGTTTCCAACGCACTGACGGAAGCCACAACCTCGTTTTCTGTGCTTTCTGCAATCATTTTTGCAGCCTGTGCCTTGATCTCACTCAGGATCTTGCTGTCATATGTAAAACCTTTTACATATTTTTTGCCGTTCAGATGCATGGTCAATGTGTACTTTCCATCTACCATATTAGAAGACAGTGCAACATAGTATCCGTTTTTTCTATCCTTCTTGATGGAAGTAACACCGAGTGTGCTGCCGTTGGAATCCTTGATTTCCATATTTGATGCATCAAACTCATCCGGAACCTCTGCAACATCTCTCTTCTTGCCATAATAAAAGGCCTCCTATGATTTATATTTTACCATAGAAGACCTTGCTGTTATTAGCTATTTACAGAAAAAGTTTCACACACGCGCGAATGCTTAATGCATTCGCCTATTTAATAACCATCATTACTCTAAATAGAAATCTCCATTTCCCTGAGCCAGTAAATAAACCTTACTTATGGTCTCGTTTGGTTTCAATCCATTTCCATGATTGTTATATGTTACAGTAACCGTATTTCCTGTAATTGTTGCACTTATATTTCCTGTGATAGAATATACATCTCCATGTATTGTCATCACAACTGTAACAGAATCTACTTCCTCAGATGATGTATTTGTAAAATCGACATCATACTGCTTATTCTGCGACCACGCAGCAACTTCTTTCAATGAATATGTGCCATTACCAACTGCACTTGCACCACTAGCTGCATATACGCCTTCTGCCAAATCATTATTAACCATTACTAATGGTTTCTCATATGTTTTCATATACTTACCTCTTCTATGCCACTTTATTTATGCTGTGCACACTCATGGTTACATGAAAGCACGACACCTGTTATTGCTAAACCATCTGCTGAGCTTACGTTCACATCACCTAAGCCAATATTATCTCCTGCATTGTTATGATAGCTATATGAAATATTAATACTGTTTGTTCCGTCACCACCTGCCAATGTTCCATTAGAACCAACATAAGTAACCGGTTGATTAAATGTCAATGTCAACATCTGCTGTGTACTATGGTGACCATCTGTTGCCGCATGAGATCCATCCATATGAATTACATAATACTGTCTGCCTTCTGCCGGTGTCTGTGTAATATTTGCACTTACAGTATAACAATCACCACTGGCTGCATACACACCTTCTGCCAAGTTGCTGTTTACTACTGCAATTGGTTTTACATACTTTCTCATAATTATCCTCTCCTTTATACTTTATAAAATTACCATTTCACATTACATTCTGTCCGTTCTTTTAAGTATATGTGAAATTTAAAACAAACTACAATTCCTTACCATAATTATAGATTGCGTTTTTTTCACTGTCAATAATCCGCAAACGAAAATTTGCGAAACCTCTTAACCCTGACACCAAATTTATGCTGTGATACCTAACGTTATCCTGTCGCACTTGAGGTATAAACATTATGGTTATCTTTGTAATATATATCGCACCACATTTTCAATAGTTTATAGTGATATACTGCTACTTAATAGCTTTCCCGCAAACTTCTGACACAAAGTCTTGTTTTCACATCTTCTGCATTGGAAAACGTTCCTTCCTGTACGTCCTCATCCTTGAAATTCACAGTAACCGTATCTCCTGTAATGTAAAAATAATTATCACTGAAAATGACATCTGCATCTTTGAAATCAAGTTCCACAAATGGCGCAAATGTATTGCTTTTTATATGAATGGCATAGCCTTTCGCTTCTCTTGTCACCTGAATTTTATATTCCGGCTGTGCAAGTTCAAGATGCTTATATGGAGCGAGTACTTCCACCTCATGAATCTGTTCCGGATATCCTGCAATCTGCACATTTGCCTCCACAAAGTTTTCATATGCATTCTGAATCGGAATTGTTGCTACGCATTTTGCAGAAAAAGCATCCAGCTCGCCGGATACATCAAGTGCCTCCTGAATCTCACAGACAAAATTTTTGCGACAAAGTGTTCCATGATAGGACACCTTTTCTGTAGTCTCGTTCGTCAGATAAAATTCCACCACCTGCTTTTCTTCATTCACACGAAGGCTGCCTGCGAGCTGTGCATAGAATTTTCTTGCCATGTAATGCAGTGCTTTCCAACGGCCATAGTAGTCAATGCTCGCCCAGGATGCTACCGGCCAGTTATCATTGATCTGCCAGTAAAGCGTTCCCATGCAGCGGCCACGGTTTCTGCGCCAGTGATCCACACCGCTTTTGATTGCGATACCCTGTAAGATCTGCGTTGCATACAACAGGCTCTCAAAGTCCTTTGGATAGCGGAGATTCTCTGACAGGTAATACAGCATCTTGCCATTTGCAGAATCATTTTTCTGATGATTCTCCATAACCTTTGAGAAAATATTTCGGTCGCTTTCCTTCGTGTAAGACGCAACGGTCTTTATCGATGGAAACGACTGGAAGCCAAATTCCGAACAGAAACGGAAGAAATATTTCTGATAATCCGTAAAAGGCTTCTGTCCATGCCATACATCCCAGTAATGGGTATCTCCCCGGTTCTCGTCATCCGGATTATCGAAACATCCACCGGAAGACGGGGATGAACGCCAGTAGAACGTATCCGGATCATTGGCCTTTACCACACGTGGCAGAATTTCCTCGAACAGGCGAATATAGTCTGCGCGCAGGTAATCACTCTCTGTCTGGAAATCGCCCCAGTGATGCCATGCGGACTCAATCTCATTGTTACCGCACCACAGTCCAAGACACGCATGATGCCGGATTCTGCGCACATTATCTTCCGTCTCGCGGGAAACATTTTCCACGAAATCATCGTTCGCATCATAGACATTGCATGCAAAAAGCAGATCCTGCCATACGATCAGTCCGTAGCGGTCACAAAAATCAAAGAATGCATCCGAAGGGAAGAAACCACCTCCCCATACACGAATACAATTGAAATTTGCACGCACACAGGATTTCAAAATATAATCAATTTTCTCTGTCGTAATATTTGGGTAGACCGCATCATCCGGAATATAATTTCCGCCCCTTGTAAAAATCTTCATACCATTAACTTTAAAACAGAATTCGCTGCCCCATTGATCCTTATCCTGACTGATGGTAAGTGTACGCAGTCCAATTGTCTTTACAACGGAATCAGCCCTCTTTGCATCGGATGCTTTCTCATCCGAAAAAGCCACTGTCAATTGATACAGATTCTGCTCACCATATCCATTTGGCCACCAGAGTTTCGGCTTCTTTACTACAATCTCTGCTGTCAGAACACCATTGGCACTGTCTGTTGTATGTGCAATTGCTTTGATTTCAGTCTTTTCTTCCTTTCCTGCAGCATCTTCTACAACACCATCGCCAAATTCCCGCAATGTCACACCCATATCCTCCGGCAAGATATCCGGCACATTTCCACCTGCATCTTCCAAACGAATCTCTGTGCGCACCTTCACACTGCCATCCGTCTGATGTTCCTGATAAATATGTACATCCGCAATACGCTGCTTAGAATAAGCTTCCAGATAAATATCCCGGAAAATTCCCGCGTCTACAAGCTGTGGGCCCCAGTCCCATCCAAACATGGAATGTGCTTTTCGCACCAGTTCATTTCCTTCCATCGCACCGCATGGCACATAATGGATCTCTCGATTTTCACGGAATTCATAATTCTTAATGTATTTCAATACAGAGAAAAAACAAATCTCTATTGTATTCTCTCCCTGTTTCAAATACTTCTTAACGGGAAAACGATAGGTTCTATGCATGTCTGATGTCTTTGCAACAGATACACCATTGATTTTAATTTCCGACAGCGTATCCAATCCCTCACAGACCAGT
Organism: uncultured Lachnobacterium sp.; assembly: GCA_900550545.1. Lineage (GTDB taxonomy): Bacteria > Bacillota > Clostridia > Lachnospirales > Lachnospiraceae > Roseburia. The sequence goes on along the minus strand of URSS01000033.1, from coordinate 22,376 downwards.
TCCACTGTTTCTTCGTTCAACAGATCCTCCTCCACAGAAAATGTCCGTGTAAACATAAAATCATTCCAGAACATCTCTCTTGTGGCATATTCATTTTCTCTATAATACGGATCTTCAATTTTTCCTGCCGCCAAAAGCCCGGAAATCACGCTTCCAGGAACTTCCAGTGAAATTGTTTCTCCGTCCGGAAGCTTACGCATCTGCCAGCTTCCATTTAAATATTTTTTATTCATATTTTTATACCTTTCTATGATTGTTTATACAAGCCTCTCATCTACAAAACTTTGTGTACCTTTTTTGCACAACAAGTTTATAAAATTATATCACGTTGCACAGATAACTTCCATTAATTGTCAGTGTATTTTCTTCATATTTTGCTTTTTTCTGGTCACAATATTCTCAAGCACATAGGAACAAACGAGTCGAACAAAAAAGCACCACGGAACATTGTAATCTACAATTTTTCCAAGCGAATTTGCCGACCTGTGACACCTGTGTGTCGTCGGCAAACCTGTCCGGCAAACAATATGAAAACTATTTATCAGGAGGTGGCTTTTATGTCAGCAAACAACAGTTCATCCGGATCAAACCGTATGGCCGTACCGGAGGCAAAGGAAGCAATGAAGCGTTTCAAAGAAGAGGTTGCAAGCGAAATCGGAGTACCTTTAAAGGATGGGTACAACGGTGACTTAACATCTAAGCAAGCCGGTTCTATCGGTGGGGAGATGGTTAAGAAGATGATTATGAAGCAGGAGCAGCAGATGCAGTAGTAATACGCGTCTGAAGAGATTTTCAATCTCTAAAGCTCCAAAAAAGCAGGTCGTTAAGCGGCCTGCTTTTTGAGTATATTTTTATATTTTTCCAGTATGTTTTTAAAATCATTTACAAGCCTTTTCATATATGATTTAATCATCATATATAAAACGAATTGGAAGGAGTGGTTTTTATATCATTATATCAACAAATATCCGCGGAGTATCTACGACTCCAAGAAGAGCTTCAGCTCATTCAGGAACAATTGCAACATTTCCCCCAAGGGAAACTCATCTGTGCCCGCAACGGTACACGTACCAAATGGTACCACAGTGATGGGCATTCCAAAAATTATATCCCCAAAACACAAAAAGAATATGCACAGCAATTAGCCATAAAAACATATCTTCTGGAAAAGCAGAAGAATTTGCAAAAAGAATTAAAAGCAATTGCCTTTTACCTGCGACATGCTGATTCTTCTCTTAATGGTGCCGAGCAAATGTTGGCGAATGATTCAGCCTATCGTCCTTTGCTAATGGAACATTTCCAACTCAGTTCTCAGGAAATCCAAGCCTGGACCGATTCCCCTTATAGCAAAAATAAAAATTATCCGGAACAACTAATATATAAAACCTGCAAAGAGGAATATGTGCGTTCCAAATCAGAATCACTGATTGCAATGAATCTTTATATACAAAAAGTTCCATACCGATATGAATGTGAATTAAAGCTTGGGAGTATCACTTTATATCCAGACTTTACATTACGTCATCCTTCAACCGGAAAAACTTTTTACTGGGAACATTTCGGGATAATGGATACACCTGAATACCAAAAGAATGCAGTTGACAAAGTTTCATTATACATGCGTCATGGCATTTATCCACAGGATCGTTTAATTATTACCTACGAAACAAAAGAGCATCCCTTGGACACTAACCATATTCAACAGCTTATAGAATTTAATTTTCTCCGTTAAATTTTCAATTAAACCGCCTTAACCATAGGACATGTAATGTAATCACCTGTAGCATTTTCAAATTAATGTTCGGCATAAGGTTCATTATGGGGTCTATAGCAAAAAATTCTTCTAAAAGACCCTTTTTGCCATCAAAATCATGTAAAAAACCTGTTTTCAAAAGCTGTTCAGGGTCTATATAAAAAAATAGCATCAAAATACCCCGCATTTGTCGGAAATGCGGGGTATTTTGGAATAATTTTTCGCCAGGTACCCCAAAACGGAAAATATAAGCGGTTTTTGATACCAAACGGGGTCTTTTATTATAATTTTTTGATATAGACCCCACCAGCAATATTGTATATGATATTGCCTTTCAACTCATCATAGTTTCATTTTATCTGACCTGTTTTTTTCAAGTTTCCAGTTCTCTATATTTCTAACTTGCCAGGATCCTAACACTTTAAGGTTCCACTACTCTATGCTTCTAACACTTTGATGTCCCACCGGTTTAAACTTCCAACTCTTCGAGTTGCTGGGAAAGTGCCTCCCAGTTCTCCATGTCTTCCAGAATTTCTTCCTCCAATGCGTCGATTTCTGCCTGAATCTCGGTCAGTTTGGAATAACTGGACTGATACTCCGGTCTTAAAAGTTCTGCCTTTAAAGCCTCCAACTTTTCTTCTTTGACTGCAAGTTCTTCCTCGGCACGCTTTACTTTTTTCTCAATCTTGGAACGTTCCTTGCCCGGATTATAGTATGCTTTCTTCCCGGCTCCGTCCATTTTACCGGCTTCCGCTGCGCCGGAAGCTTTGCCTGAGGCAATGGATGCACCATTCTGGCTGATTGCTCCACCCAAGGCAGCCGGTGTCTTACGATAGCTGCCGGCTGACTCTTCAGCCTCCCGATCCAGTTTCTGCTGGTATTCTTCATATCCAAACTGGTAAAGGTTTGTCGTACCGTCTTCAAATACCAGTAAACGATTGGCTACTTTACGCACAAAATAACGATCGTGGGAAACAAAGATCAGTGTACCCGAATAGTCTTTTAACATGCTCTCTAATGTTTCTTTCCCAACGATATCCATATGGTTGGTCGGCTCGTCGAGAATCAGGACATTCGGGCGACGCTTTAAAATCTTGCAGAGCGCAAGACGCACCTTTTCCCCTCCGGAGAGCATATCAATGTTCTTGAACACATCTTCCCCTGTAAACATAAAAGCACCAAGCGCATTTCTGGCTTCCGTCTCCGTGAGATTTGGAAATTCATCCCAGAAATCATCCAGCACAGTTTTCCGGCTGGAATACATCGCCATCTGCTGATCAAAATATCCAATCTGCACATTGGTTCCGAAATGATATCCACCGGATAATGCCGGAAGCTGTCCGACCAGCGTCTTTAACAGAGTTGACTTGCCCAGACCGTTTCCACCGAGAATACCTAACTTTTCACCTTTTTTTAGGTCCAGATTGACGGTAGAAAGCGGATGATCATACCCGATCTGTAAATCAGAAATCAAAAGTACATCGTTTCCGGTTTCTTTTTCCGGTTCAAAGTTGGCATGGAAAGTACGGGTATCAAATCGGTCCGGTGCCTCTATTTTTACCATATGCTCGATGGCCTTTTCCTTGGAATGTGCCATCGAAACCTTCGTCGGTTTGTTCTTGAAACGATCCACGATGCGCTGCAGACGCGCGATTTCTTTCTGCTGCGCATTATAGTCCTTCATCAGCTTATTATAATTTTCTTTCTTGCGTTCCATGAAGTTCGAATAATTTCCTGGATAACGGGTCGCTGTGCCATACTCAATTTCATATACCACATCTACAACGTTATCAAGAAACATACGGTCATGGGAAACAACAACAACCGCCTTCGGATAATTTTTCAGATAAGACTCCAGCCACTCGATCGTCGTGATATCCAGGTGGTTGGTCGGCTCGTCCAAAAGCAGAATATCTGGTTTGCTCAACAGCAATTTGATAAATGCGATCTTCGTCTGCTGTCCGCCGGAAAATTCCGATAATGGTTTCTTGCGTTCCTCTTCCGAAAAGCCAAATTTGCGGATGATCACATCGTACTCTTTTTCAAAATAGTACCCGCCATCTTCCTTGAATTTTTCTTCCATCGCCATATATTTTGCCACTGCCTCCTCGGAATAATCGGTCTCCAAAGCAACTGCGGCTGCCTCAAGTTCTTTTTTCCGACGCTCCATCGGAGCAAAAACCTTGCGCACTTCCTGCTCGAGCGTAATGGACGGATCTTCAAATGCAATCTGCTTTAAATAGCCGATCTGTGGATTTCCGGCTTTTGCAATAAAAACATCCTCATCACTGTCACGCTTTTCGAGGTCAACCTCTCCGTGGATCAGTTTCAGCAGTGTCGTTTTTCCGCAACCGTTGCGACCAACGACTGCAATTTTTTCTGTATTTCTGATTTCAAAATTGATGTCGTGCAGAATCTCTTCATCTCCAAAAGAGACTGCTCCATGACAAATCTGATATAACATGTGATCTCCTTATTAACGAAATGCCTCTTCCTGAGAAGCAAGATAGCTGACGAACTGTTCTGCAGTACGTCCGGAAATGCCCCCATGGCTCAATTCCCACTTGTTTGCTTCCAGACGGAGCTGCTCGTCACTCATCGTAACTCCAGCACGTCTTGCAAGATGCTCTACAATATCAAAGTACTCTTTCTGTGTTGGTTTTGAGTAATTGATCGTAACACCAAATCGATTGACCAGGGAAAGTTTCTCCTCCACAGTATCCGAATGATGACGATCGTTGGAGTTGTCCTGATCGTTACGGTCGTTCCAGCTCTCCTTGATCAGATGACGACGGTTTGAAGTCGCGTAAATCAAAATATTCTCCGGCTTTGTCTCTACACCACCCTCAATGACAGCTTTTAAGAATTTATACTCTATCTCAAATTCCTCAAAAGAAAGGTCATCCATATAAATAATAAACCGATAGTTACGATTCTTGATATCAGCAATAATCTCAGAAAGATATTTGAACTGATGCTTGTAGATTTCAATCATGCGCAGTCCGTCTTTGTAATACTGATTGACAATCGCCTTGATACTTGTGGATTTACCAGTACCACTGTCACCGAATAACAGTACGTTGTTGGCTTTCTTTCCCTGTACAAAAGCTTCCGTATTGTCCACGAGCTTTTTCTTCTGAATCTCATAACCTACAAGGTCATCCAGCATCACAGTATCCATGTTGTTGATTGCACGGAATGTAAAGCTTCCCTGCGGGGTATCATCAATGCGGAATGCCTTATTCAGGCCAAACATACCAACACCATAGTCTTTATAAAATCCGGTTACCGCATCAAAGAACTCTTTTTCATCCTTTGCAGCTTCGAGCTTTTTGCTCAATGAGCGCACTTTCTCACTTACATTTTTGTTGTACATGAGATCCTTTTTATGAATTGCTTTGTAATTTGAAATCTGGCTGAAGCAGTTGATTCCAAGATCACGCTCAATTGGTCCGAAATCATAATCAAATAAAGCCTTAAAAATGCGGAAATCATTTTCCACGAGTGCGTTAACACTTCCCTCGCTTGCGCCGACTTTCTCACAAGTCATGCTGAATGGATTTTCACTCATCATGAGGAAAAATGTAAGATAATTGTGCCATAAATTATCATCAAATCCATAATCGGTTGCTACTTTTAAAATGCGCTTTACCTGCGTATTTATATCTCTCACAAGGCCGGTCTTGTTGTATTCTCCGGTCTCGTACTTTCCAAACAATTCTGCCATCTGGCGGAGGATGGAATTCTCCTCTAAGTCTCCATACATCAGTAATTGTGATACTTCCTGATACATTTTAATCGCCTCTTTCTTAATATGTGTTCTTTATTTCTACACGCTTTGGCTTCAAAAGCACGCAGAATCAATTGCTAATCATTTCTATCTTTTCGATTATGCCACACAAATTTAAGATATGCAAGTTTGATACCATCCGCATATGCATAATAACGTCAAAAGTGCTCCGCGGTATCTTTTCGCGAAGCACTTTGTGCTATAACCATTATTTCTGCTACTCGACTATACTGAATACAAATTTCTGCGTACTGCTTCCTGACTTTGGTGCAAACTTCAAATGTGCACCGCTCACAGCAACTCCGTCCTGAATGTCCAGATACATTCCGACTCCGTTTTTAATACATACAGTTCCGTCATCATTATATTCAATCGTTAGCTTCTGACAGTCATACCCATTGCCAGCCTGATACACCTGTCCTGTTGTTCCGGTCAGTCTGTGTGAACTGTAATCATTGTACAACACTGAAAAACCATTGACGTTATAGAAGAGAAATACCTGATTGCTGCCACCGTTTTTAGTGTACAATCCGATCTCTGCTCCGCTTAACCTTTCTTTTCCGAACACATCCAGACAAACTTTTGTATTGTCTGCCGGCGAAACGGCATACCTTATACCCGGCATCAGATAATCCTTTTCCTTACTTGCTTTGTATGCCCGGTAAAATGCAGTGATCACATTTTTTCTGTTCGCGCTGCCCCGGGATATCTTTCCACTCTGGTATGCTCTTTGAGGTGCATTTGCGACGCTGACAAGATTTTTTAAGATTTTATTACAATCACTCCGTGAGATTTTCTCATCCGGATGAAACTTCTTGTAGGAAGTCTTCTTCACAATTCCAAGTTGATAAGCCATAAGCACATATGGATCCTTCGTATCGGAATACGGAGATTTCCTTCCTACCTTAGGCAGCTTATGACCGGTCGCCTGATACCAATTCATAGCCAGTCTGCAGACTTCTGCTTTCGTCGCTTTTTTATTATAGTTTTTCAAAATCCCACTGTAAGCAATCTTTTCTTTTTTTGCCAGTTTTATGTACTGCTGATTTCCGTTGCCTGCACCTGCAAGATAAGCATCCGCAGAATTAAGATCCTTTCTTGGCATGTATGCGATGCAGTCTCTCCATAAGATCTGAGCCCATTTCGAATTATACTTTTCTTTGACGATCTTTACCCCATCCCCCACAAGGATAGCACCCATGCGATTTTTGGCCGTAGCCTTCGGCTTGGCATAGATAAAAAAATAATGCTCGGGATCCATGACGTTTCCCGCAATAACGGTCTTTTTAACTTTAGGCTTCTTCCCCGTCATTTGTTCATCGTACCATGTTGAAAAATGCACCCCATTAAACTTCGAATCTTTCAAGTCTACAATGTCTGAACCGATGACCTTCCATACTCTTCCTTCATAGAACACCCGGACTACCTGCTTGCCCTCACAGGCTTGCCTGCTATCTAATATATACAGGTCTTCTCCCTCCGGCAAGACGATTGAAGTGCCTATCACAAGTGCTCCCCCGGGACCAGCCTTTCCGATAGCGCTAAACAACGGCGGTCTTTCCAGATCCGTCAGATCCAATGTAAACCCGGGTGTGTTTACCATCTCCGCCTGCACGTTCTCCGGCAGAATAGTCACAACCATTGCAAGCACTAGCATCATGCAGATTATGGTTCGTAAATGTGATTGTTTTCTCTTAACTGCTCTCATATCCATCTCTCTTCCTGTTTCTATTTCTTATTTTCTATCCTTAATTTTAAGTCTCACTTTCAATTAAAGTAAATACAAATTTCTGCGTACTGCTATCTGATTTTGGTGCAAAGCACAAATGAGCATTGCTGACCGCCTTTCCACCCTTAATGTCAAGATACAGACCCTCTCCATTTTGAATACATACAGTTCCGTCATCATTGTATTCGATCGTCATCTTTTCACGTTCATACCATATTCTGTCCTGATATACCTTGTCGCGTGATCCGGACATTGTCTTTTGTGAGGATAAGCTGTTGATCGTTGTGAAACCATTAACATAATATATAAGGAATTTTTGATTCTTACTTCCCTTCTTAGAATATAATCCTATCTCAGCTCCGACGTCATTTTTTGCTTCAAAGACATCCAGACAAACCATCGGATTATCTGCCGGTGAAATTGTATAGGTAACTTCACTATAACGCCAATCATCGCCTCCGACCAGATAGTTCTTCTTCTGGAGCATCCTGTATGACCGGTAGAAATTACATAACGCCGTTTCTCTGGAAACACCGCATCCTTCATCCGTTGAATCTGAGCTATAGGTCTTCATATAGTCGTACACCTTTGAATTCTTTGTGATTTTGAGCAGCCTTTTTACCAATTGATTATACTGATTATTTGTCAGCATTTTATCCGGCCGGAATTTCTTATTGGAAGTACTTTTCACAATTCCAAGCTGATGTGCCATAATAACATAAGGATCCTTTGTATCCGTATACGGAGATTTCTTGCTCTGCTTCGGCAGCGTATGACCGGTTGCCTTATACCAGTTGACCGCAAGTCTGCAGAATTCCTTCTTCTTCAGGTCTTTGTCATAATCTTTCAAAATACCTTTATAAGTCAGTTTTGCTTTCTTTGCCTGCTTTACATCCTGTTGTCTCCGCAATTCAAGACCTGCCAGATCACCATCCGCATAATTGAGACAATCCTTTTTTATATATCCGACGCTGTAATTACCCCATAAAATTTCAGCCCACTCCGAGTTATAGTTCTCGTTGATTACCTGTATCCCTGCTCCAACCGCTACGAATCCGATGCAATTCTTGTCTGTTGCTTTCGGCTTTGCATAGATAAAGTAATAATGAAGGGGATCCATGACATCGCCTACCAAAGCGGTCTTTTTTACCTTTATCCCATTTTTTTTGCTTCTTTTTGTATACGTTGCATGCGCGGTTCCACGTGCAGTCTCTGCCAATCCCTCTATTCTTTTTGCTTCTACGGCCCAATTTCTGCCCTCATAGTACACCTGATAAACGTACTTGCCCGAGCAAATATGGAAGTCTTCCTCTATATAAACGGTCGCGCCTTCCGGTGCTTCCACTACCGTATTAAGGAATTTTGCGCCTCCCTTTCCGACCTTTCCGAAGCATTTAATATCTCCCGACCGTTTCAAATCTACCAGATCCATGGTAAAACCTGATTTCACGGTAACTGCCTGTGCATTCTCCGGCAGAATGGTCACAGCCATCACAAGCACCAACATCAGACAGATTGCGGTTCGTAAAGATTCCTTTTTGATAATATTCTTCATATACTCATTCCTCCCTTTTGACTTACGATTTATTACAGTAATTATATCAACTGGAGATCCTTTTTGACTTTCAGCGACACGAATTACACTTTTTTCGACATGAACGATGTGTAGGGGAATTGAGAAGTACATTCAGAAAGCGTAAATATCCTTTCCGCAAAGCAGAATGACGTTGACTGTAGTTCACTGTAAAACATATAAAAATAAAACTGATATATAAATTATCACATTTACATATCAGCTTGATTTTTAAAATGTCACTTTCATTGTGGTTCCCTTTCCCGGCTCACTCTCGACCATAATCTGTGCATCGTGCAGTTCCACAATATGCTTTACGATTGCAAGGCCAAGTCCGGTGCCTCCAGTCTGCTTCGAACGGCTTTTGTCCACGCGGTAGAATCGCTCAAAAATACGCTCCTGCTGATCTTTCGGAATCCCAATTCCGTTATCCGATACAATCAGCACCGGCTGCATATTCTCGTGTAGCACTTTCACATGTACCTCGCCGCCTTCGTTGTTGTAGCGGATTGCGTTGGCTGTCAGATTGTCCACCAGTTCCAATAGCATGCCACGGTCTGCACGCAGCTCACAAGTCTCCCCCTCATAGAACAATTGAATGCCACGTTTTTCGGCATTTACCGTCAGATTGCTCACGCATTCTTGTGCAATTGCATTTAGATCAACCTGCTCATAATGGATCAGATTTTCACTGTTATCCAGTTCTGACAGACGGATAATATCATTGATCAGGGAGAGCAGACGGTTCGCATTCTGTTGTATCTCCTTCGCGAAATGCGTCTCCTGTGCAGGATCGACCATATGATTTTCAATGAGTTCCGCATAACCGGAGATTGCCGTAAGTGGTGTTTTTAACTCGTGCGATACGTTTGCGGTAAAATCCTGCCGCACTTTCGCCGCCATCAGTATGTTCTCATGCTGTGCGCGGATCGTATTGACAAAAGGCACCAATTCCTTATAAGCCGGAGCTTTTGACGTATCCTCCATATTCTCCGCCATCACCTCGATTGGCTGCAAGAGTTGTCCCGTCAACAGATGTGCAAGGAACACACAGATAACGATGATAAGTACAAGGATTGTCGCAATCATTGGTGCCGCTGTCAGAAATACGCTCCATATACTTCTTGCCTGTGTAGCCACACGAAGCACCGTCCCGTTATCCAGAAGCAGAGCATAATAAAACGTTGTCATGTTCATGGTATTAGAGTTGCGGACGCATTCACCATCTCCAGTCAGAAACGCACTCTTAACCTCTGGTCGGTCCGCATGATTTTCAAGCTTATCCGTATTTGCATCATTGTCGTAAAGCACTGTTCCGTCTTTATCAATCCATGTAATCCGCAGATCTTCCTTAGCGATATCGAAACTTTTTGCCGGTGTACTCATGTCATCGAATACTTCCGCTTCGCCAAGCATCTGCGCCTGAATCTTTAAATCTTTGCGCACCTGTTTCTGAAACAGGCTATAGTACACACACGTCATGCAGACAAGTGTTGCTAAAACTGCAAGTATCGCTATTCCAATCAGCCTTACATTAATTTTCTGTTTCATAGGGTCTCCTTTTATCCCTCATATCATTTTTATTCAATCACATATCCCACATTGCGGACAGTGCGTATCTTCGTTCCTGCTTCCCCAAGTTTCTGGCGCAGTGTTTTGATATGCATATCCACGGTACGGGATTCCCCTTCGAATTCCGTTCCCCATACATGGCGCATGATTACCTCACGGCTCAATACGACATTCTGATTCGTCATCAGAAGACGCAGCAGCTCATATTCCTTAAAGGTAAGTTCTACCGGCTGATTGTCCACGTAGACTATATGGCGCTCGTGATCCAGAAGAATATGTTCCATCTGCAAAATTTTAACATCCTCCGTCTCTGTACGGCGAAGCAATGCTTTGACCCTCGTGATCAGCTCCATAATGGAAAAAGGTTTCTTTATGTAATCATCTGCACCATCGTCAAGGCCCTTGATCATATCCATCTCTGCTGTCTTGGCAGTTACCATAATCACCGGGAGGCGCTTGGTCTGCGGATTTTTACGTAACTTGCGCACAATATCATAGCCACTTTCATCCGGCAGCATCACATCTAAAAGCACCAGATCCGGCATAATATCCTCCAGTTTTTTGTAAAAATCCTTTGCCTTTTCAAAGGCGCAGACCATATAATTGCTGTTTTTTAACGCAATTGTTTCAATTTCCCGGATGTTTTCATCATCCTCTACAATATAAATCAAAGCCATAACGATTTCCTCTTCCTTCTTTATTTGCGCTTTTTCTCTGGAAGTGCATATTTTCTTGATAGTGCATAGAATTCTTCTTCAAACCATGGCGCTTTTTCTTCTTTTACCACATCCAGATATTCATGTGTGTCAAAGCCATCTTCATTGACTCTGATCATGCATACCGCGATGTTGGAACAATGATCCGAAATACGCTCATAATTCGTAATAATGTCTTCCAGAATCAGTCCCAGTTCAATCGTACATTTTCCTTTTCTGAGTCGATGTACATGCCGCTGTTTGAGTTCAATACTCAGTCCGTCAATCACCTGTTCAAAAGGCTCGATACGACGGGCTTTTTCCAGATCCGCTTCCACAAAAGCGGAGCAGGTGGCTTCCACAATATCTTTCAATGCCTTTGAGAAAACTTCCATCTCCTCTAACGCTTTCTTTGAAAAATGCAGATCTTTTTGATTCATCTCTGTCAGGGAATCCGTGATATTTACCGCATGGTCGGAAATTCGCTCAAAGTTGCCGATACAATGCAGTAAAATAGAAAGTGTCCGGCTGTCACTTTGCGACAGATCACAGTTGTTCAATTTCACGAGGTATGTGCCAAGCGCATCTTCATAACGATCCACACTCTGTTCAAGCGCAATAATTTTTTCTACACGTTTTCCATCATAAATATGCAGATTTTCCAAAGATAATTCCAGCGCATCTTTTGCTTCTTCTGCCATTTTTATGGTTGCATTCTTGCAAAGCTCCATGGCAAATGCCGGTTTCTCCAGAAAACGCTCATCCAAGATTGCAAATTCATCCGGTTTCTGTTCCTTTTCGTCTGCATGTTCCGGAATCGTGATCTGCGCCAGTTTTACCAACTGATTGCCAAACGGATATAAAAGAAGCACGGCTCCAATATTGAACAGACTGTGTACCACAGCGATTCCTGCTGCATTCGCCGGTGTATCCAAAAATGCGAATCCACCAATGACTGCATTGATTCCATAAAATACTACCATAAATATTATAGTGCCAATCAGGTTAAAGTACAAATGAATCATGGATGCACGCTTTGCATTTTTGCTGGCACCGATCGATGAGATAATTGCTGTCACACAGGTTCCAATATTCTGTCCCATAATAATTGGAATTGCGGTCTTGTATCCGACAGCTCCTGTCACGCACAATGCCTGCAAAATACCAACCGATGCGGAAGAACTCTGAATGACCGCTGTAAGAACCAGACCCGCCAGCATACCAAGCAGCGGATTGGAAAACTTTGTCAGAATACTAGTAAACTGTGCATTTTCTGCAAGTGGTTCCACAGCGGAACTCATGGTCTCCATTCCGAACATAAGAATTGCAAAGCCAACAAGAATGTTTCCAATATCTTTCTTCTTATTATTATCCTTTGCAGTCATTGTCAGGATGATACCTACGGCTGCCAGCACCGGAGAAAAGGAAGACGGTTTCAAAAGCTGAATAAACAAGCTCGATCCCTGAATTCCGGTCAGTGACAGCAGCCAGGAAGTTACGGTTGTACCAATATTGGCACCCATGATAATTCCTACTGCCTGTGACAGCTGCATAATGCCCGAATTAACAAATCCCACGACCATTACCGTGGTGGCTGATGATGACTGAATGATCGCGGTCACAATCACGCCAAGAAGGACGGCCATAATACGTTTCGACGTAAGCTTTTCCAATATCTGTTCCAGCTTACCACCCGAAAGCTTTGCAAGGCCATCCCCCATCGCATTCATTCCGTACAAAAACATGGCGAGTCCGCCAATCATTGTGAGAACTCCAAATATGTTCATAATCTGCTCCCTTTCGTTTTACACTCTCTTTATCATTTCTTTACATTCGAATGATATAATATGTATGTAAAATGTATGGGCGTCGTTATGTAAATTCTATGTAAAATTTATACACTTATTTTTTCATCTTTTTGTCATCTAATGCAAATATTACCCATTCTGCAATATTTGTTGCGTGATCTCCAATACGCTCGAAGTATTTTGCAACCATCAGCATATCGGCTGCGGACTCTGCACTCTGTGGTTCCCGCTGGATCTGTTCAATCAGTTCCGCCTTGTTTTTGTCAAACAAGTCATCCACGACATCATCGCTGGCAATGACATCCACGGCCTTTTTCATATCCTTTTCCACATATGCTTCAATGCTTCGAATCAGCATCTGCACTGTCTCGCTTGCCATTCTGTTGATATGTTCCAGATTTGGAATGTACTTTGTCTTTGACATAAGAATGGTCATCTCGGAAATATCTGCCGCATGGTCTCCGATACGTTCCATATCAGTTACCATTTTCATTGCTGCAGAGATCACACGCAGATCCTTTGCCACCGGCTGCTGTTGCATCAACAGATTAAAACACAGATTTTCAATTTTCTTCTGTTCATGATCGATCTGCGTATCATTGTCCATAATCTTTTTTGCAAGTTCTACATTCTGATCGATCAGTGCATTGATCGCTTTCTGAATGCTATCCTCAATCATGCTTCCCATCTGCATCATTTCCTGATTAAGCAGATGCAGCTGTTCGTCGAATTTTGATCGCATTAACCAAACCTCCCTGTAATATAATCCTCTGTCCGTTTATCTTTTGGATAGGAAAAAATTGTTTTGGTGTCTCCAAACTCCACCATCTCCCCAACCAGGAAAAAGGCGGTATCATCAGACACACGCACTGCCTGCTGCATGTTGTGTGTAACTACAACAACGGTATATTTCTTTTTTAAATCTTCCATAAGTTCTTCGATCTTTGCTGTGGAGATCGGATCCAAAGCCGAAGTCGGCTCATCCATCAACAGAACTTCCGGTTGTACGGCAAGTGCTCTGGCGATACAGATACGCTGCTGCTGTCCACCGGAAAGACCAAGTGCGGATTTCTTCAGCCGGTCCTTTACCTCATCAAAAATCGCTGCACCACGTAAACTTTCCTCTACAATCGCATCCAGCTTTGCTTTATCTCTGATTCCATGCACACGTGGACCATAGGCGATATTGTCATAAATGCTCATCGGAAATGGATTCGGCTGCTGGAATACCATGCCGACACGTTTACGCAAAACTGTTGTATCCACACCATCTGCGTAAATATCTTCATCGTCCAGTTTTACCTCTCCTGTGATGCGCACACCATCTACCAGATCATTCATACGGTTGATGGTCTTCAAAAAAGTAGACTTTCCGCAACCGGATGGTCCGATAAAAGCCGTCACACAATTTTCCCGGATGTTCATGTTAACATCTTTCAGGGCATGATTTTCACCATAATACAGGTTCAGATCACGGACGGTTATTTTTGTTTCTTTTCCCATGTTATTCTCCTTTGTACAGGGTGTCCCTGCGTTTTTGTTTCAACATTTATGATTAAGTATAAAAAGGGAGTGTAAAATGTGCATTCATGGATTTGTAAAGTTTATGCAAAATTTGTGTTCGGATTTGAAGGTGCTGCGACGCATCCAAGGTGGGATTGCGGGTGGGGGACGACGGAAGAGGCACCATACGTTCTTTTTCCAGATAAATTTGCAAGTTAACTCCGCGAGCGGTTTTGGGCGCTTTGTGGAGGCTCGTGCGGTTTCCGCCATTTGCGTGGTTTCTGGAACCGCGGAGCAGTTGCAAATTTTTCTTCCAAAAGAAGTATGGTGCCTCTTCCTGTTGGTTGGCAATCCTGCCGTGTTGGATTTGTGCTTGGCAGCACAAATCCTCACTGGACATGATTCACCAGATTACTACATGCAGGCATGCGTCGATGATACCTTTGGCCTCTTGTATCATCATATGATATCAATGATTATCCTTTCTTCTCTACGAACATGAGTAAGAAACTGATCAAAAGCAGACCACTGGATACCCAGATGATGTGGAATCCATATCGGATGGAAAGGTTTCCGCCGATACCGGCGCCGAGTCCGAAGAATAAGATAATTCCAAAATAGTACAATGCTTTTTTGAGTTTCTCGGTATCATGGGTGTGGAGGTAGCTGGTGAAGGCTTCGGTTCCACTGCGGAGATTTCCGATACACATGGTACTTGCATAGGAGTAACCGCTTACTTTCCGGAAGGTCTGTACCTGCATCGCGCACGCGAAAGATACGAGTGCGGTTGCAAGAAGATCAAATCTGGCAGGCATGAATCCGACTGCAAACAATATGATGATCTCCATAAGCAGAATTCCCTGCCGCCAATGCAGACGTTTGGCATATTTAAACAACATATGGATACGCTCTGCGAAGAATACGCCTCCGGCAAATGCCAGAAGCGGACACAGGTAACGCAATACATCCATCCATTCTCCCATCATCAGGTGGGTGCTCATAAGTACGATGTTTCCGGTCTGTGCATTGGAGAATACTTCATTTCTTGTAAAATAGGTATATGCATCCTGAAATCCTCCGGACAATGCCAGAAATACACTGGTGATAAATGCCTCGGACATCTGGATGTCTTCCTGTAGCTGCTGCTTGGATTGCAATTTACTCACTTCCTTATTCCTTTTTCCGTTTGTGTGGCATTTCTAATTTCATTCCTTTGCCACAAACTTTGTTTATTATAAGATGGTTCGTGTGGAAATGCAACCCTTCAGACTTTCTATTTTCCAATCACTATTTTTTCTCATATACCCAGAGATTCTTTGTCTGTGCCATCAGTTTTTCTACGTCCCAGGTTCTGTCACTGTTCTTCCTGCTGTTTGGATCATGCACAACAATGCTTCCATCGGATGACACCGCGGTCAGTACAATGTAATGGCCAGTCGTTGTAAAATCTCCCGGTCCCATAATACAAATGATTGGATGTCCCTGTTCTAACTTTTTCCGGATCAAATCTGCGTCAAGTCCGAGTTCTTTTGCCGACAAGCCAAGTTCCGATGCAAGTCCGGTCATCATGCTCCATGCCGAACCGCTTCCTTCCACATAATAGCCTTCCTTTTCCGCACGCTTTGCGACTTCATAGGGATTCATCGAAGTATCGCCGGTAAGCCCCACATACACCATGGAAAGTGCAGTCGGTCCACATCCTGTCACAGCAAGAAAATCCCCTCCATAGGACCGGTACCCCCATCGCTCGTCCCACTGTAGAAAAAGCGGTATTTCGCCTGCATTTACATCCGCAGACACATCAATCGCTGTATTGTCATCTTTCTTTGTTTTGTAATCAAGTACAAATTGCCTTGCCTCTGCATTTCTCTCATACAGATCAATGAGGCTTTGCGGGTAATCTTCTTTTTCTAATGTTTTGCCTGTTACCAGCCCCTGCGCCAGTCGCACGACCACCTCCTGCACGGTGGATAAATGTGTCAACAGCGCAGCAAGAATCAATAGTATGGCAAACAAGCAAAGGCATCGTCTCCGGATCTGCCTTATACGTCTTCTTTTTCTGTCGATGCGCCTTTTTCCATTTTCCTGTCTTATCGCATTCTGTTGTCTTTGTATGCTTGTCTGCTGCATAAAAATACCCCTTTTCCAATGATTTACTTATAGTAAACCACAAGAATAAGGGGTGTTCTTAACTGTATTCTGTCAAAATTCTTACAAACTTCTTAAATTGACCGTTTCACATCAGTTTTCTTTCAGTCCGCCCGGAAGCTCTATAATAAACTGAATTTCTTCCATCCTGCTCTGGCAGCGAATCGTTCCTCCATGCAGTTCTACAATCTCACGCGTTACTGCAAGTCCCAGGCCGGAACCTCCGGTATCGGAATTTCTCGAACTGTCCATACGGAAAAACTGTTCAAAAATATGCTCCTGCATTTCTTCCGGAATTGTTTTTCCGTGGTTTGTTGTGACGATCCGGATGTTGCCCTCTGGTGTTTTGTTCATGGAAACCTCGATCTTCGTATCCGGATAACTGTAATTTACAATGTTTTTCAACAGATTATCAAAAACCCGTTCCATCTTTTCCACATCGCAAAGCATCTCAATGTGATCTTCAATCTGCAGCCTGGCCGTCAGATTTTTCTTTCGGAATTCCTGTGCAAATTCACTTACCATCTGTTCTAACATCATGGACAGATTGATTTTCGACTTTTCGAGAAACATATGGGTAAAATTAAATCTGGTTATGTCGAAAAATTCATTGATTAAGTCCTCTAAATGCAGCGCTTTTTTCAATGCGATATCAATGTATTTTTTCCGGGCATCCTCCGGTATATCCGGCTCCTGACTGACAAGTGTCAGATATCCAATCACCGAAGTGAGCGGTGTCTTCAAGTCATGTGCCATATACATGATCATATCGTTTTTGCGCTGATTTGCTTCTTTGGCTGCCTGCGCATTTGTATAATTCTGCAACCGCACCTGATTCATCTGCCGCTCCAGCTCAGTAAACTGCTTCGGAAGTTCAATCAGCTCATTTTTATCGGAATACATTTTGGGAACTGACATCTGTACCTTTTCCATGCCATCCGCGATTTTGGCGAACATGCGCAGCGCATCGGCAATGGCAATCAGAAACACGCACACAAACGTGATCGTGACAACATGTGCCTGCATCCACTTAAAGATCAGATACCCCGGATCCTCCGGATACCACACAATCTGACTGCAGAGAAATGCACCGACGATATACCCTACCGCAAGGATACAGATGCACAGAAACATATGAAAAAAATATCGTCTTCGCCATTGGCGCAACAATTCTGCTTTGTTCATCCTCTACTCCTCCAATTTATATCCAATGCCCCAGACGGTCTTGATAAACTTCGGTTTTCTGCTGTTTTCATGCATTTTCTCCCGTATCCTGCTGATATGCACAAACACCGTATTGTTGCTGTCATAATACTTTTCTTTCCAGACACTTTCAAACAATTCTTCGGAAGTGACCGCCTCATTCAAGTGCCGGCACAGATAACGCAGAATTTCAAATTCAATCGGTGTAAATTCCAGATTTTCGCCATATAAGCTACAGGTGTGAGTGTTCACATTTACCTCCAGTCCCCGGATGTCGTAAATCTCCCCGGAATTTTCCGCTTCACTTTCTCCCGGCTCTGATGTTGTTGGATGATTTCCTGTTTGTGTCACACCTGCTGCCTGATTATATTGCTTTGCCCTGCGCAACTGGCCTTTGACTCTTGCCAGTAGTTCCAAAGGCTGAAACGGCTTCGTGATATAATCATCGGCACCAAGCATGATTCCGTTGATCTTGTCCGTCTCTTCTATTTTAGCTGTCAGCATGATCACCGGGAAAAAATATTTCTCCCGAATCTTCCGACACAGCGTAAAGCCGTCCACATCCGGCAGCATCACATCCAGGATTGCCAGATCAATGTGTTCTCTTTCAATGCAATCCAAAGCGTCCTGCCCGCAATAAAATTTAAATACACGGTATCCCTCACTTGAAAGGTACACTTCCAGAAGATCCGTGATTTCTTTTTCGTCATCTACAATAAGAATGTTCCATGTATCCATATCTGTCGTTTTATCCCTTCTTACTTTCCGAACTCTTTTCTTATCATAACACATTAAAAAAGCCGGCGAAATCTCATTCGCCAGCTTTTTTCAAATTTAAAACTCATATATGCGGTTTTACTTCATATGCTTCCTGCTTTTGTCCCCATTGATTGTCTCCGTCGCTCGGTTTCATCCCCACATGCAAAATAAGTACTACTCCAGCCAGAACCGGAATAAGAAGTATGCTTATAACTGCAATGCAGACCCCGGCATTATCGAAAATATCTTACTTCTCTTTATTATTTTTCAGGATCATTCGTTTCTGTTTACTTGAATATGTCCAAAGCTTTGAAGCTAATTTTGAACAATTACCAGCTGTGATGGCAGAAACCTTTTTCGCAGTACCCATATAAGGTTTCCATGTAAAGTCCTGTCCTCCGTATGCTTTACCTGATCCCGTATAGTAGTTGTCATAGACATTCCTCTTTTGTGCATCATAAGAACCTGTATAGTATCCGAGCACATTTCCCTTGAATACCTGCTTGGAAGAACCTGTCACCTTTCCTGTGGAATAGTTATATTTGATAAACTGATCGAATACGGATGCACTTCCAACCAGTCCACCAACATATGATAATTTCTTTGCCGACAGGGATACCGCACCTGTATTGTAACAATTCTGTACATTTGCGGTTGCCTGTCCTGCCAGACCACCTACAGTTGCATCGCCGCCGGACTTCACATTCACAGTGACTTTTCCCTTATTATAGGACTGTGTGATATCATTGACGATGACTGCCACACCTCCTACAACGGCGCTGCGCGGTGCATTTGCTGTCACTGTAATGGCTCCTGTATTGAAGGATTTTACCATCTTTGTTCCTATATGGGTCGTATCACCGACCACGCCTGCTACATCGATTCCGGTCATATTTGATACATTCGCGTTCAAGGTGATCTTACCGGTATTCGAGCAGGAATCGATTCCACTATTGCTCTCTCCTATGACACCGGCGATATTCGCTTTTGTCCCGAATCCTTCTGCTGCCTTTTCAATCGTACAGGTGATTGCTCCGGTGTTTTTACAGTTTTTAACTACTTTTTTCCCATAAAAGGAATTTGCTACACCGGATATTGTAAATTCACTTCCGCCCCATTCGTCACTCGGCTTATAAGTGATCTTGATCGTTCCTTTATTGGTACAATTCTGTAATAGTGACTTTGATGAACTGCCGGATGCAATCCTTGTGATTCCTCCGACATCGCAGGAAGGTGAGCTATCTGCTGTTCCTCTGACATCCACTGTGATATTGATAGCATTCACACAATTCTTTATCACTGCCTTCTCATCATTCGCATGTACGATTCCGCCAATATAAGCAGCTTCCCCCTTGACGGAGATCTTTCCGGAGGTTTTGATCTGATCAAAGGTACAGTTCGTAGCGCTGCATACCAATGTTCCTATCGTTCCACCATCCTGAAGATTAATATCTACACCGGTAACAGAGATATTTTTAAATACGGCACCGTTCGCATATCCGAAAATACCTGCATTCTCAGCCCAGCTTGAGCTCTTGTAAGTATAACCGGTCAGCTTGTGCCCTTTACCATCAAGCTGTCCCTTAAATGGATGATCTCTGTCCCCAAACAGCTGGAAATCTGCAGGCAATTTGATATCCTTTGCAAGATAATAATTCCCTGATGGATTGCTCTCCATCGCCTTTAAATCCTCTACTGTTGAGATTGCGGTTGCTTTTGCTGCCTTCACATTCACCGATAAAGCTTCTACCTTTGTATCCGGTGCTGCTAATACAGCATTTGCAGGTGCAGAAAATGCCATCAGTGCAGCCAGAGATAATGTCAGTATTTTTTTCATTGTCCCACTCCTTTCACTCGAATCCTCCTATAGGAAGAACCAACCTATGATATTTATATTATTATAAGCCGTACCTTGAGGTTCAAGTCAAGAAAAATTCAGGAAATTAATTAGTGACGTGCGCCGCAAGGCGCACATAAAAAAGCGGGGAAAAACATTCGCCCGCTTTTTTCTACATTTTATAAGTGTACTGTGTCACCTGCAAACTTTTTTCGTTCCATACGAAGTCGACTGTGATATTCCCCAGTTCCTGCATATCCGTATCATAAATATCTGCCCACACCGTAATGCCTTCCTCTGTCAGATCCGTGGTATACAAAAGACAATCCGCAATATCTGCTTTCGTTTTATTGGCATGCGCTACCGTTTTTACCCAGTTCCAAAACGAATTCATTGGTACATGGTATGCCTCAAATCCGCTCTTGTTTTTTGTTTCCAACACATGCAGTTCGTCCTCGCCCGTGCCGCTTCCTGTCACATTATGTAAAACGACAAGCAGTTCTTTTTCTCCGTCCTTGTCAATATCCTGCTCTTTCATCGTAATATCCGATTCCAAATCCCTGCCGTTTTCCCAATTACACTTTGTAAAAGCATGATTCCATTCCACATATAGCGAAGTATTATCATCTGCGTTGGCATAGATTGCAGCATCGTCGGATTCTGCGATTTTGCACCATGGTGTCTCTCTTGTCCATGTATCATAATCTACAATACTGTCCGGTAATTCGGCAGGTACTTCTTCCTGCGTTACTTTTTCCTGTG
The DNA here is from genome assembly GCA_900550545.1 of uncultured Lachnobacterium sp. Classification (GTDB taxonomy): domain Bacteria; phylum Bacillota; class Clostridia; order Lachnospirales; family Lachnospiraceae; genus Roseburia. The sequence goes on along the minus strand of URSS01000033.1, from coordinate 1,244 downwards.
TAAGCGGAAATGCCGGAGTCTGTTCGACTTCTGTTTTACCACAAGCTACAATGTTGACAGCTAACAGAATGCATTCGATCATTACAATTTTTGTCTTGTTCATATAATCATTAAAACCTCTATTTATTTTTCATGTTGGCAAAACAATGATGTTGTGGAATTATAATAATATTTCAAAATTGCTTGCCAAGATTTACCTTGTTTTGCTTTATACGCTGCACCTTCCTGACACAATCCTTTACCATGTCCTGATATTGATGTGTGAGGTCCGTTTAAATCTGAACATGTAACAGATTTGAGAGACGGATCTTGAGAATCAGTTTTTGTTTTTCCAGCACAATGTGCAAAGTACATTCCTTGTATATACTTATATTTTGAATTATCTTTATACACCTGAATAAATGAATACCAATCCCCGTTTATTCTATAGCATACAGTACCAACTCCATCGATCACAAATTTTGTTGTTTTTGTAGTGTCATATCTTTGACAATGAGTTGTATCGCAGATAGTATATCCGTCAGATGCATGCTTATGACTTACTGCAGATACATATTCCAGCATTGTATTAGCTGCAACTGCTTGTGCCGCATAATAATTTTTTATCTGAGTGTCAGTCATATTTTTCGCTGTGCATTGATAATAACCCATTGCTTCACTAGCTACTACATAACACAAATACTGATATCGTTCAACCTGTTTTTTTTGCTTTCCCACAGTAAACTTTTTTAATTTAGGAGCTGAACTAAATGAACTAGAGCGCGCACTTTGTATATCATATATAGCTTCATTAAGATTTTCTCCAGAATTGCTTATGTCCTGTTCGTTTGTGTTCTTACAAATCTTTTTTATTGTTGTTCCTTTTGACAAATAAAAACTAAATATAGAAGCTATATCTCCTCTGCATACATCATATTTCAGATATTGTGCTACTTGATATCCATTCTTTTCTACAATCCAATCATATACATTATCTTCAAGGCCTATTATTTGGAACCGCCCATTTTTATCAGAATTAACTGTTGCTACTAATTTATTTGTATCAGATTCAAAAATCTTTATCGTTGCATCCGTAATAGGGCTTTCAGTATCTTCATCCATAACCATTCCAACTGCGTTTGATTCCTTTTCTTGTGAATATCGTTGTATGTTATTATTATTTTCTTTTAGTGATACTTTTATTTTATTACTCAAACTTCGCACATTAAAATGTGCCTATGCACCTTGAAAATTCAATAATAACT
>URSS01000032.1 GCA_900550545.1 uncultured Lachnobacterium sp. | reverse complement strand
TCACTTTTCTCAAAATCTTTCAAGGTTTTTCACTGTTCAGTTATCAATGTTCATTGTTTTGTTGTCAGCCGCGACAACTTCTTAAGTATATCAGCTGTGCAATCATTTGTCAACAACTTTTTTATTTTTTCTAACTCTCTTTGTGAGCTTGTCTAACAAGCAATTCATCAAAATGTAGCATTTTCAGTGCTTTGCACTGTTGCCTCACGAGTCAGCTTACATATAATATCATGTACATTTTACAATGTCAACCATTAATTTCAATTTTTTCATATTATTTTTCTTTATATCATCATTAAAGGAAAAGAGCCTATTGAAGCCAGTATATTTTGCCCAATAGACTCTTTTATAAAATATTCATAAGAAATGTCAATATCAGATTATTCTCGTACAGCCATGTAAGTAACGGTGACGCATATATTGCCTGAACAATCTCTTGTCCAAAAGAAGTTGTGGCCGTCATCGCAATACCTGCAAATACCATCCATATAATAACCATCCCTTTAACAAATCCTGCTACTGCTCCAATTGACTGGTTAATACCTCCGATCAAAGGTAATTTATCCACAATTTTGAACGCGATAAATATGATTCTGGTCGCAATCAATATAAATACAAATACTATAATATATGCGATGCCCTGTATGGTTATTTGTACTAGTTTTTGCGTAACCGCCTCATAAACGCCTGTGTCCTCGAGCAATTGATTCGCAACTTCGCTTTCCCCTGTCAGTTTCTGCAGAATTATTTCCGGAAGGCCCGCATCATTTCCGTGTTCTTTTACTTCCTTTTGTTTTTCCTGTTTTTTGTTATCTACCCATTCATGCAGCTTTTGATTGCATCCTTCTTCTATATAGTTGTCCAGTCTGGTATGTCCCGTCAGATAATTTGCCACATGCGGTGAAAGCCAGGATACCGCCACCAGAATCGCAATCCACGCCACCATAGAATAAATGACCCGCAAAAAACCCCGGTAAAATCCCCACACAACATTCGCTGCCACAAATAATACGATCACTATCAATAGCCAATTCATCGTAAGTGTACCTCATCTCTTTCTCCGCTGAGTACAAAGGTATAGCTCTGGCTGTCACTACCTGACAAAATTTTATATATGTCCTTATCAAATGTATATGAGAATTTACGAATGCCATGTATCGTATACAGCTCGCAATCATGTGCATTGCGTATACAGATTTCGTTATTATCCAAAAATTCTATTTTGTCGTATGCTATGGTACTCTCATTTTCCATGGCAGTCTTTCCTGCCATATCGTATACTTTTATGTTCCAGCCTCCCTCTTTCTTCGGGCTGCTGTATACTGTTCCTACATATTTGTTGTTATAAAATACGCTCTGTACTTCTGTTTCAAACTTTACCTCGCGCTTTGGTGCAGGTTTTTGTGTCCCCTCAAACACAATATATCCGCTGTCCTCAATTGCAATCATTCGATTGGATGCGACATAAGAAATTTCTGATATTAATGTGTTATCATATGTATAGGTTCCCACATTATTATCAATCTCATTTTGTCCTACGGAACCAAAATTATAAAAGCTGACCGTTGAACACACACTTCCCTCTGTGACATCCAGCATATCTACCGCAAGTTTCTGTGCATCATTTGACAATGCAATATCTACCGGAAAGCTTCCTTTTTCTTCATAAAATTTCCCGTTGGTAAGTTCTTTTCCTTTGCGGTCATACATCTGGACTGTAGATACATTATCTTCTTTCATTAATACAGCAACGGTTCCCTGATTAGCAACACATACGGTACTGATTGGTGTGGATGTCTCGATTTTTTTGGTCAGGCCATCCGATGCCATAATATAGATTATCGTTCCCCCGCGATCATACACTGCAAGATATCCCTCGCATATGGAAACCATCGGTGCGCTCATCTCAAACGACTGGTTCCAGATCAGTTCATCATCTTCGTCTTTGTATACAATTCCATCGTTATTATATTCTATGAGTTTTCCAAGGAATGTCACATATTTAGCCGCCACACTATCCTGCCGCTCGGTTTTATTGCGCACTTCATAACCGGAATAGCTGCGTAACGCACTCCACAACTGAAAGGATACAATAATTGTAACTATCACAAGTACTACTATTACAATTCTTCTTATAATGCGCCGTCTGTGACGCCTTACTTTTTCTTCAATTTCTTCCAAATTCTCATTGTCTGTTTCTATCTGGACTGTTTTAAAATCCATTTTGCTTGCCATGGATATTCTCTCCTTGTACTCTGCGAAACAAATAAAGGCCTGTTTCTTCTTGTGCAATTATAACATTCGTTCCTCCATTAAGGAAGTAGCAATTTCTGTCCCACACGAATTTCATCTGAATTCTCCATATCGTTTACTGCTGCCAGATCTGCAAGCTTTTTGGTAGAACCGTATTGTTTCTGACAAATTGCAGTCAGCGTATCTCCCTCCTGCACCACATAATATTTTGGCTCAGCATTTGTTTGGGTTGTTTTTTCTGTTTTCTTTTTTTCTTTTAGCTGTTTTTGTTCTTCCGACTTTTCTTTTTTTTCCGAATCAATCGTATCGGATTTTTGTGTATTTTCCGTACTCTTGGAATCTTCTTTTTTCACATCTCCCATAGGAAGATTTTCGATTGGAATCAAATCCAGTGCTTCGGTATACGTCTCCTTCGTTGCATTCTGAGAATCCTGACTGTTTTGTGTTTCTTCACTCCACTGGGTTCCTATCAGCACTTCCGGATCATTGTGTTTCGTATTAATCTGATGGCTCATCGTCTCAATGACCTGTTCTAGCCCGGACAATTTGATTCGATCCCGCCAGATTCCTGCACCAACAATCCCTAATAATAGTAATATTGCTGCTGTCATTGCATATGAACTCGCTTTACGGTTTCCTGTGTTGTTGTTCTCCTGCATACTTTCCCGATAATGTGCTTTTACGCTGGCCTTTGGCTGCATAACTTCCTTGGCACGTGAAATCCCGGGAAATTCCACTGTCACATCTGCGGTTCGCATTTTGTGCACCTCTCTCGAATAGTAAATGTAAAACCCTTCCTTTTGTTGCAGACGGTTTCCTTTATTTATATAAAAATATTCATCGCCTTCCACGCTGTCCATCAGAAAAAGCACCTGATGTGCCCCACCAAATTGTTCTCTGTGCACATGTTCCAATTCTGTCGTCATACATGGGGAAAATCCTTTGATATCCATTGCCCATCCTACGATAATGGAATTTTCATACGAACGTTTTATTTCCCGAAATATATCACTCCACGCATGATTGTCCCATTTCGGAATATTTTGTGAAAATTCCAGATCCCTCACAGGGATTGCAGCCTCAATAAATGTCGCATATTTTCCCTGATTACATTCTGTATGTCCCATAAATATAAATGCTCGCTTCTGTGCGTAATCTTCTTCGTGAATTCTGGCATAAGCAGCATTTTCTATGTAAATTTTATCATCTTCTGTTGGATTTCCGATTTGACGGATGTTTTTTAAATCGCGTTCTTTTGCGTTTTCGATATCGATCATATCCTGTCTCCTTGTCCATCTCTGCGTTTTTGTTTCCAAGCTGTCTCTATGCTACCACACATACAGGAGCGTATTTTGCAAAAAAATGGAAGCTACAGGAAGAATCGTATGACGCGATTCGACAGAAAAGGCACATGCTTTCGCATGTGCCTCAACTCTTCTTTATTCTTTATTCGTTTTATTTGCAGAATGTTTTTACTTTCTTGTAAATTCCCTCTGCATCAAGTTCGTACTTATGAATCAATTCTACCGCCGGTCCTGACTCTCCAAACTTATCATTTACGCCGATGCGAAGCATCTTTGTTGGAGCTTTCTCACATAATACTTCTGCCACTGCGCTACCAAGTCCACCGATTACGGAATGCTCCTCTACGGTTACGACTTTTCCGGTCTTTGTTGCGGATGCAACCACAAGTTCCTCATCCAACGGTTTGATTGTGTGGATGTTGATTACTTCTGCGGAAATTCCATCTGCTTCGAGCATCTTTGCAGCCTCTAATGACTCAGACACTTCCAGTCCGGTTGCAAAAATCGTTACGTCGGTTCCCTCTTTTAATGTGATTCCTTTTCCAATTTCAAATTTGTAATCTGGTGCATCGTTAATAACAGGAACTGCAAGACGTCCAAATCTCAGATATACCGGTCCCACATGCTCATATGCAGCCTTTACTGCGGCCTTTGCCTCTACATCATCGGATGGATTGATCACGACCATTCCAGGAATCTCACGCATTAATGCAAGGTCCTCCAGGCACTGATGTGTTGCACCATCTTCTCCTACAGAAATGCCGGCATGTGTTGCGCCGATTTTTACATTTAAATGTGGATAACCGATAGAGTTACGCACCTGTTCGAAGTTACGTCCTGCTGCAAACATTGCAAATGAACTGATGAACGGTACTTTGCCACAGGTAGATAATCCTGCTGCAATACCTGTCATATTACACTCTGCAATACCACAGTCCCAATGACGCTCTGGAAATTCTTTCTGGAAAATGCAGGTTTTTGTAGCACCGGCAAGGTCAGCATCCAATACAATCAGATCTTCATGTTCCTTACCAAGTTCTACCAATGCGTTACCATAACTGTCACGTGTTGCGATTTTCTTTACTTCTGACATAATGCTTCACCTGCCTTCTCAAGATCTTCCATTGCAATCTTGTATTCTTCATCATTCGGAGCTTTTCCGTGCCATCCTGCCTGATTCTCCATGAAGGAAACTCCTTTTCCTTTTACGGTCTTTGCAATAATGGCTGTCGGCTGACCCTTTGTCTCACGCGCCTCTTTGAATGCTGCACGGATTTCATCAAAATTATTTCCATCAATTACGATGGTATGGAAATTAAATGCTTCAAATTTCTTGTCAATTGGATATGGAGAACATACTTTGTCGATTTCTCCATCAATCTGCAAATTATTGTTGTCGACAATAACAACCAAGTTGTCCAGCTTGCGGTGTCCTGCCCACATAGCAGCCTCCCAAATCTGTCCTTCCTGAATTTCACCGTCTCCGGTAAGTGTATATACACGATAATCCTTGTTGTCAAATTTGCCAGCTGCTGCCATACCAACGGCTGCTGATACACCCTGACCTAATGATCCACTTGACATGTCAATACCCGGAATGTGTTTCATATCCGGATGTCCCTGTAAATAAGAGCCTGTATGACGAAGTGTCACAAGATCCTCTTTTGGAAAATACCCTTTCTCTGCCAGAGTCGAATACAGTCCCGGTGCAACATGTCCCTTGGATAACACAAAACGGTCACGGTTTGCATCTTTCGGATTCTTTGGATCTACATTCATCTCTTCAAAATACAGATACGTAAAAATATCTGCTGCAGATAATGATCCACCCGGATGTCCGGATTTCGCACTGTGCACTGCGGTTACAATGCTTTTGCGAATTTCATTCGCGATTTTTTCCAATTCTAAATTGTTCATAGTGTCTCCTTTTCTTTATAATTCCGTTCTCCCCTGTAATGCGCGAAGAAGAGTAACTTCATCAATGTATTCCAAATCGCCGCCAACCGGCACTCCGCTTGCGATTCGCGTCACTTTAATTCCTGTCGGCTTGATCAGTTTGCTGATGTACATCGCCGTGGTTTCTCCCTCAAGACTCGAATTTGTAGCAATAATCACTTCATTGACATCTTTCTCCAGTCGTACCATAAGTTCCTTGAGTTTGATGTCATGTGGACCGATTCCAAGCATCGGTGAAATAGCACCATGAAGAACATGGTAAACACCTTCGTATTTTCCTGTCTTCTCATATGCCACAAGATCCCTTGTATTTTCTACCACCATAATAGTTTTATGGTCTCTTGCTTCATCACTACATATAGGACAAATTTCCTGGTCTGTCAAGTTAAAACAGCATTTGCAGTATTTCACATTCTGTTTTGCGGATATGATTGCAGAAGAAAGTGCCTTCACATTGTCCTCCGGCATATTCAGGATGTAAAAAGCGAGTCTCTGCGCCGACTTCGCCCCGATACCCGGAAGTGCAGACAGTTCTTCAATCAGTTTGGCGATTTCATTACTGTAATATTCCATATTAGAATGGGAATCCTCCACCTAAGCCACCTGTGATCTGTGACATTGATTTCTGTGTTGCTTCATCAACCTGACGCATCGCCTCGTTGGTTGCTGCCATAATAAGATCCTCTAACATCTCGATATCATCCGGATCAACAACTTCCTCTGAAAGTTTTACTTTTGTTACTTCATGCTTTCCGGATACAGTCACCTCTACAGCTCCACCGCCTGCTTTTGCTGTAATCTCCTGCTCCTCTAAAGCTTTCTGCGCTTCTTCCATCTGCTTTTGCATTTTTTGCGCCTGCTTCATGATATTATTCATATTTCCAGGCATACCACCTGGGAATCCACCTCTTTTTGCCATCGTGGGGTATCCTCCTACTATATTTTATATATTTACTATCTTACCATTAGAAGTTCTCTTCCTCAATATCAAAATTAATCGCTAGTCGAAGATCCGGAACCGTGTCCGCCGCACTTCGCCCGCTTTCATTCATACGCAGAGTCACTTCTACTTCTTTTCCGATCCGCTCACTGATAATCTGCTTAAAATGTGTCATGCATCCCGCTTTGTCTTCGTTGAGATAACTGTATGCATTCGCATCATCAAATACGAGCATCAATTCTCCAGCTGCTCCGAGACTCGGAACGGCTTTATTTAAATACTGCCTTGTAATTCCACCGGCTTCCGACAACATTGCTTTCCAGTTTTTGATAATCTGCTGCACATCATCCGGGATTGCTTTCGGTAAAACTGGCTTTTCTACCGGTGCTTTCGTTCTCGTCTCCGGAACAGATGCGGACGCAGCTGGAACAGTCACCACGCCATTTTCCAGCTTTTTCTCCAGTTCATCCATTCGTTCCAGCAAAGAGGAATAATCCCGTTCCATCTGCGGACGACAGAGTTTGATAATGGCCACTTCCAATAGGATACGTTTCTGTGCTGCAAATTTGATCTGATTGCTCAACTCGGAAAAAATGCGGATATACCGAACCAATACCTCCGGACTTACCATCTGTGCCTCTTCTTTGAGTGCTGCCAGATTGTCTGCGGACATATCCAGCACTTCTTCCATCTCATCGGAGCTTTGCATCAAAAGGAGATTGCGCATATACCAGGTAAAATCATTGACGAGCTGTCCAAGTTCCCGGCCTTCATCTACCAGCTCATTAACCGTCTGAATGGCCGCCACCACATCCTGATTCAGAATCTGACGAAGCAGCTTCGAAAAAATCTCCGTATCCACCGCGCCAAGTACTTCCAAAACGTTCTCATATGTGAGTTTCTCGCCTAAATGGAATGCGATACACTGATCCAGAAGGCTGAGTGCATCTCGCATCGATCCATCTCCGGCTTTTGCCACATACCGCAACGCGCGATCCTCTACCTCTACCTTCTCCTCCTGCATAAGTTCTGCGAGTCGGTCTGTAATCGTATCTATGGAAATCCGATGAAAATCATATCGCTGGCATCGGGATAAAATCGTAATCGGTATCTTATGCGCTTCCGTCGTTGCCAATATAAATATGACATATGCCGGCGGTTCTTCGAGTGTTTTCAACAATGCGTTGAACGCTCCTGCTGAAAGCATATGTACCTCATCGATGATATAGACTTTGTATTTGCCTTCGGTCGGGCGATAAGCAACTTCTTCCCGGATCTGACGTATGTTGTCTACACCATTGTTGGAGGCCGCATCAATCTCAATTACATTCATAGAAGTCCCGGCAGCAATGCCCCTGCAAGTGGGGCATTCGCCACAAGGACTTCCATCTACCGGATGTTCACAATTGACGGCTTTTGCAAAAATCTTGGCTACTGTGGTTTTTCCTGTTCCTCTCGTTCCGCAAAACAGATATGCATGTCCTATTCGATCGGCTTTGATCTGGTTTTTCAGTGTTGTCACAATATGTTCCTGTCCCTTGACATCTTCAAATTCCTGCGGACGGAACTTACGGTATAACGCCGTATAAGACATGTTCTATAACCTCCTAGTCACCGAAACTGATTCCAATTCTCTTTGCTTCTTTGATCATCTGGCTGTCCGGATCTACCATTTTCAGCTTTCCGGCCACATCTCCTAACGGAACCCGTTTCGTCTTGTTGTTGATCATGGCAATCATGCAGCCATAATCTTCATCCATGATTGCTTTTGCGGCAGCAGAACCCAAACGAGTACAAAGTACACGGTCATACGGACATGGGCTGCCACCTCTCTGTGTATGTCCCGGCACTGCAACACGTACCTCGGTACCACACACTTCTTTGATTTTGTCTGCCACTTCGTAGGATACAGACGGGTATTTGCTGTTGGCAAGTTTTGCCTTATATTCCTTCTTGCTTAATGCTGCATCTTCTTTGGAGATTGCTCCCTCTGCAACTGCAAGAATCGTAAAGCCTTTGCCATCCTTGCTTCTCTTCTGGATTGCTTCTACAATTTTGTTAATATCGTATGGAATCTCCGGAAGTAAAATGATATCTGCGCCGCCTGCAATACCTGCATACAACGTAAGCCATCCTACTTTGTGTCCCATTACTTCTACAATAAATACACGATTATGTGATGCTGCAGTTGTGTGGATACAGTCAATTGCTTCGGTTGCTATATTAATGGCACTCTGGAAACCAAATGTCACATCCGTTCCATATATATCATTGTCAATTGTCTTTGGAAGATGAATTACATTCAATCCTTCTTCACGAAGAAGGTTGGCTGTCTTCTGTGTTCCGTTTCCACCAAGAATAACCAGACAGTCGAGATTCAGCTTGTGGTAGGTCTGCTTCATGGCCTCCACTTTATCAAGACCGTTTTCGTCCGGCACACGCATCAGCTTGAACGGCTGGCGGGAAGATCCAAGAATCGTTCCACCTTTTGTTAAAATTCCGGAGAAATCTGCAGATGTCAGATGTCTGTAATCACCATAGATCAGACCCTTATATCCGTTTTCAAATCCGTATATCTCTAATTCTGAAACATTTGCCGAAAGTCCCTTTACGACACCTCTCATCGCAGCATTCAATGCCTGACAATCGCCACCACTTGTCAACATTCCAATTCTCATCATGCACTTTTCCTCCATATATTGTCTCATTAATTATCTCCAAAAACCTTTTTTATTATAACGTAATTTTTTAGGGATAACAAGACAAGTGCCTTGAAAAATGCAGTGGATTTGGTATAATAAAGGAGCACTTCGCATGCATAATCGCTTCGCGATGCGAAGAATGGAGAGTTGTCCGAGTGGTCGAAGGTGCCGCACTCGAAATGCGGTTTGCGTCGAATAGACGCAACGTGGGTTCGAATCCCATGCTCTCCGCTATATAAAGCGCATAATTATTGCGTACAACAAAAAGCATCGTCTGCAAATCGACTCTGCAAACGATGCTTTCTCTTATTCCTGTTCCTGCACCTGACGGTCTCGCCGGTTATCTCTCCGGCGTCTTCTGTAATTATCATGTCGACCATTATTTTCATTCTCACTGCGGTCTCTGGTTTCATGATTCTCTCGCTGTGGGCGATTTCCCGGTTCGTTTTTCTCCTGATTTGCCTTGCGGCGGTCATCCGGAATTACACGCTCCTTTTTCCGTCCAATATACACATTCCACTTCATATATGCTTCCTGTGCATTTCTTGATTTATAAATCACATTGCGTTCTTCACCAACGATATCTGTGATACTATACCAGCCCTTGTCATACTGAAACTCAGCAACTTTTCCTTCCAGTTCTTTGTTTCCCAGTACGAACTTATGCACTGCCTGCTGCTGCGCCATTCTAGCCCTCCTTATTATGTAAAACGTACTCTACTGCTTCTTTTAATTTCTCATCCCGTTCAAGTTCCTCTGTTCCAATCAGCGCCTGCGCTTCTTCTCTGGTAAAAAGCTCCCGAAGTACAACCTGATGATGGTCTACCGGAATATAGGATACCTTGTCTGCATCAAAGACGGAGCGGAGCACATAATATGGCACGCCCGGCACTCCTTTTGTGGCGGAAAGTGATACGATATTGTCTACCCGGCATACGCCTTGCGTTTCACTGTAAATAATCTGCTTTTTTTCAAACATGTCCTCATCCACCTCAATGTATCAATTCTGCAAACAATGCTTTTTTATTATAGCATAGGCCGTTTCTTTTTTCAAAAATCATTTTTCTGATGAATGGCATGCAATCCAAGCGGTCCTGTCAGGCGAAGCGGTTCTCTTTTTTTCGTATTTGTCTGTGCCTCGGTTACAGCTGCCAGATGATTTCGAATATCCTGCATGCGTCGATCCAAAGCAGCGCTCACTTCTGCACATTCAGAGAGTTCCTGCGCCAGCTGCTCCGCCTCTTCCGGCGGAACATTTTTCTTATAACGCACTTTATGTTCCAGGCTTGCCCAGAAATCCATCGCAATCGTACGCAGCTGTACTTCGACTTTCATCTCACGCTTTTCGTTCTGGAGGAAAATTGGAACTGCAACAATCAGATGCAAACTGCGGTATCCACTTTCTTTTGGCTTTTGAATGTAATCCTTTTTCTCAATCAGGCGAATATCGTCCTGCCGCAAAAGACAGTCTGCCAGCAAATAGATATCTTCCGGGAAGGAGCACACCACCCGAACACCTGCAATATCGTTGATATTTTCCTCGATGGCTTCCAATGTCAGCGGGAGTTCTTTTTTGCGCACTTTTTTAATAATGCCATCCATGGATTTCACACGAGTCTTAATTGACTCGATTGGATTGCGGTCATACTCGAGGGAGAACTGCTCATTCAATACTTTGAACTTTGTTTCTACCTCCATGATTGCACATCGGTAATAAGCCATAAGAGTATCTAATGGTTTTGTATTATCTTTTACAAAATCAAGGAACTCATCGGACATCAGGCTGTGACGCACAAGAGTATCCATAGCCTGTTCTACATAAGTATTCATGTTTTTATCTATCATAATCTGTATCTCCATGTGTATGTGTATTTCATCTTTTGATCAGATAACTATTCCACTACCTGTATGGTTCAATTATAACTTACCTTCTGTGAAAACAAAATGGATAAAAGATTAAAGTTATATTAAAAAAGCACACTGCATATAGAATCGCTTCGCGATGCAGTGTGCGTAGGAATCACATCTACGATGTGATTCAGTCTATAGAGCACGCTACATGTAAAATTGCTTCGCAATATAGCGTGCGTAGGAATCACATCTACGATGTGATTCAGTCTTTAAATAAATCAGTAGAGTAGTAGCGGTCTCCACTATCCGGCAATAATGCTACAACCGTCTTGCCTTCGAATTCCGGACGTTTTGCAACTTCAAGTGCTGCATAAAGTGCTGCACCAGAAGAAATACCAACTAATACACCTTCCTCTTTTGCAATGACCTTTCCATATTCGAAAGAATCTTCATTGCTTACCGGGATAATTTCATCATATACTTCTGTATTTAATGTGTCTGGTACGAATCCGGCTCCGATACCCTGAATCTTGTGTGGTCCTGCCTGGCCGGTAGATAATACTGCAGAAGTTGCAGGCTCAACAGCAACGATCTTTACATCCGGGTTCTTGCTCTTTAAGAATTCACCAACACCTGAAATCGTTCCACCGGTTCCAACACCAGCTACAAATGCATCTACTTTTCCGTCAGTATCTTCCCAGATCTCCGGTCCGGTTGTCTTTCTGTGTGCTGCAGGGTTTGCAGGATTCTCAAACTGAGATGGGATGAAGCTATCCGGAATCTCCTGATGTAATTCCTCAGCCTTTGCAATTGCTCCCTTCATTCCCTTGCTTCCATCAGAGAGAACCAATTCTGCACCATACGCTTTGATGATGTTTCGGCGCTCAATACTCATTGTCTCAGGAAGAACGATGATCAGTCTGTATCCTTTTGCTGCTGCGATTGCTGCGAGTCCGATTCCGGTGTTTCCGGATGTCGGCTCGATAATGGTAGAGCCTGGCTTTAATTTTCCGTCTGCCTCTGCCTGCTCGATCATTTCTTTTGCGATACGGTCCTTAACAGATCCAGCCGGATTAAAGTACTCCAGCTTTGCAAGTAATCTTGATTTTAAACCAAACTTCTTCTCAATATGTGTCAATTCTACTAATGGTGTATTACCAATTAAACCTAATGTTCCTTCGTAAATATGTCCCATGATCCAACCTCCAATTTTATCGTTCCATTTTTAATTCCTTATTTTCATACTCGGTTACTAGGGATTAATTTGTTGTATTGAATATACACCCTTTCCTGCTTACTGTCAACTACTTTTTTGAAACTCATGAACAAAGACTATCCGTTTCTGTAAAATTGTGATATGATGGTCAAAAATCATGTACCAAGGGGAGGTATGACATATGTACGAATTTACAGAAGACTGCCTGATTCATATTGACGAAATTGATGACGAACACCGTCGCTTATTTCAAATGCTCAACGAAGCCATCCGGCTCGCTGACGAATCCGCAGATGTAACACCTGTTGCAAATAATCTCATTGCAGATCTGAAAGATTATGCAGCTACACACTTTGCACACGAAGAGACCTATATGGAAAGCATTTCCGATCCGGAACTTCCATTGCAACGCAAAGAGCACGCCGCTTTTACCAAAAAAATAAATACATTTGTACCAGATACATCATCGGCAGATGCAGCCCGCGAATCACTGCAGACATTGCTTAACTATCTTGCCCACTGGCTTTTTAACCATATTTTAAGCAGCGATATTATGATTGGAAAACTTCCGTCCAAAACTGAAAAAGCAAGCGACCCATTCGCCTTTACCGATGCATTCAAAACAGGAATCCAGTCCGTAGATGACCAGCATCAACGGCTTTTCGATATTATCCGGGAGACAAACGACCTGATTCATGAAGAACTTCTTCATGACAAATACGATGAAATCATGCAATTACTCACCCAGTTACGGGAATATACGGAATTTCATTTTCATGATGAGGAAGCCTTAATGGAACGTATTCACTATCCGGAACTAGAAGCTCAAAAGCGTGCACATACGGCATTTGTGGAACGTCTGGTGGAGATTGATCTGTCGGATCTTGACAATATGGATGACAACCAGCAGGACTATCTGATCGAACTTGTTGATTTTCTTCTCAGCTGGCTGTCCAATCATATCCTAGGCTCTGATAAGAAAATCGGAGAGTACATGCAAAAAAATAATCTTGCCAAGTAGGGGAATCCCCTGCTTAGCAAGATTTTTCTTCTTACCAGTCCTCATCATCTTCATCGTCATCCGCGTCTTCACCTAACAACGCTTCCTTTAACGTTCTCCATCCAAGAACTGCACATTTGACACGCGCCGGCATATGGGCAATATCCCGAAGTGCGGACGCCTCTTCGAGTGAATCAATTTCATCCTCACTGGCTTCGCCTTTGATCATTTTCATGAAAATTTTTCCCATCTCCAGGGCCTCTTCCTTCTTCCGTCCGATAACCATTCCAAGCATAATATCTGCAGAAGCCTGAGAGATTGCACAGCCATCCCCGACAAAAGCGCCGTCTACAATGGTATCCCCCTCTGTTTTTAACTTCAGAAAAATATCATCTCCGCAGCTCGGATTCACACCCTCAAGAACAATATCCGCGTCCTCCATGTCGTGTTTGAATTCCGGACGCACATTGTGTTCTGTCAGTATTTCATTATAAAAACTTCTATTTTCCATATCCCATTCGCTCCCTTATACTTGCGATGCTTTGTACGAATAAGTCTGCTTCTTCTTCTGTATTATAGAACATAAAACTTGCACGTGTTGCAGAACTGATCCCCAGATGATTGAGCAGCGGCTGTGCGCAATGATGCCCTGCACGGACACAGATTCCATCAGAGATCAGAATTTCGCTCACATCGTGTGGATGTACATCATCGATGGTAAATGTAAGAATACCTGTATGTTCTTCCGCTTTATCCGATCCTAATACGTGAACATGCGGAATCGCTTTCAGTCCATCAAACGCACGCTTTGTCACCGCCAGTTCCTGTTTCTGCATCGTTTCAAATCCAACGGACTGCACATATTGGATTGCTGCGTGTAATGCGGCAGCGCCGGCCGCATTTACCGTTCCAGCCTCAAACTTATGCGGAAGTTCGGCATATTTTGCACCCTCTCTTGTCACCGAATCGATCATCTCTCCTCCAGAAAGAAATGGTGGCATCGCTTTCAACAATTTTTTCTTTCCGTATAAGACACCAATTCCCATCGGTCCAAAAAGCTTATGTCCGGAAAAAGCAAAGAAATCCGCATCCATATCCTGCACATTGACCGCCATATGTGGTGTGCTCTGTGCGCCGTCCACAACGATTACCGCATTTTTCTCGTGTGCCATTGCAGCAATCTCCTTCACCGGATTCTCGCGTCCCAGCACATTGGATACCTGTGCGATAGCAACAATTTTCGTTTTCTCCGTAATCTGCTGGCGCACTTCATCCAGATCCAACGAACCGTCCGGACGGCATTCCATAAAGCGGAGCGTCGCTCCGGTCTGTCTTGCAACCATCTGCCACGGGAGCAGATTGCTGTGATGTTCCATAATGGACACAAGAATCTCATCGCCTGCCTCCACATGATTCAGGCCATAGCTGTATGCTACCAGATTGATACTTTCGGTCGTATTTCTTGTGAAAACAATTTCCCGCGCGGATTTTGCGCCAATAAAATCACGCACTGCCTTGCGGGCATTCTCGTACAAATCTGTCGCTTCCATGCTGAGGGGATAATTTCCGCGCAATGGATTCGCATTATGCTTTGTATAAAAATCTGTCTCTGCATCTATGACACACTGTGGGCGCTGCGAGGTGGCAGCATTATCAATGTATATCCAGTCGTGCCCTATGGACGCATTTTCCGGAGTACCGATGGATGTCAGCAAAGGAAAATCCTTTCTATAATCCGTCATGTTACACCTCCCCAAGTTCTTCATCTATGATTGCAGCAAATTTGTCATCTGCGATCAGTCCTTTCAGGCGCTCAATGCTGGCGCGTGCCATAATATTCTCTGCCTGTTCTTTGTCAATGCCTCTGCTTGCAAAATAAAACATGGTATCTTCATCCAGTTCGCCGATTGTTGCGCCATGGTTTCCAACCACATTTTCTTCCGAGCATAAAATAACCGGAATGGTTTTGTTTTCCACATCATCGCCCAGCATAAGCACCGTCTCCTGCTCATTTCCAACCGAATCTGCAGCACCTGTCTTAAAGTCAATCGTTCCACGGAAAATTTTCTTTGCACCATCGCGCAAAGCTCCTGCTACGTTGATTTCACTTTCCGTATGTTTTCCAAAGTGATTGACCACTTCATTCATATCAATGACATGCGTATGCTGGCCAATATATCCGATATCACTCTTGAAACCACTTCGATCACCATTCAATGCAATTGTAGTATCCGAATAAATATCGCCTTTTCCCATATAAATCTGCACTAGCTCGATCTGCGCATTTTTCTCACAGGTTCCCTGAATCGCATTGTATACAAGCGAATCCTCTGCGCTGTGCTGCAACTGGATCAGACGAATGTGTGCATCCTCCTCAAGTGTCAGGTTCGTATAAACCGCAAGCTTGCCGGTTGGTGCATAATCCATAAATACCGTTGTTGTCTCGCCTTTTGCTGCATGTATGTTGATTTTTTTACTGCTGTATTCACCCTCTCCCGTAATAGAAAAACGCGCGGTCTCTTCCTGGCCGGCAGATATATTTTCCTCCGGAAGTTCTGTTGTATGTTCAAAATCCCATGGGAGCTTTGTCTCGTTGACCTTCAGCCAGTACCAGGTCTTCGATGGGAGTTTATTAATCGTCATTTCTGTCATTTTTACCCTCCTGATAACTATCCAATACTGCCCTTCATTTCAAGACGAATCAGATTATTCATCTCTACTGCATATTCCAGAGGAAGTTCCTTTGATACGTTGTCTGCAAATCCGCTGACAAGCAATGCTCTGGCATCTTCCTCGCTCATGCCTCGTGACATCAGATAAAATACGGCATCGTCACTGATACTTCCGATTTTTGCCTCATGTCCCACTGCTGCATCTTTGGTGCGGATATCCATTGCCGGTATCGTATCCGAACGCGACTCGGAATCCAACATCAGTGACTGACAGGATACCGCGGATTTGGATTTCTTTGCCTCTTTTGCAACGACCACACTGCTTCGGAACGTGCTGATTCCACCATCCTTGCTGATGGAACGGGTATTCATGTAGGAGCTTGTGTTTGGTGCCGCATGCACAACTTTTGCTCCGGTATCCAGGTTCTGGCCCTTTCCGGCAAATGTTACACCGGTAAATTCCATCTTGGCGCCTTCTCCCTTTAAAATACTCATCGGGTACAGGCAGCCTACGTGAGAACCGAAAGAACCGGAAACCCATTCAATGGTTCCGCCTTCTTCGACCGAAGCTCTCTTGGTATTCAAATTGTACATATTCTTTGACCAGTTTTCGATTGTAGAATAACGCAGCTTTGCATTTTTCTTGACATAAAGTTCTACACATCCGGCATGAAGATTGGCTACATTATACTTAGGAGCGGAACATCCCTCGATGAAATGCAGGCTCGCGCCTTCATCCACAATGATCAGTGTATGCTCAAACTGTCCTGCGCCTTTTGCGTTGAGGCGGAAGTACGACTGTAACGGGATGGATACCTGTACTCCCTTTGGCACATACACAAACGATCCGCCGGACCACACCGCACCGTGCAAAGCGGCAAATTTATGATCGTGCGGAGTGACAAGTTTCATAAAATACTTGTGCACCATATCGGCATATTCGCCCTTTAACGCACTCTCCATATCGGTATATACAACGCCCTGTGCTGCAACTTCGTCTTTGACATTATGATAGACCAGTTCCGAATCATACTGTGCGCCTACACCGGCAAGTGATTTTCTCTCTGCCTGTGGGATTCCCAGACGTTCAAATGTATCCTTGATGTCTTCCGGCACATCTTTCCATGAGCCCTGCATTTTTGTGTTCGGACGTACATACGTGGCAATGTGATCCATATCCAGACCTTCAATGGACGGACCCCAGTCTGGAATTGGCATTTCATTATAAATCTGTAATGACTGAAGGCGAAACTGCTGCATCCATACCGGATCTCCCTTTTCTTTGGACAGCTTGTCCACGATCTGTGGAGTCAGTCCCTCTTCCATACGATACGCATCTTTTTCCTCATCACGGATGTCATAGATGCTGCGGTCAATATCTTCTACTTGGCTTTTTTCTCTCATTTCGCATGCACCTTTCTCTATTTTTCAAATTCCTCAAAACCGTTCTCATTGATCTCATCAACCAAAGAAGCGTCTCCATTTTTGACAATCTTTCCTTCATCCATGACATGTGTCACATCAACCTGCAGAGATTCCAGAATTCTTGTACTGTGGGTGATGATCAAAAGGCTTCCTTTGCAACGCTCCTTATACAGCTGGATTCCCTTGGAAACGGTACGCACCGCATCTACATCCAGTCCGGAATCTGTTTCATCCAAAATAGCCAGTTTCGGCTCAAGCATCAGCATCTGCAAGATCTCTGCTTTCTTTTTCTCTCCTCCGGAAAATCCTACGTTCAGATCACGCTCCGCATAAGAGGCATCCATGGAAAGCAGTTCCATGGTCTCTGTCAGTTTTTTCTTAAAATCCCACAGACGAATACGTTTTCCAGTCTTCTGCTCCAACGCATTGCGGATAAAAGCGCTCAGTGTTACGCCCGGCACTTCGAGTGGATTCTGGAAAGAAAGGAAAATGCCTTTCTTTGCACGCTCATTGACCGGCATCTCGGTAATATCTTCGCCGTCAAAAAGAATTTTTCCGGATGTGACGGTGTAACGCGGGTGACCTGTGATGGCATAGCCCAAAGTTGATTTTCCGGTTCCGTTCGGTCCCATCAGGACGTGGACTTCATCGGTGCCTACGGAAAGGTTCACTCCGTGCAGGATTTCTTTATCTTCAACGTTGACGTGTAGATCATTGATTTCTAATAAATTGTTTTTTGACATTCGTTTTTCCTCCCAAAATTAAAATTTCTATCGTTTTTCAGAAGATTCCTTTAAGTTCTTACAAATGAATGACTTTTCTTAGTCTCTGCTCAGGTTCTTTGTAATTAAGAGACTGTAAGTATTTTAAATTTAATTGTTCTCTTATAACGTAACCGGTGTCCATTCGCCTTCCTGGCTCATCTCCACCTTTCCCGTACATCCATGTACGGGAATTACTGTGTATTAATAAAATACTAACCGTCTCTAAATTCCAAGAAATTCGCATAGCCTAAGAACAGCCATTCATTTTCTATACTTTATGAATCTTCTGAAAATCTATCTCAACTTTTACTTTGATGCTCGCAAGAACCTTCTGTCCGGGTGTCTGCACCACAGATCATGTCTTGCAATGTGTTACTTTCCAGGTAATCGTTTATGACGGTCTCGAGCCCTTTCCAGAATGGAAGTGTGGTACATTCTGTGGTTCGTTCGCATTTCTTACCATCATCGCACAGGCAGGCAACCGGAGCGAGATTTCCTTCGATGAGCCGAAGTATTTCGATTACTTTATATTCGCATGGCTTACGCACGAGCCGATAACCGCCGCCTTTGCCACTGGCACTCTCGAGCATTTTGCCTTTTGTCAGTATGGTCATTATACTTTCCAGATATTTCAGGGATATTCCCTGCCGGGCTGCAATTTCCTTTACCGGTATGAATTCTCCGGTATTGCGTTGCGCCAGATCAACCATGACACGCAGGGCATACCGGCTTTTTGCTGATATCATCATTTTCTTTCACCACCTCATTTGCGCATTGATTATACTCCCTATTCCCCTACTATGTAAATAGGGGAATATGTTTTTCTATGCATACAACAAAAAAACGAGCAAAAACTCCACCTTTTTCTGAGTTTTGCTCGTCCTTTTCATTTTCTGTCTCAACTTAAATTTTATAAGTTCTATTACAAATTAAACAAATCCAGATATTAAATCATCTCATCCTTCAATCGTTCCACCACAAAGGACATAATCGTCACGATAAAATACGGCTGCCTGTCCAGGTGTCATCGCCCGTTGTGCTTCTTCAAACTCTGCCCGCAAAGTTCCATCCGGCTGCGGATACAATACACATGGTGCACCTGCATGAGAATAACGAACCTTTCCGATGACCGGTGTCGGTCCATCGAGTGTTTCCTCTGCCATATAATTGACATTGCTTACCCGGCAGTCCTTCCGGAAAAGGCTCTCCGACTTGCAAAGTACGACCTCGTTCGTATCGGGACGTAACTCTTTGACAAAGATCGGTGTCTTTGCCGGGATTCCAAGTCCTTTGCGCTGACCAATCGTATAATGGATGATTCCCTTGTGCGTTCCGAGTATATTTCCTTCCTCATCCACAAAATTGCCCGGCTGACTTTCTTTTCCCGTCTCTCTGGTAATAAATCCCGCATAATCATGATCCGGGACAAAACAAATATCCTGACTGTCATGCTTTGTTGCAACCGGTAACCCGATGTCTTCTGCAATCTGTCGAATCTGTGGCTTTTCATAATCTCCGACCGGCATCAGGGTATGTGCAAGCTGATGCTGGGTCAGATTGTACAGTGCGTATGTCTGATCTTTTGCGGCAGTCACCGAATTTCGGATGCTGTATCTTCCATTTGGAAGTTTCGTGATGCGGGCATAATGTCCTGTGGCAATATAATCCGCGCCAATTTCAAGGGATCTCTGTAAAAGAGACTCCCACTTCACATATCGGTTGCATGCGATGCATGGATTCGGCGTACGACCTTTTTCATACTCATCTACAAAATAATCAATGACCGCTTTCTGGAAATCCGCCTTGAAATTCATCACATAATACGGTATCTCCAAACGATCCGCCACACGACGCGCATCATCTACCGCAGACAATCCGCAACAACCGCCTTCCTGCGCCTGTGTGAACACATCCTGATCCTGCCAGATCTGCATCGTTACGCCAATGACATCATATCCCTGTTCTTTTAAAAGATAGGCAGCGACAGAGGAATCTACGCCTCCAGACATACCTACAACAACTTTTTCTTTCATATATTAATACTCTTCTTCCGGAGCTTCTTCCTTCTCACTGATATCATTTACCGGACGCTCAAGTCCTTCTATCTTGATATTGTGCTTTTCTGCATAATCCCATAACGCAGCATGAATTGCTTCTTCGGCAAGCAGAGAACAATGTACCTTTACTGGTGGAAGTCCGTCGAGCGCTTCCATTACTGCCTTGTTTGTTACCTGCAAAGCTTCCTGAATCGTCTTGCCTTTTACAAGTTCGGTTGCCATGCTGCTTGTAGCAACTGCTGCACCACATCCAAAAGTCTTGAATTTTGCTTCCTGAATGATTCCGTTATCATCGATGTCCAGATACATACGCATGATATCGCCACATTTCGCGTTACCAACGGTACCTACACCACTTGGGTTCTCAATCTCTCCTACGTTACGTGGATTATTAAAATGATCCATTACTTTTTCGCTGTACATATAAATATATCTCCTCTCTTGGGGTGGTATTATTTTACTTTCCGTTCTTGCGCACAAAATCTTCGTATAATGGTGACATGCTACGCAGACGCTCAATGATTTTCTTTAAGGTATCAACGGTATAATCAATATCTTCCATGGTTGTCTTCTCTGAAATTGTCAGACGCAGACTTCCGTGTGCGATCTCATGAGGTAATCCGATTGCCAGAAGCACATGGGATGGATCCAAGGATCCGGATGTGCAGGCACTTCCGCTGCTTCCACAAATTCCAGCCTGATCCAAAAGAATCAGCATAGATTCTCCTTCGATAAACCGGAAGCAGAAATTTGCATTATTCGGAAGCCGGTCGGTGCGATGTCCATTCAGTCTGGAATATGGAATCTCAGATAATACACGCTCGATCAGATGATCGCGAAGTGAAATCTCATACGCATTATTTTTCTCCATGTTTGCAACAGAAATCTCTGCAGCCTTACCAATTCCGACGATTCCCGGTACATTGTGGGTTCCGGCACGACGCTGTCTCTCCTGCGCACCACCATGAATAAAGGACAGGATTTTCACGCCCTTGCGGATATACATCACACCAATTCCCTTCGGACCGTTGATCTTGTGTCCACTGGCTGAAAGCATATCAATATTCATCTCATCTACATTGATGGGAATATGGGCAAAAGCCTGTACTGCATCTGTATGGAACAGAACACCATGCTTTCTTGCGATTGCTCCGATTTCCTTCAATGGCTGAATCGTACCGATTTCATTGTTTGCTGCCATAACAGAAATCAAAATCGTATCCGGACGGATAGCTGCCTCCAGCTCGTCCAGCTTTACTTTACCATCTTCATCTACATTGACATAGGTAATCTCATATCCCTTTTTCTCCAGCCACTGCGCAGTATGCAGAATCGCATGATGCTCAATGGTAGTCGTGATAATGTGCTTTCCCTTATTGGCATATGCTTCTGCAGTTGCCTTCAATGCCCAGTTATCCGATTCACTTCCGCCACCGGTGAAATAAATTTCTTCTGTTTTAGCACCGATCACATTGGCAATCGTCTCACGGGCATGATCCACACCGCGCTTTGCTTCTCCTGCAAAACTGTAAATTGCAGACGGATTACCATAGTGTTCTGTGAAATATGGTATCATTGTGTCTAATACTTCCGGATAAACCTGGGTTGTTGCCGCATTATCCATATAAATTAATTTGCTCATAATCAACCTTCCTATATTACATAATCTCCATTTTTTTCGAGCTGCCAGTCTACCAGATCCTGTAGCGTCGTATGATCTACAACACCACTGACCGCATCATATATTTTCTTCCATAAAATAAGTGTAACGCAAGATTCCTGTCTCTCGCAATCATTTTCGTCTCCATCCAGGCACGCTACCGGAGCAAGCGAACCTTCAGTGAGACGAAGAATCATACCAACTGTATATTCCTGCGGTTCTTTCTTTAATAAGTAACCACCCTGGGCTCCCCGCACGCTTTTTACAAAACCTGCACGATTCAATACCGAAATAATCTGTTCCAGATACTTGTCCGAAATGTCCTGACGCTTTGCCACATCCTTAAGACTGATTGGCGCACCAGTATCATTCATGGCCAAATCCAGCATAAGTCGCAGGGCATACCTCCCTTTTGTAGATATCTTCATAATCCCATCTCTTTTCTATCTATTGTCTTGGATTATCCACATTCATCCAATTCCTACTGATTTACTATACATTTATGTTGTAAGTTTGTCAATGCTATTGTGCATCATGGGATTGTTCCTTACGCTGCTGTTTCTGCTGATACATGCGTTCATCGGCAAGTGCAAGATAATCATCAAGGCTTTCTCCATCTCCCGGCTGTGTCAGTTTTGTTCCCATACTTACCTCGATCCGTTCCTTACCAAGAAGTTCCTGCACTTTCTGTACATATTCGTTGGTATTGGCTGGTGTCGCATGTGGAAAAAATGTAATAAATTCATCCCCACCATACCGGCATACATAACCGCCTTCCGGGCACTGTTCCTTTAATACAGCTACGATTCTCTGTAATACTTTATCACCATATTCATGACCAAAAGTGTCATTCAGTCTCTTAAAATTATCTGCATCAAGAAATACCAGTGCACAAATGATTCCCTGCCGGCTGTAATCAAGAAATGCCGGGCGGATCCATTCATTGTAGGCAATGCGGTTGTATGCTCCCGTCAGCGGATCGTGATTATACAACTCCTGCAGCTCGCCCAATGCCCGTTCCAACTGTAATTGCTTGAACCGGTTCTCTAACATCCGGACAATCGTACAATGAATGTCATAATAATATGGATTGTCATATAAAAAATGCCCATTTTTCAATATAATATACCCAACCGACTGCTCCCTGAAATGAATCGGGGTAAACATATAAGCACTCTGCGAAGCTTTTTCTTCCAGATGATGGTTCAGTTCATTGACATCTTTAATTGGAATCCGCTCATGATCCTCAAATCCTGTCGCGACAATGAGGTTTTCCCAATTGTAGCCCTCCGTTGGGAAAATCGTTCCCGCATCTCCTATAAACAGGTTACGGTCCACAACAATATACATGCCATCACAACGCAGCTTCTGAAAATAATCCATAATGCAGTCAAACATTCCTGCAATATCCGTCTGCCGCGCCATCTGTGCTTCCAATTCTACCAAAAGTGCATCATCCGCATTTTTGGCAACCTCATTGATAATCTGTGTCCGCATGTGTTCGCGGTAGTCCACCCTTCCGCTATTCGGACAGCCACAGCTCTCTCCATACACGCATTCGGACTCCACATAGCTTTTCGCCGGAACTTCTTCCCCATTCCATATGCGCAAGAGTATATCCACACAGGCAGAGCCAATTCTCTCCCGGTTCAGACACACCGTAGTGATCTGCGGTCGGAAAAAAGCAGCTTTATCAAGATTATCAAATCCGGTCACCTTAAAATCACGTGGAATCTGATATCCGTATTTTTCTGCTTCTGAGCAGATTCCCGTTGCTATATTGTCATTTACACACACAAAGACATCCGGCAGCTTGCGCTTTTGTTCCACAAACTCCCGCATGTATCTCACACCTGTATTATAATCATATTCTCCATAAAGAATCGGATTTTCATCCAGTTTCAGCCCAAATTCTTCAATACATTGTCTGTATGCACGTGCTCTTCTACAACTTCCAAATGCATTCTTCGGGCCCCCCGCAAATACAAAACTCCGGCAATCATGTTTCTCGTACATATGATGCATCAATTCTATGATTGGTCCATAGTTGTCAATGCTGATGCAATGAAATCCCTCTTCTTCAAACTCGATACTAACTACCGGAAGTCCGGTTTCATGCAACTTGTTAGTAATTTTACGTTTCTGCATTTGATCTGCAATATTGCTACAGTCCAAAATAACACCATCATACTCGGAAAAATCAGGCAAGTTATAAATATTATACTCCCCAATATTGTGCAGTGCATCTTTACTCCAGTTTCCGTAGCTATTGTATTGATACAACGCAATATCCAAGTCACGTTTGCGGATTTCCCGCATAATTCCGGCTACCCAGGCATACGTTACCAGCCTGCGCCAACCGTCTGAAATAAGTATGATTTTTTTCATTTCCCCTCACCGTCTGGTCAAAACCTACCCTCTAATTAATAATCTTAATTTACCACAAAGCAACCGGTTATTCAATCCTATTTCATTAGCAATTGTACCTCTTTGTTTTTTGTGTTAAAATGACTGTGCACTTATATCACAAATGACAGAAAGAGGGGAACTATTTATGGCAAAAGGTGCAGCTGCAAAAAATTATTGGACATTACTTCTGCTGGTTCTTGCAGGTATTGTATTAGGTGGTTTTATCGGCGAGCTGACTTCGAATGTATCATTTTTAAGCTGGCTTGGTTATGGACAGAGTTTCGGATTGTCTGATCCGTTGGTTCTTAATCTTGGAATTCTTGTATTGACATTCGGACTGAAAATTAAAATTAC
The DNA here is from genome assembly GCA_900550545.1 of uncultured Lachnobacterium sp. Lineage (GTDB taxonomy): Bacteria > Bacillota > Clostridia > Lachnospirales > Lachnospiraceae > Roseburia. Next base: position 6,743 of record URSS01000032.1, on the reverse strand, counting down.
GATTGCAGGGATCATTGGAATCCTGATTGCAATTCTCATTTACAGGCTTTTGTAATTCGTGAGGGCGCACGTGTGGGTGCGCTCTTTTTCATACAATTACTGGAGAAATTCCTGTAATTTACGCACCTGTCCTTTCATCGTCTCACGGCCACTGCGATATGCAACCAGAAGCTTCTGACGGTCATGCTCTACCTTGCTTACCGCTATTGGCTTCGGTGGGCGAATCACAAACAAATCTCCCTCTTTTTCCTTTTTTCGAATATACTCTAATGTTTCATTGTAGTGTTCATGACGATGTTCCATGGCATCGATCATCTTGGGATACTTGCGCAACACCACACGTATCATCGGCATCAACTGATTTTTGCCTTTCACATAACCTTCCGGCTGCGTAAGTATGACTACGTTTCGCTCATACCCCTGGGATTCCATATACTGAACGGGAATCGAATCTGCGATACCTCCGTCCAGCAGTTTGTATCCATCCACTTCCACAATTTTTGACACAAGTGGCATGGACGCAGAGGCTTTCAGCCATTTCATACCTTCCTCATCACAGTCATCCACTCTGTGATACACTGCTTTTCCGGTTTCCAGATCGGTTGCAACCACATAAAACGGCAACGGATTATTGCGGTATGTATCAAAATCAAACGGGTCGAGACGATCCGGAATATCATGATAACAAAACTGTTCTCCAAAAATATCTCCCGTTCGCAGTAACGAAGCCACACCTGCATAATGCGGATTGTTACAGTACGCTGCATTATAGCGGATAACACGCCCCGGCTGTTTGGACTTATAATTACATCCAAATACTGCTCCAGCAGACACACCGATTGCCCCGTCAAATTCCATTTTATGTTCCATCATGATATCGATCACACCAGCGGTAAACATGCCACGCATTGCTCCGCCTTCCATAACCAAACCTGTCTTCATACCCATACGCCTTCTTTCATTCCTTAACCTGTCTTGTATTTGTCATGTATTCTTTTAATCATATTATGATTAAAGGGTCAAAAGGTATCATCGATGCATGCTTGCATGCAATTCGATGTATACCTTAGTGACCCGCACTACACCGAGAAAGTAGCAATTTACTGCTGAAACGCAGAAAATTAGCGGATTTCGAGGTGGAGTCAGATTACGGGAATGCGTAGCATGTAGTAATCTGATTAATCATAAATGAGGGGCAAAATACCTTTTGACCCTCATATCATATTATAATTCCTTGTTCAAATTTTCAAGATACCTTCTACAATTAAATGGTGAAAGGTTCAAATTTTTCAAACGGCAACAAACAAGCCCCCGGATGCCAGTCGACACCCGGGGGCTTGCTACGTATCTAACGATACGCTTTTATTTTTTTATAACACTCTCCTCATTTTTAAGTGAAAATGGAATTAATTCATGGGTTGCAGGTTTGTTCAGATCGATCATGCTCAGCAAAATTTCCACGCTGCGCTGGGCAATACGATCATACTGCTGGCAAATAGTGACGATCTTTGGATTATAATAATCCGCTAAAACCGTGCCATCAAATCCAATCATTGAAATGTCCTCCGGGACGCGCAGCCCCGCATCAAAGATTGCACGCATGGCACCGATTGCCATAACATCACTCATTGCAAATACTGCTGTAATCGGAAGCTTTTTGGAAAGCAGCTGCTGCATTGCGTTGTACGCACTCTCATAAGAAAAACGTGCTTTGCCATAATAAGCCTCATCAAATTCACAACCGTACTTTTTAAAACTGTTGACACATCCCATTTTACGATGGAAACTTGGTGAAGAATTCTCCAAATCACCACCGATCACAGCAATGTGCCTGTGTCCGTGTTCAAAAAGATAATCTACTGCCATCTCTGCTGCTGCCACATCATCCGTAAAAACCGACGCCAGATTATCAAATTCCAGCTCGTCTCCCCTATCCGTTACCAGCACACATGGAACATGCACCTGCGCAAACTGTTTCTTAAAATACTCTGCATTGCTTCCGAGGAATAAGATTCCCATGGGTTTATGCTCACGGCACACTCTGATAGCCTCAGAAACTTCGTTTGCTTCCTCATCCAGATAATTGACACGGAGGGTATAGTCGGATTTTCCCAATATAACCTGAACTGCCTCAATAATATTGGAAAAAAGCATATTCGAAGTACCTTTTGCAAGAATCAGAATGCTTTTGCTCACGGACTGCTTCAGATGCTTTGCATTATTATTTGGAACGAACTGATGCGCATCTACAATCTCCATAATTTTCTTACGGGCAGCCGGACTTACATCCCGCCGTCCATTTAAAACTCTTGAAACTGTGCTTACAGAATATCCTGATTCTTTCGCTATATCAACAATTGTCATGCCTTTACCTCATATCCCTATAAGCTTTATCCCTTGACAGCTCCTGCCAAAACTCCTTCTATTATATACTTTTGACATGCAATATAAAAAATAATAATCGGTAAAATTGCAAGCACAAGAACTGCCATCATTGCTCCCCAATCAATCTGGCCATGGCTCTGCTTCAAATACTGTACTGCAATTGGAATGGTTCTGTACTTACTGCTCAGTACCAGATATGGCAGAAGGTAATCATTCCAAACCCACATTGCTTCAAGAATTGCAACGGTTACAGTAGTTGGCTTCAAAATTGGAAATACAACTTTGAAAAATGTCTGTAATGGACTGCAGCCATCGATCATAGCAGCTTCCTCAATCTCGAGCGAAATGCCTTTGACAAATCCGGTAAACATAAACACCGCCAATCCTGCTCCAAATCCCAGGTAAACAATAATGATTCCCAGTGGGTTGGATAAGTGAAGGATGTTCGCAAATTTTGATAATGTAAACATAACCATCTGGAATGGTACGATCATAGAAAACAGACATAAAACATAGATCGTTTTTGTTACTTTGGTATGTACTCTTGTAATATACCATGCGCACATAGAACAACATAAAATAATCAGTGCTACCGATCCAATGGTAATAAACAGAGAAGTTCCAAAACACTCCCAGAGGTTTGTTTTACGTATACCGTTAGAATAGTTGAGCCATCCACAAAATGCTCTCGTAATTCCAGCTTTAAATTTGTCCCATCCTTCTGTAATAGAGTAACAACTTAAGCTGAATGGATGTGTAAAAATAAATGCTTTCCGTTTAAAAGAATTTAAAAATACAATTAAAATTGGTGCAATCCACAGGAAACTGAGAATGGCAAATATAACCGTAAGGATGCCACCATGTTTTGCGCGACGAACCGTGCTAACTTCTTCATTTTTCTTAGCCATTAGTCCTGTACCTCCTTACTTGTTGTCAGCTTATTCTGTGCAACTGCAATAATTGCAACAAGAATAAAGAAAATAACGGCTTTTGCCTGGCCAACACCCTGCCATCCAGTTGTACCATACATTGTGTTGTAAATGTTCAATGCAAGCAATTCTGACATCTTTCCAGGGTTACCACCTGTCAATGCCAGGTTCTGATCAAACAGTTTGAATCCGTTTGTCAGTGTCAGGAAAGTACAAATCGTGATTGTAGGCATCAGCATCGGAACGGTAACATGACGAAGTAACTGCCATGAGTTTGCACCATCAATCTTGGCTGCCTCGATCAATTCTCCCGGAATATTCTGAATACCGGCAATATAAATGATCATCATATATCCAATCTGCTGCCAGCATACAACCAGAATCAAGCCCCAGAATGCATACCACTGTGTTGATACGATAGTCTTTGAAAAATGTGAAAGCACACTGTTAAAGATCATCAACCAGATGTAACTTAACACAATACCACCGATCAGGTTTGGCATAAAGAATACCGTACGGAACAGATTTGTTCCCTTGATTCCCTTTGTCAAAAGCATTGCAATTGCAAATGAAACCACGTTAATAATTAATACCGATACTACTGTAAATAATGCAGTATACCAAAGCGAATGTATAAAGGTTGTATCCAGTTTTCCATTGACGAAAAGTATTCTCGTATAATTTTGCAGTCCTCTCCACTTCCAGTCTGTTACAGTCGTAAATTTACAAAAAGATAAAAAGATACCATATACAAACGGAACGATAAATCCAATTGCAAATGCAATCATTGTCGGCAGCAAAAATATAGGGGAATATTTTTTAATTGCTTTTTCCATATTAATTCCTTTCACTAGAAAGGGAGTAAGCGGACCGCCACTTACCCCCTTGCTTTCATTACCAATGTTTTAATAATTCTGTCTTAGTTTTCCTCGTGAGCTAATTTCCACTGATTTGCCCATCCATCAACGAATGCTGTAACAACATCATCCCAACTTCCTTTGCCAGCAGTGTAAGCTGCAAGTGGAGCAACTACATCTGCTCTCCAGTCATCTACGTTAGGAGTTGCGTTAAAGCTCCATGCTACAGAAGTTTTTCCAGCTGCCATTAAAGCATTAGAAGCCTGAGCAAAAGCGTTAGATGTCTCATAGTCACCTGTGAATGTATCGAATGGAGCAGTAAGTCCCATCTTGTTTGTGATTGCATCACGACCTTCATCAGAAGTGATTACCCAATCAAGGAATGCAAGTGTTGCATCGATATCATCCTGAGATGCTTTGGCGTTTACAGCCCAGTAGTTCTCAGTACCAACGCAGAGACCTTGATTTTCATCATCAACGCCAAAGTAGATTGGCATCATAGATAAGTCATCAGCTGTAACTGTGTATCCATTATCTGGATTAGTAAGTGGTGAGAACTCCCAGTCACCATTCTGATAGAATACTGCCTCGCCCATTCCAAGCTCAGACTCTGCATTTAACGCACCAGAGTTCAATGTCTTAGGATCAGCTGCTGAATCAGATACATACATATCCCAAACTGCTTTGAAGTTATCCAGATACTTTCCTGTAATCTTCTCTTCTCCGGCAACAAGGTCACATCCGTCATCCTTGAATTCGTAGTAAAGTGGCATATTTGCAAGGTGTCCTGAGAATCTCCATGAAGATCCATCATCAAGACCAGCAGATGCAAATGCCTCTGTTAAATTTGTTGCAAGCTTCTCATTGATCTCATCAATACGAGAATTGATATCATCAGCTACTGCTTTTAATTTATCAAAGCTGTTAATCTCATCGATAGAAGAAACAACTGCATTATCCATTCCACAATATCCCTCAAGGATTGTCTTATTATAGATAAGTCCGTAGCACTCATAGCAGTTTGCTACACCAGCAATCTTATCATTGTATGTAACAGAAAGTGATTTATCGCTTAAGTGTTTATAAATGCTGCTGTCCTTTAAATCATATGTGTACTCATCCCATGTTCCTGCATCTGTTGCGCTACCAATTGTAAAAATAGTTGGTGCATCAGATTTTGCCATCTCGGACTGTAAGGTTGTGTCATACTGTCCATCAGCTGCGGTAACAACACGTACATCTACGCCTGTCTGATCAGTGTAAGTCTGTGCCAGATCCTGCCAGGCCTCATCTGTCTCAGGTTTAAAGTTTAACAAGTACACAGATCCATCAGTGCCTCCCTTTGCACTGTCACCTTTCTGTGTATCACTACTACCTGCTCCACCACAACCAGCTAATACAGTGGCTAACATTGCAGATACTAACATTGCAGATACTAATTTCTTTTTCATCTTTTTTTCCTCCCTATTTAGAACAATGTCGTTTGTTGAAATCGTTTCCGATAATGTTTTCGGTAACGTTTTCAGTAAGGTAAGTATAACCCCATTGCCAAGATTTAACAAGTGGTTTTATATTATTTCGTATACAATTCTAATTTTACATGGTATTTTTTGTGCAGATGTGCTAATAAAATTTTGGATAGTATTTTTACCTCCAGGTAATTTGGTACTTAATTTCCAATTACCTGGAGATGTGATTTTCGAATGGTTCAACGATTCAAATCTCATGAAAGAGAAAAAGCCGGTTGACATACGGTAGCTTCTTCGCTACCTCTTTTGTCATCCGACTTTAGTATCTACCTGTCACGAATCGCAGGAAGGATACCGGTTTACGTCCGCAACTCTTCGTCCGCTTTACATAATCCTTGTAATACTGGACTACCTGAGTAAAGGACATCGTAGGATCGATTGCATACATGTCGATACACCTCCTTATATTTTATCCTCACTTGGTTAACATATTCCATCCAAGTGAATTGGTTCCTGAAAAGTATGAATCCTATGATATTTCATACGATACACTCTTCATTACGATTACAGTATAGCACTGCTTATGGTAAAAATCAACAAATTCTATGTAAGTTTTTTGTACATTTCGTATGTTGTTTTTGTAAAAAATTAAAAAATGCACATTCGCACGTTAAAGTGTGAATGCACATTTTGTCATAGATTTTACTTATAAATAATGTTCTTTTTTACATTCAGGCTTATAGCTGGCCTTCAATACTGATGAACAGATACTCCGATTTACAGCCTGTTTTAAATTTAATCACCCAATCGGCTATCCCGGAAGTCACAATAAAATTCGTATTTCCTCTTTTTTCATATCCATACACACGGTCATCCTCTGCAATATTGCTATGATTTTTAATCGTCATAAGCGGAAACAACTGGCCTCCAACTCTACATCATACTGCATCACATGAACCTTGTTTTTCTCAAGTTCACTAATCAGATCATCCCCGTCATATCCACGGTATTCCAGCGGATAATAGCCTTTGTCATGATTTCCAAAAACATAATATGATTAAAGGGTCAAAAGGTATCATCGATGCATGCTTGCATGCAATTCG
>URSS01000031.1 GCA_900550545.1 uncultured Lachnobacterium sp. | reverse complement strand
AAAAAAAAAAAAAAAAAAAAAAAACAGAAGGGGCGGTTATTCATTTTTTTTGTGAATGCCCGACGGTATTCATATGGAAAAATATAGACCTAAAATTCATTTTTCGGCAAAAGATTTTGTGATCAATGACCCGAACGGACTGGTATATTATGAGGGAGAATATCATCTTTTTCATCAGTATAATATCAATGAACAGATTTACTGGGGACATGCAGTAAGCGAAGATCTCGTGCACTGGAAGAGACTGCCAAAGGCAATCGAGCCGGACGAGATCGGACAAATCTGGTCCGGAAGTGCCGTTGTGGATGAAGAAAATCAGAGAATGGCGGCATTTTTTACTTACTGTGAGCATGCGACCGGAAGGCAGAGCCAGGGCGTTGCATTCAGTTATGATAAGGGACGGACCTGGAAAAAATATGAGAAAAATCCGATCTTAACAGATGACCGGCCGGATTTTCGTGACCCGAAAGTGTTTCGATATGAAGACAAATGGGTGATGGTTGTTACTGGTGGAGATTGTGTAATTTTGTATGAGTCACAGGATCTGATTCACTGGGAAAAAATGTCCTCATTTGGAGGAACCGCAGACGATCATTCCGGTGTATGGGAGTGCCCGGATCTCTTCCCGATGACAATCGGGGAAACCGGAGAAAACAAATGGGTTCTGACGGTAAGCGTGAGCGATGGATCACCGGCAGGTGGAACCGGCATGAAGTATTTTGTCGGAGAATTTGACGGAAGAAGCTTTGAAACCGTTGAGAATCAAAAAGACGGAACCTGGGTGGATTACGGAAAAGATTTCTATGCGGGAGTGACATGGAACCATGTGCCGGATCAAAGAAGATTGATGATCGCATGGGCGGATAACTGGCAATATCGTGATTATATGCCAACAAGTCCGTTTAAGGGGCAGATGTCCTGTGTCCGCGAATTGAAATTAAAAAAGAAAGGTACCAGATATCTTTTGGTACAACAGCCAGTGGAAGAGATGCAAAGTCTCCGAAAAAATGAACGCGAAATGAGAAATATTAAGATGGGTGCCGGGGAAGAATGGACGCTTTGTAATAAAGTGGATGCTTTGGAGCTGCTGATTTCATACCCGGCCGAAAAGATCAATGCACCTGCGTTTGGAATCAGAATTTCGACAGGTATGGGAAAGCAGTTTGAAATTACATTCTGTAAAAATGAACATATCTGCTATGTGGACAGAACAAATGCAGGCATTAATGCCCATGAAAAATTCCCGGGAAAATATAAGGCGTCTGTTGATTTTAATGAGAAATATTTAAAGGTCAGATTGCTGCTGGATGTCTCACAGAGTGAGCTGTTCATTAATGACGGGGAAGTTGTTATGACCGATCTGCTCTTTCCGGAAGAACCATATCAGGTGAAGCTGTTCACATTAGACGGCGATCTTGAAATTGAAAAGAGTTTTATCTACGAAATGGATGAAAATGTGGTATGCTAGATAGAGATATAAACTAGATCGACCAGAGTTTTGTAAACACTAAAGTGATCGATTAGGAGTTTCGCAATCGCTTATAAAGTGATCGATGATGAAAAGGAGAAAACGAGCATGTTAATTGGAGGAATTGAAGCAGGCGGCACGAAGATGGTCTGCGCAATCGGAGAAACAGATGGATCGCTGGAGGCGGAAGTAAAGATTGTGGATCGCATCTCTGTTCCAACAAAAAGTCCGGAAGAAACACTGCCGGAAATGATTCAGTATTTTCAGAAGTGGGATATTAAGACATTGGGAATCGGTTGTTTTGGACCGGTTGACTTAAACCGCAATTCCGCAACCTATGGTTGCATCACAAAGACACCAAAGCCGGGATGGGCATATTGTGACATCGTAGGAGCATTTAAAAATGCCTTGCAGATTCCGGTTGGCTTTGATACGGATGTAAATGGGGCGATCCTCGGAGAAGTAGTCTGGGGAGCTGCAAAAGGCTGCGAATCGGCGATTTATATTACCGTGGGAACCGGAATCGGGGTCGGGGTGTACTGCAATGGAAAGCTGGTGCATGGATTGGTGCATCCGGAAGGCGGTCATATCCTTTTGGAACGCCATCCCGGGGATTATTTTAAGGGAAACTGTCCGTTTCACGCCAATTGCGCAGAAGGACTCGCCGCCGGCCCTGCCATAGAAAAACGCTGGGGAAAACCTGCGATCGAACTGGCCGACAAGCCGGAAGTATGGGAGATGGAGGCGTTTTATCTCGCACAGGCAATCTCCAATTATGTGTTATGCTATTCTCCACAGAAAATCGTATTATGGGGCGGAGTGATGCATCAGAAGCAGTTGTTTGCGATGGTGCGAGAGAAAGTGAAAGAATTATTAAATGGCTACGTTGATCATGAAATGTTGGACGCGAAGATTGATCAGTATATTGTGGCACCGGCGCTTGGCGAAAATCCGGGTATCTTAGGTGCGATGTGTTTGGGAATGCTGGAACAATAACTACATAATAGGATTTTAGGGTCTTCTATGATAAAATATTAAATCATAGGAGACCTTATTTTATTGCAAGACAAAAGAAACTAGCAGATGAAGGACATGATACTCTTGGACAATGTAGCAATATATGAAAAAAACACGTTGAAACATTGTGAAGAAGTAGAAAAATATTTTTGTAATAATTTTATAACCCCTCTCATGAATGAGGGGTAAGGGAGTTGAAGCGCCAAAGACACTTTTTAGAACTTGACGCAAAGTAGAATTTGTTGAATTTATAGGCATTCTCACCATAGTGGATTGTGTTTTGCCTCTGTGCAAAGTATGATGGACTCATCAAAGACAGGAAGGGGCGAACCTTATGAACAAAGAGAAAACCGGAAAGATAATACGGCAGGCGCGGATCAACAAGGGATATACCCAAAGCGAACTCGGAGATCTGATCGGCGTATCGAATAAAGCAATATCCAGATGGGAGAACGGCGAGACTTTTCCGGATATCGGTGTAATCGAGCCATTGGCACAGATGCTTGAACTACGGATTCAGGATATTATCACTGGGACAAAAGACAGTGATCAGGATACCGCGATTACGGAAGTTGTGCGCGTTGCCAAGATACAGGGCAAGGAAAAAATACGTAAGCTTGTCGAAAACGGAGTTGCAATCGTAATGTTGTGTTATCTGCTTATGAAAGGAGGTCTTGCTTTTCAGGGAAACACAATAGACAGTATGACTTATGCGGAACTTGCCGTTGCGCTGATCCTGTTGACAGCGAAATATATAATGGATCATCGAACGAAAGCTGTGGGATCTGATCGTTTTGGAAAGTGGACGATTGCAATCAGTATCATATCCGGAGAGTACATGATTGCCGGGATGATCATCAATACCATGATGACCAGCCGGGGGCAGATGCCTTTTCATATGCAGCCATCTTCAGTCGGATGGTATCTGGAGGGGAGGCTGATTGTTGTGTTCGTGATCAACCTGGTTATTTTGGTGGTGGATTTTGTGCGGAGAACGAGATGTGCGGCACCGCTGGTGCATATGGGAACTTATCCGGCAGTTGCAAATGTTTATCTGACCTATGTGTATAGTGATATGTTGCATCGTTTGGATGATATGGCGGGATTTTTGAACCGGCTTGCTACCGGAACACTGATCGTGTTGTGTGAGGTGTTTGTTGCTGTGATAGTAGATATATGTATAGAAAAGCCAGTTTTGAAAGGTAAAAATAATTCGCATTAAATATGCTTGATTTAAGGAATAATTCTTTGCGATAAGGTAAAATAAAAGAAAAAACTTGAAAAAATCCTATTGTAGAATGCAATAAGATTCAAAACAAATATTATTCCGACTTATTTTCAAGATTCGTCGAGGTAAATGATCCACGAAATCAGAGTTATATTGATTATACCGTAAAAGTCATGCTGGGAGTCCTGTATTATAAATGTATAGGTGGAATTTCAAGCATGCAGGAATTGAAAATTCGGAGGAGTATATCAATCAGAGTGAAGAAAAAATAAAACAGGATTGTGAAAGCCGGAAGGAACAGATGGAAAATCAGGGATTTAACCGCCAGAAGCATTGGCAGGGGAATATCGAGCACGCATGCAGCTGGAATGAGCAGGCACAAATGAATCATTATCTAATGGAGCAGATAGCAGATTTCATAAAGCAACTTTATGAGTATTATTATTTGAAGAAAAATGAAATAAAAAAACTGCAAAAAAATATATCTCCTGAATTATTAGCCAGCTTTGGTCGGCAACTAACGAAAACAGAAGATATAAAAGTGGAGCTGCATAACGCAGTTTTAAACTGATTACATTTTAGCAAAGAAGGTGAGGCTTGCCAAGAGGAAAATACAAATTTATACACATTTTTTTCGTAGAGGAATCAGTGTAATTATCCAATGTGGATAACTTTCCTAAATTTATAAGAAATGTGAAAAAATATGAATCTTCCAAATTGACAGGCTGTAAAATAAATTTACCTTTCAAAGCTGGTCAACATGCCTGCATGATTGACCAGTGACGAATGTGGATCATGCACTGCAAAGTTTTTGCACAGAAAAACTCTCGTTTTTTCACACGCCCTTTTGTTGAAACACCATTGTTCATGTCGAAAAAAGTGTAATTCGTGTCGCTGAAAGTCAAAAAAGGTCTCCAGTTGATATAATTACTGTAATACACAGGAAATAAGGAGGACGAAGCATGAAGAAACGACTGGCAAGTATTGCGCTGGCATTGACGCTGTGTATCGGAATGATGCCGACGGCAGCGTGGGCGGAGGATGACGGAATCCGTGTACAGAACATCCAAGGGATCGCTGAGAAGGAAACCATGTTTTCCGCAGATTGGATTGTGGGCACAACTGATCAGGGAGAGGCAAAAAAGGTACAGAGGGACATTACTGATAACTATTTTATCACAGCAGATAAAACTGAATGGAATGCCAGAGGATTTTTTTATTTAGTTAAAGATAATGTGACGATTAATGGTGATGTGACGGTCGGTGATTCCGTATCCCTTTGCCTTTGCGATAACGCGACATTGACGATCAATGGCAGCGTGAAGATTAACCGCAGCAGGGGACAACTTCACATCATGGGCCAGTCAACTGGAACAGTTGCAGGTCAGATGATTGTGAATAATCCAGACGGCAATGCATTTGAGTGCTTAGATAGTACTTCCGGTACGGCTTCCGGTACGGCGGATATATTTATGTATAGCGGCAGACTAACGGCTACCGGCAAGGATCGAGCACTGGGGGAAAATGTATATTTGTATAAAGCAGGGAGTACGAATTCGACACCGATCCTATGCGAAGCTGACGGCAAGGAGGTAAGGGCAACAGCTTCCGAAACCAATCCGGATGAACCCCATTGGAGCAGCAATAAAGGTCAATCTGCGTTTTCAGCCAAGTCCTTTACGCTGCAATGGTGTGACCACGAGAATGAGGAGTGGGAGTATTTCAAGGTCGATGACAAAAATCATTATAAAGTCCGTGAGTGGTGTAACTGGCATGATGGTGGGGCGGCAGGCGTGGAATCGCACAATCAGGAAACAAAACCGACGGCTGACGGAAAAGGACATAGCGGAAAGTGCCAATGCGGCTATGGCAGCGGTGCGGTGGAAGCACATACGTGGGATACAGATGGTATCACATGTACCGTCTGCAAATTCAAAAAAGCAGCCCATACAAGCAACGGAAATCTCTATGCCGACGTAGCCACAGCACTGGCGGCAGAGTCTGCCGGTGGTACGGTCACGCTGGACGCAGATGTGACTGCTCCCATCACGATTTCTTCCGCAGTGACACTCGACCTGAACGGTAAGACTGTCAAGTCTCTGACAGTCAACAATCCGGCAGCGAAGATCAAGGATTCCGGCGAGACAAAGGGAACGATCACGACGCTGACCGCCGGTACCGGAGTGACACTCGGCAGTCTGTGTGAGGACGGCTATGGATGGAAGTCAAAGGACGGCAGCTGGGTGGCAGAGTCGGCACCTACGGCATCCCATGTCAAGGTAGAGAAGGCGCCGATCAAGAGCGTTACGATCAACGACGAGACGGCTGGTCTTGTTGTTACAAAGACCTACGGTGCGTCGGGTGTGGAGCTGACAGGTAAGATCGACTATGGTAGTGGTAGTGGCACTGCAACTCAGAAATGGTATCAGGTGGAAGCTGGCACGGAGAAGGAGATTCTGGATGCAAAGAGTCTTGCCTATGAACTGCCCACATTTCTGGATGCGGGAACGCACATCTACCGCCTGACGGTAACAATAGACGGCTACAGCAAGAGCTGTGATGCCACGGTGACAGTGAATCCTGCGGATATTAAGGATGCACAGATCGTCGTTAGCAATAAGGATGATCTGGTGTTTACACCCGGTGCAGACGGAACCGGCACTCCCCTCACAGCGAATATCGTTGTTAACCGGGGTTCCAAGGGTTTGACAGCGGGCACCGATTACACGGTTACCGGAAACCAGGCAACGGATGCGGGTACTCACACGCTGGAGATCCACGGAAAAGGCAATTATACGGGGACACAGACAGCCAGATGGGAGATTCAGCCAGATACAGTCACAGTACCGACTATTCCTAATATCATCAAAACCTATGACGGCACGACCACTCTGCCGGCTGGTTTCGCATTAGGCGGTTTTAAAAGTGAGAGTACCGGTAAAACCGTATCGCTTACCGAGGGTAAGGATTATACGATGACCGGATACTATACCGGTGCAGATGTCGGCAAGGAAAAGACGGTTCGATTGCAGCTTACGCTGAGCAACCCGAATTATCTGTTTGACGACGGAAATTCAACTAGAGACTTAGTGGTTGACCAGAAATTTTATCCGAATACGCAAATAGAGATCAATCAGGCTGCGATGCCGAAATTTAGCGATACGATGATACTGAACATAGTCAACAATCAGACATTGACCTATAAGGTAAAGCTTCCGGCACTTCCACAGCCGCCCGGAGCTTGTAATTACGGCGGTATCACTTATCAGATTACAGATAATACGCTGGATAGCAATTATTATACAGGTAATAGCGCAACCGTAGATAGAAATGGCGTTCTGACGCTGCCGATCCAGGCGGTTGCGGCAGATACAGAGAGCAGTATCGGCACGATCAGCGTGACTGTAAGGACAAGGAACTATGAGGATGCGGTGCTGACGGTCAATGTCCGTGCGGTAAATAAGATCGTCCCGCAGAAACAGTCGATCGACGTTTCCACGATCACTTACGGCGAGCCGTTAAGTAAAGCCGGTTTTACGGCGTTTACGTTTGTGGAGCCTGGCACATCGAATCCGGTTGAGGGTACACTGGCATGGAAGGAGCCTGACAAGCGGTTAGAGGCGGGCACACAGGAAGCAGACTGGGTATTTACTCCGGCAGACGGTGCGAAGTACGCCGGTGCGACCGGCACGGTGACGGTTACGGTTGATCGTGCAAATGTGACCGGTGCGCCGAAGTACACTGCGATCACACAGAGCGGCAAAACGGTGTCGGATGCGGCACTCACAGTTGAGGGTGGCACATTTTCTAGGACAGGTAGTGTGAAATGGGTCGATAACGATGGAAATGATCTGCCTAAAGATACTGAGGTCAAACAGGGGACTGCCTACAAGTGGCTGTTTACACCGGCAGATACGAAAAATTACCACACACTGAGTGGGGAGATCGTCCTCTGGGCGGCTGCTTCTAATGGAGGCAGTGGTGGCAGTAGCAACGGCGGTTCATCCGCTCCGGCAGAGAGCAGTGCTGTCGTGACCGTGGAGAATAAAGCCGGTGCATCCACAGAGGTCATCACAAAGACGACGGTAAAGGATGCCAAAACCGAGACAATGAAGAATGCACAGGGACAGGACGTCGCAAAGACGACGGCAGTCGTATCTGAAAAGATAGCAGAGCAGCTGGTGAATCAGGCGGTTAAGAATAAGTCCGATATCATTGAGATCACGGTTTCGCCAGATGGTAAAAATAGTGATGCAGCGGCAGACAGCGTGAAATCGACCGAACTCACACTGCCGAAATCAACGGTTATATCGATCGCAAAGGACACGGATGCAGACCTCGTGATCAGGACCGGACACGGTGAGGTCGTTTTAGACAACAAGACGTTACAGACGATGGCTTCCAAAGCGGGCGGTGATCCGGTTCAGATCGTTGTCAGCGAGAATACGCAGTTGACAGATGCGCAGAAATCCGCCACGGATGTCATCGGCAGCAACGGCAGACTGTTTGATCTAGCTGCTAAAGTCGGTGACAGTCAGCTGCACGACTTTGAGGGCGGTAAGGCACATATCACCCTGCCCGTACCGAAGGCGCTGAAAGGCAAAGAGATCTGTGTCGTATATATCAATGATGAGGGACTTTGTGAGATCATCAATCACAGCATGGAAATCATCGGCGGTGACAGCTACGTGAAATTTACGACTTCACACTTCTCGACGTTTGCGGTTGTAGAGAATACGGCAGCACAGGAACAGGCACAGTGGAAAGCGCGGCTTAATCAGGTGGGATTCAAGGCGGTTACGGCAAAGACAGAAAAGAAGAATGTCAGGATCCGCCTTGCTGTGAAGAAAGACAAGAAGCTGATAGCAGAGCTGGGGGCGATGGGCTATACCGTAAAATACCGGTTCTACCGCTCACAGAAGAAGTCCACAGGCTACAAAGCACTGGCAACGAAAAAGAACAATACGTTTGTCAGCACCAAGGGCACAAAGGGTAAGAAATACTACTACAAGGTCAAAGTGCTGGTATACGACAACGACAAACTGCTTGCACAGACCAAACTCGGACAGTGCAGCGCTGGTGCGAAAAAGTGGAATAAATAGATTTACATTTTAAGACGTATAACCGCCTGTCTCTTATGAGGCAGGCGGCTTTTTTATGGGAGATCCCGTAAAGGAATATCTTCCGCATGGTGTTACCGAAAATGAGTTTCTGGAAAGGCTGGATCCGGAGAACCTTGAGAACTTACAAAAAGGGATTGCTTATACCATGATCCGCAGAAAAACATTTGAGGATGCCAGAGTGTTGAAAAAGTGGCAGGTGATCATTGATGCCACGGAACTGGATGAAGGATACCAGAAAAAGAATGATTCGTATCTGAGCCGCTGCTATAACCGGGGGAAAGCAGATGAAGTTATAAAGTATCACAGAAGCATTGGCAGGCTATAAAATAAATTTACCTTTCAAAACTGTAGAAAAGCATAAATAGTTGCCAATAATGAGAAAATAAGATATAATATTGAAGTTAATTTACAATTAAGGGGAAAGGAGAATAACATTGAACGAAAAACAAGAGTTTAAGCCGTATATTGCGCCAGAAAAAGTTACCCCTGAACTTACCGTAACATCCATTATTATGGGAGTCCTTCTGGCAGTTGTATTCGGTGCAGCAAACGCGTATCTGGGATTGCGCGTTGGTATGACGGTATCCGCATCTATTCCGGCAGCCGTTATTTCTATGGGTGTCATTCGAGTGATTATGAAAAAGAACTCCATTTTGGAGAGCAACCTGGTACAGACCATCGGTTCCGCTGGTGAGTCTCTGGCAGCAGGTGCAATCTTTACACTTCCTGCTTTGTTCTTATGGGCAGCAGAAGGCAAAATGGACAAGCCTAGTATTCTTGAGATTACGATTATTGCATTAATCGGTGGTCTTCTCGGTGTGTTTTTCATGGTGCCACTTCGCAATGCGCTGATCGTAAGAGAGCATGGAGTGCTTCCATATCCGGAAGGAACTGCATGTGCAGAGGTACTTTTAGCAGGTGAAGAGGGAGGAGCAAATGCTTCAACTGTATTCGCAGGACTGGGTATCGCAGGAGTGTTCAAATTCATCATCGATGGTTTGAAACTTGTTCCAAGTGAAATTAATATCCGCGTAAAGGGATATGCAGGTGAAATCGGAACACAGATTTATCCGGCTGTAATGAGTGTCGGTTACATTTGTGGACCTAGAATTTCTTCTTATATGTTCGCCGGTGGTATCATCAGCTGGTTAGTATTGATTCCGGCAATCGTATTATTTGGATCGGATCTTACACTTTATCCTGGTACAGCTCCAATTGGCGAGATGTTTGCCAGCGGTGGAGCAAGTGCTATCTGGGGAAGTTATATTCGTTATATCGGTGCGGGTGCACTCGCAGCTGGAGGTATCATCAGTCTGATCAAGTCATTGCCACTTATTGTACGTACGTTCCGTGATGCATTAAAGAGCATGAATGGAACAAAAGAGGGTGGAAATGTTCGTACCAATCAGGATCTGAACATGAAAATCATCCTTGTAGCAATTGCAATTCTGACCATCCTTGTATGGTTACTTCCACAGATTCCAGTTTCATTACTGGGTGCAGTGATCGTAGTTATTTTCGGATTTTTCTTCGCAACTGTTTCTTCAAGAATGGTTGGTTTAGTAGGAAGTTCCAATAACCCGGTTTCCGGTATGGCAATTGCAACACTTTTGATTGCAACAATTATTCTGAAGGCAACTGGTGATTCTGGTATCCACGGAATGCAGGGAGCGATCGCTATCGGTTCTATCATCTGTATTGTAGCAGCTATTGCTGGTGATACGTCACAGGATTTGAAGACCGGTTATCTGCTTGGTGCAACACCAAAGAAGCAGCAGATCGGTGAGATCATCGGTGTTATCGCAGCAGGTCTTGCAATCAGTGGTGTACTGTATCTGTTAGATTCTGCATGGGGATTCGGTACCGAGCAGCTTGGTGCTCCACAGGCAATGCTGATGAAGATGATCATCGAGGGTGTTATGAACAACAACCTTCCATGGGCATTGGTATTCATCGGTGTATTCCTTGCTATCGCAGCAGAAGTTGTTGGAATTCCGGTACTTCCATTCGCAATTGGTGTATACCTTCCAGTACAGCTGAACGCATGCATCATGGTTGGTGGACTTATCCGTCTTGGCTTTGAGAAGTCTAAGAAGGAGAAGAAAGACAAGGAGCGTATGATCAGCGATGGTATGCTATACTGCTCAGGTATGATCGCAGGTGAAGGTATCGTTGGTATCCTTCTTGCCGTATTTGCTGTATTTAAGATTGACGAGGTTATCGACTTGTCCGGAAAGCTCAACCTTTCTGAGCCGGTAGCTACAATCGGAAGTCTGGTTGTATTTGCACTGATTATTCTTTTGGTACTGAAATTTTCTTTTTGGAAGAAGAAAAAAGAAAGTAAATAGAGATGAAGAAAAAAACAAACAAAGATCAACAGGAAAATTATCTGGAAAGAAAACCAAAGCGTCATGAAGCCATTACATGGGCGAAGGACGAAAAAGGAATCGTTACACTGGATATCGAAAATACCGGCTTTTTCAACCGGCTGGCACAGAAATTTTTTCACAAGCCAAAGGTTACGCACATTCACCTTGACGAAATGGGAAGTTTTGTCTGGCCAATCATGGATGGTGAGAAAGACATCATCGCCATTGGCAAAGAAGTGGAGGAGCAGTTCGGAGAGAAAGCCAATCCATTGTACGAAAGACTGGCAAAATTCTTTCAGGTACTTGACAGTTATCATTTTATTACCTGGAATTAGGAATATGTGCGCATGCATCAAATTAAATACATTTGCCGGAACTCTTGAACTTCTTTGGGGTTTGTACTAGAATATTCTTAAGCCAATGAGGCGAATAATGATCATTATTTAAGGAGGATTCTATTATGGCATACGTAATTTCTGATTCATGCGTTAGCTGTGGTACATGTGCAGGTGAGTGTCCTGTAGGAGCAATCTCTGCAGGTGCTTCTCAGTACGAGATCGACGGATCTGCTTGTGTAGATTGTGGTACATGTGCAGGTGTTTGCCCTACTGGAGCTATTGCTCAGGGCTAATCACAGCTACATACAGGTAAAACAAAAGAAGCTGTTACATGAAGTAATTCATGTAGCGGCTTCTTTTTGTTATAGTAAGAAATTGTTTTAAAGCGGTTTAAATGAATCCAAAGTGTTCCAATGCCACAGAAATGCCATCTTCGCTGGCTTTCTTTGTCACATAGGATACCTCGTCAAAGAGCGATGCTGGACTTGCATTTCCCATGGCCACGCTGTTTGGAATATATGTGAGCATAGGCAGATCATTGTTGCTGTCACCAAAGACATAGGCGTCTTCCTTGCGAAGACCATAATGATCCAGAACATACTGGATACCGGTCGCTTTGCTATATCCATGCGGAACATATTCACGGAAATTTCCGCCACGGTCAATACAGGTAAAATATGGATCACTTACCTGACGAAACTCAGCAAGCTGTGCGGGCTTTTGGAACCAGGTAACAAATTTATCACATGCAAAATCCGGGGTTGTGTTCGGGTCTGGCATATGATAATCAAAGCTTGCAAACTGTCGGTATAACTTTATTGCTTCCGAGTCATGTAAAGGACGGCTGCGGTCAAAGGTAACTTCCTTGTAGGATTCAAAAAGAATATCTAAGTCTGCGTCCTGGGCAGCTTTTAGGAGTTCCATCGTGACATCATGTGTCTGAGACACATGTAGAATTTCCCTGTCCTCACAGTAAATATTGGTGCCGCATCCGCACACGAGTCCGTCAAATCCGATGGAACGGAAACGTTCTTCCACATTTTGAAAGCATCTTCCTGTATTGATGAACATTAAATTCCCGTTTGCGCGGGCGGCGCGTATAGCTTCGATTGCGCTGACCGGAATGGACCCATCTATTTCTGAGGTAAGTGTACCGTCAATATCAAAAAAAGCGATTTTTTTCATAAGTTCTCCTTGTGCATGTAGTATTCGATTTGCATTGTACCGCGTTTTCTGCGGACAGGCAAGAGAAGTGTTATAAAAAGGCTGTAAAATCCGCATTGAATTTTACAGCTTTTTGCGTATAATGTAAGTGGCAGAGACAGTATGAAATCGAAGAAAGAACGGAAAGAACTTGAATAAAACATGAAAGATTATAATGAATTAAAATCCATTCTTCCGGGGTTGCAGGAGGACATGTCAAAACCGTTTTACATGATCGGTGAGTTATTGGATTATGGCTCTTTTGAGCTTTGTATACAGGAAAAGGATGGTAGAAAAGAATATATTATTCCCTACATTATGAACGATGCGGTGGAATGTTATCTTTCGATGGAGAATGCATTGTGGCGCGGTGATTACCAGCCGGAACAGGAAGTGACGGAGGTGGAGCTGCTTGTCCCACAGGAGGATGGAAGATATGGGCTGATCGTACATCAGGGATATGACAATGTCGTCACCTTATGGTTTGAGACACTTGTGATGCATGTGGCCTGTTACCGGTATCATGAAATCGGGCATTTCTGGGTAAAGGGACAGGAACAGTGGCGGCAACTGGTTTATATGGTCGGTACGATGGCGGACAAATACCGTTATATGGGACCGGAATATTGCAATGAGACGGAGATCGCGTTGCAGGGATTGATTTATTTTCCACCATTCCGGAGGTGGTCCCCGGTGGTGGGGGATCTTATGGCAGATCATTTCCCATTGCGTGAGGAAGGCGTGGAGACAGCACTTCGTCTGGCAAAAGAGGTAAACGATACGGAATTTATTTCACTGGTGCAGCAGTATATAAACAATGCGACGGAGAAAATGGAAGTGAATGTGAGTCGACAGCTTCTTACACCAAAACGTGAGGCTTTGTATCAGCACATCTATGAACTGGTGCAGAAAGCGTCAAGTCCGTATCCGCCAAGAGATTACGGAGAAACGAAGAATCTGGAGATCCGGCAGAAACGCAGACAGGTCGAAAAGGAACTGCACAGTTGCGGATATGTCGGGCATTATCCGGAGTACCATAAGAAAAATACGCATGTGCTTGTCACGGAGGAGCAGCCATTTACAATGCTTGAATGGGATGATTTTCATTTCCGGCAGCAGCTTATGGTGTCTAAAAGCAGAGGAAAAAGGCAGGGAAGGAATGCCGGATTTTTCCGGGGATTCGGCAGAAGTGGTAAAATTGTGAATTGGGAGCAATGGAGGTAGACTATGATTATTACAATTGCAAGAGAATGTGGATGTGACGGAGATAAAATAGGAGAAAAGCTGGCAGAGCATTTTTCCATTCCGTTTTATAATAAGAAAAAAATTCAGGAGATTGCAGAGAAAAGTGATGCGTTTGGGCGATTTCCGACCTTTTTCGGAGAGAAAGAGACGAGCGATTTCCTAGAGGCAATCGCAATGGATATGGACAGCGATGTGATTCGCAGTATTCCAAAGAAAGCGATGAAAGCAGTTATTACTGAGCCGCAGGGCGTGCTGATCGGTCGCTGTGGTAATTATGTATACAATGAGCAGGCCATAAAAGTCTTTTTATCCGGAGATAAGAAGAAACGAGTACAGACGATTAAAGAAAAACATGGATGCACAGAGCGAGAGGCAGCTCGTCTTGTAGATAAAACCGATGAAAAGCGCAGTGCATATCACAATTATTACACCGGACAGGAGTGGGGACAGGCAGGCAATTATGACCTGTGTCTGGATGAGACCGCACTTGGTGTGGACGGTGTTGTGAAAATGATCTGTACGTATATCGAACTTGTTGCAGCAAAGAGAGGCTAGTATAGCGTTTTTAAATTAACTAAACCATATTACTTGCCTATTTTCCCGATAGCACATGCCAAAAATCCTCAGCGTAGCCCGCTACGCCTACGTTTTTTGACATGCACTTTCTGAAAAATATTCTGCGTAAATGGTTCAGTTATTTAGAAAACGCTATACTAGTACATTGTTTGCATACTGTACGAGTCGGATTGGTTAGAGTGAGGAAAAAATGGTTCGAATCAAGGATGTGGCGGAAGCTGTGGGCGTCAGCACTGCGACGGTATCGAATGTGATCAATGGAAAAGAACAGCGTGTGTCGAAAGAAGTGCGGGAAAAAATCCAGACGGCTTTGGATGAGATGGGTTACGTGCGAAATCGTTCTGCGATGATGCTGGCACAGACAAATTCCAATATGATCGGTGTGGTGATTCCGTGCAAAGAGGGTGTGAAGATTACGCTCGAAGATCCCTATTACAGTGCGCTTTTGGGAAATCTGGAATACGAGATCCGCGCACATGGCTGTACAATGTATCTGATTTCCCAGCAGAGTGAGGAGGAGATCATCCGTCAGGCGATTGCCTGGAATCTGGAGGGGCTTATCGTTTGTAATATGGTGCAAGAGGAACTTGCAGGTCTGTGTGAGAAATATCGGCGCGGTGTGGTGTCGATTGACTCCTATCTGAATCGGAGCGCACGATTTATCAATATCGCAACGGACGATTTCGGCGGTGCTTATGAGATGGGAAAATATCTGATTCGCAGGGGGCATACACGGATTGCAATGCTTGCGGACAATGATGCGACGGTAGATCATCATAGATGGATGGGATTACAACAAGCCATGAAGGAAGCAGGTCTTGCAATTACAGAAAAGGATCATTTCCTGTTCTCTTCGAGTGAGTCTGTGCGGGAGTTACAGTTTGCACAATTCCTTCCGGATTGGAAAAATTACACAGCTCTTTTTGTGGCATCCGATTATTATGCTTTAGAGGTCAGTTCGTTTCTTCAAAGCCGTGGTATTCGCGTTCCGGAGGACATTTCCATCACCGGATTTGATGACCTCATTTATGCGAGCCTTGCCAGACCGAAACTGACCACTATGAGCCAGAATATCGGGAAAAAGGCAAAGATGGCGGTGGAGGCACTGCTTTCCCTTTGCGAGAAAAAAGGAGAGCAAAAAGATACAGAAAATCTGTGGGAAGAAAAGTGGCAGCTTCCGGTAAAACTTGTAGAGCGGGAATCTGTCAGTGATAGAATGTACAAAAATAAATAGGCTTTTTATGCAATTTCATGGTTATGCGTATAACCTTTGACACAGGCAATTTGCCTGTGTTATTTTTTGAATAAATAGTAGCAAAGATAGTGTCAATTCAGGAGGAAAATCAATGAAGAAAGCATGGTGGAAAGAAGCGGTCGTTTATCAGATTTATCCGCGCAGTTTTATGGATGCAAACGGAGACGGTATTGGGGATATCAATGGAATCACACAGCGATTGGAGTATTTGCAGGAGCTGGGCATTGATGTGATCTGGCTTTCGCCGGTATACCAGTCGCCGAATGATGATAACGGTTATGATATCAGCGATTATCAGGCAATCATGGAAGAATTCGGAACGATGGAAGACTTTGACCGGATGCTCGCAAAAGCGCATGAGCTTGGCATCAAGATCATGATGGATCTGGTGGTAAATCATACTTCCGATGAACATGCATGGTTCGTGGAAAGCCGCAAGAGTGTAGACAATCCTTACCGTGATTTTTATATCTGGCGAAAAGGCAGGGAAGATGGCAGCGAGCCGAATAACTGGGGTTCCTGTTTCAGTGGTTCCGCATGGAAATACGATCCGCAGACAGACATGTATTTCCTACATCTGTTTTCCACAAAACAGCCGGATCTCAACTGGGATAATCCACAGGTACGTGAACATGTTTATGACATGATGAACTGGTGGTGTGAAAAGGGAATTGACGGATTCCGCATGGATGTGATCAGTCTGATTTCCAAACCGGAAGGACTGCCGGACGGCAAAGCCGGGGAGAATGGATATGGCGACAGCGGGTGTGCCAATGGTCCACATGTGCATGAATATTTGCAGGAGATGAACCGGGAGGTTCTTTCGAAATATGATTTGATCACGGTAGGGGAGGCTGCCGGGGTGACATTGGAAGAGGCAAAGAAATATGCCAATGCCGAAGGAACCGAACTGAATATGGTATTTCAGTTTGAGCATCTGGGGGATGGAGAAGGCGTAAAGACCCGCTTCGGCAAATGGGATGGACAGAAGATGCCGCTGCCGGAGTGGAAAGAAATCCTTTCGAAGTGGCAGATGGGATTGGAAGGTAATGCGTGGAACAGTCTGTTTCTTTCCAATCATGATCAGCCCCGTTCGGTATCCAAATTTGGAAATGACAGTGATGCATACCGCGAGGTTTCTGCAAAACTTCTGGCAACCTGTCTGCATATGATGCAGGGAACACCGTATGTATACCAGGGGGAAGAGCTTGGTATGTGTAATGCTTATTTTGAAGATCTTGCCGACTATCGAGATATCGAAAGCCTGAATGCATACAAGGAACTGACCGAAACCTGTGGAGTTTCCCATGAAGAGATGATGGGATATTTGAAACGTGTCAGCCGCGACAATGCGCGTACACCGATGCAGTGGGATGACAGCAAAAATGCGGGATTTACGACGGGAACACCATGGATCAAAGTCAATCCAAATTATATTCACGTCAATGCAAAACAACAGGTAGGAGATCCGGATTCGGTATTTTCTTATTATCAGAAACTGATTCGTCTGCGTCATGAAAATGAAATTATTGTATATGGCGATTATGAATTGCTTGAGCCGGAGAATGAAGAGCTTTTTATTTATACAAGAACACTTGGTGGAGAGCGTCTGATGGTGCTGTGCAATTTCACGGATCGGGATGTGGTGATTCCGGCATCTGTGACCGGGCAGATTACGGATGCGCAAATTATGATCTGCAATTATGTGGGAAAGATGGAATCCCTGTTGCGCCCATACGAGGCAAGAGTATATCGTTACGAAGTATAGGAGAATATCATGAACAAAAAATGGTGGATGGGAAAAGTGGCATACCAGATCTGGCCCAAAAGCTTTGCAGACAGTAATGGCGATGGAATTGGCGATCTGGAAGGCATCATTGGAAAACTGGATTATTTAAAAGAACTTGGTGTAGATATTATCTGGATTTCCCCGGTATATCAGTCACCGCTCGTGGATCAGGGATATGATATTTCGGATTACTATGACATCAATCCGCTGTTTGGTGATATGGATACGATGGACCGTCTTCTGGCAGAGGCAAAAAAGCGGGACATGTATATTATCATGGATCTGGTTGTGAATCATTGTTCTGATGAGCATGAATGGTTCCGGAAAGCAATGAAAGACCCGGACGGGGAGTATGGAAAATACTTCTATATTGCAGAAAAGAAAGACGGAAAACTGCCGTGTAACTGGCGCTCTTATTTTGGCGGAAGTGTGTGGGAACCGATTCCGGGAACAGACAAATACTATCTGCATTCGTTCCACAAAAAACAGCCGGATCTCAACTGGGAGAACCCGGTCGTTCGTCAGGAAGTTTATAAGATGATGAATTTCTGGCTGGAGCGTGGCGTGGCAGGTTTCCGAATTGATGCGATCATCAATATCAAAAAGAAATTACCGTTCCGGGATTATGAGCCGGATCGCGCAGATGGATTGTGTGATATTGGAAAAATGCTGGCAGAGGCAGAGGGTATTGGAACATTTTTAGAGGAGATGAAGCGTGAGACTTTTGCAAAATATGACGCTTTTTCCGTAGGAGAGGTGTTCAATGACAAGGAATCGGAGATTCGTGAATACATTGGAGAAGATGGGCACTTTTCATCCAAATTTGATTTTTCGCCGGAACTTTGTGGGAAAAAGGGCCGTTGGGATCTGAACGAAGATGTCACAGCAGAGATGTATAAAAATGTGATTTTTGACAGCCAGCTTCGTACGGGAGAGATTGGTTTTCTGTCAAATATCATTGAAAATCATGATGAGCCAAGAGGTGTGAGCCGCTATATTCCGGCAGATGATCTCTCGGAGCAGAGCAAGAAAGCTTTGGCGGCGGTATACTTCTTCCTTCGTGGTATACCATTCATCTATCAGGGACAGGAAATTGGTATGGAAAACTGCGCATTTCCGGATATTACTGCATATGATGATATCAGCACAAAGGATGACTATCAGGTATGTCTTGATGCAGGATGCACCGAGGAAAAGGCATTAGAACTCGCACACAAATTCAGTCGTGATAACGCCCGGACACCGGTACAGTGGGATGACAGCGATTTTGCAGGATTTTCCACACACGAGCCGTGGCTGATGGTGAATCCGAATTATAAGCAGATCAATGTGGAAAAGCAGCAGGCACAGCCGGATTCCGTTTGGAATTTTTATAAACAGATGATTGCCGTATATAAAAATCCGGCATACCATGAAACACTGACATTTGGAAAATTTGAACCATATGCCAGAGAGCAGAAGAATCTCATTGCATATTACCGCAAGGGAGAAACACAGACACTTCTGGTGCTGGTCAATTTCCAAAAAGAACCGCAACGCGTAGCACTTCCAACAGGGGAGGCTAAGGTCGTACTCGATAATACGGCGTCCGCGTTGCAGCGTATATCCGTAAAAGAATCAGAGATCATACTTGACGGATATCAGGCAGTCGTGCTTGAAGTTATGTAGTAGGCACGGCATCGCCTTTGACTTTTGAAACCTTTTCGGACTTGTCTTTCCGGGAAAACAGGGAGTGTTTTTTACGAAGTTTGCTGCGGATTGCAGCATCGAGTTTTCTGTAGCGCTCCTCCTGGGACTCTTCCTGTTCCCGGAAAAGATAATTCATTTCTTTCAAGACGGTTTCTCGCACCTCCTGACTAATACTCAGACTTAGTTCTTCGTTGTTCTGCGCAATGGCGCGGCCGACAATATCACTCATCAGTTCGCGGAATTGTGCCATGCGTTCCTCGGCAGACAGTCCGTTTTCCGCATCTTTGTGGCTTGACACAACGGTGTGTCTGGACTGGCAGCCGGACGGCATTTTTAACAGATCATTCGCAGAATGACCGTCGGGAGTGCCAGCATTTGGGCGATAGAGCGCCTGCGCTTTTTCCACATCCTGACTATGTATGATCATCCGGATGGCTTTCAGCTGATAGCCTTGTTCTTTCAGTTCTTTGATCTTTTGAAATTCCAGTATATTTTCGCGTGTATAATATCGATGGCCCATCTCATTTCGCGGGATGGTCAGATCGAGTTCCTCTTCCCAGTAACGTAACACATGTGTCTCCACACCGGCCATGGCGGCGGCATCGGAAATCATGTAACGTACTTTTTCCACGACATATCCTCCTTTTCTGAAATTATAAGTATATTATAGATATTAAGGTCTTATGATTCAAACTTTTTTCGTCGTGTTTTTACGACATATCTTGCAAAACGCGCGTTTTTTTTGTTCAATTTGACAATGGTGCTTTGTGTATCATATAATAGGATGAATGGTAAAAATAAGTCTTTGATAGGAATGAAAAGTGTGGGAGTTATGGAGACAATAATAGAGAAAGTTGATCCCAGACAGATTGACGAACATATAATGGAACAGGCAGGACAACTGATTGCGGAGGGAGAGCTTGTTGCATTTCCGACCGAGACCGTTTATGGACTTGGTGGAGATGCGTTGCATCCGGAAGCAGCGAAGAAGATTTACGCAGCGAAAGGACGTCCTTCGGACAATCCGCTGATCGTGCACATTGCAGAATTTTCGGATATGGAACGCGTTGCAAAAACGATTCCGGAACAGGCCAAAAAGCTGGCAGATGCATTCTGGCCGGGACCGCTGACGATGATCGTATGGAAGAGTGATGCCGTGCCGTCAGCCACAACCGGAGGAATGGACACGGTGGCAGTGCGTATGCCGAATCATCCGGTAGCACTCGACCTTATCCGCAAAAGCGGTTGCCTGATTGCAGCACCAAGCGCCAATACATCCGGACGTCCAAGCCCGACAGAGGCGCAGCATGTAGCAGAAGATCTTTCCGGAAGGATTGCAATGATCCTCGATGGAGGTCCGGTAGGCATTGGAATTGAATCTACGATCATTGACCTGACTGAGGACAAACCGATGGTGCTTCGTCCGGGATATATTACCCCGGAGATGCTGTCCGAAGTGTTAGGAGAGGAAGTTGTCATTGATCCGGGCATTATTGCGGCAGATGATACAAGAAAGCCGAAAGCACCGGGGATGAAGTATAAGCATTATGCGCCGAAGGCTGACATGGTGATTGTGGACGGTGCGCAGGATGCAGTCGTTGCAAAGATTAATGAGCTGACAGCAGCACGTCAGGCAGAAGGCAAGAAAGTAGCCATCATTGCAACCGAAGAGACAAAAGAACAATATGATGCGGATGTGATCCTCTGTATTGGAAAACGTGCAGATGAGGATGCCATTGCGCAACATTTATATAAAATTCTCAGGGAATGCGACGAATTAAATGTGGGGGAAATTTATTCCGAATGTTTCCAGACACCGAGAATTGGACAGGCGATTATGAACAGGTTACTTAAAGCGGCCGGACATACCGTGATACATGTATAGAATGAGAGAGGGCAGAGTATGGAATATAACAAAATTATTTTCGTTTCGCAGACAGGAACGTGCCGCGAAGCGATGGCCGCAGGAATATTTGGAGATTTTTCCCTGAAGCATCCGGTAGAGGTTGTGTCCCGCGGACTTGTTGTACAGTTTCCAGAACCGATGAACCAGAAGGCAGAGGCCGTTCTGATCAGTAATGGAATCAATATGGAGGGCTTTGTTTCACAGCAGCTGACCGAAGAAGATCTGACGGAAGATGCGCTGATCCTGCCGATGGAAGAGGTGCAGAGAGAACGGATTCTTGAACAGTTCGAGAATGCGATTCCGGAAAATATTCATGTGCTTACATCTTATGTGGGCGATGAACTGGAAATATTAGATCCGTATGGAGGTGCGTTGCCAGCATATGGATTATGCTATGAGACATTGCGCAAATCGATCAAAAAACTCGTAAAAAAATTAAACGAAAACGAAGGAGAATAAGGGTATGGCAAAAGTAGTAGTTATGGATCATCCGCTGATCCAGCACAAGATTGGAATTATGAGAAGAAAGGACACCGGTTCCAAAGAGTTCCGTACGCTGGTAAGCGAAGTGGCAATGTTAGAGTGCTATGAAGCGACCAGAGACCTTGAACTTACAGATGTAGAGATTGAGACACCAATCTGTAAGACAACCGTAAAGGAATTAAAGGGAAAGAAACTGGCAGTCGTACCAATCCTGCGTGCAGGTCTTGGTATGGTGGAAGGAATGCTTGAGATGATTCCGGCAGCAAAAGTCGGTCATATCGGACTTTACCGTGATCCGGAGACTGCAGAGCCGGTAGAATATTACTGCAAACTTCCGGCTGACTGTTCAAACCGTGAAGTATTTGTTGTAGATCCAATGCTGGCAACCGGTGGATCTGCAGTGGCAGCATTACAGATGTTAAAGGACAAAGGGGTAAAGAGCATTCGCTTTATGTGCATCATTGCTGCTCCGGAAGGCGTACAGAGACTGAAAGAAGCACATCCGGATGTTGACATTTTCATCGGTGCACTTGATGAGCGTCTGAATGAAAAGAAATATATCGTTCCGGGACTTGGAGACGCTGGAGACCGTATTTTTGGTACGAAATAAGTTTTCTATGAAAACTTATCACATATTAAAGAGGTGTAGAATATGAGCACGAAGAGACAGGATTATATCAGTTGGGATGAATACTTCATGGGAATCGCGATGCTTTCGGGCATGCGCTCAAAGGATCCGAATACCCAGGTGGGAGCCTGTATCGTAAGCTCCGAGCACAAAATCCTATCGATGGGATACAATGGATTCCCGACCGGATGTTCCGATGATGAATTTCCGTGGGTTCGGGAAGGAGATGACAACAAATATTTTTATACAACGCACAGTGAACTGAATGCGATACTGAATTATCGCGGTGGCAGCCTTGAGGGAGCTAGCATTTATGTGACGCTTTTCCCATGTAACGAATGTGCAAAGGCCATCATTCAGTCGGGCATTCGCGAAGTTGTATATGACAGTGACAAATATGCAGATACCGCAGGAGTCATGGCTTCCAAGAAAATGCTCCGTGCCGCAGGGGTA
This sequence comes from uncultured Lachnobacterium sp., assembly GCA_900550545.1. GTDB lineage: Bacteria > Bacillota > Clostridia > Lachnospirales > Lachnospiraceae > Roseburia. The sequence continues at coordinate 8,587 of URSS01000031.1, read as the reverse complement.
ACGCTGCGCAGATATGAGCATACAGGAAGAAATGTTTCGTTGGAGTTGTAGCATAGGAAACACTTTAAAAGTAAATAATTTTAGAGAGAGACATACACAGGAGCAATACATATGCACGAAAGCGCAGTAATGTAGGGCTCCTTTTGTCATTTATACGAAGTTTTGGTAAAATTTGTTAACATATTGACGAAAAGTTTATGTAAAAATTAGTTCTTATGGACAAATCGACGGAAAATGGTATAATAAAATATAGTTGCGAGAAAGTATAAAGGGGAGCCATGAAGAAAGATAATAAACAGGTATGGAATGCACTGATATTGGTGTTTCAATTTGGAATCAATATGCTTGTTCCTATTTTTTTATGCTCGATATTTGGTATCTGGCTTGGGGAAAAAACAGGAATTTCATGGATGATGATTCCGTTTTTCTTTATCGGTGCTTTGGCCGGATCTACCAATATATACAAGATGGCCAGAAAATTAATGAAAAAATAGGCAGTATATGCTGCCAGACAGGATTGGGGCGTACACATGCTGAGAAGATTAAACGATGCATTACCGGGACTGGTTGCAACAATCATCGGATACGGGTTGGTGATTCAGTTTGCCGGGGTGTGGTTTGTAGAAGATAAAGCCGCTTATTCCATAGGCCTGTGGTATGGAATAGCGATTGCAGTCGGACTTGCGATTCATATTGCAAGTGTACTGTGGGACGCAGTATCCATGGGCGAGAGCAAAGATGCCAATCGCAGAATTATCGCAAAGTGCCTGCTACGGTACTTCGTTGTGGCAGTTCTGTTAATTATATTGGGCTATTTTCATTTCGGGAATCTGTTTACCGCTTTTCTTGGGGTATTGGGACTAAAGATAGGAGCCTACCTTCAGCCGCTTTTTGAAAAAGCAGCGGGCAGATTGTTTGGAAGACGTGATGCAGCTTCTGACGAAGAAATAGTGGAATAAAAATAAATATAAAGGAGGTGACTATGTGAATCAGGGGATTTTAATGTCAGCTGACATTGATTTTATGATCCATGGGATCTTTCAGGTGGAGGTATTCGGGCAGAAAGTCTGGATTACGACCAGTCATGCGTGCATTCTTATTGTTATGGCAATCATGCTGATTTTTGCAATCATTGCAAACCGTAAGCTGAAGCATGCAACGGACAAACCCGATGCTTTCCAGAACGTCATTGAGCTGATCGTAGAAAAGTTAGATGATATGGTGGAATCCACCATGGGCAAATGGGCTCCGAAGTTCGTAAATTATATCAGTACGATTTTTATTTTCATACTGATGAGTAATATTTCCGGACTTGTAGGACTCCGGCCACCGACAGCCGATTACGGCACAACACTTGCGCTTGCGCTGATAACATTCTTTATGATTCGTGTCTGCAAAGTTAAGCATCAGAGCGCAAAACAAATCTGGACGGGAATGTGTTCACCATTACCGCCATGGCTCCCAATCTGGGCGCCAATCAACATTATCAGTGAGATTGCGATACCGATTTCCCTGTCGCTGCGTTTGTTCGCAAACATACTTTCAGGAACCGTTATCATGGCACTGGTATATGGACTACTTGGAAAACTGGCCATCGTATGGCCGGCAGCATTGCATGTATATTTTGATTTGTTCTCCGGAGCAATTCAGACATATGTATTCTGTATGCTGACTATGACTTATGTATCACAGGCTTGTGATGGATGACATGTATCGAAGATACGTGTCCTACGCAAATTGCATTCGCGAAGCGAATTTTTGATGCAATTTGCTCCTTTACGTACACCGCATCGCGAAGCGATTATTCATGCGGTGTGCTCCTTATAGACACACAGAAAATGTGTCTCCTTTACAGTATATCAATGATGTACTACTAACAAAAAGAACTTATATGGTTAAGGAGGATTTTTATATGAATATTTCAGGACAGGATTTAATTAGAGCATGCTCCGCCATCGGTGCAGGACTTGCAGTAATCGCAGGTATCGGACCTGGTATTGGACAGGGTATCGCAGCCGGACATGGTGCTGCAGCAGTAGGACGTAATCCGGGAGCAAGAGGACAGATCATGTCTACCATGCTTTTGGGACAGGCCGTTGCCGAGACAACCGGTCTCTATGGTCTGCTCGTTGCCATGCTTTTACTTTTCGTTCATCCGTTAGGATAATGAGGCATATCGAAGATGTGTCTCCTACGAACACCGCATCGCGAAGCGATTCTTCATGCGGTGTGCTCCTTGAGACACATTAAAAATGTGTTTCAATATAAAGAAGGAAAGGAGAGTAAGCAGGAGTGTTAGCTGAACAGACATTTTTATTTAATCTTGATCCACAGTTGCTCTTCGATACAGCGTTACTGGCAATTGCAGTATTTTTCCTTGTACTTGCGATGTCATATCTGCTTTTTAATCCGGCGCGGAAAATGTTGAAAGACAGGCAGGAGCGGATTGCCAATGATATTGACAGTGCGAAGGAAGACAAAGAGAGTGCCGAAGCCCTGAAAGCAGAATATGAGGCAAAGCTCAAAGAAGTTGACAAAGAAGCTGAAGTGATTCTTGCCGATGCGAGACAGAAGGCGATGAAGAATCAGACCAAAATCATTGACGAGGCGAAAGAGGAAGCTTCCCGCATTATTGCACATGCCAAACAGGAAGCAGAACTGGAGAAAAAGCACGCAATGGATGATATGAAGCAGGAGATGATTACCATCGCAGCTATGATGGCACAGAAAGTTGTGGCAGCATCCATTGATACCAGTATCCAGGATTCCCTTGTGGATGAGACATTGAAAGAGATGGGTGAATCAACATGGCTAAGCTAGTATCCAGAACATATGGGGATGCATTGTTCCAGCTGGCTGTGGAAGAGAACCGCATTGACACCATGTTCGAGGAAGTTCGGACAGTGGCTGTCGCTTTGCAGGAGAACCCGGATTTGACCCGGCTGATGAACCATCCCAAGATTGATAAAGAAGAGAAGGTTAAACTGATCGAAGATATTTTCAAAGGGCAGGTAGAGGATGAACTTGTAGGTCTGATGCGAATGATTGTAGAGAAGGATCATTACAATGAGATTGAGAGCGTTTTTACGTACTTCATGGAACAGGTCAAAGAATACAAAAATATCGGAACCGCCTATGTAACTTCTGCCATGGAACTGAGTGATGCGCAGAAGGCAGCAGTCGAAAAGAGACTGCTTGAGACAACAAAATATGTGAAATTTGAAATGCATTACGATGTGGATGCCGCATTGATCGGCGGCATGGTTATCCGCATCAAAGACCGCGTGGTAGACAGCAGTATTCAGACAAAACTGTATGATTTAACCCGCGAATTATCCAAAATACAGTTGAAAGTAGGTGAGTGCGCTCCATGAATTTAAAACCAGAAGAAATCAGTTCCGTAATCAAGGAGCAGATTAAACGATACGCTTCCCAACTGGAAGTTGCAGATGTGGGAACCGTTATTCAGGTAGCAGATGGTATTGCACGTATCCATGGTCTGGAGAACGCAATGCAGGGAGAGCTTTTGGAGTTTCCAGGAGAGGTCTACGGAATGGTCATGAACCTTGAGGAAGACAACGTAGGTGCCGTACTTCTTGGCTCTCAGAAAAATATTAATGAAGGTGATACGGTAAAGACAACCGGACGAGTGGTAGAGGTACCAGTCGGAGATGTTATGCTTGGCCGTGTCGTAAATGCACTGGGACAGCCAATCGATGGCAAGGGTCCGATAGATACTGATAAGTATCGTAGAATTGAGCGTGTAGCATCCGGTGTCATTTCAAGAAAATCCGTAGATACACCATTGCAGACAGGTATCAAGGCAATCGATTCCATGGTGCCGATCGGACGTGGACAGCGAGAACTGATCATCGGAGACCGTCAGACAGGAAAGACAGCGATTGCTGTGGATACCATTATCAACCAGAAGGGACAGGGTGTGAAGTGTATTTATGTCGCAATCGGACAGAAAGCTTCCACCGTTGCAACGATTGTAAAGACACTGGAAGAATACGGAGCTATGGCATATACGACCGTAGTTGCAGCGACTGCCAGTGAGCTTGCGCCATTGCAGTACATCGCACCGTATGCAGGCTGTGCAATCGGTGAGGAGTGGATGGAAAATGGCGAAGATGTCCTTGTCGTATACGATGATCTGAGTAAGCATGCAGCTGCATATCGTACACTTTCCCTGCTTTTGAAACGAGCACCGGGACGTGAGGCTTATCCGGGAGATGTCTTCTATCTGCATTCAAGACTTCTTGAGCGTGCAGCAAGACTTTCTGATAAGTTGGGTGGCGGTTCTCTGACTGCATTACCGATTATCGAAACACAGGCAGGCGATGTATCTGCTTATATTCCAACCAACGTTATTTCCATCACGGATGGTCAGATTTATCTGGAGACAGAGATGTTCAATGCAGGTTTCCGGCCGGCAATCAATGCCGGACTTTCGGTATCCCGTGTAGGTGGTTCTGCGCAGATCAAGGCGATGAAGAAGATCGCAGCGCCGATTCGTACCGAGTTGGCACAGTACCGTGAGCTGGCAGCATTCTCACAGTTTGGTTCGGAACTGGATGCCGATACGACCGAGAAGCTGGCACAGGGCGAGCGTCTGAAGGAAATCTTAAAGCAGCCACAGTATCAGCCGATGCCGGTTGAGAAACAGGTTATCATTATTTATGCAGCAATCAAGAAATATCTTATGGACATTCCGGTAGCAGACATTCTGCGTTTCCAGAATGAACTCTTTGATTATATCGATACCAAATATCCGGAGATTCCGGGAAGCATTGCAGCAACGAAAGTGATGGATGAAGAGACAGAACAGAAGCTGGTGAAAGCAATCGAAGAATGCAAAGCATCCTTCCGATAATGGCAGAAAGTAGGTGGTAAGACATGGCCTCCATGCGAGACATAAAGCGAAGAAAAAGCAGCATACAGAGTACGCAGCAGATCACCAAAGCCATGAAGCTGGTTTCAACCGTTAAGCTACAGAAAGCCAAAAGCCGTGCGGAACAGACGGACCCGTATTTCAATTATATGTACAAAACCGTAAGTTCCATGCTGGCACGAAGTGGCAATATCAATCATCCGTATTTGCAGGCAGGCGATTCCAAAAGAAAAGCAATCGTTGTCATTACTTCGAATCGAGGACTGGCAGGTGGATATAATTCCAACATTGTCAAACTGATTACAGGCAGTGATTTTCCGAAAGAAGATCTCGACATCTATGCCGTAGGAGGAAAAGGTGTAGAGGCACTCGGACGGAGAGATTATCACATTGCACTGGATGCTTCTTACATGATGGAAGCTCCGACCTATCCGGATGCGGCGGCTTTGTGCAACAAGGTACTCGAAGCATTTACAAACGGAGAAGTAGGAGAAATCTATCTGGCGTACACGCATTTTAAGAATACCGTAAGTCAGGAAGCAAAGATGATCAAACTCCTTCCGGTTGAAATCGATCCGGAGGACGCAGAGGATTCCAATGTTCTGATGAATTATGAGCCAAATGAGGAAGAGGCATTGAATATGATTATTCCGAAATATGTGACGAGCTTATTTTACGGAGCACTCGTTGAGGCGGTAGCCAGTGAGAACGGTGCACGTATGCAGGCAATGGATTCAGCAACCAGCAATGCGGAAGAAATGATCAGTGATCTGTCACTGAAGTACAATCGCGCGCGCCAGGGTTCCATTACGCAGGAACTTACCGAAATTGTGGCGGGCGCAAATGCAATTTCAACGTAAAAAATAAGGAGAAAATAAATGGCAGGTAATAATATTGGTAAAATCACACAGATTATCAGTGCCGTACTGGATATCAAATTCCAGGAAGGACATCTGCCTGAGATCAACGAAGCAATCGAAGTGCCGTTAAAAGATGGCGGAAGACTGGTTGTGGAAGTGGCTCAGCATCTGGGTGATGATACAGTAAGATGTATCGCTTTGGGACCAACCGACGGATTGGTTCGTGGTATGGATGCCATTGCAACAGGTGCCCCGATCTCTGTTCCTGTTGGAGAGAAGACACTGGGCAGACTGTTTAATGTATTGGGTGATCCAATTGATGAAATCGCAGCTCCGGATACCGAGGAGAAATGGCCGATCCACAGACCGGCACCATCATTTGAGGAGCAGGCAACTTCACAGGAGATGCTTGAGACCGGTATCAAAGTCGTAGATTTGCTTTGCCCATATCAGAAGGGTGGAAAAATCGGACTGTTTGGAGGTGCGGGTGTAGGAAAGACCGTACTGATTCAGGAGCTGATTCACAATATTGCGACGGAGCATGGCGGATATTCCGTATTTACCGGAGTAGGAGAGCGTACCCGTGAGGGAAATGACCTTTACTACGAAATGAAAGAATCCGGCGTAATCGACAAGACGACCATGGTATTCGGACAGATGAATGAGCCACCGGGAGCCCGTATGCGTGTAGCGTTGACCGGACTTACGATGGCAGAATATTTCCGTGACAAAGGTGGAAAAGACGTGCTTCTTTTCATCGACAATATTTTCCGTTTCACACAGGCAGGTTCTGAGGTATCCGCGTTGCTTGGCCGTATGCCATCCGCTGTAGGATATCAGCCGACACTGCAGACGGAGATGGGCGCATTGCAGGAGCGAATTACATCCACAAAGAACGGTTCTATTACATCTGTACAGGCAGTCTATGTGCCTGCGGATGACTTGACAGACCCGGCTCCGGCAACGACATTTGCGCATTTGGATGCAACAACGGTATTGGACCGTTCGATCGTAGAGCTTGGTATTTACCCTGCAGTTGATCCACTGGCATCTACTTCCCGTATCCTTGATCCACGTATTGTTGGGGAGGAGCATTTTAAGGTTGCCCGTGAAGTACAGGAAATCTTACAGAAGTACAAAGAATTGCAGGATATCATTGCCATCCTTGGTATGGACGAATTATCTGAGGATGATAAGCTTGTTGTAAGCCGTGCAAGAAAGGTACAGCGATTCCTGTCCCAGCCATTCTCGGTAGCTGTACAGTTTACCGGACTGGAAGGAAAATACGTGCCGATCGCCGAGACCATCCGTGGTTTCCGCGAAATCCTGGACGGAAAACTCGATGATGTACCGGAAAGTTACTTCCTCAATGCCGGAACGATTGACGATGTAAAAGAGTCTTATTCGAAAGCAAAGTAAAAATTTGCAAAGGCAGGAAAGGGGTATTATGGCAGAAGGAAAAGATTTATTTCAGGTCGAGATCATCACACCGGATCGTATATTTTTTGCCGGTGAGGCAGATATGCTGGAATTCAATACGGCGGATGGAGAAATCGGAGTGTACAAAAATCATATTCCACTGACCACCGTCCTTGAACCCGGTGTTGTGATCATACACAACGGTGATGAACAGAAAGTTGCAGCCGTCCATGCAGGATTTGCAGAAATTCTCGGCGAGAAAGTTACGCTGCTTGCGGAGCTTGCCGAATGGCCGGATGAAATCGACATCAATCGTGCGGAAGCCGCGAAGGAGCGTGCAGAAGAACGAATTGCTGCGAAGTCACAGAATCTCGATTTGAAGCGTGCAGAGTATGCACTCCACAAGGCATTGATACGTATTAATGTCGCTGGACATAAGTAGAAATGATAGGATTTTATGATTAATCATATAGGGAGAATGATAGCTGTGCAATTTATTTTTGATACGTTTATGTTAATCATAGGAATAATAAGCTTAGCATTAACAATTATCTTTTATGTTAAACTTGCTAAATATTTTAAGAAAAAAACAAATAATGATGAAGGAAAAATCATGTAATAAAGTATTTAGGACATGTGCTAAGCTTGCGTCTGAACAATAACATTGGGAATTCTATTTGATGAATAAAACCGTCAAATGGAATTCCTTTTTGTTTAATTATATTGTATAATAATGAAAAGGAGCGCATGAAAATGAAGTTAGGCATATGTGATGATGAAGCAGTGGTACACCACCAGGTAAAAGAGTATATCGAGGGCATAGATTTTGGGGTTTCATTGGAGTTGGTAGATTTCTATAATGGAAAAGAGTTACTAGAGAGCACAAGTCAAATTGATATCCTTCTGCTTGACATTTGTATGCCAGAACTGGATGGAATTGAAATTGGACGAAAACTTAAGGGAAACCTAAATATTGGAAAGATCATTATGCTGACAAGTATGGTGGAACGATTTCAGGAGGCATTTGAGATCGAAGCTTATCGTTTTATCACAAAGCCGATTGATTGTGAGAAATTAGTGAAGGCAATTCGTTATGAGACAGGAACTTGATTTTGAAGACAAATGGATTGTGGAGAGAGAAGACGGGTTTTGGAAATACTATGTAAAACATTTTTGTGGAGTTGCGATGATTATGCTTGGTATTTTCGTAGCCTTCTGTATTGGAAAAAAAGATATTGATGTAATCTATTTACTGATTTCTATTATGGTTGCAGGTGTATTTCCATTTTTTTCCTGGGAAATTAATGAACTTAGAATGAAAAACCATAATAAAAGAAACGATGGTGGAAAGTAAGAGGAGTGTGTGAAACTTTTTCTGTAAATAGCTAATAACAGCAAGGTCTTCTATGGTAAA
>URSS01000030.1 GCA_900550545.1 uncultured Lachnobacterium sp. | reverse complement strand
CAATTATATCACCCCTTTTTTATAGTTTCAGCATCTGCAACAACCATTTTTATTTTAATCTTCGCAACAATCATCTGAATAAATTGCTTAATATCACTGACATCTCTATCAGGATGCTTATTGATTACATGTGTCTGGTCATTACCAAGCCATGTTGCTTTTTCTGCCAAAGTTTTAATATCTGAATCATCCGTAATATAATTTCTGATTTTCTCAGACAAAGATTTTGTATCTATTTCACTGACTTTTTCAGGGAATTTATCAACACAATAATCTCTAACTAAAAATTCCAATGCTCTACGATACGCCATTCCGCAAATTAAATTCAACCCATCATGTTCTGCACGTTCTGCTTGCTTATACACCTCAACAAAAGACGGTGACAAATCACTAATATCTTCATCGAAATCTACACTTTCCATTTCAAATGGATAAATGCCAACAAATTCACTTATTGCGTCATCTGTACCAAAATTTTCATCATTAAACGCTAATTCCGTCTTAACTGTATTCGTCACAGTGAATAATTCATTGCAAGATGTACATCTGTAAATAGATATAACCGTACATTCTTTTTGTTCATTATCCGTAATATTATTAACTGCCCTAATCGGTAAAATTTCAGTGGATAATACTTTACCACAACAAGGACATTTATCTGGTAATAATATAGGCAATTCCTTTGAAGGTAATTGTGCATTTCCTACCATATATTCATACGGATAAGGATTGTTTGCCATTGACAGAAATGACATTGCAGCCGATGCAGCTATCGTGGTGGGATATTCTGTTTTCTCAAATTTCATAATTAGAATTCACCTGCCTTTACAGTCCAAGCTGTCTCATAAAACTTTCAGCCTTATCAATCGCAGCTTTTGTTTCAGAATCCAGTGTCTTAATCTGAGCTTTTACAGCATCCAAGTCAACAGGTTCTTCTTCCTCGAATGTATCAACATATCTCGGGATATTCAAATTATAGCCATTTTCTTCAATCTCTTTCATATCTGCTACATGAGCAAATTTATCTACGTCTACACGCTTTGCATACGCATCTACAATCTTATCAATATGCTCCTGTTCCAAGACATTCTGATTCTTTCCAGCCTTGAACTCTTTCGATGCATCAATGAACAGAATATTTTCTGAATTGCCGTTTCTCTTGCTTTTCAGCACTAATACACATACTGGAATTCCTGTTCCATGGAACAGATTTGCAGGCAATCCGATAACAGCATCCAGACGGTTCAGGTCTTTGATGATATATTTTCTGATTGCTTCTTCTGCTCCAGCACGGAACAATACACCGTGTGGTAACAGTACAGCTACACGACCATCAGAATCATCCATGTGATAAATCATATGTTCTACAAAGGCAAGGTCAGCGGCAGACTTCGGTGCCAGCTTTCCAGCTCCGCTGTATCGTGGGTCATCCTCAAATTTCTTATCAGCAGACCACTTCAAGCTATATGGTGGATTGCAGACCTGTACAGTCAGCTTCAAATCATCACCGTATTTATCATCTTTCAGTGTATCACCTTTGTAAATATCAAAGTTCTGCCAGTCTACACCATGCATAATCATGTTCATTCTTGACAGGTTGTATGTTGTAGCGTTCTGCTCCTGTCCATAGAAATGACCAACTTTATGTGTGGTCAAATGCTTCTGAACTTCTAACAGCATGGATGCAGAACCGCAGGTACAGTCACCGACGGTCTTTGCTTCGTCCAGCCCAAAGGATGCAAGTGTAGCACAAAGTCTACTCGGTCCAGCAGGTGTGAAGAACTCTCCACCTTTCTTCCCAGCATCTGAAGCAAACAGACCGATCAAAATCATATATGCTGTACCTAGTACATCAAACTGAGAATCCTGTAAATCAAAATCAATGTCTGAGACCTTGACCATGACACGACCAATCATATCTGTACGGTCTGCCACTGTCTCTCCAAGACGTGCATCCTGTAAACGCATATCATTGAACAATCCATCAAATGCTTTGTTGGATTCATGCCCCATTGTAGAACCTACAAGGTCATTGATTGCTTTTTCAAAATCTTCTACGCTGAACTTATCAGCATCATTCTCAAATTTTGTAATCTTACGAATCAGGTTACGGAACAGATTTTCCGGCTTGATGACATATCCCAGTTTGGATAAAGACCAGTCTTCTACAACAGGTCTGTAATCATCATCCGCAAATGCTTCTTCGTATGTTACACCGTCATTTTCAAGGATTTCTGCCATGTACATTTCTGTACGTTCTGACAGATAACGATAGAAAATTACTCCAAGAATATAATTTTTGAACTCACTGGCATCCATCTGTCCTCGTAATTCATTGGCAATCGCCCAGAGCTTTTGAGAAAGCTCATTTGCCTGTGCCTGATATGTATTTGTATCTGCCATAATTATTCTCCCTCTGCTTTATATTTGTTATAGGTATCTGTTACAAATGTCTTCACTGATTTTGTCAGCTTCGTCATTTTCAGAAGACCCAGCTTGTATGCTGTCAATCTCTTACGAATATCATCATCTGAAATCGTACCGTGGAATACATATTCTGTAAACAGTTCTGATACAATCATGTAATCAATCTTGTTATCAAACGCAAATTCTTCCATGTCAGCCTTCATCTGTTCTTTCTCGAACTGCGTAAATGCTTCCATTACATCTGCATCTTCCGGTAAATCATAGAATCTGGTCAAAATGAACTGTCTCATGACCTCTTTTTTAAGTCGCAAGGATTCATTGTCAGAACGCTCAATCTCACGCAGAATCAAATCAACATCCTGCTGCTTTTCTTCCTCTGTCTTATCGTGAGTATTCGCATTTTTCAGCAGATTCAGGATATACACAACATTGATACGGTCAGTACGGACAAGCTCAATATCGAAATCCACATCTACTGGTACAGGTACTTTCGAATTTGGATTGTGTGTCTGGTCTTTATAATACAGATACCAGCTCTTGAATCCTTCGTATTCATTCTCATCCATCACAACAGCAAGGTCATCCCAGTCAAACTTAGAAAATGTCTTCAAAGTGGCAAGGGTCTTTGCCATTGAACGGAACGCAATGATAAACATACGGATTTCATCTTCTGACTTGAGCTGACCAGCTGCATCCACATCCGCTGTAATCTTTCTCAGTACAGGTTCCTGATTTACCCACTGATTCAGATAATACTCATAATTTTCAAGCAGATATTCATTCGGGTCTCCGTCCCCGGAGAATAATGTCAGTGCATCATCCTGCCACTGCTTGATATTTCTGTATGATACAATCTGTCCAAACTGCTTTGTCACCTTATCTACACGGTTTGTACGGCTATATGCCTGTACAAGTGAGTGCCAGATAAGATTCTTGTCCAGATACAACGTATTCAATGGCTTTGCATCGAATCCGGTCAGGAACATATTGACTACCAAGAGAATATCAACCTGCGGTAAATCCTTCTGTTTCAACCTCTTTGCAATATCTTTTCTGTATGCATCAAATGTATCAATCGTAAATGCTGTATTGTATAAAGCATTGTAATCCTGCATACAGCGGTCAAGAAGTTCCTGTGAATGTTCATCTGCACCATCATCCATATCTTCATTTGCCTGATAGGAAAAGATTGCAGTTACTTTCAGCTTCTTATCATCTGGTGCTGCATCGTTCAGCTTCTTGAACTCGTCATAATATTTTCCAAGGGTCTGAATCTTATCCACTGCAAACAGTGCTGTATAAATGTCCTTGCCTTGTGGATGTACATGCTGTTCATGATGTTCAAAGATATGCTTTGCAATGCCAGCAATACGCTCATCATCATGGTACAGAGGTTCCATGTCGATTTTATGACGCTTGCAGTATTCCGGGTCATCCAGCTGTTCCGGGTCAATACCCTTTACAGCGAGATTCCTTGCAAAGATGGTACGCTGATACTCTACTGAGAATCTAAGCACGTTACCGTCTGCAATCGCATCCTTAATCATATATTTATGCAAGCATGAATCCAGCTTATCTCCTGCATGGAAAATATCCGCTGTGGTACGACCATCCGCACCCTTATTTTTCTCAAAAATCGGTGTTCCAGTGAATCCAATATAATTTGCTCTTTCAAAATGCTTTTCAATCTGACCATGCATCTTTCCGAACTGAGAACGATGACACTCATCAATGATAAATACAACTTTCTTATCCTTGTATGCATCCATTACAGATGCATATTTTGGATTCTTTACAGCATTTGCCATCTTCTGAATCGTTGTAACAATCATCTTTTTCTCAGATGATTTCAACATATTGATAAGTACAGCGGTGCTGTCCGTATTGTCTACACAGTCTTTTTCAAAACTGTTATATTCATCAACGGTCTGGTCATCCAGGTCTTTTCTGTCAATCAGGAATACGACCAAATCTACCATTGATTCATCACGTAAAAGCTGTGCCAGCTTGAATGATGTCAATGTCTTTCCTGAACCTGTACAGGCAAATACATAACCATCCTGATTTACTTCAAGTACACGCTTCTTTGCAGCCTTTACAGCATAAATCTGGTATGGTCTCATGACCATCAATACAGGCTCCGTGGTCTTAATAACCATGTATTTATCCATCATCTCTGTAATAGCTGATTTGCGGAAAAATTCACCTGTGAATGTGTTCAGGTCATTGATACGTGTATTCTTTTCATCTGTCCAGAAGAATACAAGAGATTTCAGGATTGGATTGTACTGACCATCCATCATCTCATTTTCATTACAGAAATACTTCGTCTGTACAGAATTGCTGACTACAAACAGCTGCAAATATCTGAAAATACCTTTGAAAGAAAACTTTCTGTATCTGTTAATCTGGTTGATTGCTTCGTTGATTTCCACGCCGGGGCGTTTCAATTCAATCTGTACAAGCGGTAAACCGTTGATGAGGACAGTCACATCATAACGATTCTTATACACTACATCGTCTTTATGTACCTTGTCCATCGTGACCTGATGTGTTACCTGATAGATATTTCTATCTGTATCACTTGAGAAGAAATCAATATACACTGATTCTCCATTATCCAGCTGTAACACATATTTATCACGAAGAATCTTTGCTGATTCATACACAGAATGATTATCTACATGAATCATAATGCGGTTGAACTCAGCATCTGAAAATGATGCATCATGTCCTTTTTCTGCCAGCTTCTTTGCATTGAACTTTGCAAGCTGTTCACGGAAATTGGCAAGCACATCATCATAGTTATCTAATTTTATGAATTTGTATCCGATACCTTCCAAACGGTCTATGAAAATATCTTCAACTTCGTATTCAGAAATATGTGCCATACTTTTATCTCCCCTTCCTAGTATATATCCAATTTCTGTCAAATATATCACTTTATAAAATCCATTTATTCTGATAAATATATTGCTTTCATATGCTATTACTCTCTATTCCAAGCTAAAACGAATTTGCCATTCTTTTTCAAATTTTATCTCTTTAAATTGCACAACTTATTATACCATATAAAAATAAGGCTAATATACAAATCTTTACATTTATACATTAGCCCTATCATTTTACATAATTTTTTAATTCAGATCATGTGATGCCTTTGCCTGCTCAAACTCGTCAAGGATTTCCTGACTCGGAGCCTTGGTAAGAAGGCTGACTACGATGATAACTACGATACCAACGATGAATGCCGGTAAAAGTTCATAGATTGCAAATACACCGCCCATTGGTGCAATGAGGTATTTCCAGATAAATACGAACGCACCACCGGATACCATTCCTGCGATTGCTCCCGGAAGTGTTGTACGCTTCCAGAAAAGAGAACACATCATAACCGGTCCGAATGCGGCACCAAATCCTGCCCATGCAAACGATACGATTCCGAATACGGAACTGTTCGGGTCTCTTGCAATGACAATTCCAAGGATTGCAACAACGACTACCGTAAGACGTGCAGCAATCATGCTTGCTCTCTTAGAGAGGTTCAAATGAAATGCCTCCTGCAAAATATTCTGCGATACACTTGAGGATGCTGCAAGTAACTGTGAGTCAGAAGTTGACATGGTACTTGCAAGAATTCCTGCGAGGATCAGACCAGCCATAATTGCCGGGAATGCACCGTATGTAGAAAGTAAATGTGCTACTTTTACGATAATTGTCTCTGTCTCAGAACCGGAAAGTGAAGCAATCAGTCCGGTTGCGCTCATCTGTCTTCCGACTACACCGATCAGGATTGCAACACCCATGGCAATGACAACCCAGACAGATGCAACACGACGGGAAACCTTTAATTTCTTCTCATCCTCAATTGCCATGAAACGAAGAAGAATATGTGGCATACCGAAATATCCGAGTCCCCATGCCAGTGTGGATACGATTTTTAATGCACTGTACGGTTCTGCACTCTGGCTTGCCTCTACATAAGTATGTGTAAAGGAAAGGTATCCCGGAAGATTTCGTACATTGTCGATCACGGCTCCGACACCTCCGGCAGAGATTGTTGAGAATACAAGCACAAACACAATTGCGATTGTCATGATAATTCCCTGTACAAAGTCTGTGGTAGATGCAGCGAGGAATCCTCCTGCTGTTGTATAAGCAACGATAACAATTGCGGAAATGATCATTGCTGTCATATAGTTAATTCCAAACAGTGAGTGGAATAATTTTCCACATGCCGCAAATCCGGATGCAGTGTAAGGTACGAAGAAGATAATAATCAGTACCGCTGCGATCACAGATAAAATGTTTTTCTTGTCGTGATAACGGTTTGAGAAAAACTGTGGTATTGTAAATGACTTTGTTACATGTGTGTATCTTCTGAGGCGCTTTGCTGTCAAAAGCCAGTTCAGATACGTTCCGGCTGCAAGACCGATCGCGGTCCAGCCTACATCTGCCAGTCCGGTTAAATAAGCCAGTCCCGGCAATCCCATCAGCAAATAACTTGACATATCTGATGCTTCTGCACTCATTGCAGTAACCAAAGGTCCAAGCTTACGTCCTCCCAGATAAAAGTCCGATGCCGATTCATTCTTTCGTGCATAGTGAAATCCGATAATGAGTACAATGAGCAGATACGCGATAATTGTACCCAGAATACATATTCCTGCGCTGTCTAACATAATTTTATTCCTCCATATTGTATGTTTTGCCGCCTTACGCTTGCAAAATTTACCGAAATTATATCATAAATATACCATTCTCGTAAAGCTGTCTTTTCATCTCATCCACAACAATCTGTACAACGTCGTCCGGATCATTTCCGGTTTTCTGGCAGCGGATCAGTCTGCTGCCATCCTCATTTCCAAAGATTGCGACAAGACGGATACATCCATCCGCCGTTTCCGTTGCGTAACCGCCGATCGGCGTGTGGCAGTCCCCTCCGATCTGTTCCAGAAAAAGGCGCTCGGTACGCGTTATGCGTTCGGTCTTTTCATCGGATAATGCATTGATTTTCTCCAAAAGTTCTGTCTCATCCACTAGCAATTCGATGGCAAGCGTTCCCTGCGTAGTTGCCGGAATCATCTCATTTGGATCCAGATATTCTGTAATAACATCCTCTCTGTGCAGCCGTTTTAATCCGGCCGCCGCAAGAACGATTCCGTCAAGCTTTTGTGTTTCCATCTTTGCCAGACGCGTGTCCACATTTCCACGGATATCTACAATCTCAATATCCGGTCGTATCGCCTGTAACTGATAGGCTCTGCGCTTGCTTCCGGTTCCAATGACTGCATGCTTTGGCAGCTCATGAAGCGATTTTGCTTCCCGCAGCACAAGTACATCCCGTGGATCTTCCCGCTTCCATGCCTTTGCAAAACAAAGTCCGTCCGGAAGTTCTCCCGGCATATCCTTCATGCTGTGCACCGCTAAATGGATTTCTCCCGACAGAAGTTCCTGTTCGATTTCTTTTACAAAAAGGCCCTTGTCTCCGATTGCAGACAATGCTTTGTTCTGAATCTTATCACCTTTCGTCTTTATAATTTTCAGTTCAAAACAATCCTGCGGATAATGCTCCTGCAGACGGTCTCTTACAAATTCTGCCTGCACAAGTGCAAGCTTCGAACCACGTGTTCCAATCTTATAATGCATGCTTTTTCCTCTCTGCCTTGAACATCAGCCCATGCAAAATTTGCTTTCAGCAAATGGGCTGACACTATCCATAACTACTCTTCCAGTTGAAATAACTGTCGTACGACTTTTTGATATTCTTCCTGCTGCTCTTTGGATTCCAATTGTTTCATCTCAAGTATTGGTTCACGCAAAAGCCGATGCAGGGAAGCTTTCAGGATTTTTTTCAGGATCTTCTGCTCCCTTGTTGTCAGATCAAGTTTCCGGTTTAGATAAGAATAACTGTCCTCCACAATCTCTGCACACCTCTGCTGCAACGATTCTATCGTCGCATCCACACCGGTACTGCCCAGCCAGTCGATCGTCTCCTGCAAAGCCTCCTCGATCATGCCCTGTCCCTGCTGCACAAGCCGTTCTCTCGTTTCCTGGTTTTTTGCCACGATAGCATTCAGACTGTCCAGATTCAAAAGCAGTGTCACATCCTTCAGCTGCATATCGATATCACGCGGCGATGCCAGATCCAAAAATGCCATCGGATGCGTGAGTTTTACACACTCCCTGCGCACGACAATATGCGGAGAAGCGGTGGCGGATACTACAATGTCACAGTTTTTCATCGCCTCATATCTTTTTTCGTATGGCACAATATTCAATTTCGGGAACTCTCCCAAAAGTTCCTTTGCATGGGAAAAAGTCCTACTGCAGACAGTTACACACTTTGCCTTGTACTCGTACAGATAACGCAGCGCCAGTACTGCTGTCTTACCGCTTCCGATCAAAAGCGCGCGTTTTCCCTGGATGCCAAAATGCGCATTCAGTTGCTGAATGCCAACATAGCTGACCGAAAGTGGTGTCTCACTGATATGCAGTTGCGTTTTCATTTTCTTTGCGCAGGTCACGGCATCTCTAATGATCTTATTCAGTTCTTTTCCGGTATATCCAAGTGTCTGGGAAAGTTCACAGGCTTCTTTTACCTGCCCTAAAATCTGGTCTTCTCCAAGCACCATGGACTCAAGTCCCGCGGTCACACGAAACAGATAGGCAATCGCCTCTTTTCCTCTGCGAAAATCCAGATACTCATCCAGACAGATCGCCGAAAAATTGTCCCGATACAGGCGTTCCATCGTTTCATGCTCCTCAGTATCCTGCACCAGATAGTACACTTCGCTGCGGTTGCAGGTAGAAAGCACCATGCACTGATTGATTCCCGCATCCGCCGCTTTTCCCATAAAATCGATTTTTCCATTATCGGTAAAAGAAACGCCATCCCGGATATCCTGATCCGCGTTTTTGTAGTTAATTCCAATATATCCAAATTCCATCATGATCTCTTTTGCATTTTATGATACCTTTTGACCCTTTAATCATTTTATCTGTGATAACAGCCGCTCTAAAACCACTGCTGCATCACAGCGATCGTCTTTGTAATGTCTTCTTCTGTATGTGCGTCGGAAACAAACATGGCTTCAAACTGTGAAGGTGCCACATAAATTCCATGATCCAGCATATGTCCGAAATATGCAGCATATGCTTTCACATCTGCGGTCATTGCGGAATCAAAATCCACAACCTCTTCACCGGTAAAGAAAATGCTCATCAGTGAACCAATCTGGTTGACACAAACCTTGTTTCCTGCTGCTTGGCGCACAGCATCCGCGATCTTTGCCGTCTTCTTTTCCAGGCGCTCATAAATCGAAGTATCTTCTTTTAAAATGCGAAGCGTGCTAAGTCCTGCCGCCGTCGCAATCGGATTACCGGAAAGTGTTCCTGCCTGATATACCGGTCCATCCGGTGAAACCATACGCATGATATCTTCACGTCCGCCATATGCTCCTACCGGCATACCGCCTCCGATGATTTTTCCGAACGTAGACAAATCCGGTTTAATTCCAAAATATTCCTGCGCACCGCCCAAAGCAAGACGAAATCCGGTAATGACCTCATCAAAGATGAGCAATGCACCATACTGTGTTGTAATCTCGCGCAAAAAGGCAAGGAAATCATCCTTCGGTGGAACCACCCCCATATTTGCGGCAACCGGCTCCACAATGATTGCGGCAATCTCCTTTGGATTTGCTTCAAACAATGCCTTGACGCTTTCCTTGTTATTGTATTCTGCAACCAGTGTATTTTTCGTATAGTCTGCCGGCACGCCTGCACTGTCCGGAACGGACGTCGTCAATGCCGCTGATCCTGCCTTTACCAGAAGTCCATCAGAATGTCCATGATAACATCCACGGAATTTGATGATCTTATCTCTTCGGGTAAATCCTCTGGCAACACGAATTGCACTCATCGTTGCCTCGGTTCCGGAACTTACCAGACGGCTGACTTCCATAGACGGAACCAGTTCTGCTAGTAACTCTGCCATCTCAACTTCTCGCTCCGTTGGAGCCCCAAAGGTCAGACCCTCATCACATGCTGCCTTTACCTTTTCTACGACTTTCGGATTTGCATGTCCAAGGATTCCCGGTCCCCAGGAACATACATAATCAATCATTTCATTTCCGTCAACGTCTGTGATATGCGCACCCTTTGCACTCTGGATAAAACGTGGGGTTCGTCCCACAGCCTGATATGCACGTACCGGGCTGTTGACCCCTCCCGGGAGCCGCTTGACTGCGCGCTCATAAAACGCCTTTGATCTTTCTTCTGCTGCCATCTTTATTCTTCCTCCCATATCCAGCGTGCCACATCCAATGCATGATACGTAATGATCATCTTCGCTCCTGCACGCTTCATTCCAATCATGTTCTCCATGACAATTTTCTTTTCATCAATCCAGCCATTTGCAGCTGCTGCTTTCACCATCGCATACTCTCCACTCACATTATATGCAACAATCGGAATATTAAAATTCGTGCTGATATCTTTGATAATATCCATGTATGCCATCGCCGGTTTTGCAATGATCAAATCTGCGCCCTCTGCGATATCTTCTTCCACTTCGCGCATCGCTTCTTTTCCATTTGCTGGATCCATCTGATAGGTCTTGCGGTCTCCAAAGCCCGGTGCAGAATGTGCGGCATCGCGAAACGGTCCGTAATAACCGGACGCAAATTTTGCAGAATATGCCATGATCGGTGTGTAAGTAAATCCTGCTTCATCCAATGCCTGACGGATGGCTCCCACACGCTTGTCCATCATATCACTCGGCGCAACAATATCTGCTCCGGCTTTCGCGTAGCTGACTGCGGATGCAGCAAGCAACGGCAATGTCTCATCGTTTAAAATCTCACCGTCCTTTACCAGACCGCAATGTCCATGGGAAGTATATTCACAAAGGCATACATCTGCAATCACAACAAGATCCGGATAATCCTTTTTTATCTGGCGGATGGCTTCTTGCACGATTCCATGCTCATCATACGCACCACTTCCCACTTCATCCTTATGTGCCGGAATGCCAAAAATAAGAATTGCCGGAATGCCTGCTTCTTTGACACGATCCAGTTCCTCATGCATACGGTCTAACGAATACTGGCAGATTCCCGGCATGGAATCTACCGGCTCCACGATATTTTCTCCCTCCATCACAAACAGCGGGTAAATAAGTTCATCCACACGCACATGATTTTCTCTTACCATATCCCGCAATACTGCGTTGTTTCTTAATCTTCTTGTTCGGTCCATTTTATCTGCCTCTTTCCTCTTTTTGGGTATCATCAATCAGGTCCTGAAGCTGCTGCCTGGACAGCTTCACATCCTGTTTTTTTTCTATTTGTTTGAAAAGCTCATTTAAAACCTGCTGGTATACTTTTTTACGCATCGCTTCCGTGTCCAGTTCCCTTTTCACAACCGGCCGGATACTTCCAAGATACGCATTGGCCTCGCCCAACTCTGCGGTCAGAATCTGCGCCATATATTTCTTCAGGTACTGTGTCAGCACCGGACTGTTTCCTCCACTGGAAAAAGCCCCGACAAGTTCCTGTTCCCGGACATAAGACGGAAAAATAAAACTGCAGTCTTCCTGCTGATCCACGGCATTGACCGGAATCTTTTGTTTTTGTGCCGCCTCAGCGATCTCATGATTTAATCCGGCATCATCCGTGGCTGCCACCACAAGTTCGCATCCCTGCAAATCTGTTTTTTGAAAATTTCTCTGATAAACAGTAACCGGATACTCTTTGATTTTGGAAATGACCTCCGGTGCTACCACCACAACATCTGCTCCAAAATCCAGCAGTACCTGCACTTTGCGCAGTGCAACCGTTCCACCGCCCACAATCAGACATTTTTTCTTTTCTATATCTACAAACATTGGAAAATATGCCATAAATCTTCATCTTCCCTCTCGCTTTTGCATTCTGTCCATGTATCATCATATATTTCTCCGTTCGTTTTTGCAAGTATATCTGCAATTCCTTTCGGGTATACTTTAAATACCAAAGGAGTATAAGATGAAGTGGAGAAATTTTTTTATTTGTGGGCTTACCGGCTGGTGCATGGAGATCGTGTTCACATCATTCGGTACTTTTTTACACGGAGATCCCCGTCTTCTGGGGCATACCTCTCTGTGGATGTTCCCCATCTATGGTATGGCAGCTCTCATTGATCCAATATATGAAAAAATTAAATACTGGCCTTTTCTTTTGCGGGGGTGTTTCTATGCAGCATCGATTATGCTTGGCGAATTTTTAAGTGGGAGTCTGCTGCGCTTCCTTGGTGTGTGTCCGTGGGATTACAGTGGAACGCCTTACAATATTGCAGGAATCGTAAGACTGGATTATTTTCCGTTCTGGGTTGTGGCGGGGCTTGCATTTGAAGTTCTGTTACGCTTCCTCGATGAGAGAAATTCTTTGTCCGAAGATGTTTCCTCCCGCCCTCACGTTTGATTTTTTTCGCACCCGGCACTTTTCTTCCGCACGGTTTTATACAAAATTATAGAATTTGCCAAAGTCCTGTATGTCTCTCATTTCGTGTCCGGGCACCGTTTCGACAGCTCCTCTCCGGTTGTCCGTCTGCCACAGATGCAGTCAGTATTTTTAGTCTGTCTAAGCGGGCCTGTTCATGAAGTCGATATAAGCCGCCACGGTCAAAACTCGCATGAAGTCTTACGACAAATTGTTATGCTGTGCTGCTCAAAAACATTTGCCCCAGTGGCGGCACGTTTCCTGAACAATCCCGCTAAGACAGTCACAAAATACTTCCGATGTCATCTGTGGCAGACGGACAACCGGAGAGGAGCTGTTGAAACTGGAACGGACAGGAATCATAGAAAGAGGCATGCAGGATTTTGTGCAAATTCATAATTTGGGATAACTAGTGTGGAAGGAAAGTGCCGGGTGCGAAATCGAAATCCATGTGAAGTGAGAGGAAATACAGACTGCATCAGAAAGGGGAAGCCTGACTGGCTTCCCCCATTGTGTTTACTTTCTTCGGTTCGGATTTGTATACTTTTCTTCGCAATACTTGCAACGATATACTTCTTTTTCTTCATCGGTAAGAAGAAAGATCTGATCGAGTTCCTGCTCAACAGATGTCACGCAACGCGGATTCTTACATTTGATTACATTGCGTACCTGCTTCGGCAGCGAAAGTATTTTCTTGTCTACAATACGATCACCTTTGATAACATTTACGGTAATATTATGATCAATAAATCCTAAAATATCCAGATCCAGAGCTTCTATCGGACATTCTACTTTGATAATGTCTTTCTTTCCCATTTTGTTACTTTTTGCATTTTTAATAATTGCAACTGTACAGTCAAGCTTGTCCAGTTTCAGATCATGATAAATCTGCATGCTCATTCCTGCCTGAATATGGTCCAATACAAAACCTTCATGAATTCCACTAATATTTAACATATCTTCCTCCCTATACTGTAATGCCCAAAAGTGTCAGTATCAATGCCATACGGACATATACACCGTATTGTACCTGTTTGAAGTACACGGCTCTTGGATCATCATCAACTTCTACTGAAATTTCATTTACTCGAGGAAGCGGATGCAGCACAAGCATGTCGTCTTTTGCCAGTTCCATCTTTTTCTTGGTCAATACATAAAAGTCTTTTAAACGAATGTAATCTTCTTCGTTGAAGAAACGCTCTCTTTGTACTCTCGTCATATATAATACATCCAATTGACCGATTGCATCCTCTAAGCGCTCGACTTCCTCAAACTCGATATTGTTTGCACGAAGTACATCATCGCGGATGTAATCCGGAATTTTAAGTTCTTCCGGGGAGATCAGTACAAACTTCACATTGTCATAGCGGATCAGCGCATTGATCAGTGAATGAACCGTACGTCCGAATTTTAAATCTCCACAGAGTCCAATTGTCATATTGCCCAGTCTTCCCTTTAAAGAACGGATCGTAAGCATATCGGTTAATGTCTGGGTTGGATGCTGATGACCACCATCTCCGGCATTGATGACCGGGATTCTGGATTTCTGTGATGCGACTAATGCAGCTCCTTCTTTTGGATGACGCATTGCACATATATCTGCATAGCAGGAAATAACACG
This sequence comes from uncultured Lachnobacterium sp., assembly GCA_900550545.1. Classification (GTDB taxonomy): domain Bacteria; phylum Bacillota; class Clostridia; order Lachnospirales; family Lachnospiraceae; genus Roseburia. Next base: position 20,911 of record URSS01000030.1, on the reverse strand, counting down.
AATTGTATCAGAAATGCTTTCGCCTTTGGCTGCTGAAGATGAATCAGCGCTGGCAAAACCTAAAACGGAACCACCAAGATTTAACATGGCAGCTTCAAAACTTAATCTGGTTCTTGTACTTGGCTCATAAAAACAGGTTGCAAGTTTCTTCCCATCACACGCATGGGCATATTTGTCTGGATGTTTCTCAATGTCATTGGCCAAATCTAACAGCTTGTCCAACTCTTCGACGGAAAAGTCCAGAGGACTCATTAAATGTCGCATTTTATCCCTCCTAATTTCACGCATTTTTACTATCATATAATAATAATTTTCATATTTCAAGACAAAACACATTGCATTTCAAAGTTTTTTCGTTACAATATAATTGATGTGGTTTTTCTTTTTAAGATAAGCAACAATTCCATTTTAAAATTAAAGGAGAATGTAATATGGCGGATGATAAAAATTTTACAATTGATACCGATGACACGGTAATGTTCAAAGAACGCAAACGCCTGCTATTTCTTGGACTTCCATGGACGTTTACCAAATATACCATTACCCCGAGTCTTCTGACGATTGACCGCGGTCTGTTAAGCACTACAGAAGATGACTGTTATATGTACAAAATTCAGGATGTGAAGCTTACTACTTCTCTTCTTGAGCGTATCGTAGGACTTGGCACCATCACCTGTTATACCGGTGATGTCACAGATGCAGAACTTAAGTTGATTCATGTAAAGCACGCAAAGGATATCAAAGCGTATTTATTGAAGGCATCCGAAGCTGCACGATTAAAGAGACGCACCTTAAGCACAATGGATATCGGTGCGCATGGTGTGGATTCCGATCACAACGGAATCCCGGATGATCTGGAGTAATCTCTGATTTCTAAGCAGTTACAGACAATATAAAGCAATACAGGGAGGATTTCCAAATGACATTTGGAAATCCTCCCTCTGTTTTTCTGTATTTGATCAAAAGTTTCTAAAATAGTTACCTATCTGTTTAAAATGGTCTACAGCAACAGGTACACAATGCCTGCATGCACAACAGGCTCATACAGAAATTACTATATCCACTGTAAGGCCGCTCATAACTGCTTCCCATCGTCTGATACCAGTCACCACCAAACTGCAACTGCTGCTGGAACTGCCGGTATTCCATATTACTCGGTTCAAGGTCAAGCGCTCTGCGGATCTGTTCAATCGCTGTCGCGGTGTTTCCCATTCCCTGATTCGCCACGGAGCTGTAATAATACCAGCGACCGGAACGCTCCGAAAACGGAATATCATTTAACACATTGAGTGCCTCCGCATAACTGTGATAGCGCAGATAATTGTGCGCTGCCTGCATTTTCGGTGACTCTTCCTGTGCCTGTGAACGATATGTGTTATTGCCATAATAATAGGTTCCGCTAAAGCCTCCGAATGGCCCCTGCTCAAAGCCTCCAGCTCCCCGGCCGGTACTTTGCCCGTTTCCTGCACCATATCCATAACCGGAATACCCGCCGGTCGTTCCCTGCTGACGTTCTTTCATGATCTGGTCATATGCTTGCTGCACCCGCTTAAACATCTCCTCAGCCTGATCCTTATTGGGATTGTTTACGTTTGCGTCCGGGTGATATTTGCGGCTTAAGTTTCTATATGCTTTTTTTATTTCTTCATCCGATGCACTTCGGGTCACCCCAAGCACCTGATATGGGTCTGTCATTATTTTTTCCCCTTTTTCTTCAGCTGAATATACTCATACTTGGACCAGACACCAGAATACAGTATATTGCGCAAAATATCCGCATGCAGCAAAATCGGCAAACGCTCAAAAGATTTTGCACATTCTGAGATCATACTCGTCATCATCAGACGACACAGTATTTCAAACTCCTGCTCATCGTCCGTGTCCAAAAATCGAAGCGGATTGTACGCATCTTTCTTCTCGTCCTGTTTCAGGTCTTCATAGGCATCCATCAGGTATATGAATTTTCCCATATAAAATCCAAGTGTTTTCAGTTCATCATACCATTCATCCTGCTTCCAGGCAAATATTTCTCCCAACATTTCTCCGGTCAGTCCTGCCACCAGATCAATGTTCGTCTCTTTATTTTCTTCGTATTCAGAAAGTTTTGCAATATAATTTTCAATTGCCTCTGCCTGCCGCGGATAATTTTTTGCCACACACTGATAATCCTTTTCGAGCATTGCTGCAACAGTCTTTTTCGTATAGCTTTTATCGTCTTTCCAGTCGTCCACGAGATTGTAATATGCCAAAAGGACATTCATCTGTGCCGCATAATCCTGAATTTCGTTACTACGCGCCAGTCTTTTTTTCATAGGATGAATCAGACAGGTAAAGCTTGTGCTCTCTGTCTGCGGCTCATAAAGACCTGTAAGCAGTACTACCAGAAATGTCATATCATAATTGAGAAGTACCTGTCCCTTCGCTCCGCAAAATTCTCTTAACTTGCGACAAAGCCCACAGTAATATGACTGATATATTTGTTTGTTTTCTTCGGATAATTCCTTGCCATTTACATTAATATAGCCAAACATGCAACCCCCCGCCTACGATCTGCGAATAAATTTTTCTCTGCATTTCGGACAAGTGATTTCAATTTTTCCATGTCCTTTCGGTACACGTACTTCCTGCTTACAGGTCGGACATTTATAAAATCGGTAATCTCTTGTCTGTGCCATACGTTTCTTGAACCGGTTCCACGAAACTGTACGGTTGTATTTAAAATTGAGATACTTCTGATTTTCTTCGTAACGCTTTGCTGTATTTTTTGAAAACGCACGGTAATACATGTGAATCATGAGCAAAAGCGCAACTGTCGTAAAAATTCCCAACCGTGTGAATATTCCAAGTATCAGAAGAACCAATACCAGCCCTGATTCCATTCTGCATAAATCATCCATTCCGTTTCGGCCCTGCATGAACCGATAAAGTTTATCTCTCATAATTTCGACCTCTTTTCTTTGAGCCTGACATCATTAGCACTCTCTGTTGTCAGCTGCTATACTAAGCATCTTACGCTTGCAGAATTGCAACGTCAAGGGAGGTACGATCTTTTAACAAACAATTTATAAACAGTTTATGTTTTTATCGATTATCTACTTTTTCCGGGTACATATCATGATTTGCCATTCGGTTGCATGCGATTTCTTCCCACTTTGTTCCTGGCTTTCCATAATTGCAATAAGGGTCGATTGAGATTCCTCCTCTTGGTGTAAATTTACCCCAGACCTCAATATATCTCGGCTCCATAAGTTTGATCAGATCCTTCATGATAATATTCATGCAGTCCTCATGAAAATCCCCGTGATTTCTAAAACTGAAGAGATAAAGCTTTAATGACTTGCTCTCAACCATTTTCACATCAGGCACATAGGATATGGTAACAGTAGCAAAATCCGGCTGTCCGGTAATTGGACACAGGCTTGTAAACTCCGGACAGTTAAATTTTACAAAATAATCATTTTCCTGATGTTTGTTGATGAATGTTTCTAATACATCCGGTGCATAATCCTCCGGATATTTTGTCTTTTGATTTCCTAATAATGTTATGTTTCCTGCCATTGTGACTCCACCTCTTTCTATGCTTCCATTGCCGGATCTTTTATTCCGTTTAATTCAAATGCCCGCGCTCTGTCGATACAGGTACCGCATTTTCCACATGGTTTTTCTCCACCTTCATAGCAGCTCCAGGTGTATTTGTATGGAACATTCAGCTTTAGTCCCTTTTTCACAACCTGATCCTTTGTGGAAGCGATAAATGGCGCTACGATTTTAATTTGTTTTCCACTGCCCAGATAAATTGCTTCATTTATTGCATTGTTAAAAGCACTGCTGCAGTCCGGATACGCGCTTCCAGCCGCATCATCCGCATGTGCGCCATAATATATCTCACTGCATCCGAGAGAAATCGCAATACTTGCCGCACTTGATAAGAATAAGCCATTTCGGAATGGAACATATGTTGATACCGGACTTCCATTTGTATTTTTTATCTGCTCGCTATAGGCTTCTTTTGGAATTTCCTTATCTGAGTGTGACAAAAGCGAACAATCACTGTATTGGAATATTTTTTCAAGATCAAGATAAATATGTTTTACATTGTAATATTTTACGATTTTATCAGATGCTTCTATTTCTTTTGTATGCTTCTGTCCATAGAAAATCGACAATGCTATAACATTTTGTGCACCATATTTTTCAATTGCCATACCAAGGCATGTTGTACTATCGATTCCACCACTGAATAAAACCATTGCTTTCATTGTTAAATCTCCCTTTCAATGTCTGTGTATATGTTTTTGCATTTACTTTTTTTATTCCTCTTGCTGTCATGCAGCTATGGCAACCTTCAATAAATACCGCAATATCTTCTGCTCCTGTAACCATCTGCACAATATCCGCAATATCTGTGCCGATTCGTTCCTGAAGCTGCAGGCGTTTTGAAACCATATCTGCAATTCTTGCTATTTTACTGATACCAATTACCCTGTCCTTTGGAATATACGCCACTGTAACTTTCATATCATACATAAGCGCCAGATGATGCTCGCAATAGCTGAAAATATCAATATCTCTTACAACCACCATATTCTGCATTTTTTCTATTCCATCGTATTCATCACATTCGTTTAACACAAATGTTTTATTGAACATATCCGCAATCTCTTTGTTGGTATAGTTCATTCCTTCAAAGACTTCTTCATACATTTTAGCGACTCTCTTTGGCGTATCCTTAAGTCCTTCTCTCTCGGGATCATCTCCGAGTGCTTTGAGGATTTCTCTTATATGATACGCAATCGCTTCTGTGTCAATTTTCTTCTTATTCTCCATATTAGCCTCTATTTCTGTCATCAAACACCCTTTTTGTCTGGATCCCATATAACCTTATGTAACTGAATCTGCATATTTACATTGTTCATCACATTTTGCTTCATAAAATCGACAATGTCCTCCAACTTAATCCTTCCAAAGACAGGACTAATGTACAGATTGCATTTTCCATTAAGCCTGTAATCATCGATTATTTTCTTTGTTTTTATAAGATCATCGTGACATCCCACAACAAATTTGACCGTATCGTTTTTCCCAAGAATACGAAAATTATCCAGGCACATCGACTTTTCCATGCCACTGCATGATAACTTATAATCCATTGTAAAAGTCACATTTTCTTTTTGAAGATCGCATATTTTCTTTAACGATATACTTCCGTTTGTCTCTATTTCCACATTCAGCATATGATCGACAAGTTGTGCAATCACATCTTCAATTCCATCTCTCAGCAATGGTTCCCCGCCGGTCAGCGTAACATTTTTCACTCCTGTAGATATCACATAATCTACGATTTCCTCGGCAGTCATCTGCTGTGCAGGCGCATCTGCCTGATTCGCCCACTGTGTATCACAATATTCACATGCCAGATTGCATCCCTTGAAGCGAATAAATACTGCAAGCTGCCCTGCCTTCGTGCCCTCTCCATTTATACTGACAAACTTTTCCACAACATCTAACTTACACATATAACCCCCTCCATTTAGCACTGTTCCATATATGTGGCACCGTTTGTCGGTGTTTCATATACCGTGACTGCATGCATATTGTATCCGAGCGCTTTTATCTTTTCATGAAAATATCTGGCCATATTTTCTGCTGTAGGACGAAAATCGAGTGCAATAATATAAAGATTTTCACTTTTTAACGCCTCAAGTGTTGTTTCCTTTAAAGTATTTTTTTCAATGATAAGTGCATGGTCCATGGAATCCGCAAGCTCCCGTAAATCCTTTTTGAGCTCTCCGAAGTCAACATACATTCCTCTGTGTTGAACATCATCTTTTAGCTCCTCCGTTTTTACTTCGAGGATTATTTTCCACCGATGTCCATGAATATTGCTGCATTTTCCTTCGTATCCGGCAAGAAAATGCGCAGAATCAAAACTTGCTTCTGTTTTTAAAATGTACATAATTCATATCTCCCGTTCTGGTGTTTTTCTGATTCAAATTAAAAACAAAGTGTATGCCTGCTTTTGCTGTATAGGGAATTCCAAAGCAATTTCCTATACCAAAAAAAGCACGGATACCTTGTACCCGTGCCAATGTGCAAAATTATCTCTAAAATAATCCAACTGTAACTTACTATTCATATTTTGATAATTAGTCCTGGTTTTATTTAGAGACAGGATGGTACAAACGAACTGTCTTATTAATTTAACTCAGTTATAGTAGCAGATGAGTTCTGGCTTGTCAATTGTCTATATGGACATATACAAAAAAAATACTGTAGGGACATATACAAAAAAAATACTTGCTTACATCCATATATTTTTACGATAATGGACATATTAAAAAAATATTATAAAAATGTCATATATAAGCGATAAAAATTGGATATGAAGACAAAATTATGCGTATATGTCCAAATTTTCTCCTAAGACAGGATATTTACAAATCTTTTTTACTCATATGTCCAAACCTACGCTTAAGACTGGATATCCATAAAACTTTTTTCATATATGTCCAAATTCCCTTTCAATAGCGCTTAGCATACGCTTCTACTTCGCGAGATGCGCCATCTTTGCAAGATTGCTTTTATTGTATAGCGAATTCTAAAGGAATTTGCTATATTGTAAAAACCTATATTGTAAAAAGGCTGCCCGCGAAACGCAGACAGCCTCATAAAATTTGTATTATCAATATACATTGCGCAAGACGATAAGCCGGGTTATGTCGTTGAGTGATCATCTATCTAGGACGACTGTTACCAGCCGCCTCAAGCGACCTACCTAAAGCTGGCGGGCCACGTCAAAGCTTTGTTTCGGTCTTGCTTCGAATGGGGTTTACATGTGCCCTCCCTGTTACCAGCGAGGCGGTAGTCTCTTACACTGCCATTCCACCCTTACTACATGTCGTCAGTCCTGCAAGGACCGACGACATGTAGCGGTATATTTCTGTTGCACTTTCCTTAGAGTTTCCTCCACCGGCCGTTAACCGGCATCCTGCCCTATGAAGCCCGGACTTTCCTCACCTGCGGTCTTTCGACACTTGCAGCCGCGATCACCTGTCCTGCACAATTATAATAACTATATCACATTTATTTTTACTTTGTAAAGAAATGTTTTATTTCTATACATTAAAACAGCTTCCACCCACAAATTCACGCACAAGAGAACTTTGCATAATTCCCTCTGTCGGAAGCGGAAGAAAATAATCCAGCAGCTTTAAAAGGCGCTTCGCTTCCAAATGCTCCGGCGCGTCGGTTGGAATCTGGAATAACAATGGCTCCGCATATACTTTCAATACTGCCACTTCATACAATAACGCTGAATTAAACATCACATCCGCACTGTCCTGGAATGGAAAAATATTTTTTTCCTCACCTCTGCGCACCGATGGCCACATGACAAGTGTCTCCTGCGCTGTGGTGCCTCTGGTTCTGGCATCCCTTACAATACGGCGAAGCAGACGGCAGTCTGTAGTGGAAAGTGGATTATGCTCGTCGATATTCAGCTGGGTAAGTGCTGAAATGTATATTTTGAACTTGCTTTCCGCCGGTAACATATAAGACAGGCGATCATTCAATCCATGAATTCCTTCGATGACAAGAATATCGCCCTCTCCGAGTCGAAGCCGGTTCCCACGATACTCTCTCTTTCCCGTCTTAAAGTTGAACGACGGCATTTCAACTTCTTCTCCATTGAGAAGTCGTGTCATGTCTTCATTGAACTGCTGCACATCCAAAGCTTCCAGGCATTCAAAATCCAGATTTCCATCCGCATCCCTTGGACATTTTTCACGGTCATCGTAATAATCATCCAGACTCACCGGATGCGGCTTTAACCCTTTTGCCGAAAGCTGGATCGACAGACGATTGGAAAAGGATGTCTTTCCGGAAGAAGACGGTCCCGCAATCATAACAAATTTCACACCACCGCGCTCTGCAATCTGGCTTGCAAGAGAACCAATACGTTCCTCCATAAGAGCCTCCTGCAACAGAATGATCTGCTCGCCTTTTCCTGCAGCGATTGCATCATTTAATGCACCTATCGTTCCAACTCCAAGCATGCGGCTCCATTCTCTGGATTCGCGCAATGTGTGAAAAAGCTTATTGGAAGTCTGAAGCGGCTCCACCTTGTTTCCGTCCTTATATGGGAATAATAATACAAAGCCTTCCTCGTAAGGCACAAGGTCAAACACTTCAAGATATTCCGTAGATGGCACCATATATCCATAATAATAATCAGAAAGTCCATCCAGTTCATAAATATTCACACGGGAACTTCTACGGTAATGAAGCAGGCGCTCCTTGTCTTTCATACCTTTTTCCCGGAAAATGCGCTCCGCATCTCCTGTCTTTACACTGCATTTTCTGATTGGAAGATTCTCATGCACCAGTCGAAGCATCTCTTCCTTGATCTGTGCAAGTTTCGTTGCATCGGTCCCCTCTTCCATCCTGCAGTAATATCCTTCTCCGAGAGAATACAAAAGCCGCACATGCGCCTGTTCTCCCCATAGATTTTCGATTGCCTTCTGCATCAGCAACGTCATACTGCGTCTGTATGTACGCTTTCCATCTCTGCTGATCGAAGTGAGAAATTTCACACTGCAATCTTTTTTTATTTCCTTGTTCAGTTCTCTCAGCTTGCCGTCTACGCAAGCAAGTACAATAAGATCTTTATAATCTTCCTGGTAAGTCTTTGCGATTTCTTCGAAAGTCGTTCCCTCCGGAACAAGAATTTCTTCCAGTTCACCGGAAGCTCTCTCCATCGTCAATTTACATTCCTGCATTCTTTATCGCCCCCAGTATTGTGTATGCGGATTCGTTGTAATGCAATTCTTCCCTAACCTGCGCGATACGCTGGTCAATTGCCTCCGACTGTGGCTGTGCCTGCAATGTCTGTATGATCTGTGTCAGCTGACGATGCTGACGCACCAGAAAACGCCGAAGTACCTGATTGCCATTTCGCAAAAGAAGCTGCCCATAAATATCACAGGCAACCTTCGTCTCTTCATTTACCTTTCCCCAAAAGCAGTCTTCTTCCACATTGATTGCACGCATCATAGGATAGTATTTTCCATCCTCACATACCATATCTTCATCTACTATTTTATATTGATGTTCTCTTAGATATTCTCTTACTTTACGGATATCGGACTGTGGCTGTAAAATCAACTCACTTGCCTTTTTACACACCTTTTCCCCTTCTGATAAGATATGTATAATCAATTCTCCTCCCATGCCTGCGATCAGTATAGAATCTGCCTCTCCGGGTTCTAACTTCTCAACTCCATCGGAAAGTCGGGTCTGGATATAATCTTCCAGATGTGCCGCTGCAATATTTTCTTTTGCACGGGCGAGAGGTCCTTTGTTGATATCCATTGCAATTGCCCCGGAAATTTTCTGTCTCTGTACTAATGCAATCGGGACATAGCCATGATCCGTACCAACATCTGCAAGGATTCCGTTGGATGTGACCATGGCCGCTACTGCCTTCATTCTTTTTGACAGTTTAATCATTTTACTCTAAATAATCCTTCAACTTACGACTTCTGCTTGGATGACGAAGCTTACGAAGGGCTTTTGCCTCGATCTGACGGATACGCTCACGCGTAACGTTAAATTCCTTTCCTACTTCTTCAAGTGTTCTGGCTCTTCCATCTTCGAGTCCAAAACGAAGTGTAAGTACTTTCTGCTCGCGTTCAGTAAGTGTTCCAAGCACCTCTTCCAGCTGCTCCTTTAATAGCGTAAATGCTGCTGCATCCGCTGGTACCGGCACATTGTCATCCTTAATGAAATCGCCAAGGTGTGAGTCTTCCTCTTCACCGATTGGAGTTTCCAAAGAAACCGGCTCCTGGGAAATCTTTAAGATTTCACGTACACGGTCAACCGGCATATTCATCTCTGCTGCAATCTCTTCCGGAGATGGCTCACGCCCGAGTTCCTGCAAAAGCTGTCTGCTCACGCGGATCAGTTTGTTAATGGTCTCAACCATGTGAACCGGAATACGAATGGTTCTCGCCTGATCGGCGATCGCTCTTGTGATTGCCTGACGAATCCACCATGTTGCATAGGTTGAAAACTTATATCCCTTTCGGTAATCGAACTTCTCTACCGCCTTAATAAGACCAAGGTTTCCTTCCTGAATCAAATCCAGGAAAAGCATGCCTCGTCCCACATATCGTTTTGCAATGCTGACTACCAGACGCAGGTTTGCTTCCGCAAGACGTTTCTTTGCATCCGATCCAAGATCGATATCTTTTTGCATTGCCTTGATTTCTTCCTGAATCTCTGCTTTTTCAGCCTCATCCTCTGTCTCTTCCATGCGTGCTTTCAGAAGCTGGATTTTCTCCGTTGCAACATTTCCTGCTTCCATTCTCTGTGCAAGATTAATTTCTTCTTCCGCACTAAGAAGAGGAACCTTTCCGATTTCCTTTAAATACATACGAACCGGATCTTCGACACTGACACCATCCGGAACAGACAGGTCAATGTTCTCTACTTCCACTTCGTCCTCTTCATCTAAAATAATTTCATCATCGTCATCATCGTCATTCATACGAAGAACGTCTACATTATTGTGCTCAAGGAAATCCAATACTGCCTCAAACTGCTCAGCATCCAGATTCAGTTCCTTAAAATGGTCACTGATTTCCTGGTACTCTAAGATATTGCGCTTTTTCTTCGCAATTTCCAAAAGTTCGCCCATTTTCTGCTGAAACTTTGTTTTAATTTCCTGTGTGTTTACTGTTGCATTTTCTTCTTTTTTCTTTGCCATGTCGCTTCGTCCTCTCAGGTTACTTTCTATTTTGTCCTTAATCTATTGAAATATGCAATTTTTCAAGCTTCTCCAAAGCCCGCTTGTCTTCGACAATTTTCATCATCGCCGCAAGATCGGTCGGATTATTGTTGCGTGTACGGTAATCAATACTGTTTTGCTTGATGCGGATGATCGTTTCTTTCAATGCTTTTTCCCTGTCATTTTTGTTTTCAATCTCATGGATTCTCGCATTAAACAATCCCGCAATTTCTTTTTGTTCATCGGCTTCCGGAAACCGGCTGATAATCTGTGCCGGATTGACACTTCCGTCTGCTTCAAACTGTGCAAACAATTCCGTTGCAACTCGATGATACAATTCTTCTGTAAAATCTTCCGCGGTAACCAGTCCTTTTATCGCACCAAAAAGCCGGGTATCTTCAATAAGCCATGTCAATAGCAATTTCTGTGACTGTTTCATGCCATCCTCTTTTTTCTTATTTTCATTGATACCGCTCTTCAATGGCGTATGTTCACGGACGATTCCGCCTTTGACCGCAAGGTTATTCACAAGCTTTCTTAAATTGTCAAAACCAATCTGGTATTTTTCTGCCACAGCTTCTATGTAATTGTTTCTCTCCAGTTCTTCGGAGAAACCAAGAAGCTTCTGGGCTATCTCATTATAAAATGCCGTCTTCGATTCCGGATCGTTCATATCATAATTTTCCTGCATAATGCGAATTTCAAAGAGAAAACTATTCTCCGCTTCATCAAGCCGCTTCTGATATTCCTCCGCACCAAGTGCTTTGATAAACTCATCCGGATCCTTATATGGCCGCATATTAATGACTTTCGTAACGATTCCTACTTCTTTCAGAATCGGTATAGCACGCAATGCTGCTTTTACACCGGCACCGTCGCTGTCATATGTCAGATACACTTCTTTGGTGTAGCGTTTCAGCAAATTCGCATGTCCGCTTGTGAGCGCCGTACCGAGGGATGCCACCGCATTATCGAATCCCGCCTGATGCAGGGCAATAACATCCATATAGCCCTCACACAAAAGCAACTGATTCTTTCTGGTTGTTCTCGCAATATTCAGTCCATACAAATTACGGCTTTTATCAAAGATACGTGTCTCGGGAGAGTTGAGATACTTTGGTTCCCCGTCTCCCATAACACGGCCTCCAAAACCAATCACGCGGTTGTGCACATCCATGATTGGGAACATCGCACGATTCCAGAATTTATCGTGTCCGCCCCGCACCTCGTCAATGGTAATCAGGCCACTGTCTTTTAAGATGTCATCATCGTATCCCTTTTTGCGCAGATAACGGTAGAGGTCATCACTGTACTGATCCGAATATCCCAGTCCGAATTTCTGCATCGTCTCATCGGACAGCTCACGCTTTTTGAAATACTGATACGCTTTCTGTCCACGCGGGCTGCGCAAAAGCATATAAAAATATTTTGCTGCTTCTTTATTAATTTCAAGCAGCCGCGTCCGCCTGTCGGCTTCCCGGCGCTGTGCACTCGTCATCTCCTGCTGGGGCAGTTCAATTCCTACCCGGTCCGCAAGAGACTGCATGGCTTCACCAAATGTAAAATTTTCGTACTGCATCAGAAATGTGAACACATTTCCGCCGGCGCCACAACCAAAGCAGTAGTACATCTGTTTATTGGGTGAAACCGAAAAAGAGCCTGTCTTTTCGTTATGAAATGGACAAAGTCCAAAATAGGTACTGCCCTTTTTCTTCAGACGCACATAACCTCCGATAACGTCAACAATATCGTTGCGCGACCGCACTTCTTCTATCAATTCATCTGAATAATATGGCATTATTTCACCTCTGTAGTTTCTTTAGATACACATCCCATATAAAAATCGCTTCGCGATATGATGTGCGTAAAGGAGCACATCCCATATAATAATCGCTTCGCGATGGGATGTGCGTAGGAAACGCATCCGCTGGATGCGTTTCAATAACCATCAACCCGCCAGGCCTGGGGCATGAAGTATTCTTTGAATTTGGTGATGGCATACTGGTCGGTCATTCCGGATATGTAATCACAGACGACACGTCCCTTATCTTCACCCTCACCAAGCATATTTAAAAGCTTGCCCGGCAGCAGTTCGATATGATCCATATAATAATGGTACATCTGCTCAAGCATCACTTTTGCTTTGACTTCCTCGCTTTTGGCAACCGGATTCTTATATACATGTTCAAACATAAAAAGCCTCAAATCCCGCAAAGCCTCCGCGGTCTCATCAGACATGATAATTTCAGCCTTTCCCATACTGTGGGTAATAATATCATGTATCAGATGATTCAGCCTTTTCTTGGAATCAAATCCCAGCGTCTTTCGAAGTTCGAGCGGAATATCCTCTTCATTTAAAATCTGCGCACGGATTGCATCATCAATATCAGAATTAACGTATGCGATCTTGTCCGACAAACGAACAATTTTCCCTTCAAGTGTATGTGGTATCGTCTTCGTCTGATGATTTAAGATTCCGTCTCTAACCTCCCAGGTAAGATTCAGTCCGGCACCATCCTTTTCGAGTTTCTCTACAATGCGCACACTCTGCTCATTATGCTTGAACCCGCCTTCATAAATCTTATTTAAAATATATTCTCCCGCATGACCAAATGGTGTGTGTCCCAAATCATGTCCAAGAGCAATTGCCTCAACAAGATCCTCGTTCAACCGTAATGCCTTGGCAATTGTACGTGCATTCTGCGACACCTCAAGAGTGTGGGACATACGTGTCCGGTAATGATCCCCCATCGGTGTCAGAAATACCTGCGTTTTATTTTTTAAGCGACGGAAAGATTTACTATGTAAAATACGATCTCTGTCTCTTTGAAACACCGGGCGGATGTCACATTGCGGCTCGTCACGGTCTCTGCCTCTGGTATTGACGCTAAGGCACGCATAAGGACTGAGATTTTCTTTTTCCATCTGCTCAATCTGTTCTCGTATCGTCATAATTACGCCTTTCTATTGCCTACATTGTTAATATTCGACATAAAAGAAAGATTTCCTTTTTTCTTTTTCGAAAAAGTGAAAGAAAAACACAGTGATCTGTTTTAGTACCCACCCAGTATATCCAGCAGTTCCTGCAGACTGATCCCCGTGATACGGTTATCATAACTCCCAAAATAAAACTTATTGTTTTTGACAAGGATGCAGCCTACCCAGTCGCCTGGGATTGTATCATCCATCATAATGGTATCCATATCCGAATATCCCCGAATCGTAAAATACGCATCGTAATCTGCAAAGTCTTCTGCATGATAGGTTACTTCCGGAAACTGCATGGTCAGCCCTTTGATAAAATCTACATTGCATGCAGTATATCCCGTCGGCTCATGAGAATAGGTCGACTCCGATACCCACTCTTCATCCCAAAGCAAAAATACATTGTCTTTTTCCCATTTATCCTTTTGTTCCAATTCCGTCACCGGTGCATAGACTCCGCTTTTTGCTCCTTCCATCTGCACACGGTTGGTTTGCTTTGTATCATCAGTATACAGTAGATTTGCTACCGCAAGCTGGTAAAACCGGCTGTTGCAATTTTCTTTTTTCCCTGCAAGATATCCCTTTGCCGTGCCTGTCACATCCAGGTTCAGCTTTTCATTGATGGGAATATACACCTGATTCTCATAAAGCATCGGTCCAAGCACTTCATCTCCGGTCAGAAATTCTGCAACTTTTACATAGCCCCCTGCCGTATCTTCCGGCATAAAGAAAACAATTCCGGCCACAACACAGACTGCTGTAATTCCACAAAGAATCACGAGCACATTGTGTACAAGGCCTTTTCCTTTATAAATTGGTTTCTGCCGCTGCGCCATCTGAATAGCAGCGGCATCGGTTCTTCCTTTCTTTGGTCCATAACAGCGGACTGCGTAACCATAAGAAACAGCGCACACAAGCAATGCAAACAGTACAATTCCAAGAATCCACGCAGCCTCCTGCCCTGTTTTCATTTTGTTGCACAAAAGAAGACTGTCAATCACACAACTGCTTTTTGTTTTCGTAAAGTAATATCCAATCTGTTCAATTACAAGACAAACCAATGAAAATATCGCACCATCAATCAGAACATACAGCACCCAGTGCTCTGTCTTTGCAATCACGGTAAGTGGAAAAAGCGAAACAATAAAAGCAAACATCAGCACACCCACAAACAGATATGCCCATTTTTCAAACATGGATACCGCGATCAGATTCCGAAAATATTCTAATGCGCTGGCTCCACTGATATTTCCCCATCCAGTCACACGCGAAAATAAAAACACAAGACGCAAAAGAAACCATAGTAATAAATATCCCACACAATAATTGCGCATCCAATACACAATTTCTCCGCGGCTCGTCATCGCCATCTGATGTGTCAGGCGGTTTCTCTCCCTCATAACATTGCGCAACTGATAAAAAACAATCCCAAAAGAAAGAAATACCGGAAATCCACCAACACCCCCGATAAAACCATTTACAAAAGTCATTACAAGGAAAGAAAACAGGATTGATAGAAACAGACGGGATGGTTTGCTCTGTACATTTCCGGACAATTTATAAAAAAACTTCATATTTCTTTCCTTTCTTTGACATCCAGATCCCAGATTCTGTCCGCCAAAAGAAGTTCTTCCTCATGATGTGAACTGAACAGAATCGTAAGTTCCTGCTTACTCCTATATTTTTCAACCATTTCCCACATCATCTGGCGTGTCTGCGTATCCACGCCACTGGTAACCTCATCCATAACCAGCAGCTCCGGCTTCCGGCTCAGCGCCAAAGCAAGCATCAGTTTCCGGCTCTTCTCTATCGAATACATTTTCACGCGCTGGTTCATTTCAAGTTCCAACCGATTCATATAAGAAGTAAATGTCTCCCTGTCAAACCATGGTTCAAACTTCTTCCATTCCCTCGCAAGACGCTCCGGCGATAATTCCATATTAAAGTTCGGTGCATCATAAATAACGGACATCCGTTTTCGGATTTTTAATTCATCCTCGTACATTTCTTTTCCATAATAGAGAATGCGCCCGGCTTCCGGCCGAAGTGCACCTCCAATCGCACGAAACAACGTAGACTTTCCGCTTCCACTCTTTCCTACGATCACATGAATCTGTCCCGCTTCAAGTTCCATGTTAAAATCTCTCAGTAAAAAGCTACCTCGCTTAAGATATAATTTTTCTATTGTTAATGCCTGCATGCTTCATCACCTTCTCTGATAAAGTAACTGCTTATAGCCTGCCACTTACATGTTATGATATGAGGCCCAAAAGGTATTTTGCCCCTCATTTATGATTCACTATCGATAGGTTTCAGATAAAAAAATAAGGAAACCTTTCAGCAAGGTTTCCTTTTCTTAAATGCGGAAGATGGGACTTGAACCCACACGATCGCAATGATCACAAGATCCTTAGTCTTGCTCGTCTGCCAGTTCCGACACTTCCGCATGTCTGTCAGCGACTTAGTTATAGTACCAAACAAACACATATATGTCAACACTTTTTTTTAAATTTTTTTATTTTTTTTGATTTTTTTGAAAAATATATTTTTCTATTGACATTTCAAACAAAATTGGATAGAATATTGTTTGTTCGCAGGAGTGGCGGAATTGGCAGACGCGCAGGCTTCAGGTGCCTGTGGTAGCAATATCGTGTGGGTTCAAGTCCCATCTCCTGCATTAAAAAAAGATTCATCCTAACGGATGAATCTTTTTTGTTTTAGAGTCGAAACGCCCTTTGCCCTCAATTCAAGGTCTTCTCTTTGCTCAAGCCGGCTCTGCACCGGTCGTTGCCAATCCATAAGCAATCCACATAAACACATAGGGTTCTATATATGGATGAAAACAAGTAACCAATGATTGCGTAAAATATGCTACGATCAGCATGATAAAAGCCAACTTTGTTCGATCTTTCTTTGCAACAGCAATAAACTGACGAACGGCATATCCAAAAATTCCCAGGTAACATACCGTTCCAACAACCCCAAAATTTATCAGCGATTGCAGAAATGTATTATGGGGATCAATATTTTTTGTAGACCGTCGAATTGCATCCAATGTCTCCGCAGACAAATATTTTTGCGAAGCTGAATAATATCCACCCGGTCCTACCCCAATTACTTTTTGAAGGAAAGGCATATTCTTAAATGTTTCACATGCCGATTGCCATAATTCCCCTCTTTTATTTCCCCACTTTGCTGAAAATATAATATATCCTGCAATTTTCTGATATTTTCTTTCAAGGATTGCTTTTACTCCTGATAGATTTGCCAATACAACAAAGGACAAAAAGAAAATTGAGCATCCCGCAATACCAAGGCGTACCAACCTGTAAAGCTTTTTCAAATTTTTATTTTGATTAATACAATGATCCATTGCTTTCCATAATAGAACAACGATCAAAAGAATACTTGTACACAACCCTGCATTCATATGAACTTTTGCAAATCCATATATAATTCTGCAGTTATCCTTTCCGACAAACAAAATCGTACCTTTCGCAAAAAGCCCGGCAATTGCAAATACTCCGGCATGCGATAAATAGTGTTTCCATTCTTCCTCTTTCTTTAAAAGAAATGGAAGAACAAAAAAAGTTATACCCATCACAAAATATCCTGTATCACTGCTACATGAAATCAATGCAACATATCCCAAGAAAACAGTTGCATAGAAAAAAAGCATATTTTTCCGCCTTTTCTTTTCAATTAAACAGGAACGCGTTATGATATAGGCAAGTGATATTCCCAGATATGCCGCAAAAAAATCTATATTTCCCATGGTGCTTATATGAACAGACTCCCGCACATCAATCGTGCTGGCATGAAAGACATTCCATCCCAACATATTTAAGTACGCGATCAAAGAAGTTATTCCTATTGGGAGACAAAAAACTTTTTCAATGCTATCCGAGTAATCTGAAAGATGTAACATAAGCAAGAAAACAGCAATGACACAGCACCACATGATCAGACCAAAATAGCGTCCCTCAGTTCCGATCAGTTCTTCTCTTTGGCATCCGGTTATAATATATGCCAGCACGGAATCTGCCATAAAAGCACAAGAAAGAAAAACAAGCGGCTTTTTGATCAGATTTTCTTCTTCTCTTATTTCTTCTCTATATAAAGGAATTGCAATGCACAACCCAAGAACCACCGTGATAAAATAACTTCCTGCAAACAATGAGAAAAAAGATATTTTTGCCTCTAAAAGATGGGCATATCCTGTATGATCCATCCATAACGGAAACAATATAATATACGACATTAAAAATGCATTGCTTATTTTTTTCATCTGATTTTATCCTTTTTGTATTAAAAAAGGGAGCTGTAACAGGCTCCCTTTTCACGAATTATTTTTTTGTAACAAGCTTGTATTTACCGGTTTTCAGGGAAGGAATTCGAATGGTGCCATTTTTATTTACAACAGCCACCTTCGTCTTATCTACAACATACTTACCGGTTTTCTTGTTATAAACCGATACATATAACTTCTTTCCGGAAACTACGTTCTTCGTATTTACTTCAATAGCCACCTTTTTGCCAGTCTTAACATTTTTCGAAGTTACTACGACAACAACATTCTTTCCAGCTGCTTCTTTAATCTGCTTTAAAGTTGCTGCAGAAACGCTAAACTTGGCGTTACTGTTTGCATTGCATACAAGAGTCGCTTTTGTCGTAGCTTTTCCTGCGGAATTTTTGCTTATCGTAATTGTAGCTGTAGCATTTTTTGTTACATTGATTACGGTTTTCTCTGTGATACCGGTTACTTTTCCGGCAGCATCCTTATTGGTAACTACCGTTGAAACGGTTTCCTTACCATATTTATTCTTTCCGGTTGTCTTTACAGTCTCTTTAACGGTTCCATCTGTTTTTGTTTCTACAACTGTGCTCTTTTCAAAACCATCTGCTGTCTGTTCAACTTTTGTCTCAACCTTTGTACCGTCTTCCTTTACCTCTGTTTTGGTATCATCCGGAGTTTTCGTTGTATCATCGGAAGGACTCGTTGGTGTTGAAATTGAAGAATTGTTACCAGGATTTTCGCTCGGCTGGCTTGGCTGATCTGGCTGGCTTGGCTGATTTGGCTTACCTGGCTGATTATCTCCCGTGGTAGACTGGCCCGGCTTACCTGGCTGATTATCTCCCGTGGTAGATTGGCCCGGCTTACCTGGCTGATTATCTCCCGTGGTAGACTCCTGTGCAACAGCATCCGCAAGTACAGGTGTAATTGCCGTTCCTGTGAGAACAAGACTTGCTACAAGTGCTCCCGCAACATATTTTGTTACATTCTGAAGTTTCATAATGTTAACTTCCTCCTTTGAAATTTTTTGTAAAAACCTATACAGGTTTTTCAATCCTAAAGATTTATTTATGCAAACGGGTGTATAAATATAATCCTTTTCGTCCATTATAGCAATACTTTAGTATTTTGTAAATATACTTTTGGTAAGCTACCTTATGATAATAGAAAGGAATTAAGTATGCTAGGAGACCGAATCAAACACCTTAGAACAGCTCGAAATATGAGTCAAGTAGAGCTTGCAGCAGCACTAAATGTATCCAAACAAAGCGTGAGCAATTGGGAAAACGACAATATACTCCCCAGTGTAGAAATCATCAAGCAACTTGCGAACTACTTTTCCTGCTCTTCCGATTATCTCTTAGAATTGAGTGATTCCACCAATGCATATATAGATGTCAGTGATCTTCCGCAACATCAGGTAGCCCATTTACAGGCTCTCGCCCGTGACTTGCGGGATTTGAACGTAAAAAAGCCGTAGCATAATCGCTACGGCTTAAAAATATCCATTCTTCAACTTTCTATTCATCCTACATGAGCAAACCTTTTTTGCCTTGTTTTTAAGACGTCCCATTTGCTCCTTTTCAATCTGCTGAATACTTTTTTGCGGTGTTGGCAAATCCTCCGGCATTGTTCCATCAATTTTTTCAATGGTATTTGCTTAATATCCCCTCGTACTACCAGTCATCACCAGCTTTTCCCTTCAAGAATTGTTCTCACATCTTCCAGTTCCTTTCCTGTCATAGAAGCAATTTCTTCTGGTGAAAGACCTTTTTTGCTCATATTCACAATTATTTTAGTTTCTCCAATTACTTCTCCTTCTGCAAGTCCCGCTGCTCGTCCCTCACGCATGGCCTTTTCTTTTGCTTCATTTACGTCATGTTCGATTTCATCTTTCATCAATTCTCTCAATGCTTCACACATAGTAGACTTCCTCCTTATTTCTTGATACAGTTCATAGTTTGCTTTTACACTTACTTGCAGGACTGCATCAATATTATTCCTCTCTCTCGGACTATCCATTTTGTCTGCTTCTGAAAGAAAGGCTTCAACATCCTCCCTGTCTGCATTTGCAGAAAGGACTCGCAGACATCTGTGCTTTTCCCTTTTAAGTTGCTTTGTTACGACGATCTGTACAGGAAACGGAAGATTTCCTGTCACATAATAAATTCCTGGATATCTTTCTTTTATTTTATGCCCCTGCTCACATAAAGTCAAAAACAATTTTTCCGGATACACCTCCCGAAACAATGAAACCGACAGTTCATTTTCCGGAATCTCATTTACCGTATTTCCATATCCTTTATACAGGCATGCATAACCAATTGTTTTGTAAAAATCATCAATTGTCATACTATCTTCCGGACTTTTGTATTCAATCACATTGTATTTTCTCATTATGTGGCCAATCTCATTCTTAATCTTTCCAATTGATTCATCATTCTTGATGATGAGCAAATCAATTCGAATTGGTTCCTTGCTTAGATTATACTCAGACTTCAACTCTAGTCTTTCCATGTCTTCATGTAATTCTAACCCCGTAGCCGCATAAAATGCCGGATGCCACTGAATCTTATCTGGTGAATCTCCCAAATCACTACCTCCTGCTATTCGTTATTCATTTGTAAAATCATTGAATTTCGTATCGTATTTGCATCATGTTTTACCGATACATCACTGATTTGTTTGCAGAATTGCTTGCGTCACTGCGAATTGTTTTTTAAATGCGCATATGATTATAACATTCATCTTATATTTTGTCATTAACTATTTTATAATATGATTAAAGGGGCAAAAGGTATCATCGATGCATGCTTGCATGCAATTCGATGTATACCTTAGTGACC
>URSS01000029.1 GCA_900550545.1 uncultured Lachnobacterium sp. | reverse complement strand
TCTGTCATCCTGTGGAATTTTACCATAATAGCTTTCCCTGTTTCCCGTCTCAGTCTGCCCCTCTTTTACCTTTAAATAAAAATATGGATTGGCAGAGGATAATATCGCATTATATGGTTTATCACCCATATTTATTTTACCGCTCCTGTTGTTAATCCTGATGTTATATGCTTCTGTGCAAGTATGTATATTATCACAATGGGAATCAGTGATACGGTAAGTCCTGCAATAAATAAATCCCATTCCGTATTTGTGCTGCTCCTGAATACATAAAGGTTCATTGTAATCGTTCTGAGTTCTTCTTTTCCCAGCATAATATTAGGGAAAACGAAATCATTCCAACACCATAAAAAATACAGCACTCCTAAAGTAACCGTTGCCGGTTTAAGCAAAGGGAATACAATCTGCATCATACTTCTGTATGCCCCACATCCATCAATCATTGCTGCCTCTTCCAATTCCGTAGGAACACTCTTAAGAAATCCCATGTAGGTCATAATTCCGAATCCACAATTCAGTCCTCCATACATAAGTGCCAGACCAAGTAATGAATTATTCAGATGCAGGGTTTTAGCCATAATGGTAATTGCAATCATAACCGCATGAAAAGGAATAACCTGACCCAGAATGAAAAAGATGTAGAAACCTGATGACAGTTTTCCTTTTAAATGTAAAATTCCATATGCCGCCAGAAAGCTGACGGTTAATGAAATAATAACGGTTAAAATTGTTATTATCGCAGAATTCATAAAAGAAGATGCATACCGCATCGTCTTCATTGCCCGGGTAAAGTTATCCAGATAGAGCGATGTTGGAAAGGATACAAAATTAGTAAGAATTTCCTTTCCTGTCTTAAAGGAATTCATTACAATCAGTAATACGGGAAGCATAAAAATAAAACCCAATACCAGCATAATTAAGCCTTTCCATCTGCTTTCTTTTTTTTCTTCTTTCATGCCTGAACCTCCTTCTTTCTTGTTATCCAAAGCTGTACAAGAGTTACTGCTGCTACCATTAGAAACAGGATAACTGACTTTGCCGATGCATATCCGTATCTGAAAGATCCGAATGCATCATTATATATATCCAGTGCAATTGTCTGTGTACTTCCTCCCGGTCCACCTCCGGTTAACGCAAACGGAATATCAAAGGCTTTGAAGCAATTTGCAATGGACACAAACAAATTAATCGTGACTGTTGTCATTAACAGAGGCAGTTCAATATAAGCAATTTTTTTAATACCCACGCATCCATCCAGCTTAGCTGCCTCCAGCACATCCTTCGGAATTGTCTGAAGACCTGCAATGTACAGAATCATCAGGAAACCCGTTCCCTGCCAGACACTGACAATTGCCGTTGCAGCAAAAGCCCAGCCCGGTGTTCCAAACCAGCTTATATTGGACAGAAAATGATTCGAAAGCATTTTTCCCACATCCGGTATGGCTCTTGTAAAAATGAAATACCAGACATAGGAAACCATTACTCCGCTGATGATATTAGGCAGGAAGAACATTGCTCTTGATATACTTCCTCCAAATATTTTTTCACTAAGAAAAAAAGCGGTAATAAATGCCAGTACATTTGTAAATATAATAGTGACGATCCCTAATATCAGTGTAAACACAATTGCCTGCTGAAAGTTTTTATCCTGTAACAGATGAATATAGTTACCCAATCCTACAAACTGCTTCGTCCCTTTCATAAGATTCCAGTTTGTAAGTGAATTTGGAAATGTACCTCCCAGCAATGGTATGACTAAGGTAAACGTGTATAAAATAAAAGCTGGAAGAATTAACAATAAATACCTTTTTCTATTTCTTTTATATATCAAATCCGACATAGTATTTCTCCTTTCTCCCATAATAGATAAAGAGGAACATAATGTCCTCTTTATCTATTTATATTAATTACGGGTTAATAAGCTCCTGATTGCTTTCATCCAATTGTTGCAGCGCCTGCTCTTTATCTACAGAACCGGCCATATACGCCTGAATAATGTTTCCAATCTCGGTATTGCTTCCTGCCGGCAGCTGCTGATATACCCACGGTCTGTGTGCTCCATTGTCCATATAGGCTTTATAATCATCCATGTATTTTGCTGAATACTGTCCTTCATATGGCATACAGGGAACAGCCTCTCCCATAGCATCGTTTGTATTGGCAAACCAGCCATCCTTACTGGTATTATCACTCAAATACTCAAGTACCTTTAAACAAGCCTCTTTGTTTTTCGTCTGACTGTTGATGACACAAGCAACACCAACATCTACATCCAGCTTGGTATCAGACGGATCGTCCGTAACAGGCGCTGCAAACAGTCCAACCGGAAGATCAGGATTAATCGTAGCTACGTTCAACAGTGAAAATTCGCCTGAAAACAGCATGGCTGCATCACCGTTAGCAAAAGCTGTAAATCCGGCTGTAGAATCCGAATCCATATAATTACTTCCGGAGTTTTCTTTCATCAGATCCAAAAACTCAAACACATTGTCGGACTTATCTGTCTTATAGCTTCCGGAACCATCATTCATGGATGCAACCCAGCTCTTCATATTATCATTCTTATCAACAGCTGCTCCTTGCAGACAACTGAATGCATGGTTCAGTGTCCAGGCATCTTTATAGGTAGCTGCAAAAGGTGTAATCCCTGCATCCTGAAGCTTCTGGCAATCCTCTTTTAATTCTGTACGTGTAGTCGGAACTTCAGTAATTCCTGCTTTTTCAAATAACTCTGTGTTATAAAAGACTCCAAGGAACTCCTGTCTGAGAGGATATGCATAAACCTTGCCGTCATAACTGACTGCATCCAAGGTATAATCATAGACCTTGCTCGTAAATTCCTGATCACTCAGATCCATAAGATATCCATTTCCTGCAAACTGCTGTACCTGTGCGTATGAATTAAGCCAAAACATATCCGGCAAGTCATTGGATGCGGCCCTGGCACCCAGATACTGGTTGTAGTCACCGGTTGCCGGCTGAATGGAAAGTTCAATCTCATCCTGCATCTCATTAAATTTAGCCGCAGCATTATCAAATGTATCCTGTCCGCCACCACTAAAAATAACCATTGAAACCTTTGTTTTTCCTGTATCATCAGTTTTTTCAGGTGTTGATGATGTACACCCTGCTACCCCAATTGCCAAAGCGGCAGTTATTACAGTAGCCAGAATTTTTTTACATTCTTTACCTTCATAATCTTTACCTCCCGGTACACTTTATTTTTTGATATGTTTATGATAACATGTATCATATACTAAATGTACTGCACACTATTTTACATTCAGGTCACAAGTTTTGACATCTTCCGGATAAATACATACAAAAATCAGATTCCCTGAATGATAAGGAGCATTATGAAAACCGCAAAAGAAAAGATTGATAATTTACTTAAATCATTCAGCATTAAACAGTTATACTTTGCAGCTGTACTTCCTTTATTAATACTCGGATATATTCTTATTGCATTTTCTGTCTGGAATGTTTACCTTCATCAAATGAAAAATACGCTTGCCCTGGAAACCCAAAATGCCATTATGAACAAAGCCGATAATTTTAACGGTTATTTTGATTCCCTTTATTATGCAACCGACTCCATCATCTATTCAGATATTACCCAACAGCTCCTTCAAAAGAACGTTACTCCCCCATCTCCGGATGATCAGTCACTCTTGACCGATATTTTATACAACTATATGTATCATTCTTCCTCTTCCTATGTTATAAACAGCTGGACAATCAACAACCCGATCGTTACTCTCTCTATTCAGAATGCCGCTGGGGATCTTTACGCCACAAGTGCAATTTATAACACAGAGAAAAAGCGTACAAATGAATTATTCGGACTGCTGAAAGACAATATCACTGCTCTTCACGGACAGGGATACTTATTTTGGGATACCCAGAGCCGGAGTCTATACTTCTTTCGTGCCATATATAACAATCAGATATCCCAGACGGATCAATTTCTCGGACTGCTTTCCATTCGGTTAAGCAGCCGGGTCTTTGCGGATTCTATTGGTTACCATTCTTCATCCTCATCAACATCCTATTGTTTTGTTACCACAGAGGGGGAAATTGTCTCGAATTTTTCCCTTTTGTCTGATTCTGACTGTCAGGAACTTTTTAATAACAACAGACTAACCCTGCATGCTTATAATTATCATGCAAATTCCCAGGAATTAAAATATGGTAACTTTGTACTTATGGGAATTATCAATGACTCAAAACTATATGCCGGCTCCTATCGTCTGCTTCGTCACTTACTTATTCTTATCAGTATATCTGTAATATTGATTACCGGATCTATTATTCTTGCCTACAGAGTCATCTCTGGCCGCTTTAATCAATTTATCAGAAAGATCAGCTCTACAGACTCTTTAGGCAACGCCGCGCTTATCCATATGAATGTAAAAGGTGAATTTGAAGAACTCGAAAATGTATATAATTCCATGCTCGTCAGAGTCTCACAGCTCACCTCCTCCCTGCATGCCCAGGAGCTTGCTACCAAAGATGCGGAATTAGCTTCTTTATACGCACAAATCAATCCTCATTTTTTGTACAATACTCTTGACTGTATTAATGGACTTATTTCACTTCAAAAAAGCAGCGAGGCACAGGCATCCATCGTCTCTTTGAGTAAGTTTTTAAGATTTGCCATAAAAGCAGATAATATTGTTTCCCTGCAAAAAGAATTGGAATATGTGAGAAATTATTTATTTATCGAAAAAATCCGATACCAAAACAGGCTGCTTGTCCTGATTGACGTACCCGAGGAGCTGAACTCCTATGCAATTCCCAAGCTGACGCTTCAGCCTTTAATTGAAAATGCGATTATCCATGGATTCAATGATTCGTTCAAAGAAATGATCATTGCAGTTACTGCTGCCTCTGACGATTCTTCTGTTATTTTACATATAAAGGACAATGGCTGCGGAATTTCAGAAGAAATTATAGATAAAATCAATCATCTGGATCCTTCCATTGATATGGACGATAAGAATACCGGCTGCAATGGTATCGGTCTGATGAATATACAGAAAAGACTTCGCCTCACTTATGGCAACAATTACGGTATCAGCATACAGAAAAATTTCAAAGATGGAACCCATATTTTAATATGTATACCCAAAAAGCAATCTGGTGATATGTCAAACTAATTTTTGAAATAATTTTGATATGTATTTCAGAAAAAAGGGTAACTTTAATAGACCTATGATTCATAGCAAAACATAAGTTCGGCCAGTTAGAATCTTTAATTGATGTATCCAGCGATACGCCGGAGTACAGTTGGTTTCTGGCCAGCAATCCATAAACCAAACGAACGAATTTACGTGAAGTCAGCGCGAGTGCTCTTTTGTGTTGATGTTTGGAAACTTCGTTGTACTTCTTTCGATAGTACGCTCCGTACTCAACGTTGTGTTTTCTCATACTGTTGGCGGCTTCGCCAAGATAGTATCGCAGATAACGATTACCGGCTTTATCATGGGAGTATCTTCTCCGTCGAAATCACCGGACTGGTTGGATTTCCATGTGAGACCGGCATACTTGGCAAGAGCATCAGATGAATGAAAAGCGGTTATATCGCCTATTTCTGCAATTATGCCACCAGCAAAGACAGGACCGATGCCATCAATAGATTGAAGAATATAAAGGCATTTGGGTTCAAACCTTTGATTTCCTTTTCGATAGCATTGCCAATGACTTTGATTTCTCCTTTAAAGGTTTCAATGCAGTTGAAAGAACTGGCAATAGACACATTTAAAGGCTCATAAAGAGCTTTATCCAGACGATAAGAATCTCTGGCAGCTTTCTTTAATAAATCTGCGGTCTTGCTTATATCCTTAATGTGGTTGCGGCTTTTTTCAGCAAGGAATGCAATCAGATCTTCTTCGGAAGAAGCTCAAATTTCTTCCGGGGAAAGGTATTCCATTAATACACTGGAAGATGTAGCGCCATATATATCGCAGAAAGGCTGGTCATCTCCTTCAAGCATCTGCAATTCGGGATAACTTTTTCCGTTTTCCCAATTTGAAACCGTTTGCCGGGTAACATGAAATAATTTGCCAAACTCCTCTTGTGTTAATTGATTTTCTCTATAAATTCCGCTGCGCATCGGTCATCTTTCGCACGATCAGTAAAAATACACAGGTAAATATCATGCCCTTCATCATGGTTGTTGTCGTAAGTGCCCACCATATTCCCAGAATTCCCAACACACTGCTGCTTAAAATGATTGCAAGCGGGATGCGAAGCGATGTAAAGGCAATACTGATCACACTACACAGACGCGTCCTTCCAAGTCCTGATAACGCACCTACCGTCATCATCTCCACACATAAAAACGCTTCACTGAATCCGACAATGATCAAATAATCAACCGCTGTTGCAATCGCTTGCTTCTCATGGAAAAACACACTCGCGATCGGTGTCGGAACACACACAAACATAAGGGTGATCAAAAGTCCCCATATGCCAACGGTCCATAAAGATACCCAATATCCCTTCTTCACACGTTCGGTTTTACCTGCGCCATAGTTCTGACCGATAAAAGCATTCATAGCTGCGCCAAATCCGTCCGCCGTATTCCATGAGATTGATTCGATCTGACCACCTACCCGCTGCGTAGCGATTGCCTCCGGGCCAAAGCCGGCCACCATGCGCGTCAAAATCATGGAAATAAAACAATACGCCATACCCTGAAGCGCCGTGGGAATTCCGATTTTACAGATTCCCTCCACATATTCCAGCGGAATTTTTACAAACAAACGGAGTCCTTTCAGCACATTATCCTTCTTCTGCACGAAAATTCCCAGCAGCATGATCCCGGTAACAATTACCTGAGCCAAAACAGTCGCTATCGCTGCTCCTGCAGCCCCAAATCTCGGAAATGGTCCCGGTCCCAGAATCAAAACCGGATCCAGAATCATATTCGCCGCTAAACCAAAAAGATTTGCGACAAACGGCGTCTTGGAATCTCCCTGTGCCGTATATATTCCGGTTAACGTTACGGACAAAAAAGAAAAAACGATGCATCCGCACGCAATCCTGGTGTAATCCAACGCGGCTCTCAGTGTTTCCGCATCCTCCAACCGGAAAAATCCTACCAGCGGATTGGCAAACAGCGCTACAATGATTCCATAAGCCAGTCCCATCAATAATGCCAATTGCATCGCTGTCTGCGCGAATCCATGCGCTTTTTGCCTCTCTCCTCGTCCGATGCACTGTGCAACCTGTACCTGACCGCCCATCCTTGCCATCGAGGCAAGGCCCTGCGAGAGCCAGGTAAACATACCTCCTACGCCTACCCCTGCAACTGCCTTGGCGCCAAGCAGACCGATCCATGCCATATCCGTAATATTGTATAATGTTCCCAAAAATGACGATGCCATAATCGGAATCGCAAGTTTCGTTAACGTCTTTAAAATTGGTCCTCTTGTTAAATTTCCTTCCATTCAGTTCCTATTAGTTCCTTTTTTCTTCGTTTTCTTGATATGAAAAAAGCCTATCTGCCCGTTGTTCCGATGTAATTGATTGCATCTTCATTTAATGCATCTTTGCCGATAAATTTCTTATTCTCTGCATCATAGACAAAATCTGTCACTCTATATTTTGCAGTACGCACATCCCTGAGAATAATATGCAGCTGCTCCTGTTGATCGATAAACACATCCGCCACCGGCACTCCGATTTGAACCATCTCATCAAACAGCACATAGGATTTCCCGCCACAGACCGCCTGTATCAGGAAATTGACTCTGTCATCCATTGCCAGTTCCCCATCGATCAGCATATCCTCCGGCACAAAAGTCTGAAGCTTCCATTCCGAATTCCCATATACAAACGGACATTCAGAGTACAAAGCCTTCCCCTCTAAATTTTCCTCTGAAATACCTACTTCGATAGGTTCTGCCAGATCCTTTTCCGCCTCTTCCGGTGCCTGTGATTCTTCCGGTGCTCCGGTTTCCGGCTGTACCGTCTGAGTATTTCCTGCTTCGATCCGGTTTTCTTCTGTGCTTTTTCCCTCCTGCTTCTGACAGCCGGAAAGCGAAATTGAAAAACTTACTGCAAGTAAAATAATTGGTAATGTATACTTTTTCATAAGCATTCCTCCTCTTAAAATCCGCCATTAAAAGCTATATAAGTATTGTACCATAGAATATGGCGCTACTCAATTCATAGCGCCATAATGTGTGTTTCTTGTGTTTCTTGAAAACTATTGAACTTGAAACAAGCCCTTTTCAATCATATCGTAAATACTCATTGAAATCGAATTGTTCTGCTCATACCAACCATCTCCCATAATGCAGGCTCTGCAGCTATCCATCGCCGGTATCACCATGCCAACGGTTCCATCTTCCCTCGTTAAATACATCACATATGTAAACGGGCAGGCTGACATACCATATCCTTTTTCCGCATTCGCATAGCCTGTTTGAATATCTGCAAGCACTTTTTTGTCTTCACACACATAATGCTTTCCGTCATAATTTATCTCAGCTCGGACGATATCATAGATATCCGAACGATTGAAGTAGGTCGCATTTTTCAAATCATCTGTTACAAATAACGAAAATACTAAATTATAGTCGGCATCCGGATCATAACGTATATACCCAAGTTCCCCCAATGGATTATTATATCCATTTACAATATAATAGGAGTTCTCTTTTCCTGTACTTGTCGTAAAATTTGCCTCAGATCCAGAGTCGTTGATAATTCCCTTATACAAGTTGTTCCCGTCAAGGGCATACTTCTTTTTTACGAATGTATTATTTTCGACAGAGTACTCATACATGTTTTCCTTATCCGACATAACATGTAAATATACTTTCGTTCCGTCTTTATTGACCGCTATCTCACATGCATCATCCCCCTGTGTTTTGTCACAGCCAATCGGTTTTAAATCCACACTTTGTATGTATTTATGATTCTCTGTATCATAGACAAATAGCCCATAATAATCCGCAAAAATAATTTTATTTTCATCTGCGTAGTATAAATGCGTACCATCTGCGCCCGGATAATCGTCAAGGTTTATCGTCGGTTTTTGTCCGGCAATTTTCTCCTGCTCTGTGCTTTTATTTTCGACCGTCTCTTCCTGTTTAGCGGAATTATTTGTATCAACAGAACCATTGTGCCGCGTTCCAAAACATATCACAATGATACCGCAGATCAGTATAAGAAAAATTGTAATGCTGATTTTTGTCTTTTTATAGCCCATAACTTTTTTCACCCTCTCCTTTACGCCTACCTCTCCGAATCCCAGTGGAACAAACATAACTTTTCTACGGTTCGTACTACATTCTAATAAAGTCTGGCAGTAATTTGCCCTCCACAAGGAATCCCGTCCGCTGATCGCTTTTTCGTCGCAGGCAAATTCCACATCTTTACAAAACAGATAATATGCAAGCCAGCAAAGCGGATGAAACCAGTAAATACCAAGCAGGAAAAAACCTGATATTTTCCATATATGATCTCCACGTTTTATGTGCATTTTCTCATGTACTACGATGTACTCGTATTTATCTTTTTCAATGCCTGATGGGAGATATATCTGCGGTCTTATTATTCCCAGTAAAAACGGGCGATTAATCTCATCACAAATACGCACATTTTCTTCTACAGCAACCGAACAGGAAGTCACTTTTCGCATCATAAAACACGAAATAAGCATATACAAGAATAATACAAAAATTCCTGCCAGCCAAAGATAAACACATACATCATAAAAATTCCCCTGCACCGGGGTGGTGGATGGGGAATTTATGTTATTCCCAATAAAATGATTTGTGCCTTCATCTACCATACGCAAACCGGTTTTTACGATAACAGGTGCCTGCTCCTGACCTCTGTATTCCACGATCTTGTCACTCGGAAGAAGCCCAAATGAACTATGAATGTCAAATGGAATTAATAATTTTATCCCAACCAATCCCCATACTAGCGGACATATGAACTTTGGCATTTTTCTCATAAAAACGCGGATAAGAACTATAACCAAAATCATAATTCCGGCAACCATTGCATTATCAAGAATCGCAGCAAATACTTCTCTCATTTTTAATTCTCCCTGATTTTATCAATCATCTCCTGTATCTCGTCAATGTCTTTTTTTGAAAGTTTCCTTCTACTTGTAAACGCTGCCAAAAATGTCGGGATTGATCCCTTATAATTTTCATTTACAAACTTCTCGCTTTTGGCAAAATAAAATGCATCTTTCGAAATTACTGATATAACGGTTCCGTTGACATTCTGAAAAATTCCTTTTTCACATAATTTTTTCAGAACTGTATATGTCGTTGATTTTTTCCATCCCAGTTCTTTCTCACAGATTTTTGTCAGTTCTCCTGATGCTATTGGTTCTCTTTCCCATATGATGTCAGCAAACTTTGCCTGTACTTCACCTAATTCAATATCCATGATATTTTCCGCTCCTTTTTGGTCTATTCTGAATAGATTGGTTATAGTCTATCTTGAGTAGACCGTTTTGTCAAGATTTTTCACGCTAAATCTGTTAAGCAAATAGAATACAGACTTTTCTGCAATTATCAAAATAACGGAAAGCCCTATTGTATAAGACTTCCCGCTATTTTGATTTTGTTCTGTTTCATATCCACTTTAGCCATAACACTATATTGCAAAACACATCCTGAAGCTATATCTCACTATCTCCTGGCCTTGAATTCTTTCTCTACATGGCAGCGCTCCTGCTTACCAACCAACTCATTGCCCTCAAAATCCAGTTCAATGATATAAGGCATCCAATCTATTATTCTTAAGAAATCTTCACAGCCAAAATTACTGTCATAAAAATTCAATATTGTGCTAAGGGCAGTTCCATGCGTTCCGATCACAACCTCTTTATCAATATTTTCTGATAAAATTTCATTCAAAGCTTCTATGTTACGTTCCTGAACCATAGCAAGGGACTCTCCGCCCTCTTCATGATAATCATGATCTGCCCAGCGTTTCTGGAACATCCCATGATTATTTCCATCTGGTCCTTTTTCACGCTCCCTAAGTCTCTCATCTGTTATAATTTCTTTTCGAAAAAAAGCGGCGGCATCTGCAATGGTATCCTCGCTGCGCTTGTATGGACTGCAATAAAAAGCATCAATTTTCTTGTCCTTTAGAAATTCCCTGTTTTCTGTATTTTGGTGCAGTGTACATATTCATAATATAAGCCTTTTTCCCCGTGGGATTATGATAGGTTGGCATCACCTGATAGAAGCTGACACCGCCTGCCCTGATAAATGTTTCGTTATCATATACCAGATACGCGATGTGCCCGCCATTTTCCAATGCAGACTTATAGTATGTATAAGATTCCTGCTCCACTTTTGTCATATCTGTATCATCTGTCAGTTTATTTGCTGCACGCAGAACAATAGTTCTTGTTCTTACCAGTTCATTGATATCTTCTATGGTTGCTTTTTTGTATTTGTAATGATGAATCGCCAACAACATCAAACACAGATCAATGACCATAATAACACATTCCATTTTATCTGCAAACCTAAAATACTGAATCAATACCAAATAACCAATTCTTTACTTTTTTCATCCTTGCTTTTTGTTTCTATTGGTCTATACTGATATTAACGCAAACCGGTGCAATGATTTACCGAACAACGCACCCGCTTGCAATGATCGATTGGAGGTTTCAATTATGATGGAAAACATGGAAAAAGTAAAAGATGAAGCATATAAGGCTGCAAAAGAAATTCTTGAAAAAGCAAAACTGGAGGCTGGCGATCTCTTTGTTGTGGGATGTTCCACCAGTGAAGTATGTGGAGAAACGATCGGAACACATTCGAAGCCAGAACTGGCCGATATGGTTTTCGGTGGAATCTATGAGGCAACCCAGGAATACGGCGTATATCTGGCTGCACAGTGCTGTGAGCATTTAAACCGTGCACTGATTCTTGAAAAGGACGCTGCCAGAAAATATGGTTACCCGATGGTCAACGTCGTTCCACAGCCAAAAGCCGGCGGTTCATTCGCCACAGCCGCATACAAGAACTTTAAGCATCCGGTTGCCGTGGAACACATCAAAGCTGCTGCAGGAATGGATATCGGTGATACACTTATCGGTATGCATCTGCAGGATGTCGCTGTACCGACCCGCATCGAGACAAAACAGATTGGAAATGCGCATGTCGTATGTGCCCGCACCCGCCTGAAATTCATCGGTGGCGAACGCGCAGTATATGATCATGATCTGATGTAAAACAGGATGAATAAAATTATGAATAAAATTGCATTGATTACCGGTGCGTCCCGTGGAATCGGGGCCGCACTGGCACGCGTTTTTGCTCAAAACGGATATCATCTTGCCCTCTGCTGCCACAAATCCGACGCACAGCTGGATGCTTTGGCAAATGAATTATCCGAACAATATCATATAGAGATTTGTACTTTCACAGGGGATGTAGGCGATTATGCCTTTGTCGAACAGATGGTGAATAAAACACTTGAAAAGTTCTCTAAGATTGATGTGTTAGTCAACAATGCAGGCATCTCTTACATTGGCCTGCTGACAGATATGCAGATTGAAGACTGGAATCATATAGTTGCTACCAATCTGACCTCTGTATTTTCTACATGCCGCTGCTGCGTACCTTCTATGGTATCGCAAAAAAGCGGAAAGATCATCAACATTTCTTCTGTCTGGGGAAATGTCGGTGCCTCCTGTGAGGTCGCTTACTCAGCCTGCAAAGGCGGAATCAATTCTTTTACCCGCGCACTTGGCAAGGAACTTGCTCCGAGCAACATTCAGGTCAATGCCATCGCCTGCGGTGTCATCGATACCGATATGAACCGCTGCTTCAGCGACGAAGAACGTGCCGCTTTGGTCGAAGAAATTCCTGCCGGACGCATGGGTGCCCCGGAGGAAGTTGCACAACTCGCCCTGCACATTGCAGAGGATTGCAACTACCTCAACGGACAAATTATCACATTAGATGGCGGCTGGATCTGATTCCGAATTTACTTCCGGCTCCGCCGTCTGGTCATTTTCTGCAACCAGAATAATGGTAGAACGCTCCGGGATGCGGATGCAGTTTCTATCATGTTCTGTGTGATGTTCAAAATCAATACCATCTTCATACTCGCAAAA
The DNA here is from genome assembly GCA_900550545.1 of uncultured Lachnobacterium sp. GTDB lineage: Bacteria > Bacillota > Clostridia > Lachnospirales > Lachnospiraceae > Roseburia. The sequence continues at coordinate 23,052 of URSS01000029.1, read as the reverse complement.
CGTATTTGCAACCACTTTCCAGTGATATCCTTCTGCCAGAGGTGGAAGATTCATGTTCAATGGCTCCCAGTAGGAATTCATTCCATAGAAAACAATATCATCTTCGGTATCTTGTGCATTTCTTCCGGCATACATAATTCCGATCAAATGTGAATCAAAGTTTGTATAATCACGATACGGCTCTCCATTGTGAACACTGATAAACGGGAATCCACAGGTTGCTGCCTTTGTGTCTTTACGGATGATTGGATGCGCAGCACGAAAATGAATCATGTAACGTGCAAAATCGTGGATTTCCTTGTATTCTTCCAGACGATTCCAGTCAAGCCAAGAAATAATATTGTCCTGACAGTACGCATTGTTGTTACCAAACTGTGTGTTACAGAATTCATCACCGGCAAGGAACATCGCCGGACCACGGCTGCACATTAATGCCGCGAACGCATTTTTTACCAGCCTGCGTCGCAATCCTTCAATAGCCGGATCATCGGTATGTCCTTCCTGTCCACAGTTCCAGCTGTGTCCATTATTATCTCCGTCCGTGTTGTTCCAGCCATTTTTCTCATTGTGCTTTTCATTATAAGAATACAGATCATACAATGTAAATCCATCATGACAGGTCAGGAAATTCACAGATGCACTGTATCCTCTGCTTGTATGATCGTACATATCCGACGATCCCGTAATTCTTGTAATTGCACGGCCAGCCGCTCCCTGGTCTCCTTTTAAGAAACAGCGCATATCATCACGATACCGGCCATTCCACTCTGCCCAACGGTTCCAGGACGGGAAACTTCCTACCTGATACAATCCACCGGCATCCCATGCCTCCGCGATCAGCTTCATATCACCGAGGATCGAGTCAAAAGCCAGCGCCTCAAGAATCGGTGGATTATCCATTGGTGCACCATTCTGATCTCTTCCGAGGATGGAAGCAAGATCAAAACGGAAACCATCCACGCGGTACTCAACTGCCCAGTGGCGCAGACAATCCCGGATAAAATGGCGTACGACCGGATGATTACAGTTCAATACGTTACCACAACCACTAAAGTTGTAATAATAACCGTCCGGTGTCAGCATATAATAAATGTTATTGTCAATTCCTTTGAAACAGAAACTTGGTCCCATCTCATTTCCTTCTGCAGTGTGGTTAAACACTACATCAAGAATTACTTCAATTCCGTTTTTCTTCAGTTCAAGAATCAGGCGTTTTAATTCATCGCCTTCATGATTGTGTTCCTCGTTGTAAGCATAACTTGTATTCGGTGAGAAAAAGGATACCGTATTGTAACCCCAATAGTTGTACAGCTGTGTGCCGTCCACCACTCTGGCGCTCTCCATCTCATCGAACTCAAAAATTGGCATCAGTTCGACCGCATTGATTCCGAGATCTTTTAAATATGGGATCTTCTGTCGCAGGCCTTCAAACGTTCCGCCACCTGTGACATTGGAAGATTTGTCCTTTGTAAAACCGCGCACATGTGTCTCATAAATGACCAGATCCTCAAACGGATGTTTCAGCTGCGATATGCCACCCCAGTCAAATGTGCTTTTTACCACGCGCGCCTTATATACGAAATCTTTTCCACCTTCCGGACGCTCGCCCCATTTTCTCTGTCCTGTGACAGCCTGTGCATATGGATCCAGAAGAATATTTTCTTTGTTAAAAAGCTTTCCCTTCGCCTCATCATACGGTCCGTCGAACTGATAGGCATACTCAAACTCTTCGATTTTCAGTCCAAATACCAGAATGGAATATGTGTCACCGATCTTGTAATTATCCGGAACACGGATTTTTGCATATGGTTCCGCCGCCATCGGACGGAACAAAAGAAGTGTACAACTCGTTGCTCCGTGAGAACTTACGGTAAAACTGACGCCTTTCGCCGTCTGGTAAGAACCATTCATTCGGAAAAAGCCGGGTCTGACATCAAATCCTCCGATATGGTCAAGCGGATACAGACCTTCTCCGAGGTCCTCGCGGGCTCCCGGCATCATATTCTGCGTCTGCGGTTTTGCGGTTTGGTTATCTGTAAAAAATAAATTCATACTCTATTCCTCTTCTTCTAATACCATCAGTTTACCACTACTGTCAAATTCTGCCTGACTATATGGTTTCGAATAGTCATTCATATCATCAAGAATCGCCTGTTTGCGCTCTCCCTCTGCGACAGTTGGCTGAAAATCATTTCGAGCCGTTGTTGAACTGATCGTACAAGGAATAATATCGGCTGAAATGTCTTTTTGTAAAACCCCATCTGAAAAAGTAAATGTCTGCTGATAGATTGCCGTATCCTTTACTTTTGGATTCCGATTTCCTCCAAAACAGAAATTTCCGAGACTGTAACAGATTACTTTTCCATTATATAATTCTACCCCCTGCAGCACATGTGGATGCGAACCGATCAATACATCCGCGCCCCAGTCAATCACCTGATGTGCCATCTCCTGCTGATAGGAGTTCGGGTAATGATCTCCCTCAATGCCCCAATGACAGCTGGCGATCACCAGATCCGCGCCCTCATCCCTTAACGATTTAATTCCATCCCGAATGTAATTGGCGTGTTTTTCATCAGCTGCCAGAAGATTTGCAGAAACAATACCGATCACAATGCCGGAATCCGTGGTATAGGTAGCTGTATGTTCGTTAAGTCCATATATAATATCTGCGTCATTCAACACATTTATCGTATCCTGCAGTCCTGATTCACTGTAATCATAGGTATGATTATTACCGAGGCTGCACCCCTCTACGGAACTTCCGGTAAGAATCCCCACATATTCCGGTTTTCCCTTCAGATTCCAGGTTTTCTCGATCCGGTCATTGGAATTGGATAAGACACATTCCAGATTCACCAGCGTAAAATCATCCTGTTCAAATATCGAGCGGACATCCTTAAAGAAATAATCTTCCCCATATTTATCATAATATTCATGAAAAGAGCCCGCGTACCCATGTGTTTGCGTTACACCAAGCGTACAATCCCCAACCGCCGTGATGGTCACCTTCTGCACCACCGGCTCCACCTGCGTCTCTGTCTCCGGCTCTGTTTGTATTTCGGTAGTCTGCGTTGTGAAATTTTCTGTCTCTTCTGATGTTTCCGCCTTTGCGAGTTGCTCCGTTGTATCTTTCGGCGTTGCATCCGTCTGTGCACTGTTTATTCCACAGCCTGCAAGCACGAGAGAGAATCCCAGAATTCCCGCCATGATCCTTTTTCTTTTCATACGTCGCTCCAATTAATTTTATCCAGATTTTATTTTGTCAGTATATCCACCGTATGTCCACTTGCTCCCATGAGATCCATTCTCTCACAAGTCGACATGTGATAGCGTATGAACGCATCAAACTCTTCCTCTGTCAGCGCATTCAAAAATGGCCGAATGTAATTTGCGGCTCCATCTGCTGCAATCACTTTCTGCCGGATGAGCCCCGCCTGTTCATTCAGCCGCTCCATATCTTCCAAACGGACAAAACTGTACAACGGATTTGCTTTCTCGGTACAATGAAATTGTTCATCCAGCATTCCTTCTTTTATTCCCTCTAAAATGTGTCGTTCCTTAATTGCATAAGTGATCACACTGTATTCATTCATAATATAAGCTACAAGAATACGTCCGCCGGGCTTTGTCACACGCTTTGCCTCCATCAGGGCCTGCAGCTTTTCATCTGGTCCATGAAGATGATACATGGGTCCAAACAGCAGTGTCACATCAAACATATCATCTTCGAACCGTTTTAACTTCAATGCATTCCCCTGATAGGCCTTCACACGGTCTGTTTTCTGTTTCAACCGTCCCAGATTATGCTTTACCAGTTCCACCGCCGAGACATCGTATCCTTCCAGAGCAAGCGGTACACTGTAACGTCCGGTGCCTGCACCGATATCCAAAATGGAGATCTCCTCTTTTTCCCTGCCTGCCGCAACTTCCTCCAGGCATTGGTGGATATAATGCATGCTTGTCACAAACTCCACTCTGCCATGCCGGCTGTCCAGACGTTTTTCTTCATTAAACTTGTTATAATATGCTTCTAATTCTGTCACCGATTTTACCTGATGCTTTCTCATATAATTGTAGTTATTTTTATTCTAACATAGCCCTGGACAAATACCAATACGAAAGTCTTTTGTGCGTAAAAAAAGACTTGCCGTAAAACTTCACTGCAAGTCTTTTTCCTATTTTCGTTTTCTGCTGTCAGATTTTTGTAGAAAATCTGACCTGTTATTTCACCGCTTTCTCAAAAGCAGATCGTACCGCGCTTACATCATCACAAATAATCAGTACCGCATACTGTCCCTGGGAAAATACGACGCCATCCTCGATTCGCTTGACCTGTTCCGGCTCATACTGTTCCAACAGTTTTTTGCGGTCTTCCCTATGACTCTCAAGGCTTTTTACTGCCTCATCCACATCATTTTTGTCTTTGACAGCAATTACCACGATCTCATCGGCCTTTCCGCCTTCTTTCGCATAGCTTATAAAAAAACTTTCCACCTTTTTATAATCCATATCCGAAACATTTGCAAATTTTTCATCCGGGTCATCATCACTGTTGCTTGCGCAAAGCATCTCCGGAAGGCTGCTGTCCGCAGCCTCCATCGTCTGGCGCAAATCATACATGCTGACCGTATCAGATGTCTGTTGTCCGCAACCAGACAACAGCATCAGCGCTGTAGAAAATATTAAAATTATACTTAATATTTTTTTCATACGTTTATTCTCCCACGACAGGTTCTTCCATAGCGTCTGTTCCGCCGATCACAGCGCCATTTTCTACGGGTTGTTCTTTCGTCATTCCATCAATATCTGTGGTAGAGGTAGTCACATTGTCCGATCCCCCATCATACATTCCGCCATCTGTGGGTGTCAGACCATCAAAGGCTTTCTGTACTGCCTTATTAACTTTCTCTAATTCCTTGTCGCTTAAGTTCTGTGCATTGTCGGTGGTATTATAAGTTCCCATTGATACATTGAACAGATAGTTGTCTCCATCCGGATCTTTTACCCAGTTATAAGAATTCAGTGCAGATGGCATATCCTTATAATATCCATTCATTAACAGTTCACTGATAGAAGATGCGATTGCATTCGCAATCTCTGCATCGGATTCCTTGATTTCTTTGTTAAATGCAATCATGATAGCACCCTTCTTATCATTCATTGCCTTACGCAGTGCCTTTGGAATATCATAGACATCATCTACGGTTTCCTTGTTCTGGTATGCCATATTATATTTCAGGGAGTTTGCAACCGGGAAGAAATCATGATCCCAGCTCTGTTCCTGTCCCCACATAGCATCTGTCATATTAAAATGCGCATAGTTTCCATTTCCCTGATCGGAATAAACATCCGTAATATACCAGTCTCCATCAATCTTGACCAGATCCCAGGAATGATATTTTTCTGTGTTGTGCTCAACCATACACTCAATGTCCATCATCTGCATGAACATACGGAAAGTTGTCGCATATCCGACACACACTGCATTGTGATACTTTAATACACCATATGGATTGTCGCAGTCTTCCTGTGTACTTGGAATTACGGTCAGTGCTCCGCTGTCATACTGCAAAGAAGAAGTCATCCAGTCATAGACCGCCTTCTCCTTTTCAAAATCGGACATGCTGTCTTTGATCTTCATCTCTTTTAAAGCATCCTTTGCCATATCGAGTGTTTCTTTCTCACGGTCTGTCAGCTTGGATGTATCACCGGATTTGTAAGCATCCGAAATGTTGGTTGTTGGCTTAATTTCATACTGCTCAGCAATTGTAACATAATCTTCCGTTGTCTCTTCGTTCTGATCCTCATTCTGTGTTGCAATATAAGATTTCAATGTTGCAAGGTTAAATGCGGAAAGTGTCGTGCTACCTACAACACCTGCTGTCAATACAACAGCTACAACCGCTTTCCATGCGCCCTTCCCTTTCTTCTGTGGTACAGGGTTCATCTCCGGCACCTGATTTGGCACGCTTCCATTTATTATAGTCTCCTTTGTTTCCATAGTCTTTTCCTTTCTTTCTCTTTGCCTCGATTTTGAAGTTGCTTTGATTATAGCTGAAAAAAAAGGAAAAATACCAATCTTCAAAGAAACTTAAAAATTAATTAAGAAAGAACCATTTTAATCAATGATCCTCCTCGATATGCTCCCTTCCCTGAGCAATAATTGTACGCACATGGCCATCTGCCAGCGAATAAAAAATCGACTTTCCTTCTCTGCGGCTGTTGACCAGTTTATTCTGTTTTAAAATGCGAAGCTGATGGGATATTGCCGACTGCGTCATATGAAGTGCTTCCGCAAGATCACATACACACACTTCCGCTTCAAATAATACAAACAGGATTCGAATTCTGGTAGAATCTCCAAACACTTTAAAAAGTTCCGCCAGATCATATAATTCTGTTTCTTCCGGCATCGTGTCATTTACGATTTTCAGCAGATCCTCATGTACACATTCTTCACTGCAGCATTCGATCTCTGTTATTTTTTCTTCCATAGTTTTCCTTTCATCATTTATAATTTCTTTACCAGTAAGGCTCTCACTGCATTCAGGACTGCAATTACCATAACACCTACATCCGCAAAAATTGCTACCCACATATTGGCAATACCGATGGCTCCAAGCAAGAGACAGATCAGTTTGACACCAATTGCAAAATAAATGTTTTCATATACGATGCGCAGACATTTCTTTGCAATCCGAATTGCCTTGGCAATCTTGATTGGATCATCATCCATCAATACGACATCTGCAGCTTCGATTGCCGCATCCGATCCAAGCGCTCCCATGGCAATACCAATATCGGCACGGGAAAGTACCGGCGCATCATTGATTCCGTCTCCGACAAATGCCAGTGCATCTTTTCCCTGCTTCTGTTCTAAAAGACGTTCTACCTGTGTTACCTTGTCGGCCGGAAGCAGCTTGCTGTGCACTTCGGTAATTCCAACTTCAGCAGCCACCTGCTGTGCAACGCGGTCATCATCACCAGTAAGCATGACCAGACGATTCACGCCGGCTGCTTTGAGTTTTTCCATAGCCTCTGCCGCATGTGGTTTGATAACATCCGCAATCAGAATATGCCCTGCATATACATTGTCAATGGCAAGATGCACGATTGTTCCCACACAGTCACACGTACGATATTCAATGCCAAGCTTTTTCATCAATTTGTCATTGCCGGCTGCCACCTGGTGACCATCAACCGTTGTGATCACACCATGTCCGCTGATTTCCTGTACATCAGTCACACGGGTGTTGTCAAGTTTCTTTCCATATGCCTTCTGCAGGCTCACGCTGATTGGATGTGTACTGTGGCATTCCGCCAAAGCCGCATATTCCAAAAGATGTTCTTCCTCTGCAGTGTATTCCGGCTGACAGGTTCCATCCGCTTTCTTATGTTCACTGCAGGAATGCTGATGAATTCCACATACTTCAAACACACCCTGTGTAATCGTTCCTGTTTTATCAAAGACAACTGTCTTTGTCTGTGCCAAAGTCTCCAGATAATTCGATCCTTTGATAAGAACACCTGCAGCACTCGCTCCACCAATTCCTGCAAAGAAACTAAGCGGAATACTGATAACAAGAGCACAAGGACAACTGATAACAAGGAATGTCAGTGCCCGGTATATCCACTCACCCCAGTCTGCCGGAAGTCCCATAAAAATCATGCGCACAAGCGGCGGAATAATCGCCAGTGCGAGTGCACCGTAACATACTGCCGGTGTATAATAATGTGCAAATTTCGAAATAAAATTCTCGGAACGGGATTTCTTTGAGCTGGCATTCTCCACCAGATCCAGAATCTTGGAAACTGTGGATTCTCCAAACTCTTTTGTTGTCTGAATCTTTAACAAACCAGACAGATTGATACATCCACTGATAATCTCCTCGCCTGTGGCAACTTCACGCGGAACACTCTCTCCTGTCAGTGCACTTGTGTTAAGTGTAGATTTACCTTCTACAACAATACCATCAATCGGAACCTTTTCGCCAGGCTGTACAACAATGATGCTGCCAATCTCAACTTCATCCGGATCAACTTTTTCCAACTGTCCGTCGCGCTCAATATTCGCATAATCCGGACGAATGTCCATCAGTTCAGTGATGTTACGGCGGCTTTTTCCTACTGCATAACTCTGGAACAATTCACCGATCTGATAGAACAGCATTACAGCTACACCTTCTTTATAATCGCCCAAAGCAATCGCTCCGATGGTAGCCACAGCCATAAGAAAGTTCTCATCGAAAACCTGCTTATTCAGAATTCCCTTTCCCGCCTTCTTTAATATATCATATCCGATTACCAGATACGGAACCATGAACAGAATGAATTCCACCCATCGGTTCAATGTGACAAATTTTGCAAGCACTGTCAAAGCGATCATCAACACCGCAGCTGTAATAATGCGCACTAACATTTTCATCTGTTTTTTGTTCATGCATCTGCTCCTTTAAATATAGATTTCACAATCATCCTCTACTTTTTTGCAATTTTTAAGTACGTCCTGCATAACGGCTTTTGCGTCAGTTCCTTCCTCAAATTCAACGATCATTTTAAGCGTCATAAAATTAACGGTTGCATCCTTTACACCTGTAGTTGTCTTAGCAGCTTCCTCCATTTTATTTGCACAGTTTGCGCAGTCTACCTCGATCTTATATGTCTTCTTCATAACAAATTCCTTTCCGGGGGATTCCCCATTTGCTTTTCATTCTGTTAACATATGAACAATTATTCATATGTTTGTTTTTATTATAGCACCACACATCATTCTGTCAACTGTTTTTTCACTTTTTCTCTCATAGTCTTCAATTTGCACATTCATATTAACTTGTACATTCATTGACGATTCAATAGTAAAATGTTATAATTTAATGGTCGAATATCACATTTTATTAAACACATCGCACAATTACATGTAAATAGGCTAATGTTCAAAGAGGAGGATATTGTTATGAAAAATCTCAAAGTCCGTACAAAATTAAACCTGATTCTGACTTTGGTAATTTTACTTGTAGTATTAGCAAGTGCCGTTTCCATTAATAATATGAATCAGGTAAAAAATAAGGCACTCGAAACAATCGACGCATCATCTAGACAAAGTTATGATGATTCCATCAAGCAACAGGTCAGTGTCGTGATTTCTCTTCTTTCCGAAGTCTATGATGAATATAAAGCAGGAGCCTACACGCTTGATGAAGCAAAAAAAATTGCTGCAGATGAAGTTCGCCAGATGCGTTACGGAGATGCGGGATATTTTTGGATTGATCAATCCGACGGAACAAATGTCGTGCTGCTCGGAAGTGATACCGAAGGAACCAACCGTATGGAAACACAGGATGCGGAAGGTTATCAAATGGTAAAAGAAATCATCCGCGTTGCTGTCGAAGATGGTGGCGGCTATACAGATTATGTATTTCCAAAAGAAGGAGAAACGGAACCGTCTCCAAAGCGTTCATACAGTGAATATTTTGAGCCTTTTGACTGGGTCGTCGGCACCGGAAACTATACCGACTATATTGATACCGCAATTGCCGCACAGGATGAAAAATTTTCAGCTTATGCCGTTAAAAAGGCTGCCACAATGATTGTAGCCTGCGTTGCCATGCTTATCATTGTAGCAATTCTTATTGCAATGATCTCCAAAGATATTACCAAGTCATTAAAGAAGATCAAAGATCAATTTGATATCATTGCTGGCGGAAACTTCGCCAGAAAAATGCAAAAGCCTATGCTCAAACGCAAAGATGACTTTGGACAGCTTGCAAATGAACTGGAAAAAATGCGGGAATCCGTGCGAAGCCTGCTTGCCCAGGTAAAAATTGAAGCTGCCAATATCGATACAGTCGTAGAATCGATTGACAGTCATGTATTCAATCTGAATGGGGAAATTGAAGATGTCTCTGCCACCACAGAACAACTTGCTGCCAGCACACAGGAAACAGCTGCTTCTGCGGAACAGATCAACGGTATGACACAACAGATTGAGGAAGCGGCCCGTGAAATCGCCATTCGTGCGCAGGATGGAGCAACAGAAGCGGAAGAAATCCATCAGCGTGCCACCCAGACCAAAGACGAGACCGTTGCAAACCGTATGAAAGTAAAGCAAATGCTCTCTGAAATCCGGCAAGGCCTCGAAAAAGCGCTTGAAGACGCCAAGGTTGTAGAACAAATCGGCGTACTTGCAGATTCCATTCTTGCAATCACCGGTCAGACAAATCTGCTCGCACTGAATGCCTCCATTGAAGCCGCACGTGCCGGGGAGGCCGGAAAAGGCTTTGCAGTCGTAGCCGAAGAAATCCGTGTACTCGCAGAGCAGTCCAAGGATGCCGTTGCAAATATTCAGGCTGTCACAGAAAATGTAAATCATGCTGTAAGAAATCTTACCTGCGATTCCAACCGTCTGCTGGATTTTGTTGACACTGATATTGTAGAAAGTTTCAACAATTTTGAAAAAATGGCCGATGATTACAATCTGGATGCTGCAAAGATCAATGATCTTGTTTCCGATTTCAGTGCTACCTCCGAGGAGCTGGTTGCCTCTATCACGAATATCACACAGGCAATCGACGGAATTTCTTCTGCTTCCAATGACAGCGCTGCCGGAACCACAAACATTGCACAAAAAACCGTATCCATTGCCAGTGGCTCTGCAGAAGTAATGAAAGGTGCAAAAGATGCGGAAAGTTCAGCCGAAGAGCTGCGTAAAAACGTAAATAATTTTATTATAGAAGAAAATCTATCGGAAGCTTAATTCTGTTTTGGTAAGATGTATGTAAAAAGAAGACGGGATTTTCCCGCCTTCTTTGTTTCCAATTCTATGACATACCATTTACAGTCTTGTATTTGTAAAGCATTTCTGCATGATTCTGTTCTTCGATCTGAATGTCTGCAAGCAGTTTACGAACAGCCGGGTCGCCGAAAACAAAAACATCCGAATTATATTCGCCGGATACCATTTTCTCTGTACCAATACAGTCCGTTGCAAGAAAACAGTCATTCTTCTTGTCCTCCGGATTCGTCATGGAATCATAGGTAGCCTTCGGCTGATACTCGGCCCCATCTTTGTCATTGCAATTGCAGGCTGGAACTGTGCCATTCAATACTTTGTCCAAAGATTCGTAATGCTTCTGTTCCTCTTTCTCTAATCTGGCAAACAGCTCCTGAAGAACCGGATCCTTTGCCTCCTGTCCGTATCTTTTATACTTTTCTACACAGCTCTGTTCCTGTGTGCGCAGATCTTCGATGGTTGCTCTTTCTTTTTCTGTTAAAACCATATCACACCTCTTTCTACATGCTCAAATGTCATTTTACAGAGGTAGTATGGCCATCTCTTCTTTTTTTATTCCATTTCTTTGTCCAGATTTGCCGCGTAAATATCTGCCACTTCCGTGAGTGATATGTATGCTCCCGGATCAATCTCGTGGATGATTTCTGTCATCCGTCCTACCTGAAAACGGTTGACGACAAAATAGAGCATCGTTTTCTTCGAATCCGAATAATACCCTTTTGCATCAATAATCGTTATTCCATTTTCAAAAGCCTCCGATAACGCAGCACACACCGGCCTTGGCTTCGTTGTAATGATGCTCGCTGCCTTCGACCGGTCAAAACCTTCTATAATAAAGTCAACCGTCTTGAGAGCTGCCGCATAGGTCACAATCGAATACAACGGTAAAATCCAGCTTTGAATCGCAAATCCGCATATCACATAGAGGATTACATTGTAGATCATCACAAATGTACCTACCGTAATTCCAAGCTTCTTTGCAAAAATAATGGCAAGCACTTCGATCCCGTCCATTGCACCACCTGCACGAATGGCAAGGCCACTTCCAATACCGGAAATAATACCGCCGAAAATCGCACACAGAAACAAATCCGATCCTGCCAACGGTGAAACGATACTCACATCAATTGGCAATACATCAGTAATCAACCATGCCGCCAATGAATAAATAGCAACAGTATATATGGCATAAATTGTAAAAGTTATACCTTGTTTTTTTAATCCATACAAAAAAATCGGAACATTCAAAACCAAAAGACAAACGGAAAGGCTCAGCCAATCCGGCGTCTTCTGCGAAATCAGCATAGATGTGCCAGAAATTCCACTGTCATACAATGCTACAGGTGCCAGAAATACAGTTACACCGAATGCATTGATAATTCCAGCTATGGTCAAAAGCAGGAAATTCTTATATTTTAATTTTACTTTCATCGGCAGTCCTCCTTTGGCTTTCTATATCGTGTTCCTAAAATCATAACAGAAAATTGCCTTTTTGCCAATCTCACAAAAGTATCAGATATTACGTTTTACACCAGAATCTCCTTCAGCTTCTCATCCGTTGCCAGAACCTCTTTCGCACGGTCACGGTATTCCTGCTCATGAAGATAAGTATGTCGGAATGGCTTGATCGATGGCGCCAGATCAATCGCCTGCTCAAAGTCCACATATCGCATCTCAAGCGTTTTTACGAAATCCCAGAAACCGGTCTGCGTAAAGATCGTGTTGACTCTCTTATATCTGTGATCCTGCACCACGCTCATCAGATAAGTAGCAATTCCTACCTGAATGCCGTGAAGTTGCGGCTGCTCAAGCATTTTATCAAGTGCATGGGAAATCAAATGCTCACTTCCGCTGGTCGGTGCACTGCTTCCTGCGATTTCATTTGCGATTCCGCTCATCGCAAGCGAATCCAAAAGTTCCTTAATAAATAAATCCTCTTCGATGCTCTCGAATGGTGTCCGCACAAAACTGTTGACTGCCTTTTTGGCAATCATTGTGGCGAAATCATTTACCTTTCCATAACCATGTTCCTCTTCAAATTTCCAGTCATAAAGAGCTGTGATTTTGGAAACCATGTCACCAATTCCAGAATAGATGAATTTCTTAGGTGCACTTTTAATAATTTGTGTATCCACCACAATTCCATATGCCAGACGTGCCGGAACCGATTTGCGCCGTCCCTCAACCAAAAGAGAAGCACTTGCGCTGGAAAAACCATCGCTCGATGCAGATGTCGGAATGCTGATAAACGCCAGGTTCCGCAAAAAACCACAATACTTCGCTGCATCGATGACTTTTCCTCCACCAATACCAATCACGGCCTGTGTTTTCGCCGGCATGGAAAAAGCAAGGCTGGTAAGATCCTCCAGTCGTACTGTATCCAGTTCCTGATACTCCAACACATCAATCCCCATCTCTGCAAGGGACTTCATGACATCCGTCCCAAACATCTCAATCAGTCCGTTACCAAACAAAATTACGACCTTTTCCAGTCGCAGGTCCTTTAAGTATGTGCCAAGTTCTCCCAATGCGCCCGGTCCGATTTTTAAAAGCGCCGGAATCGCAATATGATTATCTCCCATGGATTCTCCTCCTAATTGTTTTCCAAATCGTTACTGCTTTTCATTATAATCAAGCATGTGAAAAAGTGCAAACAAATATCCCTCTTTGCCGTTGTAATCCCCGGAAAAATGCATTACACTGAATGACAAAGAAAATAAATATTAGTATACATTTATTTATAGAAAGGATTGTTTTCCAAACATGAGAAAAAAAGAGTTAGCGCTTGCAGTCATTGAACGCCTGAAAAAAGAATATCCGGATTCCGACTGCTCCTTAGAATATAACGAAGCATGGAAGCTTTTGATCAGCGTCCGCCTTGCTGCACAATGTACCGATGCCAGAGTCAATATGATCGTACCAAAATTATATGAGAAATTTCCGGATGTAAATGCCTTAGCAGATGCTCCAGTCGAGGAAATTGAAGAAATTGTTCGTCCCTGTGGTCTTGGAAAAAGCAAAGCAAGAGACATCAGTGCCTGCATGAAAATGATTCGCGACCAATACAATGGCGAAGTTCCCGACGATTTTGATGCATTACTCAAGCTTCCGGGCGTCGGTCGCAAAAGCGCCAACCTTATCATGGGAGACGTCTTCGGCAAACCTGCAATCGTCACAGATACACACTGTATCCGACTGAGCAACCGTATCGGTCTTGTGCACGGAATCAAAGAGCCCAAGAAAGTAGAGATGGAATTGTGGAAAATCATTCCTCCGGAAGAAGGCAATTCTCTCTGCCATCGTTTTGTCGATCATGGACGTGCGATCTGCACCGCCCGTACTACGCCTTATTGCGATAAATGCTGTCTGGCGGACATTTGTGAGAAAAATTTATAGTTATATTTTCATTAAATTTTTCATATCCGTAGGCATTGAAACGGAGAATTCCATTGGTTTTCCCGTCATCGGATGTGGAAAAGAAATTTTATGAGCATGCAGCGCCTGGCGGTGGATCAAAAGATCTGCCGCTGCTTTTTTTCCCATGCAACTGCCGTTTTCTTCTGCATGTGCCAGACGATCCAACTGGTTGGCTGCATATGCCGGATTGTACAAGAAATCACCAATCAAAGGATGCCCAAGATATGCCATGTGCACTCGGATCTGGTGTGTTCTTCCTGTCTCCAACTGCAATGCCACCAGACTCATTTTCTTATTTGACCGGGCATTTTTCCACGTTTTCAATTTCTGATAATGCGTAATCGCCCGATCGCCTTTTTCATAATCAACAACACGTTCAAGGCACCTGCTTTCTTTTCGCGCAATCGGTGCATCGATCACACCTTCTGCCGGTTCTACATTTCCCTCCACAATGGCAAGATACTCTCTGTGAATGCCCTGTGCCTGCAAACCGCCCTGCGATTTTGCTGCGACCATGTGTGCCAGAATTGCGCCACTCACCATATGTTTTGCCACAATGGTAAGCCCCGATGTATCCCGGTCCAGCCGGTTAATGCACCGAAACACAAAAGCCTGCTGTTTCTGTTTATAATACCATGCCAAAGCATTTCCCAGAGAATTATCCGGATTGTTTCTCGACGGATGAATCGGCATCCCTGCCGGCTTATTTACCACAAGCAAATCTTCATCCTCATACACAATATCAATGGATAACTCTACGGGTATGATCTGTCTGGAACATTCTGTTTCCCGGATATAAACATTTAAAATATCACCCTGATGCAATACATAATTTTGATATACATAGGCATCATTCACTTCTATACTTTTTAAATCTTTCTTTAAATTCACCAGGTTTTGTTCTGAATATCCTTTTTCTTTCAAGAATCCACTTATTTTCTGTCCCGGTTTTATCTTATCCACATAATAGGTGATTTTACGCTGCATTCTGATACTTCTCCACTCTGTCTCTTACTCTAATTCTATGCGCATCCTGTTACTGTTCGCAACAGGCGTATGACCACTCATCTCATCATAACATAATCCTTTGTAAAATAAAATCTTGTATTGACAGCACCAAAACCTCATGTTATATTTACTACGTCAAACATACTACGGCTGTCGTAGTACCGACAATCGTAGTACGACTGTCGTATGAAAAGGAAAAGGAGGAAAATGCATGGCCATCAGTAGTGATGTCATTCGTGGATACAATGACACGATGATACTTTATCTTCTGTTAGATAAGCCATCTTACGGATATGAAATATCCAAGCAGATTAAGACATTGTCCAATGAAAAATATGTCATAAAAGAAACCACACTCTACTCTGCATTCACCCGCATGGAGCGAAACGGTTATATCGAGTCTTTTTCGAATCAGGACAATGCGGCCGGCAAGCGACGCACCTATTACCGCATCACCGAAGCCGGAAGAGCATATTATCAGCAAAAATGCGAAGAATGGCTGCTCACACAGGAAGTTGTAGAAAAGTTTATTATAAAGGGGGATTCCATAAATGGAAACGATTAGAAATTATTTAGAAACCATGTTCTTAAAACTTCCCAACACTCCGGAAGTATATAAAGCCAAAAACGAACTCTGGCAAATGATGGAAGACAAATACACCGAACTAAAGGAAGAGGGTAAATCAGAAAACGAGGCGGTCGGAATTGTTATATCTGAATTTGGCAATCTCGACGAATTAGCCAACGACCTTGGCATTTCCCAGTTCGTCGAAAGCCAGCCGATGCCACAGGGAAAGACTCTCTCCCTCGATCAGGCAAAATCCTATCTTGCCGATGCAGGAAAAAGCGCATACCGTACCGCACTCGGCGTCATGCTCTGTGTTCTGTCCGTCTGTGGCCCGATCTTTTTCGATGCTTTTACTGCATTTTATCCGCAAAAAGAAAATCTTCTGGATGCATGCGGCGTGTCCATTATGTTCGTACTCATTGGCATTGCTGTTGGATTATTCATCTATTCCAGTGTACAGATGAGCCATTGGAACTATTTAAAGAAAGAATCTTTTGTCACAGATTTTTCGACAACCGAATATCTGCATCGTGAAATGGAACATTATAAATCCACCTATGCACTCCTTTTGACCATCGGCATTATCCTTTGTATTCTGAGCGTCATTCCAAGTATAATTTTAGACGCTCTTGACATCTATGTTGATTTCTGGTCAAACGCTTCCGGTGGTTTTGTCTTCATTCTTGTAGCAATCGGTGTCTTTCTGATTGTTATGGTATCCACAAAACTTAGCAGTTATAAAACATTACTGCACTTAAACCAGCAGGACACAGTAGGCGGAAACTATGTACCAAGCCAGACAAATGAACCACAGTATATGAATCAGACGATAGCTGCGATCATGTCCGTTTACTGGCCAACGGTTACCTGCCTGTATTTAATCTGGAGTTTCCTTACTTTTGATTTTTGGATTTCCTGGATCATCTGGCCGATAGCAGCAATCATTCACTCACTGATAAAAAATTTATTACGTAAATAGATCACAATATCCTATTCAAAAGGAGGAGTTTATTCATGAAAAAAAATGTATATTTAATTATATTAACACTTGTTACCGTAATCTGTATCATCGGTGGCACCTGCTACCATCTTGTCGGCTGGGGGGTATCCTTTCTCAGCCACCTGCCGTTTGCTTCTTTTTACAGCGATTCCGATGATACAGAAAGTTCCGGTACAACACTCTCGACTGGCACAGTCTTACTGCCTTCTTTCAACACCGTAAAGATTGATTCCAAAGTCATGAATCTATCGATTGAAAAAGGAGACGATTACAGTATCCAGTGCGACGCTGACGAAAAATTAAATCCAAAATATGAAATCAAAGACAATACTTTAATTGTTTCACAGAAGCAGAAAATCAAAGTCCATAACTTCATGAAGAACCCAAAATGCAGTGTTCACATTACCATTCCGGAAGATACGACCTTAGAGCTGATCAATATAGATGGAGCTACCGGAGACATCAGTTTATCAAATCTAGACGTTACAACTCTAAAAATCGATAATAGTGTTGGAGATGTCAAGATGGACAATTGTAAAATTGCTTCCATCGGTATCGACACTTCCACAGGTGATGTAAAACTGAATGATTGTGAAGCTAACGAAATTGATGTGGACACATCGGTTGGAGACACGGTAATCAAAGACAATATATTTGAGAAATTATATGTCGACGGAAGTGTGGGAGATGTCAAAGTAAGCAGCTCGAAAGACTTGTCCGACTACGCATATGATCTTGATACTTCCATTGGTGACGTGAGTATCAACGGTGTTTCCCATAAGAAGGAATACCAGCAGAAAGGGACTGGCGGAAAGATTACCGTAGATAATTCTACGGGAGATATTTCCATCGCTTATTAAATTTTTAATTAATTTTCAACGTGCTGTTCTTTTTACAGCGCGTTGTTCTTCTTTTTATGTTATTGTTTATCAAGTATAATGTAATATTGATTCATTCAGAAAAAATATTTCAATACATCTCATGCTACTGTTTATCGTAATATGTGGTATAAGCGCGGATATTTCAATACATCCCATGTTACTGTTTATCTGTTGCACCAGCCTTCAATCTCGATTTATCAAAAGTATTTCAATACATCCCATGTTACTGTTTATCCCTTCTTTGGTATTTGCCTCTTCGCTGATTCCTTCATTTCAATACATCCCATGTTACTGTTTATCGGTGCTGCAAAATAAGGAGCAGCTTATGAAAGTAAGATTTCAATACATCCCATGTTACTGTTTATCGCCTTAACAATAATCCATAGACCCTTAAATATTTGATTTCAATACATCCCATGTTACTGTTTATCTCCGTACGGGAATCGAACTCTAAAGTAATTGCCTATTTCAATACATCCCATGTTACTGTTTATCGTTTTGATTTAATACATCAAAAGTAAGTCCAGCAGGATTTCAATACATCCCATGTTACTGTTTATCTAGAACGCCTGGAAGAATCATTACCAGATTCATAAGATTTCAATACATCCCATGTTACTGTTTATCTGTGACAAGTGACAAAAGGAGATAATATGGAAAAATTTCAATACATCCCATGTTACTGTTTATCAATCAGACATATCAACATCAACCGTCCAGGTGTAATATTTCAATACATCCCATGTTACTGTTTATCGCCTCATTTTATCCACTAAGAGGAACGGAATACTAATTTCAATACATCCCATGTTACTGTTTATCCGACAAGAAAATGTGTATAGCCCGTACTTTGTAGAATTTCAATACATCCCATGTTACTGTTTATCTAAAGCGTAACCACAAAATCATCAAGAATAATCGGCATTTCAATACATCCCATGTTACTGTTTATCATATTCTTGATGATTCCAATCAGTCACATAATCCAATTTCAATACATCCCATGTTACTGTTTATCTAAATGGTCGAATACGGGAAAAGAAGATACTAGGGTATTTCAATACATCCCATGTTACTGTTTATCGCAAGCCACCCACATGCTTTTAAATATGTATCTTTATTTCAATACATCCCATGTTACTGTTTATCGGATGTATAGTTCAATGGTAGAATAATGAGGACCAAATTTCAATACATCCCATGTTACTGTTTATCCTTTGCTAAACAAACAATCGGAAGTATCGCGATAACATTTCAATACATCCCATGTTACTGTTTATCTAAAAGATTAACTACAATTTTATCTTTCGGTGTAATTTCAATACATCCCATGTTACTGTTTATCCCGGATCAAAACAGCTCGAATACTCTTCCGCTTCCAATTTCAATACATCCCATGTTACTGTTTATCCATATTATAACCCCCTTAAAAAAGTTAATAAAAGATTTCAATACATCCCATGTTACTGTTTATCGGCGGACACATTGTTAATAGTAAAAATACATGGTCATTTCAATACATCCCATGTTACTGTTTATCTTCTATGGGGTTATTGATAGTGACCAACCATTTACGATTTCAATACATCCCATGTTACTGTTTATCGGTGTTAATGGTGCTGCAGCAGTGAAAAAAGTGGTATTTCAATACATCCCATGTTACTGTTTATCCCGCAGCTCGTTCCATTGTTTCGCTATTTCTTCAAAATTTCAATACATCCCATGTTACTGTTTATCGTAAATCAGCCTTGCAACGTCCGGTTGGTTCTCTTATTTCAATACATCCCATGTTACTGTTTATCGCAATCGAGCCAGAGAAAGTAGCCGGAGAAGTCGCATTTCAATACATCCCATGTTACTGTTTATCATTTGATAATAAAAGTGCAATCTTATGGATTCTGCAATTTCAATACATCCCATGTTACTGTTTATCGCAGGTCAAGCGTGATATTACGGAGAACGCCAACAGATTTCAATACATCCCATGTTACTGTTTATCGCGTTCCTTTTTCTTCTCATAAGCGTCAAGCGTTATTTCAATACATCCCATGTTACTGTTTATCTTCTTAGAAAGTAAATCGCACCAATTATCATAATCATTTCAATACATCCCATGTTACTGTTTATCAAGCCTTCGGCTGATTCCTTTGCATTGTCGGCTGCAATTTCAATACATCCCATGTTACTGTTTATCATGCAACGCCGGTTGTAACTGCTAAAATTAAATAATATTTCAATACATCCCATGTTACTGTTTATCGGCTGAGGACGCTAAGGAAGAGGTGCAGCAGTATATATTTCAATACATCCCATGTTACTGTTTATCAAAACGACATTTCGTAAAGCTGGGTTGTCGTTCGTCATTTCAATACATCCCATGTTACTGTTTATCATATAAGAATCCGGCAAACACGCTTTTATTCCAAATTTCAATACATCCCATGTTACTGTTTATCCTTTCGACCGAGTATCCAAACGACAACAACGTTAATTTCAATACATCCCATGTTACTGTTTATCACTAACGAGAATGTGTGCGCCTTGGATGAGAAGATATTTCAATACATCCCATGTTACTGTTTATCATATACAAACAAGGAGAGGATAGCAGATGGATAAATTTCAATACATCCCATGTTACTGTTTATCTTGATCAAGTACCTCGATCAGATGATCCGGAAGGTCATTTCAATACATCCCATGTTACTGTTTATCTACATAAGGCAGCAGTGGAGGCAAGAAGACTACACAATTTCAATACATCCCATGTTACTGTTTATCGATGCTTCGGCTTCCATGGATGCGTTTAACCCCAATTTCAATACATCCCATGTTACTGTTTATCATTACTAAGGTCCGAAAAGGAAAACGACAGAAAGAATTTCAATACATCCCATGTTACTGTTTATCCTGAAATGGATAGATGAAAAGAGGGTTGGAGTGTGATTTCAATACATCCCATGTTACTGTTTATCCCGATTGCTGCCATAAGCAGGCCTTTGTTGTCGTAATTTCAATACATCCCATGTTACTGTTTATCGCATTGGCGATACAGAATGCATGCTGGCCACATGAATTTCAATACATCCCATGTTACTGTTTATCTGGCTCACTTTTCTTTAAAATTTCCTGCAATCTTTTATTTCAATACATCCCATGTTACTGTTTATCATGCCTCACTATCAAATGTTTCGTTAACTCTCGTCCATTTCAATACATCCCATGTTACTGTTTATCCAATTGCAGATGATACGACCAGCTTCCAATCCACATTTCAATACATCCCATGTTACTGTTTATCTTGCGTGCTGTACGAAAAGAACATCGATGAAATTCATTTCAATACATCCCATGTTACTGTTTATCAAAGATGAGCGTGGACGAAGAACTGGTCCGGGAAGATTTCAATACATCCCATGTTACTGTTTATCTATTCTGTTTCCTTTCTGTCTCCTGATTCTAAAAAATTTCAATACATCCCATGTTACTGTTTATCTCCGCTCTTTTTCGACCGCCTTGTCGTATTCCCATATTTCAATACATCCCATGTTACTGTTTATCGAATAATCACCACTATTATGTGGCTTATCTAATCTTATTTCAATACATCCCATGTTACTGTTTATCTGGATGCTTTTATTCAGAAAAAGCATTGATCGAAAATTTCAATACATCCCATGTTACTGTTTATCTTTGACGCAGATGGATTTGTGGACGTTGCAGTATCATTTCAATACATCCCATGTTACTGTTTATCCGCCTCCATGTTAGTCTTTCGCTTATGTGTATTTTATTTCAATACATCCCATGTTACTGTTTATCTTTAGGCATAAGTATAGTAAACCAAGATGGATCAAATTTCAATACATCCCATGTTACTGTTTATCGATATTGTAAAAGGCGCAAGAGAATTAACAAGAACATTTCAATACATCCCATGTTACTGTTTATCATTTCCACGCATTCATACCCTTCTTTTTCGAATTTCATTTCAATACATCCCATGTTACTGTTTATCAATTGTTCTTTCATAGTTAGCACCTCCATGAATATCATTTCAATACATCCCATGTTACTGTTTATCATACCAATTCACGGGATATTGATTCACAATCAACCATTTCAATACATCCCATGTTACTGTTTATCGATCGGAAGAAAACCGGATCAAGCTGGTAAATATCATTTCAATACATCCCATGTTACTGTTTATCCTCCTGTCGAAAAATGCAGTTCGTCGCAGGAAAACAATTTCAATACATCCCATGTTACTGTTTATCGAGTCCTATAATGCCGGAGAGACAGTATCAAAGAGATTTCAATACATCCCATGTTACTGTTTATCTCCTCCAGCCATTCAGCGATCCTAAAATAAAGCACATTTCAATACATCCCATGTTACTGTTTATCGGAAAATGGCCACAGGATTTAGTGTTACAGATGCTCATTTCAATACATCCCATGTTACTGTTTATCCAAAGGGCAGACTATAATGTTTGCCCTTATTTTGATTTCAATACATCCCATGTTACTGTTTATCATCGACCTTTTTCTGCAATTCCTCAAAATCTTCAAATTTCAATACATCCCATGTTACTGTTTATCGCATAGAGTCTAATCATTTCTCCCATTCTTCGCGCATTTCAATACATCCCATGTTACTGTTTATCACGCAAGGCAATCACAGCGCAGGAGTTGCCAAGGCTATTTCAATACATCCCATGTTACTGTTTATCTTATTTGAATGCAAAGATACACGACGCCATCCACCATTTCAATACATCCCATGTTACTGTTTATCTTCACGGTGTGATCTGTGACATTGGAGAAATGAAACATTTCAATACATCCCATGTTACTGTTTATCTAGCAGCAATGGCAGTTGAAGCTGGCACTCTTACATTTCAATACATCCCATGTTACTGTTTATCGGATAACCCACATTTTCATCACGAATCGGATTAATATTTCAATACATCCCATGTTACTGTTTATCGTTCTTGGTTCAATTCATAAGTCAGAAAGAGAGGAATTTCAATACATCCCATGTTACTGTTTATCTTAGGCAGAATGAACAATAAAATACGTCAATGAAATTTCAATACATCCCATGTTACTGTTTATCTGCTGGCGCTGTGATTGCGTTTTTAAGGGGGTTAAGATTTCAATACATCCCATGTTACTGTTTATCTAACAGTTATGATACATTAGCCTGTGTCGATAAACATTTCAATACATCCCATGTTACTGTTTATCAATTGTACATTCAGAATGAATGTAGTAGTACTTGCATTTCAATACATCCCATGTTACTGTTTATCCTACAATATCGACACATAAAAATGAATAGCATTCTTATTTCAATACATCCCATGTTACTGTTTAT
>URSS01000028.1 GCA_900550545.1 uncultured Lachnobacterium sp. | reverse complement strand
TGTGTTAAGCACGCCGCCAGCGTTCATCCTGAGCCAGGATCAAACTCTCATGTTATAATGTTGCTTTCGCAGAAAGTAACATTCTTGTGCGAGCCATCCGCAAGGCGGACTCTTATGCGAGCACATCCCGTTCTTTCTGTAAAAACGTTTAATCCTTCCAGAATTAAATCTGGCTGTTAATCAGAAACAATGTCCTGATTTACTGTTTTAAGGTTGCTTCTTTTATAGAAGCGTTCTTGAATGATACAACATTTTCGTTAAGCGAAAATGTCGCTCTGCAACGATTTGTTTCACAAATCGTCACTTTTCTCAAAATCTTTCAAGGTTTTTCACTGTTCAGTTATCAATGTTCATTCGCGCATGTCCTGTTTTGTTATGCACTTTTGTTTACCGCTCATCACGGTCAGCTCGATTATATTACCATGATGTAAGTTTGTTGTCAACACTTTTTTACATCTTTTTTAAAAAATATTTTCAAGCGAACGGAGAAGGAGGGATTTGAACCCTCGCGCCGCTATTAACGACCTGCACCCTTTCCAGGGGTGTCCCTTCGGCCAGCTTGGGTACTTCTCCAAACAGCTGCTCGAATACGCGAAGTATTGAGTTCTGTGTGCGGCTATACATTAGAAAAAGAATTCTTTCGAATTCTTTTTTCGTAAGCGTTACCACCTAGCGGAGAGGATGGGATTCGAACCCATGTGCCCTTGCGGACAAACGGTTTTCAAGACCGCCTCGTTATGACCACTTCGATACCTCTCCGTATGTTTTATTTTTGCACTTGAATCAGCGCAAGACATATACTACCATCATTACCACCTAATGTCAACCATTATTTTTCATTTTTTTCAAAAACATTTCTGCAATGGTCAAATCTTCCGGTGTCGTGATCTTAATATTAGCATAATTTCCCGGAATAATACGGATTTTATGTCCCGTCATGTATTCCACAATCATCGCATCATCTGTGATATTCGGAACATTTTTTTCCTTTTTCTGCTTTGTTTCCAACTGTATATATGCATTGCGCAGTAATTCTGTCGAAAAGCTCTGAGGGGTCTGCATTGCCCAAAGTGTATCTCGATCCGGAGTGTCCGTTACATACCCTTTTTTGACAATCTTTATAGTATCTTTGACTGGTGTTGCAAGAACACAGGCATCCTCCTGCTCCACCATCTGCATGGACTTTTCTATATCTTCTGCACTAATCATTGGTCTGGCTCCATCATGAATCAATACATAATCTGCATTCTGTGCTTTTTTTAGCCCTTCCAAAACAGAAAGATAACGTTCGGCTCCACCCGGAACAATATCTTTTACTTTTGTGAGATGATATTTTTGTACAATATCCTTTGTGCAAAATGCAACGTCTTCTGCCCCTGTCACAAGAATAACATCATCTACCTTGCTCTCTTCAAAAGCTTTCAGGGCATAATAAATAACCGGATATCCAAGCATATCCATGTATTGTTTCGGGATATCGCTATGCATACGGTTTCCCTTTCCTGCAGATAAAACAATTGCCGTAAAATGTTTCTTATTCATTTACGATTCTCCCAGTTTCAAATTCGGAACAGCGTTTAGGTCCAGGCCGGAACGCTTTCCTGCAATAAAATCATAATATGCTGCCGCACCGATCATTGCTGCATTGTCTGTACACAAAATCGGCGAAGGATGATAAAATGTCACGCCTTCTTCCCTGCACATCTGCTCCATTGCAGCACGGATGACACCATTGGATGCGACACCACCTGCAATAGCAAATTTGTTCATATGATATTGGCGAATTGCATGACGCGCATGACCAACCAGTACGTCTGTAACGGACTGTTGAAATGAAGCAGCCACATCCGCCTGATTGATTTCTATTCCTTTCATCCGACATCCGTTCAGATAATTCAACACTGCGGACTTCAAGCCGCTAAAGCTAAAATCATATTCTCCATCTGCAATCTTTGCACGTGGAAATGAAATTGCTGCCGGGTCTCCTTCATGAGAAACTTTTTCAATTTTCGGGCCACCCGGATATCCAAGCCCAATAGCACGGGCCACTTTATCAAAAGCCTCTCCCGCAGCATCATCTCTTGTGCGTCCAAGAATCTCGTACTTTCCATAATCCACCACTTTTACCAGGTGTGTATGTCCTCCTGAGACTACAAGACATAAAAACGGTGGCTCCAACTCGGGATTTTCGATGTAATTTGCACTGATATGCCCCTCAATATGATGTACTCCAACCAGAGGAATATTCTTCGCGTAGCTGATTGCTTTTGCTTCTGCAACTCCAACCAGAAGCGCGCCCACCAGACCTGGTCCATAAGTCACGCCAATTGCATCAATATCATCCAATGTCATGGATGCGTCTGCAAGAGCCTGCTCAATTACCTGATTTATTTTTTCAATATGCTTACGGGAAGCAATTTCCGGCACCACCCCACCATACAATGTGTGTAGCGCAATCTGAGAAGAGATTATGTTAGAGCGCAAATCTCTTCCATTTACAACGACAGCTGCTGCTGTCTCATCGCAGGAGCTCTCGATTGCAAGTATTTTTATTTCATCCATTTTTATTTCCTTCTTCTTCGCTTGTTTGCCTTTATGTTCTGCTACTATTCCGTAGCATCTTCGTTCGGATTTTTGTCAATCTGATAGTAGGTAAGTATTTTCCAGTTTTCATTCTTATCCTTACGCAGTACATACATCTGGTATGTCTTTGTAAAACTCTTATCTTCTTTTACAAAATAAGACGCCGTCACATATGCCAGCTTATCGTCATTTTTTGGATCCGTTGTGTATAGTACATCATCGCTGTCGCAGACATTCGTCTGACGAATCTGTCGGGACCGTTTATCATAATCCGCAATTTCTTTTTTTAAGGACTGTATATATGTCTCTTTTGGATTATTCTTTGCCAACTCGTCGTCGAAAAGAAGCATTGCCTGATCAACCAATGTATCAAATTCTTCGTCGGTATACTCTTTTTCATAATAGCTGGTAATGATCTGGTTATACAGTTTTACCACTGCTCTCGGTGTCTTGGGATAATTTTTTTCCAGATCACGCGTAGTAATTTTCTGTATCTTTGTCAGATGCGTATCTTCATCCGGTGTTGCATTTGATTTTATTTTCACATAGTAAAAACTTCCACAAATCAGTGCTACAAATAAAACAGCCAATATTACGATACCTGCTTTTTTCTTCATACCTATTCCTCCTGAAATACCAGTTCAACGCTTTTTCCGTCTTTTCCGAGATGCGCATTCGGGAAAATTTTCTGCACTTCCGGCAGATATTCCTGCGGACGGACCAGAGACGGTGAAAAATGCGTCAGCCATAATTCCTGTACATTTGCACGTTTTGCCATGTCTGCTGCTTCATAAAAAGTCATATGTTTATATTGCTTTGCCTTGGCAAGTTTTTCTTTTTCGGCATACATGCCTTCACAAATAAATAAATCCGAGTCTTTCGCTGCCTCCACAATGCTGTCCAATGGTCTTGTATCGGTACAGTATGTGACTTTTAATCCTTTCCGGGGTGCCCCAAGCACCATCTGCGGTGTATAAGTAATTCCGTCCTGTTTAATGGTCTCACCTTTTTGCAGACGGCTCCACAATTTCATTGGAACATCCTGCTCCTTTGCACGCTCCACGGAAAATTTGCCCGCGCGGTGTATTTCTACCGAATATCCATAGCAGACTACTTTATGCTGAACACGAAATGCATGAATTTCGTATCCATTCATCTCGATCACTTCGTTCGGTTCTTTTAATTCCCGGCATATGATTTCAAAAGGGAGTTCCGGTGCGATCGTGCGCAAAGCCTCTACAACCCGGGTCAGTCCCTTGGGTCCAATAATGGTCAAAGGCTCTGTTCTGTCTGCGTTTCCCATGGTAAGAAGCAATCCCGGAAGCCCGCTGATATGGTCTGCATGAAAATGTGTCACACACAATATATCAATCGGTTTAAAACTAAGTCCGGCCTCTTTGATTGCGATCTGTGTTCCTTCCCCGCTGTCAATCAAAAGACTGCTGCCATTGTATCGTAGCATAAGTGATGTCAGCCACCGGTTCGGCAGCGGCATCATGCCTGCTGTTCCTAACAAACAAACATCTAACATAAATTTTTCTTCCTATTCTTTTTCTTATCCATTATCCGTTCCATTCCATGATATCTGCATCTTCCTCGGGAAACTGATAAAAGTTTTTTCGAACGCCCAGTTTCACAAAGCCTTTGTGTTCATATAAGCAAATTGCAGGCATATTCCCGGAACGTACTTCCAGAACAATACGATTCACACCATGTTCCAGACTCCATTGCTGCATCTGTTCCACCAATGTACTTCCAATTTTCCGGTCACGATATTCCGGTTTTACTGCTACATTCGTGATTTCTCCTTCTGGAACGGTAACGTACATTCCAACATATCCTAAAATCTGCTTTGCTTCCTCTGCGACAAGGAAAAAAGCAGAATGATCCAGCGCATCGATAAAGCCCTGTGTGCTCCACGGCTGGGAAAAACATTCTTTTTCAATTTGCGCAACTTCTGTCGCGTCCTCTTTTGTCATCTGTCGTATGATCATATACGAAAATCTCTTTTCTTTTCCTTGCGTTCGCGCTCTGCCTGTGACAGGCGCAGATATTCCGGCTTGTGATCTGCCGCATCTTCTGCTTTGCCCTGTGCATAAAGAATTGTGCCAAGTACTGCCACACTGGCTCCGCGCTGTTTGTTACAATGCGCCGGTGCAAAAGAAAATGGTACTTTGAGGTTCTCCTCGATATATTCCCGGAATACCGGCACACCATCGCCGAGAAATGTAACCGCTTCGCCCATCTCATTTATTTTTTCTATGATTTCCTGTATGCCAACAACACACTGTGGGAGCACAGTGTCCATAGTTCCATCCGTAAACTTGTACAAGCCCGTATAGGTCTGCTGTCTGCGTGCATCCATAAGCGGGCAAACCAGAGACGGACTATTCCACAAATTGTACGCCAGCGCGTCTACAGTCGGCACAGAAACAATCTTCTTATGCAAAGCAAGCGCCAGTCCTTTTGCAGTAGCTGAACCGATACGCAGTCCGGTAAAGGATCCCGGTCCCGCTGAAACTGCAATTACATCCACAGTATTCAGATCCAGCTCAATCATTTTTGCCACTTCATCCAACATCGGAAGCAATGTCTGGGAATGTGTTTTCTTATAATTAATCGTATATTCTCCAAGTAAATTGTCATCTTCAACAACAGCTACACTGGCAACAAGCCCTGAACTGTCCAATGCAAGTATTTTCATTTTCTAGCCTCTTTCTTCCTTACTTGTCGCAAATGGTAATTTTGCGATAGTCAAATCCTTTTTCCAAATCCTTTTCGATCGTGATTTCTTTGCGATGTTCCGGCAAAATTTCTTCTATGAGGTTGGACCACTCGATCATGCATAATCCATCCCCGTAAAAATAATCTTCGTACCCGATCTCATCCATCTCTTCAATGTCTCCGATACGATACACATCAAAATGATAGAACGGCATACGCCCCTCTTCATATACCTGCACAATCGTAAACGTCGGACTGCAGATGGGTTCTGTAATATCAAGTCCATGCGCAATGCCCTGTGTCAGAACCGTTTTGCCTACGCCGAGATCTCCTACCAGGGTATAGACATCTCCCGGCTTTGCCTTGCGTCCAAGTTCTTCTCCGAGTGCAAGCGTCTCCTCCGCAGAATAGGTTTCTATACAAATTTCAGTTTTCTTTTCTTCCATTTTATTTCCTCAACTTTATTTTTTCAATTTTAAACGGAATTTTTCCAGTTTCTTTTCTGCGATTCTGCAAAACATATCATACTGCTCTCCGATCTGTGTTCTCGGGATAATGTATGCATTGACACGATTGCTGTATATAAGAACCTGTTTGTCGTTTGATACAATCTTGTATACCGCATCCCATGGCAGTTCTCCGGATTCCTCGCCCTGTGTTACACGAATGCATTCTTCACTCACTTCATAGTGAAGTGTTCCTGCAAGCACCGCATTCGTTTTTATGGTTGCATTTGCCCTCATCCAGAGAGATCCCGGCACATAAACGAGAAACAAAATTCCCACTCCGATATATAAAATTGTGTACATTGTCTCTGCATGTCCGAATGTAATCCCTGCCATTACAAAAGCAAGTATTCCAAGAATAATGGAAATCCACCCCTGTAATCCGGTGTAAGTCTGATACATATTAAAGCGAAACAAATCCTTTGCTTCGAGTTTGATATCAAATGCTGTGTTCATTGTATTCTCCTGCTTTTTATCGTTTTTTTTGTGTTCATTATAACAGTTCTCTCATTAAATGAAAAGACCGGAAAATAGAACGCGCATCCCACATACCCTTCTCATTCTGGACAGAATATCTGAAATGGATACATGCGATGCGCACATAAGTTGTAGTAGCAGTTATTCAATTAGCGGTTGTCTCTTCCCTTAAGCACAAGAGAAATTGGTTTATAAAATACCATACAGATTGCAACAGAAATTAATCCTTTTACAATTGTAAATGGAAGGTTAAAGCAAACCAGACACTGTAAAATGGACTTCATAGCCGGAATAATTGCCTGATATGCACCAAGAATCACTTCCTCCGGCATTGCCACTTTGTAATATACCGGATATACGATAAAGTAGTTGGATGCGACACTGAATACACCCATGAAGATGGCTCCGACTACACCTCCAAGCAGACCGCCCATCTTTGTCTTCTTAAAATGATAGATCAATCCGGCCGGAATCACAAATGCACATCCTAAGATGAAGTTGGAAAGTTCTCCTACAAACATACTCTTTGAAACCATCAGGTGTAACAAATTCTTGATCAGACAGATAATCACACCGCTGACCGGGCCAAATGCGAAGGTTCCGATCAATGCCGGCAGATCAGAGAAATCAAATTTAATGAAATCCGGCATGATCATCGGAAGTGGAATCTCCAGATACATTAAAATAAATGCGATCGCGGAAAGCATCGCTGTCATCGTCGTGAAGCGCACTCCATAATTCATTTTCTTTCCGGTACCTGCTTTGTTTGTAATGTTTTTCATTACTGCATTTGTTTCGTTACTCATGTTCATTCTCCTTTACATGTTAATGTTATTCAAGGAATCCCAGGAGAAATTTATTTTCCAGGCATAACAATTGTCTGAAAACAAAAGCCCCGATCAACTGACCGGGGCTTTGCTACACATATATCCTTATCCTGCAGATATATTTCTGCGACAGGCAATACATGATAATTTCTTCTCTCATCCAGACTATACTGTCGGTTCCGGAGTTCCACCGGATCGGCTGCAAACTGCAGTTCACGGACTATAACCGTCGGTCGGGAATCCACAATGAATACTCTCCATTGTCTCACCCTGCCCCGAAGAATTCCTATTCATTTCTACTGCTATTGTATGCACATGGGCCGTATCTGTCAACCCATTTTTCTACATTTTCATGGTAAGCTGGATTCTCTGCTTTTTGAGATCCACACTCAGCACTTTTACTTCAACAATATCACCGACACTGACAACTTCCAGCGGATGTTTGATGTAGCGGTCACACATCTGTGAAATATGTACGAGTCCATCCTGGTGGACACCGATATCTACAAAGGCACCAAAATCAATAACATTACGCACCGTTCCCTTGAGCACCATGCCCGGTGTAAGATCTTTCATCTCCAGTACATCGCTGCGCAAAATCGGCTTTGGCATGTCGTCTCGCGGATCACGCGCCGGCTTTTCCAGTTCCTTTACGATATCGCGCAATGTAAGTTCTCCAATCTCCAATTCTTCCGCAAGCTTCTTGTACTCGCGGATTTTCTTAGAGATTCCAACTACATTTCTGTTCTTGACGTCTTCGAGTGTATAGCCCATTTTTTCCAGCAATGCTTTCGTTGCAGCATAGGACTCCGGATGTACGCCGGTTGCATCCAGCGGATTTTTTCCATCGCTGATCCGCATAAATCCGGCACTCTGCTCGTACGCCTTCGGTCCGAGTTTTGCCACTTTCAAAAGCTGGGAACGGGCGGTAAATGCACCATTCTCTTCTCGATACGTCACAATATTTTTTGCAATTGCCTTGCTGATTCCGGAAATATATTCCAAAAGAGAAGCGGATGCCGTATTCAAATCCACACCGACACGGTTTACACAATCTTCCACGACACCAGACAGAGCTTCACTCAATTTCTTCTGGTTCATGTCATGCTGATACTGTCCGACACCGATTGATTTCGGATCGATTTTTACCAGTTCTGCAAGTGGGTCCTGCAGACGGCGCGCCATTGATGCCGCACTTCTTTGTCCCACATCGAAATTTGGAAATTCTTCTGTTGCCAGCTTACTTGCCGAGTATACAGATGCACCGGCTTCATTTACGATGATGTACTGCACATGTACCGGAATTTCTTTTAACAGCTGCACAATGATCTGCTCGGACTCTCTGGAGGCCGTGCCATTGCCCAGTGAAATCAGCGTGATGTGATATTTGGAAATCAGCTTTTTCAATACGGCTTTTGCTTCTTCCACTTTGTTCTGCGGTGCTGTCGGATAAATCACGGTCGTATCCAGTACTTTTCCTGTCTCATCCACTACCGCAAGCTTACATCCGGTACGAAATGCCGGGTCCCAGCCAAGCACAACCTGTCCCTTGATTGGCGGCTGCATCAGAAGCTGCTCTAAGTTCTTTCCAAACACTTTGATTGCACCATCTTCCGCTTTTTCCGATAAATCATTCCGGATTTCACGTTCGATTGCCGGTGCGATCAGACGGTCATAGGCATCTGCAATTACATCACGAAGAATTGGTGCGGTCTGCGCCTGGGTATTGGTAATCACCTGTTTTTCCAGATAGCGGATAACATCGTCAACCGGAGCTTCGATGCGCACGGTAAGAACTTTTTCTTTTTCCCCTCGGTTTATGGCAAGTGTGCGGTGTCCAGCGGCCTTGGCAAGTGGTTCGTTGTAATCATAGTACATTTCATAGACAGACTCCGCCTCCGGATCTTTTGCCGCAGACACGAGGGAACCTTTCTTCATCGTCAGTTCACGGATATGCTTGCGGTAATCGGCATTATCTGAGATAAACTCTGCCAGAATATCCCGGGCTCCGGCCAACGCCTCCTCCGGTGTTGCCACTTCTTTCTCCGGATCAACATATTTGGCAGCTTCTTCCAAAACCGGTGTCTTCAACATCTGAAGCATCAATATATTTGCCAGTGGCTCTAAGCCTTTTTCCTTTGCAATCGTTGCTCTGGTACGTCGCTTCGGACGATATGGGCGATACAGATCATCCACTGCGACCTGTGTTTCTGCTGCAAGAATCTGACTGCGAAGTTCTTCGGTCAGTTTTCCCTGCTCTTCAATGGAAGCCAGAACGGTCTGTTTCTTTTCTTCCAGATTACGCAAATAAACCAGACGGTCATAAAGATCACGCAACTGCTCATCATTCAATGCGCCCGTTGCCTCCTTACGGTATCTGGCAATAAAAGGGATCGTACATCCCTCATCAATTAATTTTACGGCAGCCTCTACCTGATTGGCACGAACACCAAGCTCTGCTGCTATCTTTTTCATGATATCCATAAGATTTTTCCTTTCATGGCATTTTTATCTTTCCCTATTATATATGAAGTGATAAAATGAAATCAATAAGTTTTGGAGGTAACACATGGATATGTACAATTCGTCCGGCAACATGTACGGACAACCTGTTTCCGGCAATCATTCTGACCGTATGGAGATTGCCGCTATGACTCTTGGTATCATTTCAATCGTAAGTTGTACCTGCCTGTATCTGGCAATTCCCTGCGGTGCATTAGCCATCATTCTGGCTTCTCTGTCGCGCGGCGGACAAATGCGCTACGGCGCCAAAGCGCAGGTCAGTCTCATTCTCGGAATCATCGGAATTGTGCTTACGGCTGTCATTTATATTTCGGCGTTTGCATTTACACTGCACGAGTACGGAAGTATCGAAGGTATTCTCAAAGCCTACTCCGACATGACCGGTATCGATTACAACCAGCTGCTACAACAATAAAAGACGACATGTCACATCATGGCATATCCGGTCATTGCAAGCACCAGATTTTTGATGAGGCAGTTTGCAAGTACAAGCCCAAGTGCGATCCACAGATAGATATCCCGGTAGCGCATACCGATTGCGATTTTTCCTTTGGACAACCTCTGTATCGTCTGGGAAATCATAAACCAGCTGCCAAAAATGGCCGTATATACAACGATCGGATGGTAATAAAGGGATTTTAACACATGCCCCTGCAGCAAAAAGCGCACGGCGCGGGTTCCACCACAGCCGGGACAGTAATATCCCGTAATACTGTGCAGTGTGCATGGAGGGATTGTTATCCCGCCGAGGAATCCTGCTTTCCAGATGATCCAAAGGACTGTCAGCGCACCAATGCCCATCCAGCCTATGATGTAAAAACATTTATCGTAAATTTCATTCGTCTTCATAATGATTCATTATAGCAAAAACAAAAACAGATTTAAAGGAGCCTTTTCTATGAATAAACCAGGCAAAGAACTGAAACGCATCGCAAGACAAAATCTTTGCGGCCATTTTGGAATTCCGATGGGTGTTTCCCTCGCGGCAACGCTTCTCCCACTTGTGTTGGAACTCCCGTTTTCCATGTTACAGGACACGCATCAGATGCTGTCCCAGACCATTGTTTTCTATGTGGCAAATTTTTTAATTTCTCTTGTCACCGTGATCTTATCCGCAGGTGTCATCCGCGTACATCTGTCAATGGCAAGAAAGCAGCCTTATTCTTTTAAGATGCTTTTCTATGGATTTTCGAATCATCCGGACCGGTACATTCTTACCGGACTGCTTATGGTGCTCATCACCATTCCAACGGTGCTTCCTATGATTGCAGGCATGTTTCTTATGTTTTTCAAGGGATTTACTCTCTATAATATTATTATTTTTTCTGTACTTACCATTATAAGCATCGTCCTGCTCGTGATTGTGGAATTACAGTATGCACTCTCTTTGTATCTGGTCATCGACCACCCGCAAATGCGACCGACAGAGGCTTTAAAAGTGAGTCACGGTATTATGAAAGGACATCGTGGCCGTCTGTTTTATCTTATCCTGAGTTTTGTGGGATTACAGCTTTTATCCGCGCTCACACTCTGGGTCGGCTATCTGTGGGTTGCTCCTTATCAGGCGCAGACCATGGCTAATTTCTATCTGGATGTCATTGGAGAAACTACAATCTGTTCTGAACCTTATGTCAAAACAGATGTTAGTGTATAAATAATATGATTAAAGGGTCAAAAGGTATCATCGATGCATGCTTGCATGCAATTCGATGTATACCTTAGTGACCCGCACTACACCGAGAAAGTAGCAATTTACTGCTGAAACGCAGAAAATTAGCGGATTTCGAGGTGGAGTCAGATTACGGGAATGCGTAGCATGTAGTAATCTGATTAATCATAAATGAGGGGCAAAATACCTTTTGACCCTCATATCATAATATATTTTAAGGAGGAGTTATACAAATGAGTCAGAAAAAAGACATCATTAAGGACGCCAGCGTCTTAGGTGTTCCAAAAATGCTGCTGCTCGGTCTGCAGCATATGTTTGCCATGTTCGGTGCAACCATTCTTGTTCCAATGCTGGTAAACAGCTACTTTAAAAGTGGGAATCAGGTTCTTTCCATTCAGGTAACCTTATTCTGTGCCGGTTTCGGTACTCTATTTTTCCATTTATGTTCCAAACTGAAAGTTCCTGCTTTCCTTGGTTCATCCTTTGCATTCCTGGGTGGATTTTTAAGTATCGTAAATCTCAAATCCGGTATTTTTGCAAATATGCCAGATTCAGAGAAATTGCAATATGCATGCGGCGGTATCTTTGTTGCTGGTCTTCTCTATCTGATTCTTGCACTGATCATTAAACTGATCGGGGTAAAGCGCGTAATGCGTTTTCTTCCTCCAGTTGTGACCGGACCAATCATTATCTGTATCGGATTAAGTCTTGCGCCATCCGCTGTTAATAATGCTTCTACCAACTGGCTGATTGCAATTGTCGCATTAGCTACCATTATTATCTTTAATATCTGGGGCAAGGGAATGTTTAAGATCATTCCAATCCTTATGGGTGTTGTTGTTTCCTATGCATTTGCTCTGGCACTCCATTTCCTGGGATTTACAAATCCAAACGGAGATGCAATCTTTAACTTTAAGACTGTTGCAGACGCTGCTGTCGTCGGACTCCCACCTTTCCAGCTGCCAAAGTTCAACCTCACTGCCATTCTTGTTATGGCACCGATTGCCATTGCAACCATGATGGAACATATCGGTGATATGTCTGCAATCTCCGCAACCGTTGGTGAGAACTTCCTGGAAGATCCGGGACTTCATCGTACTTTGATTGGTGACGGTCTTGCGACTTCTTTCTCCGCTTTGATTGGTGGACCTGCCAACACCACATACGGTGAGAATACCGGTGTACTCGAACTTTCCCGTGTCCATGATCCAAAGGTTGTTCGTCTCGCTGCTATATATGCGATTGTCCTTAGTTTTATTCCTAAGTTTGCTCAGATTATCGCGACTATGCCTTATTCCATCATCGGTGGCGTCAGCTTCATTCTCTATGGTATGATTTCTGCCATCGGCGTGCGTAATGTAGTGGAAAATCACGTAGACTTCACGAAATCGCGTAATCTGATTATCGCAGGTGTCATCTTAGTCAGCGGACTTGGTTTCTCCGATGGACTTACTTTTACTATCGCAGGGACTTCCATCACACTGACTTCACTTGCGATTGCAGCAATCGTAGGTATTTTATTAAATGCAATTCTTCCGGGAAATGATTATCATTTCGGAGATGATCCAGATTCCGATTCTTCCAGAGGCGTAGATTTTCGCCCAAGAGAACTGGAAAAAGAATTACAAAAAGAATATGAATCATAAACATATTTACAGCAAAAGAAGAGGCAGCTTGCCTCTTCTTTTGTATTGTCTAATTTCATTTTAAATCATTCCATCACGCAATATATCATGATCCCGCAACAATTTTTCAATCACGGTTCCCTTGATCTTACCAAGAAGCGGTTTCTTGATCACATTGAGCGGTCCAAGGTTCATCTGCAGCGGGGACTTGCCATCCATCAGCTTCACGCTGCTGTCTAACAGTTCACGCACATCGTAGACGCTTCCCCATACTTCCGGCACGCCGCGGTCCACACCGAGCAGTCCGTAGACAGCTTCCATTGCGGTACGCACGGAATACTCGGTTGTAAATACGGTATCTCTCGGCGTCTCGGTGAACTGTCCGAGGAATGCAAAGTTGACACAGCCATCCGGAATAACATCCGGGCGGTCTCCCTTGGTTCTTGGCATGAAAAATGCTGTGATATACGGCATCATGGTCGGTACGCAGACAGCACTGTGCTCTGCAAGATCCTCAATCTGATCTTCCGGCACACCCAGATGGTACAGCCACTCTTCTGTAATCTCTTTACCGGTACACTCTTTCATTGGCTTCTTGATAAAATCGCCCGGCACATCGGTAAACAGACCGTATACCCATACACAGACTTTGTCTTTGTCCTGCTCCTTGAACTGTCCCTGACGGTTGATCGTCCAGCTTAACAGCCAGCTGGAATCCTTGCAGCTTACGATACCTCCGGTAACCGTCTTTCCGCTGCGCGGATCACGCTGACAGATCTTCTCAATATATGGAAGAATCTTCTCATCCAATGTGGTAACGGTTGCCGACTCCCAATTGGTCTTTGTAATATCGGAACAGAATTTTTCCGGATGTCCGAACGCCGGATCCTGTTTTGCAATGTTCTTCCACAGGCTCCAGCAGCCACTGGTCCGCACTTCGGCATCACCGTTTGGTGCATGGTTCTGATCGCCGTAAATCGTACCTTCCGTACAGCTTCCGTTTGTGACAAATACCAGATCATTTTCGGTCAGAACGATTCCGGTCTCTACCCCTTTTACTTTGCAGTCAATGGCTTTTGCCACTTTCTTTCCATCTTTGATGTCAAAAATTACGTTCGTTACTTCCGTATTGAACTGGAACTCTACACCGGCATCTTCGAGATATTTCTTCATCGGAAGAATCAGGGATTCGTACTGGTTGTAGCGTGTAAATTTCAGTGCAGAGAAATCCGGCAGACCGGAAATATGGTGGATAAACCGCTGGAAATACAGTTTCATTTCCAGTGCACTGTGCCAGTTTTCGAATGCAAACATGGTGCGCCAGTACAGCCAGAAGGTCGAGTCAAAGACTTCTTCATCAAACACATCCTCAATGGTCTTGTCATAGAGATCCTCATCTTTTGTCATGAACAGTTTCATGATTTCCATGCAGCCTTTCTGGCTTAAGTGAAACTTTCCATCCGTATGTGCGTCCTCACCGCGGTTTTCGGTTGCACGGCAGAGCGAATAGTTTGGATCTTCCTTGTTCAGCCAGTAATATTCATCCAGCACGGATGCACCCTCCACTTCCAGCGAAGGGATGCTGCGGAACAGATCCCACAGACATTCAAAATGATTTTCCATCTCACGGCCACCGCGCATCACATAGCCGCGAGTTGGATCAAAGATACCGTCACAGGCACCACCTGCCACATCCATTGCCTCTAAAATATGAATATGGGAACCCGGCATCTGACCGTCTCTGACAAGGAAACAAGCCGTTGCGAGTGCTGCAAGTCCGCTTCCGACAATGTATGCATTTTTGTCATCGACTCCTTCCGGTTTCTTTGGCCGGGCAAATGCTTCATAGTTTCCGTTGGTATAATAAATGCCTTTGCTGTTCTTTTCATATTTTCCGCGCTCCGTGTTGCGGTAATCAACCGGTGGTGCTGCCTTTGCGATCTTCTTTACTTTCTGCTGGCTGGTTTTCTGTGCAGCATATACAATTCCTGCACCTGCTGCAGCAACTGCTGCGATTCCAAGTCCTAATTTCTTATTTTTATTTGACATAGAAAAATCTCCTTTCTGTTTCATTGGCTGTTTCTCATTTAGTGTTTCTTCGCTGCAGGTCTCTGATTCATTTCAAAATCAATTTCCATAAAATCATAAGACCTGCAACTTGACCGATTGTTTATGAAACAAATACGATATGGTTATCTTACCATCTCTGTGAAAAGATACCATTTACAAAATGCCTGAAATGATAAAATTTTTATCATTTCAGGCATTTTGATTAATTTTTATTTCTGTTTAAAATTCTCAATCGACCGCGCAATATTCCCATCAAGTGCTGTCCCCATCATCATAACGATCTTATGGTAATCCTCCTGCATGCCCTTGTCGATCCAATCAAGCATAATCCCCACAAATCCATATTTATAAAAATCTGCAATAAAGCGTTTATCTCCGTCTGCAATCGCAATGCCTTTGCATTTTTCTTCCACGACATTTACGATCAGTTCATACGTCAGCTTATACAGATATTGCTCCACTTTTTCGTGGGCAACCGCATGGTATACATTCATAATAAATGGCTTGTTTTCCAATACTGCCTCAAATATCTGCGCAATTCCCTCCAGCCACGTATCGTATGTCTTTTTGCCCTGTAACGCACGCTTTCCGTCCTCCACACATACCCACTCCACCAGATCATAAATATCCTTAAAGTGATAATAAAACGTCATGCGGCTGATGCCACAATGTTCCGTCAGATCATTGATCGTGATCCTGTCAATCGGTTTTGTCCGCAGGAGTTCTTTTAAGGATGCTTCAAGTGCAAGCTTGGTTGTATTTGCCATATCATTTCCTCCATCCGCCCTTCGTTATATTTATTGTAACGCAGCTGTATCACAGGGACAAATAAAGTTTTTCTAAATAGTCTAAAACTTTTAAAGTTCATTTAAGGAAGGCCTTCTATCTTTCATGGTATCAAAAGAAAACAGGTGTTGCCGCCCAGTAAATATCAATCATTTACTGATGCGACAGCACCTCTTTTCATTTCCAGCATCACACTATAATCTTCTGTATCGGACGCTCTGCTTTTTATCCCTGAAGTCCGTCTGCCTGACGAATCATATCTTCGACAACAATATCGTAGATTTCTCCGACACTATTGCAATATTCCAGAATTTTCCACGGCTCATTCGTGTGGAAATGAATCTTGACCAGATCCTCATCTCCAGCCGCAATCAGGCTGTTTCCCTCAAAATTTTCCGTGATGTAATCTGCGATCTCATCCTCGTCAAGATCCCTGTCTCTTCTGTCGATCAGTAACTGTGTATCATAACGATACGCAAACTGATCATCCTCTGCATCTATGGAATGTACTCCCATGGTTCTAATCCTCCTGTTATTTCACTGGAACAGCGGTGACAACTTTATGAAGCTCTTCCAGCTGTACCAGCAGCATTTTTTCAACAATGTAATTGTATGATATCTACTTTTTAAAGTCAAATTTAAAAACACATTGTATTAAATACCCAGCTCCAGCGAATCCGCAATATAGTAATCATATTTCTTTTTCCCCTGTTTTTACATGATTTACATTTCATACTTCAAGAGCCTTCAAATCCCACAATTACCGGGATCAGGCATTCCCCATCATAAATTTTTCACTGCTGTCCGTAATAAGCATTCGCACCGTGCTTGCGGAAGAAATGCTTATCGCGGATACAATCCGGTGCCGGCTGCACCTTCGGATTGATCAGTTCGGTACGGGTTGCCATCTTTGCAACTTCCTCTAAGACAACGGCATTGTGCACTGCCTCTGCCGCATCCTTGCCCCATGTAAACGGGCCATGGTTCGTGCAGAGCACGCCAGGTGTGTAAACCGGGTTGATGCCTCTTGTCTCAAAGGTTTCAATAATGACTTTTCCGGTGTTGGTCTCGTATGCCTCGTCAATCTCTTCCGGTGTGAGGCTGCGTGCACATGGAATCGGTCCAAAGAAATAATCCGCATGAGTCGTTCCGTAAAGCGGAATATCCCTTCCTGCCTGTGCCCAGGAAGTAGCCTCCGGAGAATGGGTATGTACGATACCGCCGATATCCGGATACTTTTTGTACAGTTCAAGATGGGTTGGTGTGTCGGATGATGGCTTCAAATCGCCCTCAATTTTATTTCCCTCCAAGTCCATAACCACCATATCGTCCGGTGTCAGTTTATCGTAATCCACTCCGCTTGGCTTGATGACAAAGTAGCCGCTCTCACGGTCAATCCCGCTGACATTGCCCCATGTATAAGTGATCAAGCCTCTGCGCGGCAATTCCATGTTTGCCTCATAAACCTGTTTTTTTAATTCTTCTAACATGCTTTCTGTCCTTTCTATATCCACAAAATCCGCCGCTGTAAACGACGGATTCTGCCTGTTTCTTATCTGTAACTATTATTTTATAAATGTTCGACTGCTGCACGCTCAATCGCAAGTCCTTCGTTGTAGCGTTTTAAGAACTGGTCAAAGCCTTCCACATCGGCAGGAACCGGATCTTCCGTCACGCCCTCCTGACCTCCAAAGACTCTCTTGCTCAGATAATCGGCAAGGATCTCGCCCTCTTCTTTCTGAGCCATGTAAGCTGCAAGAAGTGCGATACCCCATGCGCCGCCCTCACCTGCCGTCTCCATAACGGAAACCGGTGTATCAATGGCTGCTGCCATGATGCGCTGTCCGACTACCGGAGTCTTAAACAGACCGCCGTGGCCGTACATCTTGTCGATCTGTACGCCTTCCTCTTTGAGCAGGATATCCAGACCATCTTTCAATGCGCCCAGTGCCGTGAATAAGTGCACACGCATAAAATTTGCAAGATTAAATTTTGCATCCGGTGTACGGGCAAACAGAGGTCTTCCCTCATCAAATGCGGTAATTCCCTCACCAGAAAAATAGTTGTATGCCAGAAGGCCGCCACAATCTGCATCACCTTCAAGTGCCTTGTTGTATAAAACGGAAAACAGCTCATTTTTGTCGATCTTCATGCCAAAGCTGTTTGCAAACTCTTCAAACAGATTGACCCATGCATTCAGGTCGGATGTACAGTTGTTGCAATGCGCCATGGCAACTGCTTCTCCGGATGGTGTGGTCACCAAATCGATCTCTGTGTGCACATTCTTTAATGCCTTTTCCAGTACGATCATTGCAAATACGGAAGTACCTGCGGATACGTTTCCGGTGCGGACAGCCACGCTGTTGGTCGCTGCCATACCGGTTCCCGCATCTCCCTCCGGTGGACATACCGGAATTCCTGCTTCCAGTTCGCCATCCGTATCGAGAAGCTTTGCCCCCTCTGCGGTCAGCGTTCCGGCATTTTCTCCGGCAACAAGAACTTTTGGCAGAATGTCACGGAGTGACCAGTCAAAGCCGTATGGTTCTGCCAGCGCATCGAACTTATCAAGCATTGCTGCATCATAATCTTTTGTATTACTGTCGATTGGGAACATTCCGGATGCATCACCCACACCGAGTACCTTTTCCCCAGTCAGTTTCCAATGGATAAATCCTGCAAGCGTGGTGAAAAATGCGATATCTTTCACATGCTCCTCTTTGTTTAACATTGCCTGATACAGATGGGCAATGCTCCAGCGCTGCGGAATGTTATAGGAAAATTCCTTTGTCAGTGCGGCTGCTGCTTCCTCTGTGATTGTATTACGCCATGTACGGAACGGCACGAGAAGCTCCCCAGCCTTATCAAATGCCAGATATCCGTGCATCATGGCGGAAAATCCAATCGCACGGATCTTTGTCAGCGTCACGCCATACTGCTCTTTTACGTCTTTTTTCAGATTCTGGTAGCAGTCCTGCAGACCGCCCCAGATGTCATCCATGGTATAGGTCCAGATTCCGTGGTCGAGGCGGTTTTCCCATTCATGACTGCCGGATGCAATTGGTGTATGATTTGCATCGGTCAGTACCGCCTTGATACGTGTGGAGCCAAATTCAATTCCGAGAAATGTTTTCCCGGACACGATCTCGTCTTTTCTTTCCACTGTTTCTACCTCTCTTTCTGCCATAAACACCTGCCTTTGCATCTTGCAAAAGCAGGTGTTACATACCTTTTATCTGTAGAATACCTCTCCAAGCATCAGATCACGCTTGAAATCACGAATCTTGGTATCTTTGTCAATGTATACAGCTTCAATGCCCATGGCTGCTGCCCAGTCACCCATCTGTTCTGCAGTCAGGTCGTAGGTAAATGCGGTATGATGTGCGCCGCCTGCAAGAATCCATGCCTCTGCACCGGTGTAAATATCCGGTTCCGGAGTCCAGAAGTTCGTTGCGGT
The DNA here is from genome assembly GCA_900550545.1 of uncultured Lachnobacterium sp. GTDB lineage: Bacteria > Bacillota > Clostridia > Lachnospirales > Lachnospiraceae > Roseburia. Next base: position 18,131 of record URSS01000028.1, on the reverse strand, counting down.
TGGAAGTTTTGGCATTGGCTTTTCGGTCTTCTTGCACTCTACATCGTTGATGATGAGACGGAAACGGTTGCCCAGATCGATGAGGGATGTTGCGATTCCGTGTCCTTCCTTGGATGTAAATACCAGTCTTGCCGGGTCTTCTCTGTCGCCCATGGAAAGCGGCTGGCACTTGATGCTGATCGGACCGTCTGCGATGGACGGGCAGATCTCAAGCATGTGTGCTTCAAGAATTCCTTCTTTGCCTTTTACAAGGTTGTACGTATAATCTTCCAGCATGGATGTTCCCTTTGCATCCTTCATGCCTGCAGTCATCACTTTCATGAGACGTACCATAGCTGCAACTTTCCAGTCACCTTCTGCGCCAAATCCATAACCTTTTTCCATCAGTCTCTGGATGGCAAGTCCCGGAAGCTGCTTTAATGCGCCGAGATCGCCGAAGTGGGTAACAATTGCCTGATAATTCTTCTCCTGTAAGAAACGCTCAAATCCAAGTTCAATCTGTGCCTGTACGGCTACATGTTTCTTAAACTCTTCCGGATCTCTTCCCTCGAGTAAAATCTCATATTTGTCATAGTATTCATCTACCAGTGCGTTTGTATCAGACTGGGATACGGCTGCAACCGACTCTGCAATCTCGTTTACCGGATAAGCATCTACTTCCCAGCCGAATTTAATCTGTGCTTCTACCTTATCGCCCTCGGTAACGGCTACGTTTCTCATGTTGTCTGCGACGCGCATAACACGGATATGGCTGCTCTCTACGATGCCGACTGCGGTACGCATCCAGCTTGCGATCTTGCCAACAACAACCGGATCACTCCAGTGTCCGACAACCACCTTGCGCTCCATACGCATACGGCTTACGATATGACCATACTCTCTGTCTCCATGTGCAGACTGGTTCTCGTTCATGAAATCCATGTCGATGCTGTCATATGGAAGTTCCTCATTGAACTGTGTATGTAAATGCATGAGCGGTTTTCTGTACTCCTGCAGTCCGAGAATCCAGGACTTTGCCGGAGAGAAGGTGTGCATCCAGGTGATCACACCGGCACAGGTCTCATCGTTATTTGCCTCATTAAATGTCTTACGGATCAGCTCGTTTGTGATCAGTGTTGGCTTCCATACGATCTCGTATGGCAAAACGCCTGTCTTGTTTAACTCATCTACAATCTGCTTGGAATGCTGTGCTACCTTTGCCAGACATTCATCTCCATACAGATCCTGTGATCCGGTGCAAAACCAAAATTTATAATCCTTATTTAACAGCATAATTTATTCCTCCTTAACTCTTGCCTGTTATCATGCTTCATACATTTCGGATAGAATTTCCCTCATTTATTTTTACCGGAAACCGGTAGGAATAATTCTTTTCCTGCCAATGTTTGTCCTCCATCATACGGAGCAGGTTTTTGCCTGTAATTCGTCCGAGTTTGAACTTCGGATGAATTGCAGAAAGCAGTTCCACGTCAGAATACCCCTGTAACTGCGCATCATCAAAAGAGACCACCGAAATATCTTCCGGTACAGACAATCCACGTTCTTTGAGAAAGTCGATATAGCAGCCTGCCACCTCATCGTTGTAGACCATCATGGCTGTGCATTCCTTTGTCCTTCGATGCATTCTGAGCAATCCTTTTTTACTCAGCTTTTCTTCCATCTCTTTTGTAGAATACCAACGAATATAATCGTCATCAAATTTCACCCCGTAATCGGAAAGGCACTGGATGAAACCTTTATAACGTTCAATTCCCTGCATATCATCATATTTAAAAATACCACCAATTTTACGATGTCCATGCTCAATCAGAATCTTTGTCAGTTCATAAGCGGCACGCGCATCTTCCATTTCCACACTGTCAAACTTCAGGTTTTCGTAGTGATTATGAATAAAAAGCGTTGGAATGTTTCTTTTGCGAATTTCTTTGTACAGCCGGATATTCGGATTTGGAAATGCCGACCGTGATCCTTCGATAATCAATCCTGATACATTGCTTTTAAGCAGCCCTTCAAGATAAAGTGCCTCATCATTTAAACGATTTTTCGTAACGGCAACTTCAATATTGTATCCTTTTTCCGTCAGCGCTGATTCAATTCCATCGTACACTTTTGGAAACAGATAATCGGAATAGTAACTGAGGAGTAACCCCACCCGTGGCCGTTTTTCATCTATAGCACTTCCATCATAACATACATATGTTCCGCTTCCTCGCACACGGGTGATCAATCCCTCTTCTTCCAACTGTTGGAGAGCTGTGCGCACCGTCTGTCTGGAGTAGCCGAATTTCTTCTGCAAACTCGTCTCAGACGGAAACTTATCCATATTTTTGATTACACCACTTGTAATCAGCGTATGGGCCCAATGATACAATTTTTGATATTTCAAGCTGTCCTGATTGGTATTTGGCATAGGCTCTCCATCCTTCATTCTGTCTTAATATTCTGTCTTATTTAATTACCTGAATAGATTCACGGTCTGCAAATACTGCTACGAAGATCAAGAATACGATACCCTGGATCAGCTGCATCATCTGTGTTGTGAATCCCATCATGGTCAATCCACTGTTCAGTACAATGTAAAGCAATGATCCAACGATGATGTTCTCGAAACGAACTTTTGCACCACCGGAAATTGGCATACCACCTAATACCAGTGCGATCAGAATCTGTGTCTCTAACTGGTTACCACCGGAAGACGTAACAGATCCGACTTTGATAACGTTGATAAATGCTGCAAATCCTGTGATTGCTCCTGCCAATACATAGATCAGAAATTTCATTTTATTGGTACGGATACCTGAGAACATTGCTGCTTTCTCACCTGCACCGATCGCTTTTAAGTAGGTTCCGAATTTCGTGAAACGGAATGCTACAAATCCAATTGCAAGAACGACAATGGTACATATTACTTTTAATCCTGTGCTGTCATAATTGATCAGCTTTGCAGATCCTGCAACAGGTGCGTTCGTTGTCAGATACTTAATAAAACCACGGAATAAGAACATGGTACAAATTGTAACAATGAACGATTTAATCTTGCGGTTTACATAGAAATATCCGTTAATTGCTCCAATGGCTGCACCGGATGCAATACCTCCGATGATTGCCAGTGGAATGCTGTATTTTGAAAGCATACATACAACAATGGAGGAAATACCAAGGATGGATCCCTGGGAGAAATCCAGACCACCCATTGTCATAATGAAAAATACGCCCATCGCTGAGATCATAGTCACATATACCTGTGAGAATGCCAGTGACATATTGTTCATCATTCGAAAATCTGTCATGACATTGAATAACAGGAAAATAACAACCAGTCCTACAATCGGCAGAAGCGAACGAATCATCGACATTTTTGAAGCTTTTTTGAGCTGCTGCTCTTTATCGTTTGTGTTTGTACTTACTTGACTTCCCATAGCTGCCTCCTTATACCATCATCGTAATCAGACCGTTCTCATCGAGATTCTGATCACGCTCAAGTTCTCCACTGATCTTGCCATCTTTCATAATCATGATACGATCGCACATTCCGATCAGCTCCATAAGTTCTTCTGAAATCATGATGATGGATTTTCCATCTTTTCTCATCTGATTCATCAACTGGTAAATATCCTGTTTTACCTTGATATCGATGCCTCGTGTCGGGCTGTCCAATACGACGATGTCGGAATCTTTTCCGATCCATCTTGCCAGAACGACTTTCTGCTTGTTTCCACCGGACAGGTTGGAAACGAACTGGTTGACATCGACCATCTTAACGGACATCTGTTTTGCAAATTTGTTTGCAAATTCTTTTTTCTTCTTATCACTGATCAGATGTGCCGGGCCGGAAAGTTGATCCAGTGATGGCAGGCAAATGTTATCACCAATACTCTGGTTCAATACAACAGACTCGTTATCTCGATCCTTGGATGTATATGCGATGCTGTGTTTGATTGCAGTCGGAATATCATTGATCTGGGTTCCATCTGCCAGCTGTACGGTGCCTTCTCTATCATAAGAAGCACCAAAGATTGCTTTACCAATCTCGTGCATGCCGGACTCAGACAATCCACCGAATCCAAGAATCTCACCTTTGTGCAAATCAAAACTTACATTCTCAATCAGTCCCGGAACTGTAACATCCTTTACTGAGAGAACAACTTCATCAGAAACTTTCTCACTGTAGTCGGAACGATAGTAGTCACCGGTTACTTCACGGCCTACCATAAGTTTCTTTAAGTCATTTTCATTGACGTCTTTACTCTTTACGGTATCAATATATACACCATCACGGAGAATCGTGATTGTATCGGATTTCTCAATGATCTCCGGAAGATCATGGGAAATAAAGATGACGGTGTTGCCGCTCTTTCGGATACGCTCCATATGTTTGTACAGTTCTTCACGTCCTTCCTGTGAAAGTGCTGTCGTTGTCTCATCGATAACGACAATCTTTGGATTAAAATAAGTTGCCTTAACAATCTCTACCAGTTTACGATCTTCGAAGTTGTAAGAATCAATCATGTCGGATGCCTTGATTCGGTCAAATCCATACTGTTTCAAAAGCTCTGTTGCTTTTTTGTTCATAGCATTGGTATTCTTGATACCAAAGTGTACGAACTGATCCTCATGTCCGAGGAAAATATTCTCTGCAACTGTCAGTCCGGACAATGTTCCAAGTTCCTGTACAATAATGGAAATTCCTTCGTTATTTGCTTCTACCTGATTTTTTGGATGTACTTCTTTTCCATCCAGAATAAAAGTTCCACTGCCAATACTATAAATTCCGGTCAGCATATTGGTCAGGGTTGATTTTCCGGAGCCATTCTCTCCGATCAGTGCATGAACTTCGCCTTTATTTACATTAAAAGAAACGTTCTGTACGGCTTTTGTAATACCGAAGTTCTTGCAAAGATTTTTAACCTGTAATCTTACTTCACTCATTGCTGTCTTCCCCCTTCTTTGGAACGTTATCTGTTACTTAACAATCTCGCCCTTTGTAGCTTTGGTTGTCAGAGTAATGATAATAAGCAGTGCAAGTCCTGTAATAACATCCTGAATAGCGGTTGGTGCTCCAAGAGCAATGAAACCGAAGAAGATGATGTTGATGACAAACTCACCGATGATGATTGCCGGAAGTGGCATTCCATATTTCTTAAATGCCAGACCAAAGAAACATCCCATGGTCGGTACAAAGTTTCGGCTCATAGATGCCATACCTGTTACAGCAACCATGGAAGAACCATAGCTGATTGTCAGGACTGCCATAACACCGAGGAACGCGCCACTTAAAATAAATGCCAGCACTTTATATTTATTTACGTTAATACCCATGTTCTTGGCAACGAACTCGTCACTTCCAATTGCATAAGTATAAGTTCCGATTTTTGTGTAATTTAAGAATATGTATGCAACCACGCATGCTACCAGCGCAAGGATAATATCCCATGGCATCTGGCCAAAAGCACGAAGGTTGGATGGAAGTGTCTGTTCCACACCACCTGCGATGTAGTTTGCCAGTGACTCATAGATCAATGCAAGTCCTGTGGTTACAATCATGGATGGAATGCGGAGTTTTACATAGAACATACCGTTTAATGCACCGACGATTGTTCCGGTAAGAATACATCCTACGATCAGTCCGAAATAGCCCATATTAAATCTTGTTGCAAATACACATCCTACAATTGCAGAAAGCATAATGTTTGCACCGATTGAAAAATCGAACATTCCCATTACCATTACGAAATAGAAACCAACTGCACCGACGGTTGCAATCAGGCTGGCCTGAAAATAGTTCAGCATGTTCGAAAAGGAACCAAAGTTATGTGGTGATAATATTTTAAAGATTGCCCAGGATGCAATTACCAGCCCTATCAAAATCAGGTAACCCATTGCTTTTCCTGAGATTTTTTTCTTAGTACCCATATTTCTACCTCTTCTTATTGTCATTTCTGATAAGTTGTCTGTTGGATAATTTTTTAATAAGAAAGGGTGGCCATAGGATAGCCACCCCCTGTGATTCATCTCCTACGAATCTGATGCAAAATCTTTTTATTTGCCCGCACGGGACTCAGCATCTTCAATAGATACGCTTGCTGCTGTTGCCTTTAAATCATCAAGGCTTAACTTAGACATATCAACCAATTCCTGATCTGTATATGGAAGCTGGTCTACAAAGTACTTCTCGTAATTTTTGTAGTCATCAGCAGATGATACATACAGATATGGGAATGGAACATCTTCAAATTTTCCTGCAAAATCTGTGTAGTTACCTTTGATTGCATTGTATACCATCATGAATGAGATCAATGGATCGCAGAAATGTCCACCAGACTCACCAGCCATAGAACCATTCTCAAGTCTTTCTCCAAGATCTGGAAGGAAGTCTGTAGATACAACGTCAATATCGCTTGTCTTTCCTGCACGTTCAACTGCTGCGATGGCTCCCTGAAGTGGATCTCCACCACCACCAGCTGGGATTAATGCATCAAGATTTGGATCTGCTGCCATCAAAGCTTCTGCTGCTTTTGAACCACCTTCGGAAGTGGTTCCTGCGTACTGTGGCTCAGAAAGTGTAGCCTTATCATCCGGATGCTCTTCGTTCCACTTGTCAACGCCTGCTTTATATCCTTCCCATCTGCCGAGCCATGTTGCATCTCCCTGCTCCCAGCCGATGAGACCAATATTACGATCACCTTTGTTTAAAAGAATATTTACAAGTTCCTCACCATTTGCCGGCTCATCCTCATGAACTGCTCCGATGTAATAAGGTGAATCTTTTGCTGCCTGGTAGATATCTGCGCTGTTCTCTTCACTGATTACACGGAAGAACTGTGCAAGATATACTTTGTTATCGTTACATGTCTTGATTGCGGATGTCATCTCTGTATCGGATGAGTTACAAATGATGATTCCCTGGCATCCTGCTGCTGCAAGCTGTTCAACAGAAGCTGTAACCTTCTCGGACACATGTCCCTGATCTACATACTGGATATCTACATCCAAAGCCTTGGCTGCTTCATCAAGCATCTTCTTACACTGTGATCCAAGTACATCGGTAGATGACCAGATAGAAACACCAATCTTAATTTTTCCAGAGGTATTTGAGCCTCCCTGTGCAGATCCTCCGCCCGATCCACAAGCTGTCATTCCAACGACCATTGTTGCTGCCAAAACGGCTGCTGCCACTTTCTTTAAAATTTTCTTCATACGTAAATCCTCCCTCTACATATTTGTGTACGAATTTGTTTTTGTAATTCAGATTATAATCTCAGGTGCTTCGATTTTCAATAAAATACAAGAAAAAATTTTCGTAAAGTTGTATTGTCAAAGTGCATTTTATCCACTTAAATTTACAATATTCTTGCTTTTTTGTGTATTTTGACAACTGCATCACTGATTTTTTCTTTCTTCCACTGATATTTTGTGCTTTTTGCGCATTCTTTTGTATTTATGCGCGTGTCACACAATACAACTTTATTCTTTATGTAATTTGTATTATATTGCGCTTTGTAAACAGAGATGCTATGATACAACCATAACAAAATAAACTTGATAACAGTAAATACGAAAGGGAGATGCATTTATGAAAGTAATGAACATTGAAAATCCACAGGAGTTCTTAAAGGTTATTGACAGCTGTAGCGGACAGGTAGAATTGATTACTGCAGACGGCGATCGCCTGAACTTAAAATCCAAATTATGCCAGCTCGTTTCCTTATCTACGATTTTTGAATCTGCTTCCACCATCCCAGAGATGGAGATCATCGCACACGAGGCAGAGGATTCCAGAAAAATCATGGATTATCTGATGCGTGGCTAAAAAAGCAAAAACGCTCACGGAAGAAAATCTTCCGTGAGCGTTTTTTTATATCTCTATTTCATCTTTTGTAAAATTTCACTGACAATTGCCGCTGCAACATCCGCTTTACTCATAATTTCAAGCTGTTTGCAATCATCCTTTGTAATCAAAGTTACAACATTTGTATCTGTTCCAAATCCGGCACCAGCTACTTTCAAATTGTTGGCAACAATCATGTCCACATTTTTCTTTGCCAGTTTTGCCCTGGAATTTTCAAGCATATTCTCAGTTTCCATGGAGAATCCACAGATAAACTGTCCCTCTCTGCGGTGCGCGCCAAGAAAAGCCAAAATATCTTCGGTGCGCTCTAATTGCAGCGTTGTATCTGCATCTTTTTTCTTCACCTTTTCGTCTGCCGGATCCGACGGTCTGTAATCCGCTACCGCAGCAGTTTTAATGATAATGTCCTGTTGCTCTGCAGTCTCCTTTACGGCTGTCGCCATATCTGCAGCAGACACAACCGGAACGATCTTTACAAACGGTGGCGGAGTGATTGCCACCGGTCCCGTAATCAATGTCACTTCCGCACCACGGCGCATGCAGTTCTCTGCGATCGCGTAGCCCATCTTTCCGGTGGAGTGATTCGTAATAAAACGCACCGGATCGATCTTCTCCTGTGTCGGTCCCGCTGTGACCATTACTTTCTTTCCAACCATGTCTTTTTCACAGGCAAGTTCTTTCATAATATATGAAAACAGTGTTTCCGGCTCTGGCATCTTTCCGGCTCCGGTATCGCCACAGGCAAGATATCCGTTTGCCGGATCAATCATATGAAACCCGTAGTCCTCAAGCTTTTTGATGTTATCCTGTACGATTGGATTTTCAAACATATTTGTATTCATCGCAGGAGAGACATACTTCGGGCATTTTGCTGCAAGAATCGTCGTTGTCAACATATCATCTGCGATTCCGTTTGCCATCTTGCCGATCACATTGGCAGAAGCCGGTGCCACCATAAAAATATCCGCACGTTTTGCCAGTGACACATGCTCGACATTGAACTGGAAATTCCGGTCAAACGTATCGACCAGGCACTTGTTACTTGTCAGTGTCTCGAACGTGATAGGATTGATAAAATTGGTTGCATTTTCTGTCATGATCACATGCACATCCGCATGCTGCTTGACGAGCGCACTTGCCAGATAGGCGATTTTATAGGCAGCGATACTTCCGGTCACACCGAGTACCACACATTTTCCTTTCAACATTGTCTTTTACTCCTTTGCAGAAAAACTAAAAACATTATTTCTGGATTGGTTTTAATTTATTTAATACTACGCCTAACGCTGCAACAATAATGGCAGCAACAATCGACTCGACCACACCATTAAAGCTGATGACGCCTCCAATAACACCTAACACAGCGCCCGGATCAATTTCAAGCTTCTCAGCATATGCATCTTTGTACAGAACATAAATGCCTCCCATAACAATAATCGTATTGATCATAGCACCACTTACACCAGCGTAAACAAATCCTGACACATTTCCGCTCTTTTGCATGGTGTACCATTCTAATACTGCAAACACAGCAATACCAATAACAATACTGATTGTCCATACCACTGTTGCTGAAATTGGATTTTTCTCAAATACTTTAATAATAAATGCCCGGCATCCGACCATAAGAAACAACCCAATCAACAGATTCAAAATTGTTGCCCAGATATTTTTCTTCTCAGACACCATAGCTTTACGAATTCCTATATAAACAAAATACGGAACGATTCCTACTAAAATTCTTGGCACAAAGCAGATAAACGCACTTTTAAACACACCACTTACACCCATCATATTTGCTGCCAAAACCGGTGAAAATACAAATGCCGCTGCTGTTGATGGCATTGTGGTATTCTTGATAAAACTGGTCAGTCCGAAAATAAAACCTAAAAAGCCACCTTTTTTCGGTCCACAAAATAAAGAACCTAAAATTACCGGGATATGTATAATTGTCGCATTAATTACGACCAATGGGATATATCCAAGTGGTGTAAACGCCATAATGACAATAATCGCTGCAAATAATGCAGTCAATACAAGTTCACTTGTTTTGTTGTTACGCATCGCATTTTCCTCCTATTCCAGATGAAGGCTTAATCCGTCCCTCTCTCTTTTGTGCTAATGCAAATTTTACAGATACTGTTGATTGATTCTTATCATGTAACCATCAACTTCACTAGTTTACACCCTGTTCCCCTGACGGTCAAGTCACATCATGCCATCGCCAGTTTTGATAGATAAAACGTTAGTACGAATTATTTTTACCTTACAAAGCTGCTTTCAATTTTATTTGACAAACTTTATAATGCTCTTTATGATTTAGTCAAACAACTTTATGATTGGAATAAGAATATCAATTTACTTATAGAAAAGGAGCCTACCGTATGCAGACAAATTTCCATTTATTATACCCACCCAATTATGACCGTACCAAAGAAAAGCCCATGAAAGATTTCGGTTTTATTGACTCTTTAAAGATCGATTCCATGGTCATTTTAATTAAAGAAAGCTATCGTGGTTTTGCAGATTTAAAATTGGACAATTTCTTTTCCACCGATGAACGCGTACTCGAATACCGCCTCGGCGTGGTAAACGATCTGGTTGATAATCCCCAGCTGTACGAGGCCTTCTGCAAAGCAGTCTCCATGATATACAACATCAATGATATGCGTCGCGCAATGAACACAGAATTTACCATAGATTCCTCCCTGCGCTCTGTGCGCTACCTGGAATTATATCTGGAGATTGTCAATCTCTTTGCCGAAAATCTGCAGCAGTCTGCCATCCAATCCGAAGGTATGAAAAACTTCAAACAGGAAATCGATCGCATTGCACAGAGCAGTGAATTTCAAACCTTAAATACAGAACTGTCCAAAATGGAAACAAACTTTGGTTATCTGAAAAGTGTCACACTCGGCATCAACCTAGACGGCAACCTCTGCCCGTTAGATGCAGGTGTCATCTCTGTAAATACCTATACTTTTCGCGCCGGAAATGTCATGGATAAACTTTTACGCAAAGACCCGGAAGATGATCATATTCTCCTGTCATCGCTTTATTCTCTCGGGAAAATCTGCCATGGAGAAGAATTAAAATCCTTGAATTATGCTCTCCTTTCCGCACTCCAGACCATTTACTCCAAACCACTACGTGAATTTGAGCCAATTGTCCAGAACTATTTTCACGTAAATACCAACATGTTTATCTCCCTGCTGGATGATATCCGCTTTCTGACTGCCGGTGTAAAATTCATTCTTTCCATGAAAGAAAAGGGCTTTGCCATGTGCCGTCCGCAGATTGCTCCGATGCAGGAAAAACGATGCGAACTCACCTGTGTCTATAATCCGATGCTCGCAATCAAAGACGTAGAAAAAACCATTGTATCCAACTCCTTTTCATTGGATGCCAATGGTCGTTTCTATCTGGTTACCGGACCGAATCATGGTGGAAAATCCATTTTTGCCTATTCGATCGGCATGGCGCAGGCTTTATTCCAGTTAGGCTTATTTGTTCCAGCTGAGTCAGCACTGATGAGTCCTGTCTCTGGTATTTTTACGCATTTTCCTTCTTCTGATGAGAGTAACTACGGTATGGGAAGACTCGAAAGTGAATGCGCAAGACTCAGCGAGATCATGCAGCAGCTTTCCGATACCGATATGCTTCTAATGGATGAATCCTTTTCAAGTACCAGCGGACTCGAAGCCAGCTATATTGCTTCCGAAGTTCTCACCGGAATTGGTATCATTGGCTGCTGCGGACTTTACGTCACCCATATCCATGATTTGAGCCAACAGGTTGAAAAATATAATTCACATCCGCGAAACCGTGGAAAAATTGATAATCTTGTGGCAATGATGGAAAATGTAGAAGAAGGTACGCGAAGCTATAAGGTTTTGCGCACAACTCCGGATGGACTTAGTTACGCAAAGGATATTGCAAAGCGCTATGGGCTCGATTTAGGGCATATTCTCAAAGATAAGTAATCCCAATCAGTTAAATGTTCCATCATAAACTGGCATATTTGATATATACCTGCTTTCAACTGCCGGAACATAATAGGCTCCATATGTCTTCATCTCGGTATCCCCCTTGGAATCCGTAACTTCTTTCTCTTCCGGCAGTTCCACATAAAACTTATAATAGGGCATAAAATAGGCCTCAAATACATCCGTTAAATATACCAGTTCAACCTTTTTAACATATTTCATTCCCGGCAATTGATAGGGTGAACTCGTGGAATAATTACCTTTTTTCAGCAACGTTTTTGCTTCTGCCACAGAAATAATCGGGTAGTCTCCGACCTTCTGCGAAAGGTCGGGCTGATGAATCCAAATTTTCCGCAACTTGCCTTCTTCTGATTGTTGAAATTCTGTTTGCCTGAAATTGTAGTTGATAATCCTTTTTACGATATCCTCACTGTTTTCATAGAATGATAAATGATAACTCTGCTTCGAATAAATGTCATAATCTCCACCATAAATATTAACATCCGGTGATTTCATGGAAAGAATATCGCTGTATTTATTTTTGAAAAATTCTGCTGCTTTCAAACAATCCTTATATGTGGCATCATAATTGAAAACATAACCTTCCGGCAAATCCTGTGGTGTTTGAAACTCCACACTGATTTCACCCGCAGCGTTTGCTTGAATGAACACTTCATTTGTCTCGCATGTCACAGTTTCCATTTCCGGCTGTTCTTTTACCTGACTGAGTGCATGTTCATCAATCCCCAGTCTTCCGGCAACCTCCCGGATCTTTTCCAATACTTTTTCTTTATCATAGCTCTTAGGAATAAATTCTTCCAACTCAACTGTATTTTTGTACACCGGAAGTGTTGTTAATTCGATCTGTTCATTCCAAGGATTTGCATTTACCAATTCGGACACATCATGTGCTAAATACCCTTCAAATCCATAACTTGCTGCTTCGTTATTCCCTACTGATATTCGTGGTAAATCCAAATGTTCTGTTTTTCCTTCCTTCTTTCCATCCCAGATAAAGGAAACGCAGATCAAGATTGCCAGACATGCAGCTGCTGAAAGATACCTGTAAATTCTGTGCCTGCGTTTCCGTTTCATAGAACCCCTGACATTTCTTCTGACCGCATCCGTTTCCTCAATAATCTCATCCGGCAGCATCCCTATTGCTTCACTCAGCTTTTCTGGTCTCATATCGAATAGCCCTCCTCACATAGATAATCTTTAAGTTTGTTTCTTGTTCTATGAAGAATTATTTTCACCTTTGCTTTACTGAATCCTGTATATTCAGCTATGTACTTCATAGAATCCAGATAATAATATCTTCCTATAAAAACAATCCTGTGTTCTTTTGATAACGACATAAGAAAAGAATGTATGATTTCGGCCAAAATTTTGCAATCCACCACTTCTTCTGTGGCATTCATACCTGCGGTACATTCCTTTAATTCCTCCAGAGAAACTGCATACTCTGATCCCTGTCTTTTCTTTCTATGACGCGTTCGATAAATATCAATAGACAGTTCACGTATGATTTTTCCAACATAAGCAGACAAAATCTGTGGTTGATTTGTCGGAATGGAATTCCATATGCGCAAGTATGTTTCATTGATACTCTCCTCGCAGTCCTCTTCATTTGCAAGGATATTATATGCGATTTTATAAAGGTATTTCCTGTATTTAAGATCCGTCTCGTGTATTGCTCTTTCATCCCGGTTCCAATACAACTCTACAATCTGCTGATCTGTCACCTTGAAACTTCCCCCCTTCTTTCTTATACAGTTACATATATATATCCGACAAATGATCTGAAAAGTTACAATGTGATAAGAATTATTTATTCTATTACAGTTAACATAAAAAACACCCCAGAACCGAAGTTCCGGAGTGTAATGTACTCTTGATATTCTCTTGAATTATCTCTTTGAGAACGTTTTGGTATATGGGAAAGCCCGGAATTACAGGGTTTGTAGCATATGGTGTTGCATACCCGAATCTTACGTTAGGCTGTTCATTACTGCCCACAACTACCAATAACGCTTTTCAAAGAAAGGATAATTTCTATGAGTAAAATAATATCTGCACTGTATAATCACGAAACCGACTGTGTCGAAGTTACCCTTGATAATCAATTCCAAGTTACCTTCAACTGCCAAAACTGTAATGCTCAGATTACATTGGCTGACCCTCTTGATATTGCTTATCTTATCCGTCTTGCAAGAGAGGAACCTGAATTTTATGCCAGTCTTGCTTCAAGGAAAGGTGGGTTACAAGGGTATGTGGAGGCGATGGGGGAGTGGAATTAGGAGATTCTCATTTCAATCTCCTATTTTTCAAACTTCCAAGACACTTTCACATAAAAAAAATTCTCAGTTGAAAATATAACTTTCCTGCAAAGTCATCTTAAATCTCTATATTTTGTTGTTTCTATGGCACATCACTAAAATTCCCATCATTTTTCTCTCTTAAACGTAGGAGTATACATGAGGATAAATAATTATTCGAACCAATAACAACATTGTTTTTGTGGGCAAATCCAGTAGTTTTATTCAGATTTCACCAATTGTTTGAATATATGATATCAATTGATTATAGTTTTTATCATCGAACAAATTACCTTGATAAACCATGGAGCACAGTTCTTTTACCATTGATAATATATCTTGACTTACATTTGGTTCTATGTCTTTTAATATTCCATCAATTCGTTTCTTTATCTCATCAAGATTATCAGAAAGATAATGCCTATCTTCTTCATCAATAAGATATTCGCGATTTTTAGAATACATCCATAATTCCTCACCTATATCTGCTATACGACCAAGCCAAATATTTATCGGTTTCTGTTTTTGAAGAATATATTCACCTTCAAAGCAATCTAACATCTTTTGTGTTACTTCAATAGGATATGGAGAAGCTAAAGGATCCATTTCTTCTTCCTCCCCTAAGTTAATGGCATTGTAAATATATTGAAATGCCTTTTTAGGAAACTTAAGTGCGTTCGGGATAATTTCACCAATATCGTTTGTCAGCAATAAGATCAAATAATCATATGGTGATTCCGCAAATGGAATAGCATTAATTAGGAAATCATTCATCATCTCCTCATTTGCTGGGTCAAATTTTCTTAGCAATATTGGATAACACATAAATGCATTGTCAAAATGCGAACTTTTAGGTAACACAGCATCGTATGAGTTCGTTAATTCTGTCATTACACTATTGACCTCATCTATTTCTGCTTTCCGGGATGATAAAAACCAGCCTTTAACTTGGTATTTGTTGTAATTATTATTAGGCATATGAGATAAGTAGTATTCACAACACATATATACCTCAATACCAACTCTGTCTTCAAGGGCGCCTAGTTCTATATGTTTTCTCTGGTGTTCATCATCCAATGTAATATCATCAAAAAATTGCTGAACATTTGGTAACGCTGCTAGAGCTTTTTTTAAGTTATAAATCACCAAGCGCTTCGCCGGTTCCTCTTTTTTTATAAAACCAATTAATTGGTCTGCAAAATTTTCGATGCCATCAAAGTAATCTCGTTTCGCTTTAGTAAATAACTTCGGTATTTGAGGATTCTCTTCAAACGGACGATTTTCTCTCGGATATGACAAATGTGCAACCATCATATTGTTATAGCGATTATGTAAAGTGTCAAATATACTAGCAGCATTACCAAGTTTCCTATTACCTAATAATTTGTGTAAACATGCAGAAATTGCAGCCAACAAATCACACGCACATTTACGAACATCAAGCCAATGTTCAATCCATGCATATACTGTATCAAACTCATAATTACTTTCTATAGTTCTCAACCATAAACCATTAAACTCTTGATGAAAAGTAATAATTATGTTCCTTTTGGGCATTTCTTTGTGTGCATCATTAGGAATTTGATAGGATTCCAGTAAATCAATTTGAGGCTTGATAGCATCCGCACAATATGTTTCGAAAATGGGAAGTGTGCGGCATATATCTGTCAGCCTTGAAACACTTTCATTATTGCTCTTTTTTATATCACTTGTTCTAAGTAAATACTCGACCTTTATTTTTTTATTATCTTCACTAACTTGAATCTTGTGAGAATTGGTTTTACATTTGAGATAGTCAAGTATCCTCATAAAATTGACTTTTACAAACTCGATGTATTCTTCTTCATTTCCACAAAAAGTTGAATACATTAATGATGATACAGCTTTAATCGAATAGTTTTCAACCTTGTCCCACAAATCATTCAAATTGATTTTTGATGATAAATTCATCGAATGATCAATATTGTAAAGCCAATCTACAATAACGGCATACGATTCTACATCTTCAATGTGCGTAAAATCAATTTCTTTTAATTTTAAATATAAGGCCGAACTCAAGCAATAAATATCAGTTTTTGAAGTTCTAAATTTAGGGATTGAATCACGTAATTTGATCATGTGCTGAATATTAGTATTATCTGGCATCATTTCAGACATCTTTTCTAGGGTATTCAATTCGTATTCATAATCTTTAAAGGCTGCGAAGGGGCAAAGTTCTGTTGCCACAAGTATTAATCCACCATGCTCATACGCGTCATCAAACATTGCCTTATTCGTTTGAAAATACCGCATTACACTTCCCGAAAAAGCACCACGAATTGCTTGAACAAAACATGATAAGTCCGATTCACATAACCACATATTAACAACTTTAGCATAAAATTTATTCTTGTCAAAATCGAATTCCGGATAATGAGAAAACAAAACTGATATATCTGAATCAGATACAATCTTTGCAATAGAAAGAGCTGTCTCATCAAGAGGAATATATTCATGTAATCGGTTAATAATATGCTGCGATCGTACAGGATGCAACCCCTCAATATAGTCGCCATCCGAGCTAATATGTACCAAAAACTCATCAGCCAAGCTTTTAAGTACCTCACCAATATCTAAATCGGTTTTAACAGTCAAATTGCTAATTAGAGACTTTGTTTCAAGCTTAATACCACACACATCAGCAAAACAAACTTTTCTGAGAATTTCAAATTTGGTTCCTCCTACCGATGCGTTACCAATTTCCTTCATTTGCGCAGAAATTCGTTCGTTAATCATCTCGCCATGAGTCAAAAGATACACATACTCTATAAGAAGTTGACGTCCTGCAATCTTTGACCACGCATTTTTCCAATCAGTAATATCTCCATGCAACTTTCCCTCTTTTTTGAGAACACTATATATGTTCTCAGCCTCTTTTTCATTTAGTATAGGTTTAATAATTTGCAAATGATGAAGATTACTTATGTCACCACCATAATTATACCAGTCGTTTTCGCGAGAAGTAATGAGTAATTTATAATGATATGTTACACCTGTTTGCATGAGTTGAGCCAATAAATTCCATTCGCTTAAATGAGCATCTAGATTATCAAGTAAAATAAGCGGCTTTTCACCTATTCGCGTACGCATACGAAAATACTCAACAATATGCCCTAACTCCGCATTGTTGTTACATCTTATAATTTGATAAGGTGTATATTCATCATTTAATAATGATATTGCTCTTAATGCAAGCGTAGTTTTTCCTTGCCCACTGGATGTTTTGATAATGGTAATTGTGTTTTTTTCAATAGAATCAATTATTTCATTTTCGATAATTGGTCGTACCACAGGTAAATTATTTGCAATATCTGAAGGTGTAGCTTTTTTTCCTTCATAGTAGTCTGAAAAATATTCATCAGATTTTGAGAATCGAAGTCTTTGGATCCACGCATGAGCTGGATTTTGAGGTCCTTTACTTATGTCGAATTTTACATTTTCAATACACTGCGTTATTTCTCGATAAGAAATTTCTCCTCGATTCTCCATTTTATCAAAGCATAATAATTTTATACTGTTAGCGAATAACGAAATACTATCAGTATTAATCTCAAAATTCTTTATTAACGAATCCTCAATACTTTTTTCGAGAAAATCTTTTTTTACATTTTCAAAGGATAACCGTTTGATAAAATCTTCGAAATCAAAATCATTCCAATTCCACAAAGGAGTCCCCTTTTTTATGGCATTGATTTTAGTTTTCCAGAATTCTTTAGAATTTTTATCAAGATTTTCTAAAAACAATTTACTTAAATTCCCGGTTGCAACGGAGAAATCATACACCAGCTTAAAGTACCTATTCTTATCAATCAAGTATGCTTCAAGATAGTTTTTTAATACACTATCCATAAAACTTGCGTCTTGCCGTTGAGTAGAGTACTTTAGCTGGATGTGCGTAATTATTTTACTATCATCACTATATTTTACAGAGTCGATATC
>URSS01000027.1 GCA_900550545.1 uncultured Lachnobacterium sp. | reverse complement strand
TCCTTTTTATTTCATACTTATACAATACAAAGTCAATCTCAATTTAACCTCAACAAAATTTATTTTTCTTTCTTGTTTCTTCATAAAATCAATTACCTCCGATTAAATCAATTATTCTCGCACATTTATCCGAGAACGAAAAAGAGCCGCTTATTTCCAAAATCAATTGAAAATAAGTGGCTCAGACCACTTTGTTACTTTATTGAATTGTTAGTTATTTTTGATGAAATATGAACGACAGATTTTTGTGTTTCCGAACTACACCCTCACAACCACTTGTACGTTTACACCACTGGAAATTGCCTTTTTCGTATTTGAGCCGTTTATGGGAATATGTCAAAGTAGCTTAATCAATTCTCTTTAGATATCTGTAATCCCTCGGCAAAGGAACTGTTGTATTTGAGCATACTCTTTCTCGCAACCTTCATTGCCTCCACCGATTCTTCTGCCTTTTTTATAGATTCTGCAATAGCTTTTTTCTCTTTGCCCTTTGCAACATCTTTCTTTAATCTAAGTTCCACAAGACCCTTTTCGATTTCAGTAATGTTCTGAAGATACTGCTCATATACGCTGTTAGAAAACTCTACATCATGTTCATCATTAAGGAATATTTCTCGTACAGACGTGAGTAATTTCGCCGATTGCATAATGGTATTTTTCTTACCTAAAAGTCCTGCTGAACCAACAGCACCACCGACCCCGGCACCAACACCTATTCCAAGTGCGGCTCCGCCACCAACAATAGCAATTGTTCCACCAAGCATTCCAGCGCCGCCTGCTGCAATAGCACCGCCACCAAGATATGCAAGGCAGGCGCTGGTCAATGCTGCACCACTAAGCCCAGCAAAATTCGAGCCTACCAACGCCACAGCAATTGGTCCCGCAAAGGCCCCCGCAGTTGCAACGGTAACTATTGCAATAACCGCAGTGATGGACAGAGATGTAATCACAGTCTTAAGAACCTCATTAAGTTCGTTCATTCGCTTGTCATAAGACTTACGCAGTCGTTTCACATATTCTTTTCTGTAAATTTTTGCACCCCTCTTAAATTTCTATTTTCTATCTACATTTTTTCCTGTTAAAAACACAGGTACATAATCTTCAAAAAAGCCCGCTAAGCAGCATAAAATCAAGGTTTCTTCGACAGCAAACATACCGTCTCCACATGGCTCGTTGGTAAAGCCACGGGATTATCGAGATTTGCAACAACGGGTAACTGTGTCTGACTACCTCTCAACCTAAACTATAACGGATATATCAATACCGCCAACCGGTGTTGCCATATTCTTATCAAACAATACAAGATTCTTTCCTTGCGGATACACCGTACTTCCATACATTATTCCAGCATATCCTAGTGAAATAAAGTATTGCGCCAATGACTGAAAAGGAGCATATTCTATTGATTTATCTACTCCATCCCCCAAAGGAATAAATATTTGTTGCGACAACAATTTAGAATAAGTAAACACACCCCATTTAGTCATTGCTTCATTAAATGCACTTTTATCAATTGGAACATTCAACCCCGTTGCTTTAGCTATTTTTAAACTTCGTTTATATTGTTTCTGTCCATGTTTTTCAAGTTCATTATTGATATCAGCATATGACAATGCATCAGCTATTGTTAAATCAACTATCTTCTGGCCAAGAACATTGTCTAATAATTGAAAATCACAAAAGCCAAACCGCTCTCCAGCTTTCATTCTACATTCTTTTTTAGCACATTCACTTCTAGTATTTCCATCACCAACAGCCAAATATAACCATTCTACTCCTGCTGGACTAAATCGATTATCCTCATTGATAAACTCTTTTTTAGGTAAAAATCTTTCATAGTCTGGTATTTCTGTTTCCTTTAATCTTGCGCCTCTTCCAAGAGGGATACCGACAATGCTCCCCAAAGTTTTTGTTTGCAATTTAATACCATTATGGTCATGAAACAAATCATTATATGTCTTTAAGAATAGTTCCTCTTTTGCTGCTTCAACATCATTAAAGGAAATTTTCTTTGTAGCTAATGCCTCTCTGTACTCTCCCCAAGTCTGTTTAATTGAGGATTCGCTTTTTTTAATTTCACTAAAATCAAAAAAATGCAATTCTTTTCATCTCCTTAGATTCTCATCTATTTTAAAACAAAGCTTTCTTTTGATCTCATCTCATTACTAAATTCGTCAAACACAACATGCTGTAAAGCAATACCAGCCTCGTCCGCAAACTGACAAATCGCATATAAAGCTTGATCATAATTTTCTTGTATGATAATTAGGAAGTTAATTATCACACGTTCCCTTTCTTTTAATATCGTGGTTCAATACAATTCAGATACTATGGACTTTTGATTTTTCCCTGTAGCTTGACTACTCAACTGGAGTGTATTGCCGCTACCTTTATCTGAATTGTTTATCAGCTGGATGTTGCCGGAGTGTTTTTCACTCAGAGTACTTATTTCTATCAAGTCTACGATGATAATCGATGGTGGACATCATGGTATCAGACTTTATGAAAGGGAGGTACAACCTCATGAAAATTTTTGTAGGCATTGATATTGCCAAACTCAACCATTTCGCCGCTGCGATTTCTTCGGACGGTGAAATACTCATTGAGCCGTTCAAATTCACAAACGACGCTGATGGCTTCCAACTGCTGGTCTCTAAGCTCGAATCATTCGATAAGAACAGCATCATCATCGGTCTTGAGTCGACGGCACACTACGGTGACAACCTTGTTCGATACCTTGTTGCTGAGTTTTACCAAGTGTGTGTGTTGAACCCCATCAAAACCTGTCAGATGCGTAAGAATAACATTCGCAAAACTAAGACAGATAAAGTCGACACATATGTGATTGCTAAAACTCTTATGATGCAGGATGACCTCAGATTCATCAGTTTCTATGACCTTGATATGATGGATCTTAAGGCCTTGGGGCGTTTTCGTCAGAAAACCATAAAGCAACGCACCCGTTTGAAAATCCAACTGACAACCTATGTTGATCAGGTTTTCCCGGAAATCCAATACTTTTTTAAATCCGGTCTGCATCAGAATGCTGTCTATGCTCTTTTGAAAGAAGCACCTTCTCCAAAGGAGATTGCTTCCATGCATATGACTCATCTGGCAAATCTGCTCAAAGTGAACTCGCACGGACACTTTACCAAAGAGCAAGCCAAAGAATTAAGAGTTCTCGCACAGAAGTCTGTCGGTGCTAACGACAGCGCTATATCTATTCAGATAACTCAGACAATCCAACAAATCGAGTTACTGGATAGCCAATTAGATAAGATTGAAGCTGAGATGACGGATATCATGAAATTCAACGATTCTGTCATCATGACCATTCCTGGTATCGGTTATATCAATGGTGGAATGATCCTTGGTGAAATAGGTGATATTCACCGTTTCTCCAATCCAAACAAGCTGCTTGCTTTTGCAGGTCTGGATCCTTCTGTTTATCAGTCTGGTAACTTTCAGGCTAAGACAACAAGGATGTCCAAACGTGGCTCTCGTGTTTTACGATATGCCCTTGTAAATGCAGCTTGGAACGTTGTCAGAAACAACGCAACCTTCAAGGCTTATTATGATGCCAAGAGGGCTGAAGGCCGGTCTCACTACAATGCACTTGGGCACTGTGCCGGCAAGCTTGTCAGAGTCATCTGGAAGATGCTCACTGACGAAGTAGAATTTAACCTCGAATAAGAGGTCTGTATACCAATATCGATAGATTTTGAAAAAGCACCTTAAGGGAGCTCTATTAAAGTTACCCTTTTTTACCACCGATATGAAAAAGAAATTTTTTTCTAATTTATGGTTGACTTTTCATAGCTGGTCTCCAAATATTATGATTAACAAAATTTTCTCTTTAAGAAATTAAATGCCTTCACAATCCAATTCTGCTTTTCCATAAACATCACCGGAATTTCTTTATACCCTCTATGATTTGCATCCAACCAGACATCCAGCAAGCGTTCACTTACAAATCCAAACACTCTTGCATCATTTTGTGAATACGCAGATATATCCAATCTCTTTTCCAATTCAAAAAGGACATCAAACAACCATTCACAATACTGGTCTGCATACTCCCGTTTCATAATAAACATATTGAACTTATGTCCCTTTGTACTTTTCATGCAATTATCGAAATATTTCACATACATGGGATACTTTTCTACAAGAATCTCTCTGGTCAGATCCAGATCTGCCACATGATGCGCATGTACATATTGCGTATAGGTTGTCTCTATAAAATAGTTTCTTTTTGGTGGAAGAATAATGTCATTGTCTGCCAGCAACGGTTCCAACTGTGCTTGCGTTAAAATACTATTCCATTTGTTTCCATGCTTTTTTACTGTATAATGTCTGCGATAATGAGCCAATCCAAGGTACTCTGCATCCAGATTTTTCCAGGCCCAATAAAGACCTGTCAGTTCACAATAATTTGGATTCTTTTTTGATATGTTTTCTCCTTCATTATCTCTTGCATATCCAAGTGATTCCTTTTCCTCTGCACCTACTTGCACAGGAAGATACATCATATCATTTGGCATTTTATATTTTTTATGTGTAGCAACAATGATTTTTATATTTTTCACTACTGTGCACCATCCCCGGATAACACAACTTTTATTGTCTGCCAGAGAATACGAATATCCATATTCCAACAGGAATGTTCAATGTAATACAGTTCCATTTTCTGTCTCTGACCATTTTCATACATAACACGATTTCTTCCAAATGCCTGCCAGTATCCTGTCAGTCCAGGCTTCACACTCAACAATAACTCACTGTCCTTCGGATAATTGACTTCGATTTCCTTTTTTACCAATGGACGCGGGCCGATTAAAGCCATATCTCCTTTTAATATGTTAATAAACTGTGGAAGTTCATCGATACTATGCTTGCGAATAAATTTTCCTGTCTTCGTAATGCGCTGGTCATTGTCCAGCTTGAACTCCCGGAAATAACGTTCCCGTTCTTCTGATGTCAGTGTCTTTTCCAGATCATCCGCATTCAGCTTCATGCTTCGGAATTTGTATATACAAAATTCCTTTCCCCCCTGTCCAATTCGCTTCGAAGAATAGATGACCGGACCACCATCTTCGAGTTTGATTGCGATGGCTGTAATGAGAGAAACTGGCAGAGTGACGATCAGCGCCAGAAGCGATACCAGTATATCCGCAAGCCTCTTCGTTACCACAAAACCAATCGACCGTTCTCTTTCCCGTATACATAACGTTTGGTAGCCATTCATTTCTGATATGCTGTAACGATACGAACTCTTTTCCAGATTTCGAAGTGCACGATAGACAATCACATTTTTTCTCACAAGGAAATCGACATATTCGTGCAAAGGAACATCGCTCAGATACATGTACACGCAATCTACATTGTGCGTCTCAACATATTCATACAGTTCTTCTCTCCACCCTACAATTGGGATTCCCTGCACCTGCGTACACTCCGACTTCTCATAGGTAATGATGCCTGTAACAATCACGCCGGAATTTGCTTTATCTGTAAACAGTTCAATTTTCCGCTGTATATTCTCTTCATCAATAAACAACAGGACTTCTCCGGAAGCACGACGCACTCTTTTTCGAATGTATTCTTTCCATACCAGGCGCTCCAGATATACTACCGGAAGTGCGCAGAAAATAAACGTCAATAATACTGCACGCGAATAATCTTCACTTTTTTTCGTCACAAAACAATACAGCGTCAATGCAACAAATAAACCGGCGATCAAACCAAATACGCTGCGAAACTCGTCACGAAAATTACGCCTCAATATTCCGGAATAAATGTTCCAGAATGCTGTAATAAACAAAAATGTAACAAGTAAGATTACTGACATTCCGATGTATCGTTCCATCAGATCCAGAAATGTATTTTTACGAACCATACAGGCTCCGAAAAAGCATATCTCAACACATAACAAATCCAGCAACAGGAAATCCAAATGTTTTAATAAACTGTATTTTTTCTTTTGTTTCATTATAAAGACCGCTCCTACCTGGATTTTCACCATGTACTTAGCTTTTATTCTACTACGGAGCAGTCAAAATGTCTATCGGATTTATGTATTTCCTGCTCCCATCAATTCTATCTCTACATCTAAAATTTTATTGTCAAATACTGCAAAAATTTGTTATACTCTTCCACAGTAAAACTTATTGTTTGCAAATTTTGTAACCATTCAGTCCTGTTGCCTACATTCACAGAATATTATACAAATAATAAAGGAGCGACACATTATGTTTCGTCTTATATTAGATATCGCAGAAATCAATATTGATCAGGTAAAACTTCCGAAAGTTCCCGGCATCGGAATGATCAAACGCCTGCCAAACGATCAGAAATTCGCTATGCTTGTCAATGTTATCAATGCGCAAAAAACACAATTTCTTCCAAAATTAGAGGAAGAAGCAGCCAAACGATGGGGCTATCTCCGTATCTCAGACCTTAAGGCACAGATGCCTTCTGATGGAAGCTGTTATATCCGCCTGTCCATCGACATTGCCGACGCAGATTATGACAAAGCTATCGATGTCATTATCCCTAATATTTTCCAACCACAGGATGCCACTGCTGTCCTTGGCGATGATTATCAAGGACCAGTCAGTACACCGGATGTCATCTCCTATATGCACGAAACTCCTTCCGCTGCGCGAAAGGAGTTTTATCTCGTGAAAACATTAAGTTGTGAAAAACAGAATATTGCAAATTCGATTTCTACCGGTGCACAAAGTCAGGGAGCCATCCTTCGCATCAGCAATATTCGTTTCTTTTTGAAGCAAGCCTGATGCTATGCATTGCAGAGTTCGGTTACAACTTCGTTGATTACCTTTCCATCTGCCTTTCCTTTCAGTTCAGCCATAACAGCTTTCATAATCTGTCCCTTATTTTGGGTAGCGATCACATCCGCATATTTTTCCGTCAGAATAGCCTTTACCTCATCCTTTGAAAGCATCTTTGGCGCATACTCACTGATGATGTCATAACGCTTCTGATATTCTTCGATCAGATCTGTACGATCCTTTGGACAGGAATCAATCTGCTCCTTTACGGTTTTTAATTCCTTCATAATGGTACTGTTTACCATATCTTCCGGAATATCATCACGAGTTCCCGCATCAATTGCATTTTTCTTCACTGCGGATACCAGTGAGGAAATCGCATCTTTTCTCTCTTTGTCGTGTGCCTTCATAGCAGCCATCATATCTTTACGTAATTGTTCGATCTGCATGATCTATTCCTCCTACTCATTTATGTTTAATTATGATTAATCAGATTACTACATGCTACGCATTCCCGTAATCTGACTCCACCTCGAAATCCGCTAATTTTCTGCGTTTCAGCAGTAAATTGCTACTTTCTCGGTGTAGTGCGGGTCACTAAGGTATACATCGAATTGCATGCAAGCATGCATCGATGATACCTTTTGACCCTTTAATCATATTATACCCCTGTTTTTTTTTTGCGCAAGGGCATCAAATAATTTTATAATCTCATCCAGCGAGTCCGGGCACGCTGCAATTTTTTTCTTTGTCTCTTCATCGGGTGGGGCCTGATCCGGCACCATCACAACTTTGCATCCGGCATCATATGCAGAACTCACACCATTTGGTGAATCTTCTACTGCCATACACTCCGCCGGGGCCAGATGCAGCTGCTCACAGGCATATTGATAAATATCCGGTGCCGGTTTGCCATGCTCCACCATCGTTGCACAGATAATTTCATCAAAATAATCATACAAGCCCAAATTTTTTAAATATTTTTCCGTCCGTTGTGTATCCGTCGCTGTCGCGATTGCCCGCTTAATCTTTTTCTCTTTTAAAAAGTCAAGCAATGCAAATACACCCGGTTTGATTTCAATTCCATTTTCATCAAGACATTCTTCCATAATTTCTTTCCGGTATCTGCGGATTGCTGCATAATCCAGATCTGGGTCTTTAAACATATCTTTCAGATGCTGCGGTGCATAAGGTTGTCCCAGTGAGCGCATCGACAGTGCCTGTTCATCACTCATCTCATATCCAAAATGCGCCAATGCTTTCGGCCAGAAGATACGATAATATTTTTCTGTGTCAATCAGAGTTCCATCCATATCAAAAATAACTGCTTTTATCATAATCCACTCATCTTTCCCGTTTTTGACTTTTAGGATAACCTATTTTTTGGAAAGATACAATCCCATAACGCAAAATGAGAACGGCCACCATACTTTATAATTTAAAAATACAGTGACCGTTCTACTCTTCTTCGGTATTCAATTTTGTTTATCCTTTCTGTTTTATTTTATGGTTCTCAGCTCGTAAATATTTCATTTACTTAGAGAGTTACTATATATTCTCTATGTAAAGGGGTAACTTAAAGACTCATTCCGCAGATAAAATATATTCCCTGATATATTTTATTTCTTTAAATTACAATTGTGGTAATCTCTTCCGATTCATCCTTCAAATATAAATGCATATTATATATATTACCTTCCTTTTCGATTATCCTTCTGATAATTATTAAGATTATTCTCATTTCATTGGAAAGGTCTCTCTTGCTGGGAACTCTTATGCATTACCACGCTTATATTGAAGGGTCCTGTGTTCGCTTGTCATCCCATTGGACTGTACCTCCGTTTCTCATTCAATCCCTGCTTACTCCAATCTTCGTTCATCTATTGTTCCAAATCAGCTTCCTCTCACCTATTGGTATATTTCGGAAGTCTTGTGTAATTAGGTCTTGTTTGTTGTTAACTGTATATTATCACTTATTCATATTATTGTCAACTATTTTATGCAATATTTTTTATTTTTCTTTTTTCATTCCATTTTTCTTTAAATTGTGTATACTATTTATAAAATACAAACAATC
Source organism: uncultured Lachnobacterium sp. (assembly GCA_900550545.1). Classification (GTDB taxonomy): domain Bacteria; phylum Bacillota; class Clostridia; order Lachnospirales; family Lachnospiraceae; genus Roseburia. The sequence continues at coordinate 29,054 of URSS01000027.1, read as the reverse complement.
TAAAAGTATTTCTTTTGAATTAAAAAAAGTAATTTCGTTGCATAGACAACATATATACACAAAAACTACACTATAATAAGAACATGCCATGCATTCACTACCACTTCGCATGTGCAAATGTTCAGGAAAGGATTTAATTTATGATCAACATCATCAAATCTGGCGAAGTAATGAAACTCAAAGACTTAATTTCTTATGAAGAAGGAAGCATCAGCAACCTTGATGTCGTAAGCAACGATACCATGAAATTCGTTCTCATGGCTTTCGATGAGGGAACCGGACTCTCTCCGCACCGTGCTCCTGGCAACGCTATCATTTTTGCATTGGAAGGAAAAGCAACCATCGGATACGAAGGAAAAGATTACAAACTTTCCGAAGGCGAAAATTTCCGTTTTGATAAAAACGGTCTCCACAGTGTAACTGCTGACGGAAAATTCAAGATGGGACTGCTTCTTGTATTAGAATAATTTTGTCCATAAAAAAGCGACGATCACAAAACGACCGTCGCTTTTTTCATGAAACTTTTTCTACCTTTATTGATTTGAATTTGCCTCGTGCGTCTTATGAAGTACAGGCATCCGGAAGATTTTGATAATCAACGGAATCACCATAATAAACCATACCAGTGGTTCCGCCACAATAACACCGGTATATCCGAGCATCGGAACCAGCGTGAACGCAATCACGATTTTTCCAATCATCTCCAACGAGCTTGAAACAAGCGGTGTGATCTGTTCCCCAAGTCCCTGCATGGCATTTCTTACCACACAGATGACGGCTGTTACATAATAAAATAATGTATCAAATTTCAGATAATTTGTGGCATTGGTGATTACCACTTCATTGTGACTTCCCGTTACCATATATACGAGCCACGGACCAATGGTATAGCTTGCGACAATCGCAAGGGTACACCAGATACACGTATAAAAAACAGAAAGCCAGATACCTTTTTTGACACGTTCCACTTTTCCCGCTCCAATATTCTGTCCGCAATAGGTTGCCATCGTCTGACCAAACACTGTGAACATAATCATAAACATCTCTGAGATCTTGCGTGCTGCGGTATGTGCAACAATAATATCTTTTCCAAGTTTGTTGATTGCAGTCTGCAATGTCAGCGAACCAATATTAATAAGCGAACTCATAAATCCCATGGACAAACCCGCGCTCAGCATATTTTTTAGCATACCGGAATCATCATTTACAAAATCCGTCCTGCGAAGCCGTAACATTTCAAAACGGGTCACCATATAAATCCAGCAGATGACGAATGCTAATATCTGTGCCAGAACCGTAGCAATTGCCGCACCTCTTACACCGGCTTTTACAACAACTACAAAAAACAAATCCCCTGCAATATTCAGACATACCGAAATAAGCAGGATCACCAGTGGTGTGACCGTATCGCCAAGCGCACGAAGTGCTGCCGCACATGCATCATATAAAAAGGTAGCAAGCAATCCTGCAATAATAATAAATATGTAGGAAGTCGCTATCGGCCGTAACGCCTTTGATACATTTAAAAACCGCAGGATCGGCTGTAAAAATACAAGGCACAATACCGTGATCACCACAGCGATCACACATCCTAATTTCAAAGACATCGCAAATGATTTCTTCACTCCCTGCTCATCTTTCGCTCCAAATTTCTGTGCAGTAATAATCGCAAATCCGTTGGACAATCCCATCAGAAATCCAATCATCAGATTGCTCAGTGTCGTGGTAGCTCCCACTGCCGCAAGTGTATCTTCGCCTAGAAAAGAGCCAACGATTCTTGTATCCACAAGACTGTAGGTAAGCTGCAACAGATTCGCCAGAAAAATCGGCAATGCAAATGCCAGTATCAGTGTGGATGGTCTTCCTTTTGTTAAATCTTTCATGATCTTAATCCTCTTAATTTATTTATACTATCTTCCATCACCCTTTTAAGCGGAACTATTATATTCTGTTTTTTGGCTTTTTTCAATGTTTTTGCCAAAGAAATGGTGTAGAAATATCTCACAAAGTATATACGGATGACATCTTCGATATTATATATAATCCATAATGTCATTTCATTCGTTTTTTCGTCATTTTGTGTAAAATAAAGTTGTTTTTTTGCCCATATTTGGTAAAATAGTATTAAAAGATTGTTTATCAGAGGGGGAATATGGGATGAAGAGACGAAAACTTGCAAAGCTGATTACAATATTCATAATGTTTGGTCTGCTGACCGGGTGTGGAGCATCCGGTGGTACACCAGATGATTACGCCACAAACGAGGGCTACACTTCCACCGAAGGAACAGCCACGTCAACCAACACGACAACGGGCAGCTCCGGCATTTCAAAGGATTCTATTAAAGTCGGGGTTTTATACATATCTGATCCATCCGAAGGAAGCGGCTACTCCTACACTCACGATCTTGGCATTCAGGGAATGCAGGAGAATCTTGGTTTAGACTCCGATCAGATTGTCCGCAAAATTGTCGATGACGGGGATGCTGCTGCCACGGAAAAAGCTATCAAAGACTGCATTTCCGAAGGATGCAACATCATATTTACAACCAGTTGGGGATATATGGAAACTACGGCTGCGTTAGCCGAGCAATATCCCGATGTCTATTTTTCACATGGAACCGGTTATCTTTCTAATGGCAAAAATTTCAATAATTATTTCGGTCGTATTTATCAGGCAAGGTATCTCAGCGGAATTGTTGCCGGCATGAATACAAAAAGCAATAAAATCGGCTACGTTGCCGCTCAGGATTCTTCCAATTCTGAGGTAACCGGAGGCATTGACGCATTTGCCATTGGTGTCGAATCCGTCAATTCCGACGCACAGATTTATGTTGTCGTTACAAACAGCTGGTACGATCCGGACAAAGAAAAAGCCGCATCCGAGAAACTTCTTGATATGGGATGTGATGTTATGACGCAACACTGTGATACCGCCTATCCACAGACACTTGCACAGAAGCGCGGAGTCTACGGTATCGGTTATAACTCCGATATGAGCAAAGAAACACCGGATTCCTGTCTGACAAGCGTCATCTGGAACTGGAGTGCTTATTATACTTCCGCCGTCAAAAGCATTATCAATGGCACATGGGACGGAAGCAATTATTATGGTGGTATGGCCGAAGGACTCGTCGGTATAACCAATCTCGCATCGTTCGTTGCAGATGGTACACAGGAAAAAGTCGATGAGGCAACTGCCTCAATTCTCAGCGGACAAAATAATGTATTTGATGGTGTCTTAAAAACAAACACCGGAGAAACCATTGGTGCCGAGAATCAGACCTTAGACGATGCCACAATTACCGGAGGCATCAACTGGTACTATCACAATGTAAACATTGTCGAGTAAATTGCAAAGGAGGACGCTTATGAAACTGACAATACGAAAAAAAATTCTACTCTGCTCGCTGGTACCTCTGCTTTTACTCGGTGCAATCATTATTCTACTTGCATCCACACTTGTGCGAGGCTCCATTATCGATCAAGTAAAAAATTCCCTGAAAGGAACTTCGATTGCCACGCTGGCAGCTTACGATCAAAATGCAGGTTCCTATCTCGAAGCAGAAAATGGAGATATCTGGAAAGGCAGTTACAATATCTCGCAATCCGAAAATCTTGTAGACACGATCAAAAGCGAATCTGGAATGGAAGTCACTTTCTTCTATGGTTCCAAACGTATTATGACCTCTGCACTTGACAAAGATGGCAACCGTATCCTTGGAAGTCCGGCCGGTCAGGTCGTAACCGACCAGGTTCTGAAAAAAGGCAAAGGCTATTTCAGTGATAACGTCTCCATTGACGGAACCATTTACTACGGATATTACACTCCGTTATACCAGAAAGACGATAAATCAGTGCCAATCGGAATGGTTTTTGCAGGACTGGAAAAAGCCCCGACTTTGCACAGTGTACTAAACATTATCAATATGATTATCGGCATTGTATTTTTCGTTATCATTGTCTGTGTGATTATTGTGCAAATCTGTGCAGCCTCTATTACTTCTGCTTTGAAAAAGAGTATTCAGAGTGTACAGGATGTTTCCTCCGGCAATCTGCATGTTGCTATTGATAAAAAAAATCTGAAACGCTCCGACGAGATTGGAGACCTCTCCAAAGCAATCAACAATCTGCAATCTGAGCTTTTAAAAATCATTGGTGGAATCAAAGAAAGTACTTCTCTTTTGGTGCAGTCCTCTGATGTGTTAGAGCAGACCTCCCACCAGACTTACTCTGGAATCAGCGAGGTACAGTCTACAGTTTCCACGATCACGGATGGTGCTACGCAACAGGCCAATGATGCCAAAAATGCATCAGATAATATTCAATATATGGGAAATCTCATCACAGAAACCGGAAAAGAAGCTGATGAGCTGAACGAAAGTGCAGATACTATGAAAGCTGCCAGCGATGCAGCCTCTGCTACAATTGATGAGTTGAAAAAAATCAGTCTGGAAGTAAAAGATGCGATCTCCATTATTTCGGAACAGACCACACAGACAAATACATCCGCACAAAGTATTCATGAAGCAACACAGTTTATCTCGGAAATTGCATCACAGACCAATCTTCTGTCTCTGAATGCCAGTATCGAAGCTGCCCGCGCCGGTGAATCCGGCAGAGGTTTTGCCGTAGTTGCTTCACAGATTCAGACTCTGGCAGAACAGTCCAACGAAGCCAGTGGTAATATTGAAAAAATCGTATCGAACCTTACCCTTAATTCTGAGACAGTTGTTCATACGATGATTCAGACACAGGAAATCATAGAAAAACAGAACCAGCATATTGAAGATACCGCCAACGCCGTCAATGGTGTCATTCAGGAACTTGAAGCATCCATTGACCGTATCCGGAGTATTGAACACAAAACCTCTGAATTGGAAAAAGCGCGCAACGAAATCATTGACATCATTGCTTCTTTATCTATTATCGCGCAACAGAATGCAGAAAGAACCAGTCAGACCAATACCGCCATCACGGATATGGCCGACCGCTTCAAAAACATTGAAGATTCCACGGAAAATCTGCGCAACACAGCTGATATGCTCGCAGACAACATTAGTAACTTTAATATTTAATGATATGAGGGTCAAAAGGTATTTTGCCCCTCATATATGATTAATCAGATTACTACATGCTACGCATTCCCGTAATCTGACTCCACCTCGAAATCCGCTAATTTTCTGCGTTTCAGCAGTAAATTGCTACTTTCTCGGTGTAGTGCGGGTCACTAAGGTATACATCGAATTGCATGCAAGCATGCATCGATGATACCTTTTGACCCTTTAATCATTTTGATGGTCCTTTTCCCGGCTTTTCCGGAAATGGACCATCATTTCTCTTGTAAGACTCAGTCCCTCCGGATCATCCGGCACATCCTTGTAATCCACCCATTCTGCCAGAGAAAGTTCCTCTTCCTCCAACTGAATTTCAGCTTTTTCTGCCAGATCACAAAAATATCCCAAAAGCAGATTACTGTCAAAGCCCCACGGCTGGCTTTTGTAATAACGGATATTTTTTACTTTAAGTCCCACTTCTTCCATAACCTCACGGGCAACCGTTTCTTCCGCAGTCTCCCCAATTTCCGTAAATCCTGCAATCAATGCATAACGCTTGTACTCCCGTCCTGCGTACTTTGTCATAAGGATCTTGTCCCCGTCTGTAAGACCGATAATGACCGCCGGAGCAATCTTTGGGAATACCAGATTTCCACATTTCGGGCATCGCATCATGCGCTGCAACGTATCATGTGCCAGTTTTGTCCCACATCTGCCGCAGAACTGATTGTCACGGTACCACACATACAGATGCCATGCCGTAGCTGCCGCAAGAACATCCTTCATCGGCTGCATGGTCCGCACCGAAAACATCTTGTGAAATGCAAATCCCTCAATTTGTGTATCGGCTGCAATATCTGTAAGAAAATAATCTTCCTCTCCAATTGAAAACAGATATACACTCCCCGGAATCTCCTTTTTTTGTTCTCTCCGTGTATCTGTCCACTGCTCATAAGTTAAAAATTCAATTTTCTCATCATATTTCAGATAAATCATACGATCAAAAAAGCCCAACATGCGGCTATTATTTTTCGGCTTTTTCCGATGGTATGCATTATTTAGTTTTAATGGAGCAATATCCTGAATCATAATAATCTCCCTTGCAATTTTTTAAACTACACCTTACTATAATACTACAAAAATTGCATTACAACGAAAAGATTTATGCAAGAGGGAGAGTATCATGCAAAAGATAAAAAGTTTTCTTATTATTACGCTAAGCACCTTTATTATGGCAATCGGCGTATACTTCTTTAAGTTTCCAAATAATTTCTGTTTTGGTGGTGTCACCGGTGCAGCTGTCGTCTTCGCGAAAATCACCCCACTGTCTGCAAGTACCTTTTCTTTCATTGTAAATATGGTACTGCTTTTTGTAGGTTTTGGTTTTCTCGGAAAAGATTTCGCCATCAAAACCACCTACGCCACCGTGCTCCTATCCGGGCTTCTGGTCGTTTTTGAACGCCTGCATCCTTTGTCTCGGCCCCTTTCGAACGAACCGATGCTTGAGCTGATGTTTGCCATCGCACTTCCGGCGATTGCTTCTGCCCTTCTTTTTTATGAGGGTTCCTCCAGCGGTGGAACGGATGTCATTGCCATGATTGTAAAAAAATACGCCCATGTGGAAGACATTGGCATCGCACTTTTTATTACCGATTTGATAATGATTATCATTGCCTGCTTTGTATTTGATATCAAAACCGCATTGTATTCTTTTGTCGGTCTGACTTTAAAATCCTTTATGATCGACGCTGTTATCGAGAACATCATGCTGCGCAAATCCATCATGATCACATGCGATGACAAAGATTCCATCTGTGACTTCATCATTACAAAACTCAACAAAAGTGCCACTATCGTCAATGCTACCGGTGCCTACACGCATGAGCAGCGTTACATTATTTTTACGACGCTTACACGCAAACAGGCGCTTGCGCTACGACAGTATATTCACGAAAATCATCTGCATGCTTTTATTTCCATGTCCAGCACAAGCGAGGTTTTCGGAAAAGGATTTTCTTCTATATGATGAAAAAAACTTATATTTCTGTTGATTTTGCAAAGGAATCATGTATAATATTATCCGAGAAGTCGGAAACAATTTCTCATTTATATAGAAAGCAGAGAACACATCATATGCGCCTCATGTTTTCTACCAACAAAGAAAGAAAAGGAGTCAGAATAAGATGGCAACAATTGATTTAAGCAAGTATGGAATTACCGGAACAACAGAAATCGTTTACAATCCTTCTTACGATGTATTATTCGAAGAGGAGACAAAGGCTGGCCTTGAAGGATATGAGGTTGGACAGGAAACAGAGCTTGGCGCTGTTAACGTAAAGACAGGTATTTATACTGGTCGTTCTCCGAAAGACAAATACATCGTTATGGACAAGAACTCTAAGGACACTGTATGGTGGACATCTGATGAGTACAAGAACGACAACCACCCAATGGCAGAAGATACATGGGCAGTTGTTAAGGATATCGCTAAGAAAGAGCTTTGCAACAAGAGACTTTTCGTTGTAGATGCTTTCTGTGGTGCTAATAAAGATACACGTATGGCTATCCGTTTTATCGTAGAGGTAGCTTGGCAGGCACATTTCGTAACAAACATGTTCATCCAGCCTACAGCTGAGGAACTTAAGAACTTCGAGCCTGATTTCGTAGTATACAACGCTTCTAAGGCTAAAGTTGAGAACTACAAAGAGTTAGGATTAAACTCTGAGACATGTGTAGCTTTCAATATCACAAGCAAAGAGCAGGTTATCATCAATACATGGTACGGCGGAGAGATGAAGAAAGGTATGTTCTCTATGATGAACTACTTCCTTCCACTTAAGGGTATGGCTTCTATGCACTGCTCAGCAAACACTGACTTAAACGGTGAGAACACAGCTGTATTCTTCGGACTTTCCGGAACAGGTAAGACTACATTATCTACAGATCCTAAGCGTCTCTTAATCGGTGATGATGAGCACGGCTGGGATGACAACGGTGTATTCAACTTCGAAGGTGGTTGCTACGCTAAGGTTATCGACCTTGACAAGGATTCTGAGCCAGATATCTACAACGCAATCAGAAGAGATGCTCTTCTTGAGAACGTAACTGTAGATGCTAACGGAAAGATTGACTTCACTGACAAGAGCGTTACAGAGAACACTCGTGTTTCTTACCCAATCGATCACATTAAGAATATTGTACGTCCAATCTCTTCTGCACCAGCTGCTAAGAACGTAATCTTCTTATCTGCAGATGCATTTGGAGTACTTCCTCCAGTATCTATCCTTACACCAGAGCAGACACAGTACTACTTCCTTTCTGGATTTACTGCAAAGCTTGCTGGTACAGAGCGTGGAATTACTGAGCCAACACCTACATTCTCAGCTTGCTTCGGACAGGCATTCCTTGAGTTACATCCTACAAAATACGCTGAGGAGCTTGTTAAGAAGATGCAGAAGAGCGGAGCTAAGGCTTACCTCGTTAATACAGGATGGAACGGAACTGGAAAGCGTATCTCTATTAAGGATACTCGTGGAATCATCGATGCAATCCTTAGCGGAGCAATCAATGAAGTTCCTACAAAGAAGATCCCAATGTTCAACTTCGAAGTTCCTACAGAGCTTCCTGGTGTAGATACAGGAATCCTTGATCCTCGTGATACTTACGCTGATGCTTCTGAGTGGGAGACAAAGGCTAAGGATCTTGCAGACAGATTCGTTAAGAACTTTGCTAAGTACGAGGGAAATGCTGCTGGTAAGGCACTTGTTGCTGCTGGTCCTCAGGCATAATTCGTATTACAGAATTTCATACATTGTGTGTATCGAAAAGGACTGCCGTTATGGCGGTCCTTTTTTGATGCTGTGGGAGTTGGTTGATTTTGTGGATGCTGCGCTGCGATAGGGGACTGCTTTCCTTTGGACATGATTTTAGACAGAATTGCAGAAGTTGTGAAATCCTTCCCCTGCCTCTATTTTCATGTCCGGCTCGTGTTTCGACACCGGCACGTGTATGTCCGTCTCTCACAGATGCGCTCAGCATTTTTAGCAAGCCTAAGTGGTGGGGTTCAGAAATTTTATTGTGCCCGCTCTCCATTGTGTCGCCCCTCATAATATTACATATGCTCATAATAGAACGAGGGGCGCATGCCTCAACATACACCTTTTCAGATTCACATATTTCAATTACTGTAAAAACAGAATATCCTTCTCCTGCACCCCAAGTGCCTCAGGAATCTTCTGTTCCTTCGCATTCCACTCCTTCTTTGCAATCTTCCACTGTATCCATGCACTGCTTTCATCCGCCCGGAAAGATATATTCCACTCAAACGGATCTTCGCTGATTTCATACTCTTTCACCTCTATTGTGTTCTGCATATCTTTTTCTTTGACATCTTCAAAATAGTGTGCACGAATACCGATTGCCACCGTATGTTCCGGTATCTTGCTGCAATGAAAAGTCACATTCCAGTCTTTTGCAAAAATTGTATGTGCATCCACGATTTCCACATCCGATATATTTTTGCATCCGGACAGTATTGCAGCGGTCCGTGTCTTTGGGTTCTGAAAGAACTCGTGTACTTCCTCGATTACTTCCATTTTTCCCTGGTTGATACAGCTTACCATATCGCATAGGCGATAGACTTCATCACGATTATGCGATACAAACAACGCAGGCTTACCAACCTCCTGCAGGATTTTCTTCATTTCCTGTTCCAGCTCCCATTTCAGATAGCTGTCCAATGCGGAAAACGGCTCATCCAAAAGAATGACTTCCGGTTGTGCCGCAAGCATACGTGCCATCGCCACACGCTGTTTCTGGCCTCCGGACAATTCCGAAGGATAATGTTTTTCCAGTTCTCTCAGTCGGAATTTTTCAATATAGGAAGTAACTTTCGCCTTGTCCGGCTTACGTCCCATGCCTGCCATAATGTTCTGTTCCACCGTCATATTCGGGAAAAGCGCATAGTCCTGAAACATATAGCCGACTTTTCGTTTCTGTGGCGGAAGATTAATCTTCTTTTTGGAATCATACAACACGCGGTCATTCAAAACGATTCGTCCCTCATCCGGTGTCTCAATTCCGGCGATGCACTTTAAGGTCATGCTTTTTCCGCATCCGGAAGCACCAAGGATAGCAAACACGCCTTTTTCCATTGTAAATTCCACATCCAGCTGAAACTTACCAAGCTTCTTTTTGATCTGTACATAAAGAGACATGTGCTACCACCTCCTCCTGGAATTTGTGCTTTTTCCGGCAATGAGGTTCATCAGGAATACCACCAGAAATGCGATCAGCAATATAACAACCACCCAGAACCCGGCAGTCGCATAATCTCCATCCTGAATGACCATAGCAATCTTCTGCGAAATAGTGCTTGTTTTTCCCGGAATGTTTCCTGCAAGCATTGAAGTTGCTCCGTATTCTCCCAGCGCGCGAGCAAATGTCAGGATTGTTCCCGATAATATTCCCGGTCCCGCTGCGGGTATGACAACTTTCCAGAAAATACATATCTCTGACATTCCAAGTGTCCGGGCTGCATAAATCAGATTCAGGTCCACCTGCTCGAAAGCCGCGCGGGCATTTCGGTACATCAGCGGAAACGCTATGATCGTTGCAGCAAAGATACATCCCAACCAGGTCTGCACAACTTTAATTCCCATGTTCTGATAGAGATAGGAACCAAATGGTCTGCGCAGACTAAAGATCAATAACAGAAAAAAGCCCGCGACTGTCGGTGGAAGTACCATCGGCAGTGTCAGAATACCATCTGCGATTGCTTTTGTCTTTGGCCCTGCTTTCACTACTTTTCGAGCAGCCAAAATGCCCAGGAAAAAGGAAAAAGCCGTTGCCACAACACCTGTTTTTAATGAAATGATAAGAGGACTCCAGTCGAGTCCTCTCATATAAGTAATCATTTGTTCCATACACACTCCTGTATTTTTAGTTTTCTACATTGGTATCAAAATAGTATTTCTGGAAAATAGCCTTTGCATCATCCGATACGAGGAACTTGATAAAATCAACGGCTGCTGCCTTCTCTGCATCGTCTGCCTCTTTATTTACGACCTCTGCAATCGGATAAATGACATCTCCCGTAAGGTCATACGGTACAACTTCGAGAATATCAAGCTTATCTTCCAATCCGTAAGTATCGGAATAATAAACAGTGCCAACTTCGTTGGATCCTTCTGCGACTGCAGATGTTACAGCTCCAACGTTTGCGCACTCGTTGATTTCCACACCGCCAAGTGCCTTGGATACTTCATCGGTTGTAATGGTTGAAACGTCATCCGCACCCTCAAGCATTCCTGCATTGACAAGAGCCTGTCTGGTATATTTTCCAACCGGAACAGAGCCATCAGCAAGTGCAAAACTGGATGCTTTTCCGATGTCTGCAAGACCTGTAACTTTTGTGTTGCTTCCCTTATATGTAACGACGCACACCTGATTGTTTACAACATTGTATCTTGTACCGTCTACCACAAGTCCATCGTCATCTGCCAGCTGATCCATCTGCTTCTGTGCTGCGGAGAAAAAAATATCACAGGCTGCGCCTTCCTCGATCTGTGTCAACAGTGTGCCAGAACTATCGTAGCTTCCTACAATCTTCACATTTGAATTTTTCTTATTGTACTCTGCGATCAGCTCGTCCATAACGCTGTTTAAGCTTTTTGCTGCAAAAAGCGTTACCGTTGTCTCCTCTGCTTTTGCATTCCCTGTGTTGCTGTTTCCGCATCCTGCCAGCAATATAACTCCCATTGCAATACATAAAACAGATGCGAACATTTTCTTTTTCATAAAACAAATCCTCCATTTATGCTATCACTTATTTGCGCGAAATTGAATCATTTGTGCCGCAATACTGACTGCAATCTCTGCCGGCGTCTCTGATCCAATATCCAATCCAATCGGTGTAATCACACGACTTAACTGTTTTTGCGAAAAACCTTCTGCCACAAGTTTATCATAGACAATTTTCGCCTTTCTGCGGCTTCCAACCACACCAATATAACCGGCATCCGTATGCAGGGCAAAACGCTCCGCATCCGTATCATACAAATGCCCCCTTGTGACAATCACAATATAATCTTCTGGGTGCACTGTGATGGATTTCTCAATTGCCTGAAAATCGATCTGCAACACTTCTTTTGCCTGTGGAAACAGTTCCGGCTTCGTAAATTCTTCCCTGTCATCTGCAACAATACAGGTAAAATCCAGATGAGACAATACAGGAACCAGTTCCTGTGCCAGATGTCCTCCACCGAAAATATACACCTTCCCATCATAAAAGAAATGTTCCGCGTAATAATTCTGACCGTTTTTCTCCATAATCAGATGATGCTTTTTACTCTCAATATAATCTATAATTTTTGCCTGTCCCTCTGCCAGTGGAAGCCTCAGCCAGCAATCTTTACGTGCCTTTGCGACCTCATATGCCTGCACCAGAAACTGCGCGCTTGCTTCCTCTGTTCCGATATAATAAAACAGTACTTTCGCATTACCGCCACAGATCATACCAAGATCCGCCACTTTATTCGGCGTAAGAATATATTCCTGCAAATGATTGTGCTTCTCCTGAACGAGACTCTGACCTTTTAAAATCGCTTGATACTCCATATTTCCGCCACCGATAGTTCCGTAGATTCTGCCCTCATCTCCAACGATCATATAAGCACCTGCCTTGCGCGGGATTGAACCACTGCCATCCACGACAGTAACAAGCATACTGGCCTTATTTTCTTCGTAACGCTCTTTTAATATGCGAAATAATTCCTGCATTTATTTCTCCTTTAACACGATACTTTGTCCCGCTTTTAAGATACCACCTTCGAGGACGATTGCAAATACGCCTTCGTGTGGCATAATGCATTCTCCCATCTGTTTGTATATCTCACAGTGACTGTGACATTCTTTTCCAATCTGTGTAATTTCCAACAACACATCTCCACTGCGCAACTGTGTTCCGATGGGAAGATTTCGCAGATCAAAACCTTCCACAATCAGATTTTCGCCAAATGCTCCGAATGCAACATCTGCCCCCTTGGCCCGGAATTCATTGATTTTTTCCAGTGACAAAAGGCTCACCTGACGATGCCAGTGTCCTGCATGTGCGTCCCCTTCGATTCCCCAGTCCGGTATGAATTTTGCGGATTCCACCTCATGTTTTGCGGTTCCGCGCTCTTTGCTGATACAGATTCCTCTGATATATCCCATTGTGTCTTAACCTCCGATCTGTGCCATTACCTGCGTTTCCGTCATTTTTTCTTTTTCCGAAAAGCAGTGTTCCAATGGCTTACGCGCAATCGCCTGCTGCATCTGCGCTTTTATTTCCTTCATGGATGATCCGTCTCTTAACAATTTCCGCAGATCCATCCCCTGCTCATAACACAGACAAAGCTTGAGATATCCTTCGGAAGAAAGCCGGATACGATTGCATGTGTCACAGAATTTGTGATGTATCGCACTGATAAACCCAATCTCATCCGGATAGTTTTCAAAACGATAATACTTTGCCGGTCCGTTTCCTTTTCGCTCTGTCACAGGAATCCCTGTTCCATACAGTTCCTGTATCTGCGCAAATAAAATTTCGTTGGATGTACCCATATAGTCTTTTCCATATCCAATCGGCATCATCTCTATGAAACGCACAACCAGATGTTGGTCCTTTGCATAGGAAAGTATTGTCTTCCAATCCAGATCTCTGCGATTTACAGTATTGAGTTTTACCGGAATCTCTGCCTGTTGTACAGCTTTGATTCCCTCCAGGACAGATGACAACGGAAATGTATGCCCAGTCAGTTTTGCAAAAACATCCGCATCAAGCGTATCTAAGCTGACATTGATTCCATCCAGTCCTGCCTTTTTTAATTCTTGAGCATAAGAAGAAAGAAGTGTTCCATTGGTTGTTATTGTGACAGTTTTTACACCCGGAATGGCTTTTAACATTTCCACAAGAACCGGTACATTTTTGCGGACAAGGGGTTCCCCACCTGTCAGCTTAAAATTCACGATTCCAAGTTCCACTGCGCATTTTGCAATAACCACAATCTCTTCATAGTTCAGTAACTGTGACATTTCTATTTTTTTGATATCATGCGGCATACAGTAACGACACCGCAAATTGCAACGGTCCGTCAGGGATATGCGCATATAATCAATGGTTCTTCCCGCCTGATCCTTCATGAAACAACTCCATTTCATTTATTACCAGCTTTTTCCAAAGCCGCAGTTCGGAAATGTGCACACCGGACACGACAGACAAAGTCCGCCTTCGCCAAGCGATGCCAGTTCCTCCGCCGTGATTTTATCATTTGCCATGATTCTTGGCAATACCAGATCAAAAATCGTCCGTTTTGCATACATGACACATCCCGGCAATCCAAGGATTGGAATATCTTTCTTATAATAAGACAGCAAAAACATGGCCCCCGGCAGCACAGGTGCACCGTAGGATACAATTTCTGCACCTGTATTTTTAATTGCAAGCGGTGTCTTATCATCCGGGTCCACACTCATGCCCCCGGTGCAGATTACAAGGTCCGCCCCTTTTTCAATTGCAGTAAGACATCCTCTGGTAATCTTCTCATGATTGTCATCAAAGATTTCATGATAGATCACTTCGGTATCATACTCGGCAAGCTTTTCTTTGATCACCGGCGTAAATGTATCTTCAATTCGCTTGTGAAACACTTCATTTCCGGTCGTGATGATTCCTACTTTTTTCTTGTGAAATTCCTTCAGTTCGAGAATCGGACCATCCGCACATATTGCAGCCGCCTTGTGCATTTTTTCTTTTTCAATGACAAGTGGAATAATGCGTGTTCCTGCAAGTTTATCACCCTTTTTTACCGGGGTATTTCCATGACGGCTTGCAATCATCATCTGGCCAAACGCATTTACTTTCTTTAATTTATCACTATCTACTTTCAACAATCCATCGCAGTCGGCAATCACTTCGATTTTGCCTTCTTTCACATCGGATGGATGCATATGTTTATTTTTGCACATCGCATAGAGGATTTCTGCTGCTTCGTTTTCATGAAGCATCGTGTCATCTTTCTCCCAGATATAGATAGAGTCTTTTCCAACACTTAAAAGTACCGGAATGTCTTCTTCTGTGATGACATGACCTTTGCGGAATACAGCATCTTTTGTGACTCCTTTGATGATCTGGGTGATGTCGTGGCAGAGAACCTGGCCGACGGCATCTTCCGTCCTCATAAGTTTCATACGGCATTTCTCCTTTCGATGATTCGAAATTATTTTTCGGTGCATTGTGTGTTGTGGTGCATCTCACATGTTTCGTGTGGGTGCGGTTTTAGACGAAATTGTTAAAATTTAGCAAAATTGTTTCTGACTCCTATTTCATGTTCGGCTCGCGTTCCGACGATTCCGGCTGTGTGTCCGTCCTGCAAAGATGCGTTCGGCATTTCTAGTTCGTCTAAGAGGGGGCATTCACAAATTTGATTATGCTCGCTCTCCATTGTGTCGCCCTTCGTAGTACTACATTCCTTGATAGTAGAACGAGGGCGCAAATGCGACCCGCGAGCACGGTATTGTTCATACCCCCTCTAAGACGAACACAAAATACCTCAGACGTCATCTTTGCAGGACGGACACACAGCCGGAATCGTTGGAACTTGAACGAACAGGAATCATCGCAGGAGTCAGAAATGATTTTCCTTAAATTTACAATTTGGGCTAACTAGCACCCATATGAAACTTGCGAGATACTCTCCACCCCCAACAATCACCAAAAAATATTTCTCATCTATAAAAGTGCACTGCAAACAACTTCGAGTACACTGCCTGCAATACACCGCGCCTTATCCGATATCGTAAAGCAGTTGCACAACTCTTCCTGCCGCGGATCAATATCCGCGATTTTAAAGCCCTGCGTCACCGGATAACCGTCACGGATCAGTCCACGTATAATTCCTGTGATGGCCGCATATACAGGAACTTGTTCGGAAGATGTCTGAATATAGGCAATTTCTTCGCCCTGCGTAACAATATCGCCAATCTTGTGCACATTTTTGAGGATTCCCTGTGCATCTGCATGTATGACACGTTCCTTCGCGTAACCACCGATATTTCCCGGAATTCCTGTGTTTGGTACTGCCTGTCCACTTCTTATGATGCGGCCAAGATTGTGGCCACGCTTGGTTTCTATGACAATGTCCACATCTTCACCGGCTGTAAATCCCGGTCCAAGTGCAACGGTAAGTTCCGCCATCTTACGATTTGTACCGATGTTTTTCTTTGCGATGATGGCATCTACGACGATCTGCGGTTTCAACTGACGGATGCTTTTTCCCTGTGGATCTACCAGGACGGGCACCTCGCCGGCATCCCACGCCTGCTGCATCTGTTCGCTGTTTTCCACCAGAACTCCTGTCATACCTTCCACGGTGACTCTGCCCTCATATACGACTTCAGACAATGCCACCTGCCGGCGGATTGCTGCGGGATGTTCTGCTTCCAGTGCAAGCACACGAAAGCCTGCCGCCCAAAGCCTGTGAATCGTTCCTGTTGCCAGATCCCCGGCACCTCTTACAATAATTAATGCATCTTTTTTCATCTTAATATAACTCCATTACTGTCATTGTCTCCCACTCTATTCCGGCCTGTTGCAGTTTGCCTGCAATATGCTCCTGTTCCTGTGGTTCGGTTTTCCATGCCAGTCCGCATCCAGCCTTGATTTCTCCAGGTACTGGAATCATTCTTCCACAGATTCCATTCTCCTGACAAAACTTTTCCACACGAAGTGCCTGTGTTGTCGTGGAAAAGGTTATGATTAATTGTCTGTGTTTCTGACGCATTTGTTACTCCTCTGCCAATGTCCGGATTGCCTGAATTGCGGTATCAATTTCCTGTTCGGTATTATAATGTGAAAAGCCAAAACGCACCGCTCCCTGTGCGGTCGTGCCAAGAGCCTCATGGATTCTTGGCGCACAATGTGCACCGGAACGCACCGCAATCTGCTCATTCTCCCAAAGCCAGTCACTGACCTCTGCCGAATCATAATCTCTGATATTCAAAGACACGGTTGCCACACGTTCCTCCGTTGTAAAATCACCATACAAATGAACTCCTTTGATGTTTAAAACACCTTCGACAAACCGCCTGGAAAGTTCCATCTCACGCTTGTAAATGTTCTCAATGCCCATACGTTCCAGATAAGTCAGTGCCGCATGTAATCCGGCAATCCCATGTCCATTTAACGTTCCGGCTTCTAATGCCTCCGGCATTGCCGACGGATGTGCATGTTCGTAGCTAAGTATCCCACTGCCCCCTACTTTCAAAGGGCGCAGCGCAATTCCTGCCCGCACATAAATCCCACCGGTTCCCTGTGGTCCGAGCAGTCCCTTATGTCCGGTAAAACATAAGATATCAATGCCGTCCCGCTGCACATCAATTGGTAAAATGCCCGCCGTCTGTGCTGCATCTACAATCAGAAACAGACCATGTGCATGCACAAAATCCGCGACTCGCGAAAGATCCGTCACATTGCCCGTCACATTGGATGCATGCGTGACAATGACCGCTTTGGTGTTCTCACACAATGCCTGTTCCATCTGGTCATACACGATCTGCCCTTTCGCATCGACCGGAAGAAAGCTCACAGATACCCCGTTTTTTTCCATCTGGTACAGAGGACGAAGCACGGAATTATGCTCACAATCCGTCGTAATGACATGATCTCCCGGCTCTAACAGACCAAAAATTGCCGTATTTAATGCCTCGGTTGCATTGCTCATAAAACTGATGCGGGATGCATCCGAAACATGAAAAAGCGCTGCCAGTTTTTCCCTGGTATCATAAATCATGCGGGATGCATCCATCGTAGGAGCATGGGCGCCTCTTCCCGCATTTCCAAATGTGCGCAGTGCCTGCACGACCGCCTGCTCGACTTCCGGCGGTTTGGGAAGCGAAGTTGCCGCATTGTCAAAATAAATCAAGGTTTTACCACCACTTTCGCCTGTGTCATTTTCTCCGCGATCACATACATATTGGTCACTTCGCCTACCTGAAGCTTTTCCGTCAGTCCGTAATGATTCAGACAGGTTCCACAGGTCAGAATCTCCACGCCCTGTGCTTCCAGCGACTTCAGATCTTCGAGTGTCGGTGCCCCTTCACAGGTCAGAAAAGCGCCCCCGTTATAGAATAGAATCGTAGAAGGAAGCTTCTCCTGCTGGGTCAGCGCATAAACAAAACCCTTCATCAGAATACTACCAAGTTCATCATCGCCCTCGCCCATTTTGCTGGAAGAAATGGCAACAACAACCTTATCGCCTCTGGCATCTGTCGCGCAAATTTCCTCTGCCGGCTCCTTTTCTCCCGCATCCGAAGGGTTGACTTCTGTTACGGATAAAACAACCCGGTATTTTTGTTCCTCAAGTTTTTCAGATGTTACACCATATCCTTTCTGATTTGCCATCTTGGTAAGATTCTGTACGGCAATCTCATTATCCACCAGTACTTCCACATCCCCCGGCTGCTGCAACTGTTTGATTGCGTTCTTTGTTTTCACTACCGGAATCGGACATGCATCGCCCATCGCATTTACTTTTACCATTTTCTTTCCTCCACCTTTATTTGTATTCATTTATTTGTTTTCATCTATAAATCTACATAACCACAGTTATTTCTTTTTCCGTCTTTAGCAGAACTTCTCCTACAATTTCTGCCGGCATTCCTGCCGCCTGCAATTCTGCAAGCATCTCCTTCGCCTGCGCCGGTGCAACTGCCAAAAGCAGACCTCCGGACGTCTGCGGATCAAACAAAACCTCCTCCATGGCAAACGGCACATTTTCAAATACCACATATGCCTGGGTATGATTGCGGTTTCGCTGTCCCGCCGCTGTAAGTAAAAACTCATCGGCATAATCAAGCGCCTGTGGAATTACCGGGATTGCATTTGCATCAATCCGGCAGGAAAGTTTTCCATCCATCATTTCATGGAGATGTCCGAGAAAACTAAATCCTGTCACATCTGTACAGGCATGTACTTCGTATTTCCGGCTGATTGCAGAAGCATATTTGTTCAATGTTGTCATGGAAGCGATTGCCTGATCCATCGCCTCTTTGGAAGCTTCCTGCACACGGTTCGCCGTACAGACAATTCCGACGCCAAGTTTCTTTGTCAAGATCAACTGATCCCCCGGCTGTGCCGTATTGTTCTGGTACATATGCTGCGGATGAACGACACCTGTCACCGAAAGGCCGTATTTCACATCACTGTCCGCGATAGAATGCCCGCCTGCGAGTGTTCCGCCCGCCTCAATGACTTTTTCCGCGCCACCCTGCATAATTGCACCAAGGATATTCAGATCCATCTGCTCCGGAAAGCACACGATATTCAGCGCCGTCTTTACCTCTCCGCCCATCGCATAGACATCGCTCAAAGCATTGGCAGCGGCAATCTGTCCAAACGTATAGGGATCCTCTACCATCGGCGGGAAAAAATCCAGTGTCTGCACAATCGCTATATCGTCCGATATGCGGTACACTGCCGCATCATCCCGGCTGTCATATCCTACGAGTAAATTTTCATCCCTTGGTCCCTTCGGAAGTTTTTCAAGTACCCGGCTGAGCACACCAGCACCTAACTTTGCCGTACAGCCTCCGCCTTTACAAAATACGATTTTGTCACTCATCTGGCGCACTCCCCCTCTCGTCCCAGAAGAATATTCAGTCCATGCGTGAGTGTGTCCAAAATATAGCCAAGACTTTCCGCAACCGCTTTTGGACTTCCCGGCAGATTTATGATCAGTGTCTTTCCCCGTATCACACTGACACCACGGCTGAGCATCGCCCGTCTGGTAATCGTCATGCTGTATGCACGGATTGCCTCTGCGATGCCCGGCGCATTTCTCTCTGCAACCTGCATCGTCGCTTCCGGCGTTACATCGCGTGTGGAAAATCCGGTGCCTCCCGTGGTAAGAACCAGATCACAATGCAGCTCATCCGAAAGTCGGACCAGCTCCTGTTCAATCTCCTTCTGTTCATCCGGCAAAATCCGGTAAGACAATACCTGATACAAATCATCCGGCAGCATTTCTTTTATTTTTGTACCGCTTAAATCTTCGCGATTGCCTGCGGCTCCCTTATCACTGAGTGTCACAATTCCAACTGTAAACATCTTATTTCTCCTGTCTGATATAATGTCCGCTTTTTCCACCGGATTTCTCTACCAGGTGAATATCACTGATTTCCATTCCCCGGTCCATCGCCTTGCACATGTCGTAAATGGTAAGAAGCGCAACACTTACCCCCGTGAGTGCCTCCATTTCCACGCCGGTCTTTCCCACGCAGGATGTCTTGCAAAAAGCGATCACTGCGGATTCTTCTTTTGACATTTCATATGTGATCTCGCAATTGGTCAACGGAATAATATGACAGAGCGGAATCAGTTCGGCATTCTTTTTTGCCGCCATAATTCCGGCAATCCGCGCCACACCAAGGACATCTCCCTTTTTGGCTGTATGGTTTGTGATTGCCGCATACACTTCCTGACTGACTTTTATTTTTCCGGTGGCAACAGCCACGCGATACGTATCATCCTTCGCGTGTACATCCACCATCACGGCATTTCCCTGTTCATCAAAATGTGTAAAATCACCCATTGTTTTCCTCGTTATCTGTGTCTTTTAATTTAGTAACTGCTATATGCTGCACGCCTGCCTGCTGCAAAGCGACTGCAATTTTTTGTGCACTGTGCATTCGCTCCTGTGTATCACATTTGTTCAGCACCACATAATATTCCCGTTTTCCCACAGATTTTCTCGCCCCCTGTTCCGATAAAAGAATCTGCACAAGATCCGCTTCCTCGATGCGATGTAGTAACGGTTTCTGCAAAAAAGCGGCGACCTGCCTGCTGCGAAAACATCCGGCTTCTATCGTCTCTCCGAGGACATCCAGCCCCGCGACAGCGATTACAATGTCGCATTCCTTTGGAATGACCGGTTCGTGCTCTGCCGGTACTTTACAGGGACGCATTTTTGCACCGTCTGCTTCGACCAGTATCTGTTTCGCACGCTTTTGATACGCATGCAATTCTGTTTCCGGCAACGCTTTCAGTTTTCCTGCCTGATCCGGCATTCCCACTACCGCATAGCGTTGTGCCTCCCACCGCCTGCATGCCACTGCCATCGTTGTCACATAACTTCCATCTTCCGGCATCCGTATATGCGTGGTCGTCGTAATCAGCGTTGGAACATTATGTTTTTCATAAGTGTCTCCAAAGAAATACATAAGCGTTGTCTTTCCGCCACCACCGACAAGCGCAATTGTATGCTTTTTTCCGTCCACAAGAAACGGAAATGCCGCTTCCGGCAAAGTGGCTTCTAATATCTGATTATGCAAGGTGAAAATCTGTGGTTTCATATTCCTCTCCGATAAGAAAAGCCCATCTGCGATCTCCTTCGCGACAGGCTTTTGTTCTTTATCCTAACAGGTTTCGTACCATCTTGGCATCAAATGTAACAGAGGTTACATGATCTGCTTCAATCTGATACAACGCGTTGGCTGCAATATGCTCTGCCGCCTGCTCCAAATCACGGATACCCGATGTATTTTTATATTTTTCAATGACTGCATCCAGTGCCTCCGGAGTAATGATGCATTCCTCCTCACGAAGACTCATGCGCTTTAATACTTTCGGCAATGCAAACTTGGAGAAGATCACTTTCTTTTCTTCAGAAGTATAATCCGGAATATCAATTACTGCAAAACGTGACATCAACGGTGCGCTGATGTTCTCCTTGTCGTTGGCTGTAGCGATCGGATATACTCCCACGGTAGGAATCATACATTCCATATAGTTATCTGTAAATCCAAGATTGTCCAAAAGTGTCAGCAATACATCTGCCGGATTTCCATTTCCTTTTCCGGATGCCGCCTTGTCCAGCTCGTTGATAATAAAAACAAGACTGGATTCGCCCGCCATCGAAAATGCATCCATAATAATACCCGGTTTTGCATTGGCATATACACGGGAGCTTCCGGTCAGCTGCTCCGGATCATTGATGGAACTCATATCGAGCGTTGTCCACGGCAGCTTTAAAATACGTGCAACCGCATAAGCGATCTGTGATTTACCGGTTCCGGCCGGTCCGACAAGAAGCAGTCCATAGGCCGGTAATGTGTGGGTACGATTGATCTGAATGATTGTCTCGATAATTCTCTGTTTTACACGCTCCATTCCATAAAGTTCCTCATCGAGAATGCGGCGTGCCTCCTGCGGATCGATTGCTTCAAAATAGTTGCTCTTCCACTGGATGTTCATCATGATTGAGAGCGCTCTCTGTGCATGTCTGCGCTCCTCCGGTGATACCTCGTTTGAACGTGCCACTGCCAGGTTTCTTCTCGCCCAGAGACGAATATTATCCGGAAGTGTTCTTCCCGCACAGGTCATGAAGTCCGTGATACTCTGTAAGCTGGTAAGCTTCATATCATCGCCTTCCTCTTCCTGCTCATCCTCATCGATTTCCTCTGTCGGCGCACTGCTTGCAAGAAGACGCTCAATCATAAACTGCAGGAAACCGTCCTCTGCCGACAATTTGGTTCCGCCACCAAACGCGATCTCACGAATCTTATATACGGCATATCCATCCTCTCTGTTTTCTCCGGATAAGCGTACATTGATATGGTTTTCTCCCAGCCAGCGCAGCAGACTGGTAAAACGTGCATCGATGCGGATAATATCCGCACTGATGGTTCCTTCTTCCTCATCAAATGCGAATGAAGTGCGTTTGATTGGATTGGTAAATACACCACTCGAATGGTGCTTCCACTGTTTCTTTGTATTATCCAAAACCATGATCGGATGCTCCGCACTCGGCACGGATTCATTGGAATGGAATGTCTCGTAGGTGCATACGGCATCTTTCTTTTCGTCTGGTGTATTGCTGAAATCAAATACTGGCATTTTATTTTTACTCCTTTGTGGATTGAAATCTGTTTATCGGCTTTATTATACCAAATCTCAGACCTTAGGACTAGTGTCTTACGGTATAATTTCTCATATTTCTCATACATCCGCTTTTTTCTTCCGATACTGCAATGGCGAAATCTCATATGCCTGCCGGAAACTGCGGATAAAATGACTGACATTGGGAAAGCCTGATAAAAGCGCAATCTCTGTCACTGAATTTTCTGTCGTTTCCAACAGATTTTTTGCACAGCTCAACCGCAAATGCATAACATAACTGGAAAAAGCCAGCGAAAAATGTTGCTTGAAATAGCGCGAAATATACTTGGGTGACAAATGAAACTCTTCCGCTAAATCCTCAAGCGTCAGTTTCTCTGTGTAATGGTTCTGAATATAATCTAACATCTCACGCTGCATGTTAGTGTTACTACCCTGCTCCGGCAGCAGAAATCCATCTTCTTTTGCAATACGCTGCACCATCTCAAGGAGCAGTATGCGCGTCTGTATCTGTCTTTGCATTTCCTCTGTCTGGCTGCGCTTTTTCCTTTTATCATTGACCGCGATGACTTCATCCAGCAACCTTCTTATCTCCTGCTCACATTTACAGTCACTTCCCTTTGCCGGAAAAAGCAGCTGCCCCTGACGCAGTGGCAGAAACAGATTACGCTCCAAGTCATCCATTGACTGAAAAGAAAGAAACAACAGTGGAAACAGCAATGTGTAATACCGCACTCCGGTATCCTGGCTTCCCATCAGATGCAGTTCTCTGGGATTTACAAAAAACATATCATTCTTCTTGCCCTCATAATCCCTACCTTCAATGCGCACATGAAGCGTGCCTTCTTTTATGTAAATAATCTCCATCTCTTCGTGCCAGTGTACCGGGATCTGAAAAGCGTGTGGAATATCCCGCAAATAATATTGATCATAAGGATATTGTTTTGTTCCGTGCGTCACATCTTCTTTTAATTCTGTAATCATAGTTTCCTCCTTACCTAACTCTCCCTTTAATCATTATACCCAATATATAGAAATAGTGCAATTTTCAGATGATATAGCGCAAGATTTTCTTGTATAAAGGTTGTAATGTGTAAGAAAAAGAAAAACTATTCAGAACGCATTACAAGAAGGAAGAATACACTTATGGACAATCCACGTAAAAACCTCACACAACTTTTTATCCCGATTGCATTAGAAACCCTGTGCTACATGCTCGCCGGTATGATCGACACGCTCATGCTGTCCTCGGTCGGTGACAGTGCCGTCGGTGCGGTAGGTACCGCGAATACTTATATTGGCATTTTCATTATCATGTTCAACATTGTATCCTCGGGCATGATTGCCGTCATGACACAGTACATCGGTGCCAACCAGCCCGGTATCGCTTACCAGGCAAGACAGCTCGGTCTGCTTTTTAATGCGATCATCGGAATTGTCTTATCCGGATTACTGCTTTTCTATTCCGGTTCTGTGCTTACGCTTGTGGGTGTCGCCCCGAAACTGCTGGACTATGCCGGAACGTATTTAAAAATTGTAGGCGGTTCCTGTATCCTCAATGCACTGATTCCTATTTTTTCAAGTTATCTGCGTGCGTTTGGTCATTCCAAAGAGCCTCTGATAGCAACGCTCTGCGCCAATGTGCTGAACTTTATTCTCAACGCGGTCTTTCTTTTTGTCATGGACTGGGGCGTTGCCGGAGTGGCTGCTGCCACGGTAATTTCACGCATTATGAATCTTGTGATTGTCATATGCCTTTCCCATTTTCTGGTGCATGCAAAGCAAAGCCCGGAGCGCCAGAAAAACAGCCTTGTCCTGCGTCAAATTGTCCGTGTCGGACTTCCTTCCGCATGTGAGACTGCATTGTACAATATCGCTATGACACTGACCATTCGTTTTCTCAATCAGATGGACGCAGACGGCGTCAATGTCACCGCCCGCTCCTACGCTGCACAGATTACGAATTTCTCCTACTGCGTAGGTGCCGCACTGGCGCAGGCCAACGCCATCATGACCGGCTGGCGGATCGGCGCCAAAGAATACGAAGCCTGTGACAAAGGCACAAAAAAAGCTGCTATCATCGGAGTGATAACAGCAACTATTCTTGAAACGATTTTTACCCTGGCAAGCGGAACACTTATGCATATTTTTACCGACGATCCTGCCATGATCTCACTGGTCGGTAAACTGCTCGCCATCGATATCGCACTCGAAATCGGACGTGTCACAAATCTCGTTTACGGTCAGGCGTTAAAAACGAGTGGGGACGCGATCTTCCCTACGATCATTGGTGCAATCTTTATGTATCTTTGTATGGTAGGAGGCACGTATTTCTTTGGAATTCATCTCGGCCTGCTGGTGGTCGGCGCCTATATCGGTATGGCAAGTGATGAATGTGTCCGTGCCGTCTGTATGTACCTCCGCTGGAAAAGCGGAAAATGGAAATCCAAAGGATTCCTATGATTTCTTACATAAGTCTTTTACAACTTCTCCTGCAATGATCAGTCCTGCTACGGATGGCACAAATGCCACGCTGCCCGGAATATCCCTGCGCTCCGTGCATTTATGTGCTGCCCCCGGCGGACAGATACAATGTGTCCGGCAGCTGATCGACATATCTTCTATCGGACGTGTCGGAACTTCTTCGGAATATACGACCTTCAGTTTTCGAACACCACGCTTTTTTAATTCCCTGCGCATTACTTTTGCCAGTGGACAGACCTTTGTCTTATAAATGTCTGCCACCTTAAACTGGCTTCCATCCAGTTTGTTGCCGGCTCCCATGCTGCTGATGATCGGCACGTTCAGTTCTTTGGCTTTCATGACCAGCGCAATCTTTGCCGTCACGGTGTCTACCGCATCTACAATATAATCATATTCCTCAAATGGAAAATCATCTGCATTCTCCGGGAGAAAAAAGCACTGATGAATACGGACATCTGCATCCGGATTGATATCTAAAATCCGCTCCTTCATCACATCCGTCTTGTATTTGCCGACGGTCTTTCTCGTAGCAATAATCTGACGGTTCAGATTGGTCAGACAGACCTTGTCATCATCGATCAGATCAAATGCTCCGACACCGCTTCGCACAAGTGCCTCGCATACATAACCGCCCACACCGCCGATGCCAAATACAGCGACACGGGAATTCTTTAGCTTCTCCATGGCTTCCTTGCCAAGCAATAATTCTGTTCTTGAAAACTGTGTTAACATTTCTTATTTCCTTCTATCTATTTTTATCGATTCTGCGGAAGGAATTAAAGTCATGCACCACTTCTTTGATACACCATGTATACGTGTCAAATGCTCCGGCTTTGTACAAGTTGATCAGAATCATGCCGATTGGAATCGCAATAATCATTCCAAGTACTCCCGCACATTGATAGCCGATATACATAAAGAAAAGTGTTGCAAACGGATCCATTCCAACAGAATCTCCTATCAGTTTCGGCTGTACGAGCTGGTGTACAACAAGTGAAATCACATACAGAATCAGCATGCCAATGGCAATCATATAATTTCCGGAAAAGAACTTGACCACTGCCCACGGGCACAATACCGTACCGGTTCCAAATACCGGAAGCATGTCTAAAAAAGCGATTCCAAATGCAATCAGCCACGCATAACGCACGCGCAAAATCAAAAGACCAATGAAAATGATCACATAGATCACACCCATGATCTTAAACTGTGCCTTGAAATATCCGCCGACTACCTGTACGAGCTGACGATATACATGCGTTGTTTTTTCACGAAATTCGTCTGACACATGGCTGCTTGCCAAATGCAGAAGCTTCTCGTTATCCGCAATAAAAAAGTATGTGGCAAGCAATCCAACAATGACACCGACTAAGATATCCGGTATGCTTTTTGCCACATCGCCGATAACGGAAACACTGTTTCCACCGGAACCTGATAGAAATTCTTGTACAATATTATGCAGTGAATTTCCAAGGCTGTCAACATCAAAGCCCTTGATAAACGGAATTTTATCAAGAATGCTCTGCAACTGTGTGCCAGCCTCCGTAAGTTCTGTTCCCGCGTTGGAATACATGGTCGGAAGATAATCCATAAATCCTCGCAAACCGGTTGCCAGAAGCGAAATGCTTCCATAACAGATCAGTACGATCACCGCAATAACACCCACAATCATAATGACAGTTCCATATTTACGCTTGATTTTTATTTTCTTTTCCAAAAATTTCACGACCGGATTTGCAATCAATGCCAGTAAAAAGCCAACCACAAACGGCATAAAGTAGCTGATCAGACGCGGCACAATGCAGATCACGAACACAAGAATCAAAATAGCCGCTATCAGGTTGCAAAGTATTTTCAGGTATTTTGTGCTTTGTTTCATTCTCTTTGTCCTTCCATCTATTTTTGAAAAAGTATACCACTTGTTGTGTGATATTACTATTAAGGTTACCTTAAAATTTCCATAAAATTCTACATAGGACTTTATAAACTTTTACTCTAAAACATACACTTCTTTTTCACCGAAAATGCCTTCTTTCTTTACAATCTATACAGATGTATTTACGCAAATGCCAGTCGAATTCCACATTCATCGAATGCACTTCCTGTTCTCAACATCCCCGTAGAGCCACATGTCTTTCTATATTCTCAGTAATCTAAACTAGAATTTCCAATCGAATATTTTACAACAATAAAATATCTTTTGTTCACCCATAAAGGTATGTATTATATCTTCTTTCTCCTCCCAATTCCAAATTAGAATTGCACTACAATTTATTTTATTTCCATTCTCATGATATAAAATTTAAAACAGGCAACATACAGAACTTTGTACATTACCTGTTCACTATTGATTCTTATTCAGTTGTTTTTATACAAACATCTGCTGCAACAGACCCTTTTTCAGTTCTTTCCACGTAGATAATGTTGCTTTTTGCTTCTCGATAACTTCATCCACTGATGAAAGACAGTCAGCAATTTTCTGCTGTTCTGCAAGGCAAGGAAAATCAAAAACCAGACTTTGAATAATCTGAGCTGATAAATTTCCCTGTCCACCTTGAAGATATGTTCGCAAAATAGTTTCCTTGTTGTGTCTCAAAATTTCAACAATAAATTTTCTATTAAAATCATTCAACGGTCTAATACATAAAATAGCCTGATTGATAGCACCTTTGATTTTAGAAATATCAACTTCACCACTTGTAGCACCATAAAGTGCATATAAAATGTCACCAATATCTACCATTTTCGCAGATGATTCATTCAATCCATCATTCGTAATACGCAACTCTGTTTTATCATCATGAATTTCTCCTGAACGAATAAATGAAATTGTTCCATTTTCATAATAACGTGCTTCTCCTGATTTCGGTGTTCCACCTGAAAATGTTTTACAAATATCACCAATTTTCTTTTCTTCCCAATCTGGAAATTCACTTCCATCATCCGCTTTGAATCTTACTTCCTGACTGAACAGCTTCTGCATCACACCTTTTTTACGTTCTTCCCATGCAGATACAGTTTCTTTTTGTTTCTCAATTACTGTATCAATCGTTGATAAGAACTCTGCAATTTTCTGCTTTTCTTCTGCTAATTGCGGCAAATGTACAGGAATTTCTTGCATTAAAGAATCTGTCATACCGACTCTATCATGTCTTGCACCATTCTGTGCACCGTTTTCATATATAAATCTATACCAACTACCGCTTTGGAAATACCATTGCAAATATTCATTATCTGCTATACCTTTAGGACGTAAACATGTATATAGTGGTGACACAATACCATCTTTTTCGAGGTGATAGCAGTTAAATGGTCCATACGGTGCCTGCTTAGATTTTCTCGGATTATAAACAAAATCACCCATTTTAATTACTGTATAATTTTCTGTCTTCCCATCAACTGCAATGTCTTTATCAAAAAAATCTCGCTGATTTATTAAACCAAATTCAGCAGAATTTGTTATTACATTTTGGTTCTGTCCATCTTTATTTTTTTCTTTTACCTTAGAAAAAATATCACTAATTTTTTTCTTCTCCCAATCTGGAAACTGACTTCCATCATCAGCTTTGAATCTCAATTTAG
>URSS01000026.1 GCA_900550545.1 uncultured Lachnobacterium sp. | reverse complement strand
CGTCCACAGATATCATTGCAAAAAAGTCAATGCCTGTGGCAAGATCATTCTCTGCACGATTGCCCACAAATACCGCTATGATTGCTATTTTTGCTGACCGCAAATACAAAGAATGTCTTTCACAGTCCAGGGCCGGTATAAACATGACCAGACACGAACTGCATCAAAAAGATATGGTCATCACGCCCCTGATTTTTCAGGGCCAGTCTCCATATCAGATTATAACGAATCATCCAGAACTCGATATGTCCGTGAGAACTCTGTATTCTTACCTTGATAAAGGAATCCTGTCCGCAAGAAACATCGATCTGAAACGTCAGGTAAAATTCAAACCCCCGCAAAGTACACAAGACCCAGATCAAAGACAGATCCGTTTTTATCAGACGTATGTTTTCTGATTTTCAAGCCCTTGAGCTTGACCATTTTGCTGAAATGGATACCGTTCACTCATCACAGGACTCAAAGCGTGTCATCCTGACATTCTTCTTAACCCGTGAAAAACTGTTTCTTGCATTCATTATGAACAGATGCACCAAAGGTGCCGTAAAACTTGTTTTTAACAAGTTGGAACACCAGCTTGGCACATACCATGCTTCGAATGATTCTTCCTAAAAAGACCAGCTTTGAATATCTCACCCAATAGGATTTAAGAACTATCGTAGACCACATAAATTCAACCCCAAGAGAAAGCCTTGGTGGTCGAACACCGTATGATGTAGCACTTGAAAACTATGGTATAGACATCTTAAAAGCACTTCAGCTTAGGCCGATTCCACCCGATGAGGTCAATCTGACGCCTAAGCTGATACGCTTTAACCACTAACTTAACATAAAAATCTGCTGTCAGGCTGGAACTTAACAATTCGCATTTTTTGAATGCGGCCTCCCACAATTCTAAAAAATCAAAGAATTTTAAAGCGTGGTGGAATTTATCCCTGCACTGGAATTTACTTTTTCAAGTCAGCCCTGAAATAATTTTTCCTGAAAAAATTGTATAATTTCCGTCCATACTTCATCCTGAAAAAACATCAGATCCGCATGATCGGCACCATCCAGGGAAAGCAATGTCACATCACATCCCTCTTTTTCCAAAATGTCATATAATTTTTCACTTTGAGTGTATGGCACGGTATGATCCTCTGTGCCATGAATAATAAGAAATGGTGGAGCTGCTTCTGTCACTTTGGACACCGGCGAATAATCCCATGCATCTTTCTGATGCGTCATAACATTAAATCCCATGAGCTGGGATTCCGGAGACATCGCTGCTTTTTCCACATCATCATACGGAAATGCAGACGCATCTGTCGGCGGATACCACGGACATGCCGCCTGTACTGCACTGGAATATTCCAAATATTCCCCAACATCAAGTGATTGATCCTGGTCAAGGGCTGCCATACAGGTCAAATACCCTCCTGCAGATTCTCCCATCACACCAAATCGTTCGGTATCAATCCGATATCTTTTTGCATGTGCCCGCAAGTAACGAATTGCCGCTTTCACATCCAGCAACTGCATCGGATATGTTCCTTCATTGGAAGTCCGGTACTCCACACTTGCAACGACGAACCCCTTCTGTGCCAACCGGCTCAGATATGCAAGGTGTGCCGATTTGTCCATACGAAGCCATGCCCCGCCACAAATCCACACGATGCATGGATAGGCTTTTTCTTTCCGGTTGTCCTCCGGATAAATCAGATCCAGCTTTAAATCTCTGCGGCAATGATCGTACCAAGAATCTACCTGTGCATATGTGATATCTGTACACACCACATACTGTGGTTTTGTTATTTCCGATTTTAACGTTTTTCTCATTGTATTTTCTCCTGTAACAACCGTGTATACGCTTCCCGATTCTTTGCATTATAAATCGTCAACGCTTCTTTTCCTGACATCTTATATTCCTTTTTCAGAGTCTTCTTGATCTTGTTACCAAGCGCATCAAGTTCCTTGCTGCAATTATATTCCTCTGCACGCTCCTTATTCAGAGCATATCTGCCATATGCACAAACCAATGCATCTGCCGCCTGCTCCTTGGAGCCATTGTGATCAAAGACAAGATAATCCTGATACTTTTTCGATACCGTTGCCAGGACTTCCAGCTTTCCATACAATTCTTCATCTTTTGCTTTCACCGTGCGTCCCTGCAGATGTTCATAACCTTCCACATAATTGCCCTGTGCGAAACATTGTTTTGCCTGATTGATACCTGACTGGTATCCCATAGTATGTGTACCAAGCAATATCAGTCCAAAAAGCGAACCTACCATGACTACAATCGCAATCACCGGAGCTTTCGGAAGTGGCGGTGTATTGTCTACTTCCTTCGGTTTCTTTTCTTTCTTCGGCTTTGGTGCTTTCTTTTGCTTCGGTGCCTTTGGCTTTGGTTCTTTTTTCTTCTTCTCTTTTTTCTTTTTTTCTTTCTTGGCAGCCTCTTTCTGATCTGCCTGTTCCAGTTCGTCGAGAATCATCTGATTCTCTTCTGTCAGTTCTGTCACAACATCAGCACCAGACACATCCGAAATTTTCGTAACGTTGTCTTCTTCTGGCTCTGCGAAAAAGAATTTTGCAAGACGGGCAAAAATGCCTCCTTCTTTTTTCTCTTTCGGCACTTTTTCTTTCTTTACTTTTTCCTTCTTATTGCGCTTTTTCTTCTTGGACTCCTGTTGCATATCTTCTTCCAGTGAATTTTTCTCTGGATCTGCAGCCTGCTCCTGTTCATCCATCTGTGCCTGTGCAAACGCTCCAATAGAATCTTCCTTGTCAAGATTTTTGCCCTGTTCTTCTCCATTTAATAAATCACCCAAATCCGAGAGATCTTCGGAATTATTAAGCATATCAAGCAAATCCGAATCTGCATTTCCAACCAGATCCGGCTCTCCGGCTTCGGTCAAAGGAAGTCCCTGTTCTGTTGCAGATGCCTCTTCCTTCTGCTCCTGCTGCACCTTATCATCAAACGCATCCACTGCCTGATCCAGCTGATCAATAGGCTGTGATTGCTGTTCTTGATCCGACAGGAAATCGAAATTGAAGTCCAGATCATCTCCCGTGTCCACTTCCAGATCCGTATCCGTCGGCACTTCTTCCGGTTCCTGTATCATTTTGGGTTTGTAATCAGAAAAAGGCTCCTGCATATCATCTTTGAGTAACTCCTCCTCAAATTCGCGTAAAAATTCTTCTTCCTTTTTTGCAGTAACCTGCGCATTGCTCTCCGGCTCACCAAAAATTTCTCTTTCCAGTTTTTCCTGTGGATTCAGTGGTTGCTGCGTCTCTTGTGCATGATCCTCACTGTCATGCACAGAATTCAATAATTGATCCAAATAATTTTCTGATGCACTCTTACTCATAAATTCTCTCCAGTAAAACTCAATTAAGGGATGTGAAATTTCCACATCCCTTAAGCTGCTACATTTATTTATTTCCGTTGTCAATCAGCTTATCAATTGCCTCTACAAGACTTCCAATCTCCGGTTTGGTAAGCTGGGCATCAGCTCCAAGCATTTCGCCTTTGCGTCGCATTTCCTCATTAACAAGGGAAGAAAAGATAATCAGTGGAATATTCTTCAGAACATCGTCCGACTTTACCAGCTTGGTAAGTCTGTGTCCATCCATCTGTGGCATCTCTATATCCGTGATAATACATTGTACTTTGTCAGCTGGATTACCTTCCTTCTTAAACTTAAGCAATGTATCCCATGCTTCCTGTCCATTCATGGTCACAATCAGATTTGTGTATCCTGCCTTATGCAGACAATCCTGAATCAGACTACTCAAAAGCTGTGAATCTT
Organism: uncultured Lachnobacterium sp.; assembly: GCA_900550545.1. Classification (GTDB taxonomy): domain Bacteria; phylum Bacillota; class Clostridia; order Lachnospirales; family Lachnospiraceae; genus Roseburia. The sequence goes on along the minus strand of URSS01000026.1, from coordinate 34,388 downwards.
CTGCAATAAGAATGGTGTCATCACTTCTTTCACGTCCCTGAAATTCTTTCATATCAGTCACTCGAAGTCCTGTTTCCGGACTGATGCTTGACACAATTGACTCAAAATCCAGAATGACGACCAGTTTATCATTGATTTTGATTACACCTGTAGAAACACTGCCATCCTGTCCATTGATAGTAGAATCTGGTTTGATAATCTCATCCCAGGATACTCTGTGAATTCCAATTACCTGATCCACGTGGAATGCCACATTTAATTTGTTAAAGTTTGTAATAATAAACAAACCTCTTTCATCATTGTCCGGAATATCCAGACACCGTTTCAGATTAATTACGGTAATCATAGTATCACGTGGCATAAAAATACCTTCCACACTTGGATGTGTATTTGGTACCGGTGTTACTTTCTGATATGATAAAATTTCACGAATCTTTGCTACATTGATGCCGTAGTGATTATCGGCTAATGTAAACTCCAAGATTTCCAACTCATTTGTACCTGACTCTAATAATATATTTGTATCCATATATATTCTCCCCCATTTCTACATTGTTACCTGATACATTTGTCCATCCATCTCAACCTGCAAATCCTGCGTTGAAATTTCATCGGCCTGTTTTTTTGACACTTCAAATGCCAGTACCGTCTTTATCGACTTGCCCGGCTTTATTTTTCCCTGATAAGTCGAAAGATTTTTTGTGCTTAGGATTTTCTTTTCTACAATACGATCTGTACCATTGAAGCATCCATAAAACGTAACATCTTTCGATAGCATGTCTATCTTAATGTTCTTCTTTCCGGTGTTTTTCACATTGATATTCATAATGATCAATGTCTTTCCCGACGTGGCATTCACACTAAAATAATCACCTTCCTGATAAGAAGAAGCGGTCGAATATCCTTTATAAGAAACCTTTAAATTCTTACCAAGCAAATCAGATAATGAAATCTCCTTTGTTTGTGTATTCGTTTGGGTACCGCCAGTATTGGTATTCGTATTTGTTTCTTCCTGTACCTGCTGGGTATCCTGTTCGGTTGTATTTTCCTGCATCTGCGGCTCCGTCTCCGGTTCCACGTCTGTTATGCCATCCGACTGAAAAATATTATGTTTGGCAACAGCCTGAGCTGCAACGGAAACAATCAGATCTTCCTCATCATCCGTCAGCTCATACAGCGATGTACCACATCCACCAAGTACAACGGTTGATGCCAGTAATATGGTCAAAAACTGCATCCTCTTTTTCATGTGTTTCTATCCTTCTTGTTACTTTTGCCCTATAAATTAAGATTATAGTATCATATTTCAGTATATAATACAACATTTTTCCGACTTAGTTGTTACTCTCCAATTCCATCCAGAATTCTACGCCATCCTCATGGTTAATTACGCCACATTTCTGATGAAAAGAATCCATAATCGCCTTTACAATGGACAATCCGATACCACTTCCACCATATTCACGGGTTCGTGCCTTATCCACTTTATAGAATTTCACCCAGATTTTGTCCAAATCCTCCTCTGGAATCGGTTCCCCCGTATTAAATACACTTGTCCGAACCAGTCCATCATGATAAGAAAAACGGATTTCGATGCGTCGCTGTCCATCTGCATGATTCATCGCATTGGTCAGGTAATTGGTAATAACCTCTTCGACCTTAAATTCATCGCCCCAGACATACACTGGCCCTTCTTTGTAAAACTGGATATCCACTTTTTTCTGTGCAGCCATAATAGAGGCTGACTGAATCACCCCTGTAATCAGTTCTGTAATGTCAAACCTTGTCATCTCTATCGTATCATTTCCAAATTCCAACTGATTCAATGTCAGAAGTTTCTTGACCATCTGATTCATTTTATCTGATTCATCCATGATGACATCACAGTAGAAATCCCGGCTTTCTGCATCATCGTTGATGCATTCCTTCAAACCTTCTGCATAACCTTGAATCAATGCGAGCGGAGTTTTTAACTCATGGGATACATTGGATAAAAATTCCTTTCGCATTTCATCAATCTGTTCTTTCTTTTCTATATCCTGCTGCAGACGGACATTAGCCGTCTTCAATTCACTGATTGTCTCCTCGAGCGTCTCCGACAATTCATTCATAGACTGTCCCAGTTCCTCAATCTCATAGCTGCCATACTTTGCAGGCACATATTTTGCATCAAAATCAAGTCTTGTCATTTTTCTGGAAATATCTGACAGTAACCGAATCGGCTTTGAAATACTGTTAGACAAAATTACGATCAGAATAATACTTAAGAAAATAGCACCAATACTGATCATCACAAAAAACTGATTCGTGATTGACGCGCTTTCACGAATACTCTCCAATGCAGTCCTCATATAGACATAGCCACCATCTTTCAGTGAGCCAAGCAGTACAAGATATTCCGAATCCAGCCGTTCATCCGTCTGACGTACCAGTGTATAATCGTCACCTTTTTTTAAAACCTGAATCTGATTGCGGTCTGTTCCATAAATCCAGTTGTCCATCTGCATCTGAAAACGCTGCGCATTGTTATAGGAGGTCCATACGAGATTTCTATGACGGTCCGTGATCAACATATTGATGTTGTTATCCACACAGATACGTTCAAAAGAAATATCATTGTCTCCGCTATCGCCACTGATACAGGCTTCATGCACCTGGCGGTAACCATTCAACAACTCTTTTTCTTTGTTATATGTGTAGTATTTTTCCAAAAACGTATTGTTGAGAAACCAGCACAGAACAACGGTTCCTGCAACAATTCCTATCATGGTAACAATGAGCTGCCATGTCAACGATGTCTTTTTTTTCATCCGGTATTCATCTCTTTTTCTTTATGCTTCTACTTCAAACTTGTAGCCCATGCCCCAGACTGTCTTAATATACTCGCCCTGCTTGCCCAGCTTGCTGCGAAGTTTTTTTACATGCGTATCAATGGTGCGGGCATCTCCAAAATAATCATAGTTCCAGACACTATTGAGAATACGTTCTCTCGACAATGCAATACCCTGATTGTCCATAAAATATTCGAGCAGTTCAAATTCTTTAAAGCTTAATTCTACACTTTTTCCATCTATGGTAACTTCGTGTGCCGTTTTATCAAGTACGATCAGACCTGCCTTCTTAATCTGTGAAGAATCGCCAATCTGGTTGGTTCTGCGCAGGATTGCCTCCACACGTGCCACAAGAATTTTCGGTGAAAAAGGCTTTGAAATATATTCATCCACGCCAAGATCAAAGCCCATCAGTTCATCACTCTCATCGCTTTTTGCTGTGAGCATAATAATCGGAACTTTTGAATTTTCACGTACTTCGCGACACACTTCCCAACCGTTCATCTTCGGCATCATCACATCAAGAATGAGCAATGCAATGTCCTTTTCCCTATAAAAAATATCAAGCGCCTCTTCTCCGTCTCCTGCTTCTAAAACTTCATAATCCTGACGTACCAGAAAGTCACGCACCAATTTGCGCATTCTGCTTTCATCATCCACCACCAGAATTTTTAATTTGTCCATGGTTATTCTGCCTCCTGTTGTTCTAGTTTCTGTTCACGTATATTCAGTTCCGCCTCACGCTTATCCAGTTCTTTTTCACGTGTGTCCAGTTTCTGCTCCCAGTTTTCATACTTATCAATAAGCTCATTTTCATAATTAAGTATGGTAACATTGTCCCCGCTCACATAAGTAATGGCAAACATTGCTCCAATCACTATCGCAAATACAATGGCAAAAAACAGGCTTCTATGGTATTTTCTCCGATAGTTGTTCTTCTCACTGCGGCTTCCCGGCTCGTCGGATTTTTCCGGTGCATATACCGGAATCGGAAGCACATCCTCATATTTAATATATGGAATGGTATGTAAATATCCCTGCAGTTCTTTTAAGAACTCCATTCCCACCGGGGTCTCAAACACTTCCTGTAAGATCAGTTTCCGGTAAATCTGCAACACGGCATCCGGATCATCCATCTTTGTTTTGCTGCGTATATACCGGATTTTTTCCACTTCTTTTTGTGCGATTTGCGCTTGTTCTAATGATTCAAACGCATATCCTCTAACTTTGTACATAACTATCTTCTGCCCTCATCTAATTCTGCAATCTCACCCGACTGGTACGCACGAATCAGTTCTTTTAACTCCTCAATCCTGCTCATCATTCGTTTTCCATAATCTGTATCCCCTACCAGTATACGCCGGTCTGCATATTCTACAGCTTCCTGATGGGAAACGATATCAAGCTCATCCCTAACCGCAGAATCCGAAAAATCAAATGGCTCATGCGCAGACAAAGTCAATCCATAAGAATTGTAGGTCAGTGTATAACCTGCTATTCCTGTCTTGCGTCGGTAAGTCTTGGAAAATCCACCATCAATCAATATCAGCTTTCCATTACATTTTACCGGACTTTCTCCTGCCATACGCTCCACCGGAACGTGACCGTTAATAATATGAACTCTTCCATCTTTCAATCCGAATTCATGCAGAATCTTGTCTGCGGTCTCCGGTTTATTGAATAAATGATAATATGCATTCTTACTTTCATGGTGCATTTTCTTGTCTTCCAGAAAATACCGTTCAAATGTTGCCATTTTGCTGCGTCCATACAATGGTGAATTTGGTGCCGTCCAGATATACCACATCATGTCCTGACCCTTTTCACGTTCTTCCTTATCCAAAGAGAAAAAAGCTTTGCGGACATAAGATTCCAGCACATCATAAAGTTCTTTTCCACTGTAATATTTTCCATAGATATTTACTTTTGCAAAACTGCCATCCTCATTCATCGGTACACATCCATGATACAGCAGATTTCCATTATAAATTTTGTACATGCTGCCACGTTTCAGCATCAGTCTTACGTGTCTTTGCAGCTTTTCACAGTGAATAAATGAGGTTCTCAGTCTCGCCATCACTTCCGTCTCTTCCGGCGTCAATTCATATGGATTCTCCGGATCGACCGTTGGAAAATAGGTATCCAGCATCGGATATTCCTGCCCATCAATTTCTACCGTTTTCTTTTCATAATTGATTTTGTGCAAAAGGCAACGGTTCTGCATGCCAAAATCGGGCCATTTCTGAACCAGCTGTCCTTCCAGTTTAAATCGAATGATAGCAATTGCCTTGTGCATCTTGCGGTTCATCTCGGTCTCTTTTTTGCTCCGCTCCTCATCCGTTGAATTTTTCAGCACAAAGCGTTCACATGGATCATCTTTATAGGCATCCATCGCAAATGTTGCCAGAGGCACCATGTTGATACCATATCCATCTTCGATCAGATCCAGATTTCCATAACGGATGCTTGTACGAATGACAGCTGCAATACATGCCAACTGTCCCGTTGCCGCTCCCATCCATACCATATCATGATTTCCCCACTGGATATCAAAAGAATGATACTTTTCCAGACGATCCATAATCAGATCCGGCGATGGCCCCCTGTCATAAATGTCCCCCAGAATATGTAAATGATCAATAACCAGACGTTGGATCAGTTCTGCCAACGCTACTATGAAATTGTCCGTCTGCCCCAGTTCTACAATCGTATTGACAATTGCCTCATAATACGCTTCTTTATTCAGGACCTCCTGCTTTTCGGTAATCAGTTCCTCGATCACATACGCATAATCTTCCGGCAAAGCCTTACGTACTTTCGATCTTGTATATTTCGATGAAACGGTTTTGCAGACTTCAATCAAACGATACAGCGTGATTTTGTACCAGTTCTCCATATCTTCTTCCTGCTGCTTTACCAGTTCAATTTTCTTCTGTGGATAGTAAATAAGCGTTGCCAGAGACATTTTGTCTGCCGTACTCAGTGTATGCCCAAATACATCATCTATCTTCTTTCGTACTGCTCCTGACCCATTGCGAAGTACATGGGAAAAGGCGCGGAACTCTCCGTGAATGTCCGACAAAAAATGTTCCGTTCCTTTTGGCAGATATAAAATCGACTGCAGGTTTATAATTTCTGTCGACGCCCGGCCTATCGTCGGATACAATTCCGCAAGCTGCTCCAGGTAATGTATACGTTCTTTTTCCACAAAAACACCTCTTCCTATATTAGATTCAATAGTTATAATAATTTTATCATAAAAAGCCCTTTTTGTAAGCCTAACATATTGAAAATTTTGTGAACACATCGTATTGTTCAATGAATTCCAAAAAATTTCCTATACAGCAAAAAAGCGGGATTTCTCCCGCTCTCTTGCCTGACTGAATTTGACTATTATTTTTACTATTTCATTATAATTTTTTATACACTTCAAATAAAGTCCAACTTTTTTACGAAATTAGACGGCTTTTGTCAAAAACAGCTCACTTTTGAACCATATGTAATCTTTTCTTGTATATTTTCGCGTTTATTATTATAATAACATTAGCAATATATGAGCCAATACCCATTATTGCCGCACAAATATAACAGAAATGAGGATTTTTCCATGACCAGAGAAGAAATGATGGATAACTTGGGAAATAATTTGGAAAAAGAACGTATTGCTCTTCATTTTTCACAGTCCCAAATGGCCGAGGCTCTTGATATGTCCCTCTCTTCTTACAAAAGAATTATTAGCGGAGAAACCAATCGCATTGATTTCTACACGATCTATTTAATGTACCAACTTACCAATAAATTTTCTTATGAGCTATGTGGGATTCCGATTCCGGAATTAGAGACCTGTAATACATTGCAGAGGCTCTCCCCCTCCCAGCAGCGTTTTATCAATGGTGTCATTGATTTTGAGAAAGAATTTTCGCAGAACCTTAACGATAATGAATCCGCCGATGATTATGTGACAATGATCATTCCAAGTGGTGATATGCAGGATGGTATGATTTACGATTCCTGCTCACTGGAAAAAATCAACGTATCTGCATATCAGAAACGTTACAACGGCATCATCGACTGCGCAATCAAAATAACCACCAATCATCTCCATCCTGTATACTTTTTAAACGATATCTTATTGATCAGCCGCCAACCCATCCGCGACGGCGATACCGGAATATTCATCAATAAGGCAACTGGGCTTGCCTATATCCGTCGGTTTCGTCAGACGAATCCTTGCCGGCTCGAACCGATCTGTCACTACGGAACACCTTTTCTTATTGACAGTAATAATGCTGCAGAGGTGTCTCACTGGATTAAATTTGGTTACGTTGTTACAAAAATAAGATTCTGAATCCATTGCATATCTTTTTTACGCATTTTAATAGGCGCCATCCGAATTTTCTTTTCCGATGACGCCTATCGCTGTTCATTCTCCAATGGAATGTACCTCACTTTACTTCTTTTGTTTTTCTTACATTCTTCTCTATTCGTTTACCTCAAATGGCTATCTGAAGGTTCTTCTTCGCTTTCACTTTCCTCTTTTGTATTTCCGCCACTGGTTTCCTTAGTTCGAATGTTGTGCTAAGTTGCTCCCTGCCAATACTTATGTTCCCTTTGGACCGTACCTCCTGTTTTCTTTCTGACCTCGAAGCTTTCTCGTCACTTCGTAGGATTTATGGTTTTCTGTTCTTTTGTTGTATTTAATATATCACGCAATAGCATATATGTCAATATGTTTTTTTACTTTTTCATCATTTTTATCATTTTATCTTTAAACAGTTTTATTTTTATATATTTTTCAGACTATTTATATTATTCCTATTGTTTACATTTCTTAATGTTACGTATTTACACATTCTTCCTCAATTGGAAACAACCTCATATTGCGAACTTATTACATAATTGTTACAATTCATTTGTACTTAGCTAATACAAATATTTGAAAGGAGGATATTATTATGTGCTTCAAACTTTTCAATAATTGTGATTTACTGACATTTATCCGTAATTGTTTCGGATGCTAATAAAAAAGCAAACAGATACATGAAAATGGCTGTCGCATCAATTGATGTGACAGCCATTTTATATTCAGCACCTGAATAGTTACCGCCTATATATTTTCCGTATAACGGCATCCCGGAAATCCACTACAGCCCCAGAATTCTCCAAATCGACCATTTCGCTTTTTCATTGGCTGCCCACAAATTGGACAGAGTTTCACTTTCGCTTTTTTACCTGCGGAGCCATCCATTTCCTTTGCCAGCTGCTCAAACACCTGTTGATTCATACGGCAATCATTCAATGCACGATGTGCGCCTTCCGTCGAAATTCCATAATACTGTGCCAGATCACTCAGCCTGTGATGTCCAAGATTCGGCAGGCACAGGCGTGCCAGTTTCAAAGTGTCTATGTAATCATTGGTCACCGTCTGCCCAAAATATCTCTCACTGTCCCGATACAGAAATTTCATATCAAAACTGTTGATATTATGCCCCACCAGAATACTGTCCCCGACAAAATCCATGAACGCCTGCAAAATTTCTTCAAATTCCGGAGCTTCTGCCACCATGTCATCCGTGATATGATTCACCATACTCGCCGCAAACGGAATCGGTCTCCCTGGATTCACCAGCTGGCTGAACTCATCAACGATCACACCACTTTGCACCTTCACCGCCGATATCTCGATTACTTCGTCGTAGTTGCTTGAAGTTCCCGTCGTCTCCAGATCAAATAAAACATAATCCGGAACATATTTATTGATTAATCTTCCCTTTGTGTTTCCTAACATTTGCTTCTTCCTTATTGTAATTGCCTGTAACTATTCAAACCGCATTTGCAAAAACGCACGATTATTTCATATCTACCAGCATCTTCACACGGTTGTATAAATTTAATTCCGATCCGCTGGAATCTACATCCACACTGACCATTCTCGCATCCGGCATCCGCCGTTGTAACGAAGGATATAATCCTCTGCCGCAACAGTGATTGACCATACAGCCAAACGGCTGTACCGCCACGACCTTTCTGCAATCATGCTTCACATGTCCGACGATTTCTCCCCCGATCAGCCAGCCATCCCCTATATTGTAATGAAAACTGACATAGTCCTGTGCTTCTTTTTTCAATGTTGCAAAATTCTCCATACAATAAAAACCATATTGACGCAGAGACTGCAGCATTGCATTCTGTAGAGAAGTGAACAGTTTCAAAACAACCTTATACAACAATGCTTCCATTCTGCCGGATTCCTTTAAATGTGAATCCATATAGTACATTGCATACCAAGAAAGGCCATTGGTATGACTTTCGCAGCCTTGTTCTTCAAGAAAGCGTACCATATTCCAGTTTCCCAGATGGCAATACTTGATATAAATTTCTCCTACAATACCGATTCGCTGCTTTTTACAGTCCATTTTTGGCATTTTCCGAAAGTCTGCAGCAATCTTTTGGAAATTTTGCTTCATATGGCCGATGGTAAGATGTTTTCCACATATGATATCTTCGGAAAGCACACGAATCCACTTTTTCCAGATATTTTCTGCCGCACCACGCTTTGCTTCATAAGGGCGTGTCTGCTGCAATAATGCCATCAGGATATCTCCATAAAATAATCCAAACAATGCGCGCCACACCATTCCCGACTCTATCTGAAACTGTTCCTCTTTTTCGAGTCCTTTCAAATTCAACGCCAGTACCTTTACCTGTGGAAAACCGGCTTTTGTCACTGCCCTGCGCAATACCCCCGTATAGTTCGATCCCCGACAGGCATCCCCGGCAGAGGGCATCAAAAGCCTTGTCCTGTTCAAATCATATTTACCGGATTGCAACGCAGCGATCATCTGCCCTGTGATCAGAATAATCGGATAACACATATCATTGTTTACATACTTTAATCCAATGTTCACGATATTATCCTCATTTTCCAACACAACCGGGCGATAATTTTTTGAATAAAATGCATACTTCAACAGTGGAAAATGCATATCCAGCATCGCCGGAATGAGCAGGATATATTTTTCCCTGTCGCTGTTTTCATCAATCCGATACATTACGCTCCCCTTTTACCTGTTCCCGCACATGCGAGGTTTTCTAATTTTTCCAAATACATTTCTCTGTAATTTCAGCAAGATTCGATATCCCGCACATTTTCATCGTATCTTCCAGTTCACCGCCGATTTTTGAAATGTAAGCTTCCACACCTTCTCTTCCACCACCATAAACAGCCGTAACAAATGGCCGTGCAATGATTGCTGCATCTGCTCCCAATGCAAGTGCCTTAAACACATCTGTTCCGGAACGAATTCCACCATCCACAAAGATTTTCATGGAACCATCCACTGCTTTTGCAATGTCCGCAAGCACTTCTGCCGTTGCCGGGCACTGATCTAACACACGTCCTCCATGATTTGATACTACGATTGCATCCGCGCCTGCTTCCTTTGCTTTCAAAGCGCCTTTTACCGTCATAACACCCTTTACAATAAATGGAGCACCAGCTTCTTTTGCCACTTCATGCAACTCTTCCACCGTTTTACTTCCAGCCGGCGGCTCAAAATTTTTCAAAAACGGAAGCCCCGCAGCATCCACATCCATTGCTACCGCAAAAGCCTCCGACGCATGTACCAGTTCCATCTTTTTTCGAATGGTTTCCATATTCCATGGTTTTACCGTCGGAATTCCCAGGCCTTTCGCCTTATGGATTGCTTGGGTTGCTGCAACCATTACATTGCCGTCCATTCCATCTCCGGTGAATGCCGCAATTCCAAATTCTGCGCAGGAAGAAACCAGAATATCATTGTAAGAAATGTCATTAAGACAATCTCCATAATGCAGATTGACCGCTCCCACCGGACCCGCAAAAAACGGATACCGGAACTTTTTCCCGAACAATTCCAGTGAAGTATTCACCGGTCCATTCTCCGCAATCGTATCCATGTTCACACGGATTTCTTTCCACTTATCATAGTTGCGAATTGCCGTATCTCCGATTCCCTTTGCACCCGGTCCCGGAATCTGATTACCGCAGGCTTTTCCATTGCATTCTTTACAAGCTTTGCAATACTTGCCAATGCGAGGTCTTGCCAGTTCTATACACTCTTCATAATTCATTTGTCTTTGCTCCTTGTCTCTCTTTGGAATTATTATAACAGCTAATGGACATTTTGTCATACGATTCTCATTGTCCAGATATTTACCTGTTCTTTTCCATTGTATCACCAGAAACAACTTAATCATTATAGGAATTTTTAACTGTATGGATATATACATAAAAAGCAATTTACTATGTCCACTAAAAAAGTCTATTTTGGACCAATACGAAAAAACATATTGAAATGTCCAACATCGAAAATAATTTTGGACATATGTAAAAAGGTCATGCCATACTGTCCAATTTACATGATTTAATTGGACCTCATTACAACGCATTTTTACATATGTCCATTCTTATCCAAAATTGTGGACCTGGCTTGATTTATTTCTTCCATATGTCCATAACCACGATTCAAGGAGCTCTTTAACCAGAAGCCAAACATTATGGTTACATTTCAAATGAACATCTTTGCAATTGACAACAACTTCTTATTTATTTTCTGATGAACAAATAGAAAAACCTACTACCATTGCTGCACATTTTGATGGCGATGAGTACACCCCAGAGGAACTTGATGAAATCAAAGCATTTGCAGAATTTGTAAAGTCCAAACGGAAGTAGTCCTTTTTATAGGGCAGAAAATAATTTAAGATGCGGCGGAGGTGATTATAATGAATAAATTCGAAGAATTATGTCAAACCGCTTCTGATACAAATGTAGATATCATTGATTATCCTTTTACCAGTAAGCGAATCAAAGGATTATATTGTGATGGCACCATTGCTCTTAGTAAAGATATGTACATAGAAACCGAAAAAGCTTGTATGCTTGCCGAAGAGCTTGGACACCATTACACAACCGTTGTGGATATCATAGATCAGAAAGAATCCGAAAATAGGAAACAGGAACTAAATTCTGTTCACATTGCGGAAACAACTTACAGTACTCTCATTCCGTCAAAGATGGTCTTCCTAGTGATGATTTAAAACAAGCTAAGATAGATGAACACGAACAAAAAACTTTACCCATTATCCTTGCAATTATAATCATCGTTTTATTACTTATGTGTATACTGCCACAAGTATTCATCATTGTGCAAATAAAAACCGCTCTGGTGCTACCAACACCATAGTAAGTACCTTGACAATATAATACACTTACCTGGGAAGCCGAGGAACGGTTACATCTACTCCGAGCCTGTGAAGGGGGATGATGCCGATGGTTACATATTCTGATCTGTTCACATTTGTGATAATGATATGTGCTATTGTTACACTAGTTTGTAATTTCAGACATAAAAAATAACCGTCCAGCTCCTGAGAAAAGTTGACGGTTATTTTCCATTGATTTTTCGCCGGAGTAGATAGCTGACACCTATCTATCGGCTTTCCTGTTAAGTGTATTATATGTCACACAACCATTTTTGTCAATTTAAAACCGCCCTGCTCTACCAAAGCAAGGCGGCAAGCTCCCGAATGATACGAAAGCCCTCAACAAGCACATTGTATCATTCTCGGAGCAGCTGCGCAAGCGGAACACCCGTTCCACGCTGGCTGTTATTTTTGTACTCAAAAAACAATACAATATAGAGAAAGAGGTGTAATGTGCTATGAAAGAAAAAGTATCAGAACGCAAAACAGGGGCAATCTACATCCGTGTATCCACCGACAAGCAGGAAGAACTCTCTCCGGATGCGCAGCTTCGCTTACTTATGGATTATGCCAAGAAGAATTCCATTGATGTTCCCGAAGAATACATATATCAGGACAATGGTATCTCCGGCCGGAAAGCAAACAAGCGGCCAGCTTTCCAGAACATGATTGCACTGGCCAAGTCCAAGGAGCATCCGATTGATGCGATCATCGTGTGGAAGTTCTCACGATTTGCCCGTAATCAGGAAGAATCCATTGTATATAAATCCCTGCTCAGTAAAAACAGTGTTGATGTGGTGAGTGTGTCAGAGCCACTCATAGACGGTCCGTTTGGCTCTCTGATTGAGCGTATTATCGAATGGATGGACGAATACTACTCTATCCGCTTATCCGGCGAGGTAATGCGTGGCATGACGCAGAATGCTATGCGTGGACACTATCAAAGCGATGCTCCGATTGGATATACATCTCCAGGCGATAAGAAACCGCCGGTAATCAATCCGGACACCGTACAGATTCCGCTTATGATCAAAGATATGTTCCTGTCCGGGTCCACACAGCTTCAAATTGCGCGTAAACTAAATGACATGGGGTATCGCACCAAGCGAGGTAACCTGTGGGATGCCCGTGGCGTGCGCTACGTGCTCGAAAATCCGTTTTATATTGGCAAATCCAGATGGAACTACACCGAACGCGGTCGCAAGCTTAAACCGTCAGATGAAGTGATCTATGCAGATGGTAACTGGGAAGCTTTATGGGATGAAGATACATTTAAAGAAATCCAGAAACGACTGGCATTGAATATGCGCAAAGCAAAATCCCGTGATGTATCATCTGCCAAGCATTGGCTGAGTGGTCTGCTGATCTGTTCCTCTTGTGGTGGTACATTGGCATATGGCGGTGCTAACTCTGCACGCGGCTTCCAATGTTGGAAATATAGCAAGGGATTCTGTTCGGAGTCTCATTATATCAGTACCGGATCAATTGAAAAAATGGTGATGGAGTATCTTGAATATGTATTGCACTCTCCTACACTTTCATACACCATTATATCTGCAGCGTCCTCAAATGCCGAATCCAAGCTATCCGACTGTGAACGACAGCTTCAGAAAATTGATGCCAAGGAAAAGCGTATCAAGGCTGCATACTTAAATGAAATTGATACTCTGGAAGAATATAAGGCGAATAAGACTGCACTTGAAGAGGAACGCCGGACAATTGAAAAAGAAATTGAAGAACTCACGCTTTCCAATGTCAAATATACCAAAGAAGATATGGATAAAAAAATGAAGCAGAATATTCAAAATCTGCTTCTGGTGTTAAAAGATGAATCTGCTGATTATGTCCAAAAAGGAAACATGATGCGGAATGTGGTAGATCACATCGTATTCGACCGGAAGAACACAAGTCTTGATGTGTTCTTAAAGCTTGTAATTTAGCGGTTTCTATCCGTTATAGGGTATTGCAGTATCGACCGCCATACTGGCTGATAATATAAGACGCCATCTTCGCATTCGGTGTTGTAATATGAATCGGATACTGCAATCGTTTTTCATAACTCCACATAAATCACATTCCCCCTTCCCATGGCATCGGTGCTGTATTCCAATCCCAGGAAAAACGTTCCTGCTCTGAGAATGCATTCAATAGGCCAAACTGTTCCTGATAAGACTGCTTTGCTGCATTGTAAAGCGTATTGCACTGATTAAAATAATTCAGTGCTTCTTCATCATCCGGATGTGTATCCAGATAAAGCATCATATCCACAGCACAAAATCCGAGCATCATGATCCACTCATACAGTTCCTTCTGGTTCATTCTCTTTTGCTGCATATCCTGATTTTGTCTGTTCATCTGCGTCTACCTCCATTGTTCCATGCACAATTTCCAGTAAACGGCTTATCAAGTTCCGGGAAGATTGTTCCGGCTCTCAGTGCCCGGTTGGGGTCATAGGTTTTGGTAAACTGCTGCCACGGAACATATGCCATACCAGGTACCTGCTGTGTGTCTGCCTCTCTGCAGGATGTGATATTCAATTTTGTATCCATCATCTGAAATCCTTTCCATTTTGCGTATGCTATATATTATGAATATATGCATAAAATGTGAAAGATTTAGTATTGATTCATCTGATCGATTTTCTGAATGATCTTCTGTAACTGCAGGCCATTGTCATCCATATGCTGTGCCTGCTTCATCGCATCTTTCTTCATAATCTCAATGCTTTGCAATGCACTTTCAATCCGTCCGCGCAAATGCTGTCTGCGTTCAATAAGATTATGCTTTAACTCAACCAGCTCCCTGCTGTCTATAATTGCATCCGCATGCTGGATCCATACTTTTGCATCATACATTTTCTGTTTCGAAAGATAATGAATCAGAGATTTTGAGTAATATTCCAGTTCATCATTTGTCTTTCGAAACTGTTCCTTTTCTTTTGCTTCACTCTGATACTGCTCATACAACGCCTGTAATTCATTTGCATTGTGCACATGATATTTTTCGCATGTGTAATCCACCGCATTTTTCATATTCACAAAACGGATCTTTACATGATTCTCCAAAGAGATCGCATGATTTTTGTTCACATCCGCCTTACGGATATTCTTTGTAGCTTCCTGGTATCTGATAAAAACAAACACTCCGATAACTGCTGCAACAAAGCATCCGATTGTAACCGGCAACTGTGCCTCTACCTGAAAATACCTGGAACCGATCAATGCTCCCACAAACAAAACTACAAATAGAAACAATAAAATGCACGATGCTTTTCTCATAATGTCCTGTGTCCGTAAAGATTCCGTCCGAAGCATAGACCACTGTAGTTTTTCACCTTCCAGATAAGCAAGATCTTTTTTTATTTTATCAAGATAATTTTCATTTTCCTTTAACCGGCGTATAACCCCCGGAAGTTCAGCCTCCTCCTGCTGCATCTGACCATACTGTGTATCCGAAAGCTTATGTTCGATCTTTAAAAATTCGCTTCTTTGTTTTTCTAATTGAGATACATGCTGAGCACAGGTTTCAATCGGTGTGCGCTCTGCCTCGGTAAGCTCTTCGATAATCTGTATATCGGTCAGATAGGAAGTAACCATCTGATATTCCTGCCGGATACCTTCGATATTTTTGGATACATCAATCATCTGCTCACACAGATCCACCACATAACTTGCCGCATTCTCCGGCTCCGTAAGATGCAGAGTCCGCTCACTGTCCTCCGTCTCTAGGGCTGCATAGCGCTCCTGCTCATACTTTGCAACATTCTCTTCCCATTTTTTTCTGTTTTTTCTATGAAAAAGTTTCGATAAAAACATAATACCTATACTTTACAACCTCTTCGGTATTCTTCCTTCCAGTTAAAAATAATATCATTTAACGCATCTTTTGCCTGGACTTTCTGTCCGTCCGCAAGCATGGAGCGGATATGTTCCAGCCGCTCATCAAATTCCCGGATACGTGGATTGTCTCCTGCCTGCTCACGTTCCTCTTTCAGTGCTTCAATCGTATTCTCATCTACAAAATACTGTGCACATTTCTGCTTGAGATTTTCTTCATTCTCCATATAGCAGGAACATAACAAAGCTTCCCGCACGGATTCATATGTCTGATTCAATTCATAGGCTTTCTCATAACATGCTGCTGCCTCTTCAAAAAGGAATAGTCTCGCATATGCCGTGCCCAGATTGTGCCATACATTTCCTCTCAGCAAAGCATCTGTCTCTTTTGCTTCCCTAGAGTCAAGCAATTTCCGGTAAGCATAGATTGCGGCAAGATACTTTTCTTTTTCCATTAACTGATCCGCATGCATCTTACTGCATTCAAAACCTGTTTTCTGTTCCAGCTGTTCGAGCGTAGAAACAATATTATCGATCTCTGGTTTAGAATAGTAACAGGTATCTTCCAGTATCAGATCCACGAATACCGATAATCGTCTGCCTGCATGCATGATATTTCTTAAATTTTCTGCAAGTTTATACGCACTCATCTGCTTCTCTATCCAGGTACACAATCCTTCATTCATAAAAGAATCGTCCAGCAGGAACACATTTCCTGCAATAAAATAGCACAATTCCTCCATCGAATAAATATTAATTCCAAGTCCCTCGATATAATAGGGCAATGATGCAATCGGCGCATGACAAAACAATAATTCACTCATATGTTTCCCCTACATAACTATGGTGTGTCTCCAGATTTTATCCGTCGCGCGGAAAAATTCTCCAAAACCAAGATCTTTCATCTCTATTTCTATCTTATCATCCGAAACCGGTGTCGCTGTAATCCGTACGCGCGTTGTACGATTCGGACGTTTTGGCAGATCAGAAAGTTCCAGCGTTTCAATGACCGCCTCTCTGCTGTTCGGCAACTGTTTCCAGAAATCAATTTCCGGCGTTCCTGACAAAATCACCTCGCAGGTGCCTTTTGCCTCAAACCAGTTCTTCCCCGCTGAAATCAGATTGTAAAAAGCAACATTCCCTTTGTCTTTTACTTTAAGGCTGAGATTAAATTTCATTTCATTCTCGCCCATGTATATATAAGGCCAGAGATTCTGCTGATCCCGGATAGCTGCTGCATAGCAGGCTCCTTTTGAAAAAAGATTCTGTCCAACAAAAGCTCTTCGGCCACTGCACATAATTTTGACAGAATTTTTCATCCAGTCACCATCGAATCCGTCCCCCACAAGGTACACACTCGAAACAATACGGTTCATAAACGACTCTGTCATAATATTCGAAAAAGAGGCGTCACGATTCTCTCCCAACTGTTGCGGAGCAGATTCCCGAATTGTAACAACCTGTGGTGTTGTCCGGACATCACGCTTTAAATCATACGAAAAAAGTGTATCCTCCTCACAAGAGAACAAAAACACATCATGATTCCACAACTCTTTCTGTTGGTTCAAAGCAAAATAATAAAAACTCTCTTTGTGATCTATGACCATGAAACGTTCTTCGGTAAGTTCGAGTTTATTTGCCACTTTCCAAAAAACTTCCATGTTTTCCTTGGTCAGTTTTTCTACTGTAATCGCCAGTCGTTCCACATGCATGGATACCCCAAGTTTCTGTGGCAGTTCCATGACTTTTTTTAAAAATAAAGCCAACAGTTCTGCAGCATCATAAGAAGTGTCCCCCACAAGAATTTTTTCGCTGTTGATTGCCCTCTGTAGCAGGCAATCAACACAAAGAGCCTCGCTTGTTTTGGCCATCTTCCTTGCTTCATCACCATAATACCACATTCCTACATTCTTCCGCCGTGCAAGGACGAGAGGTATCCGGTAATTTTCACTTCCAGCAATGGTGCTGACCGTATCCGGTTCCTCCATATTCAATTGATAAAAACTCACCATGGCATAGGTATCACACAAATCAATGCCAAGATAATACGCACTATTCTTCTTTTCCATGTTTTTCCCTTTTATAAGAGTTTAAAAAGATGTTTTGTGGTCTCCTCGTATTCTGCATACTGTTGCATTGAAACAAACTCAGAATTATAATCCTGCAGAGTTGCAGAAATCAACATCTGATTGATCAAATGGAAACGGCTCGTGTCATTCTTTGCCAATACATCGTTGTTGGAAATACGATTGCTTTCTGTCACTGCCACCTGACCATCTAATTCATCCGCAATATAATACTGTACAACATCCCCGAAAAACAATACAAATGTCTTAACAAAAATGCCTGCATATACGTTGATCATATCTTCGCGAATGAAATTTACCCCATCCTCATCTCTGCTGTAATTCAAAACCACATGCGTACGAGGATCACTGCGATGTTCCAGGAACACCTTATCATAAAGATGATATTTATATACAAGACGTTTATCCAGCTTTTTGAAAAAAGCAAAATTCATACCACGGGCAGTATATTCCGCAAGCAATGCATCTTCCATTTCATAAATTTCCTCATCTGTTTTCATTTCTGCAGACAAAGTCTTCAAAAGTGCCAGTTTGCACGCATCATTCAAATCCATATGATGCTGATACCGCTCTCGTATAATTTCTATAATATTTCCTGTAATTTTTTCATTCTCTACAAAATATGCCCGTGCACGCAGCGTAATATAAGCCAGCACGACAAGTTCTCTGCCACCGGTCCTGTAATAATGCAAAAACAGCTCATCTCCTGCAAAAGCTTCTCCCGCATACATCATCTGCACCAGAATTCGCTCTTCGAGTTCAAATGTCTGTATGCCAAATTCCTGTGCGGCCCTCCAGAGTCTCTGCATCTGCTCGGTCGGTCCATTATAAAATCGGCACAGATAAGTAAGCACCGCATCATTATATTTTTTATTCAGAAAAACATAGGAAACAAAACGAAGCAACGTCTCATCGACATCGTGATCTTCTTTGTGACGCCCCAACAGTACACTTGCCAAAGTCAGTCCGGTTGCCGGCGTCATTTGATCCATGCCAAATTTCTGCACCATCTCATACGCCAGATCAAAATACTGGTACAGCACAAGAGACTCTATCATATACTGGCGAACCGGCTGTGTCATCGCCTCATAATCTGCTTCCTGTAAATATCTGTGCAGGTCATTTTTCGGATAATCCTTTGCACTTTCTGCATAGCGCATAATCGCCTGTGCCATATCGGACTGGTATGATTTATCCAAATCGTTTGAGAACAATAATATCGGGAAAAAAACCTCATCTTCTTTTGTAAATGATAACGATTCTTTTCTATCCAAATATGCCAGTATGTACGAAAGTTCATTGACTGCCAGCTTTCTGCACCTTTCCAGATATTTGTCCAGATTCATAAGGTTTTCAATTCGGTATGCAATACTGCTGATGTATCTGTGTCCTTTTTCATCCTCAAACAGCATCACATAATCTTTGGTATATAACTGAAAATATGCCGTCTGGTCTGTGACCGGTATGATCTGTGGCTCCTTTAACTGTTTCTGGTATATGATCACCCGGACGATGCGCGCATCAAAGATATTCAGCTTATGCGTAAATAAAATACGCGACATACAATGCGATAATTCCTCATCGATCAGGCCTAAATCCAGCATTTCTTCATAAAGTACGGCAAGATTATCATCCGTATGCCCAAGTTCCGCCTGCTCCATTGCAAAACGCCCCATGGTCTTCTGGTATTTGTCATACATCTCCGGATCTGATTTCTTCGTAGCAATAATATTATTATATAATATTGCCATCTTACGGTAAGACAAATTGCTGTCATACTGAAAATACATCTGTATGATTTTGGGTACCGCACCTATCGCGCGATCATCCAGCGAAAGCAGATATGCCTCATATAATCCGGTAATGCGAAGTTTCTCTTCAATTCCCCTTTCAAACCAGCAATGATACCTGATATCAAAACGCTGGGCACGGATGAGATAACTGCAGATCAAGCCCAGATATTCCGGTTTCTTTTCCACTTCATATGCTGCACACAAAAGTTCATATTCTGCCGGATGAAATCCCTTATTCAATTCGATAATTTCAAAAATCTGTGCAGCAAGTTCTTTGCTTAGTACCTGATTGCGGATTGCCCATCGAAGAATCCGTATTTCAAAACGTCCAAGCTTCGATAACAGATATGGTTCCTGAATCATAAGGTAATATGCTTCCAGATACAGATATGGAGATGCGCATCCATTCAAAACCCAGTTTTCTATAGCCTTAAGCTTATGAAAACTGTTATTATAATAATCTTCTTTCAGGAACAGCAAAATCCAGAAAAGCAACGACGATTCCGGATATTTCCGAAAGATAAGCTCTATCTCATTTGTCATGCGATCCACATAGGAAGGTTCCCGCTCCATAATCGTCAGAAGATACAGATAATATCCAAAAACAGGAGATTTTTCATCCTTCCATGTGCGTTTGAATTCATCCAGAATCCATTCCGCTTCCTGTCTTTGCCGGTTGATGATCAATGCCTGTGCTTTCATCAGCATATACATTGGTTCCTGCCCATCCACCGCATGTAAATGATTCAGAATGTCAATGGTCTCATTTGCCCACACGCCGGTAACAATGCGTTTCAGACGATATGCCTGGTAAAGTTCCATAATACCGACTTTATATTCTTTCACCTGCGCCCGAACCGCATCGGAAGCTCTCTGTGATTTCTTATGCGCAGTAATCTTGATAATTTTTGTCTCATAGGCAGAAGAAAACTTGATGCATGCGAAATTGTATCCCATATGCATCTGTTCATAATCAAGCAAGTAGTTAAATGTATAGGAACTTCCCAGAAAATCCTCTGTTGTAATCCGGTTGTCCGATAAACGGACAAATGCACCGTCTGTCTCAACATCAATTGAAATATAGCCCCATTCGCTTTTTTTAATTTCCACTTCCTGCTGCATCGTCTCTGTCATCTCCAGAGAAATATCATCCGATGCAACCGTAAAGCATACTCTGCTCTTTTTATGGATACCGATGAGGAATTCTTCCATATTCTGCTGCGATGGTTTTGCTCCCATAATTCCACGATACATCATGGCTTCTTTTTGTTCTTTTAAGCTGAATATATTGGAAAAATCATGATGATAGAATAACTGATATGCTTCATTCCAATTCGTCTGCGCCAGATTAGCAAAATCCGAAAGACTACGGATTACTCCATTGGAAGCTTCGATATATAGTCGGGAAATGGACACACGAAAAGAAAGGATGTATACCTTCTGCTCACATACGAGAACAAAATCACCCTTCTCTACTTCGCCTTCCACAAGCCCCTTACTATGAAATTGATAACGAATACGAATCTCTTCTCCCTCGAACTGTGTTGTCAGACATTCCATTCTGGAATTTGTCGTATATACAATTCCCCGGACCGGAATCCGGTTTGTGCTTGCAACGGAAAAACTGCCTTCGTATGTCTGTCCTTCCTGTACCTGAAGGGACAGTTCTTCCTCTGGGAGCGAAATACATGGCTGATCGTATTCGAATTTATCCCTGGCTATCTGCCTGATTCGTTTACGCACACCTGCACCTGCTTTTGTAAAAATCTTTTCTCTGAATTATAATGATTAATTATAGACGATTCTACAATCTCTTGCAACTGTCAACTCACGGCTACGCCTTTTTCATCTTCTGCATCACTCTGCTTCCCCAGTCATGCAAGCCTTCCACGATCAGACTAAGGTATCGCAAAGCCGGTTCTGTAATAATCGCAAACACGATCATAAGCATTGCGCACTGTTTTGAAATACCGGTGATTGCAAAGAATTTGCTGACAAAAAGCATACAGAACAACCAGCCTGCAACCACGCCGATCATCATAATGATATGTCCTATGTTCATTGGCTTTGCAATGCGATATAAAATCATAAATCCAACGACTGCCACAAGAATCGTACAGGATGTTGAAAGACAGTCCAGATCCACAGAAAACTCCCTGCAGAATAATACCAGCCCACTCACCACAAGGAAATCTGTAAGTCCTGCCGGAAGTGCTTTTACCAAAACATTGGTGAGGAATCTTCCCCGAATTGGATTCTTATTCGGCTCAAGTGCAAGAATAAAGGACGGAATTCCAATGGTAAACATACTGATCAGTGACACCTGTGATGGTTCAAGCGGATAATCCAGCATTAAGATCACAGAAAAAATAGCAAGCAGCATGGAAAAAATATTCTTTACGATATAAAGCGAAGCCGTACGCTCAATATTGTTTACCACGCGTCGTCCCTCTGCCACAACGGATGGCATGCGCGTAAAATCCGAATCCAAAAGCACCAGTTGTGCCACATTCGAAGCCGCATCACTTCCGGATGCCATCGCAACGCTGCAATCCGCATCTTTCAGTGCTAATACATCATTGACACCATCTCCCGTCATTGCGACAGTCTTCTTGTGTTCCTTTAAAGCCTGCACCAGCATCCGTTTCTGATTTGGTGTCACTCTGCCGAACACAGTATACTTTTCGACAGCCTCATCATAATCACTCTTTGTTTTCAAAACGGAAGCATCCACATAACGTTCCGCCCCTTCAATGCCCGCTTCTGTTGCGATTACGGACACCGTAAGCGGATTATCTCCGGAAATCACTTTGATATCCACATCATTTTCAGCAAAATAGCGGAACGTATCTTTTGCGCCCTTTCGAATCGGATTTGCAAGCATAACAAGCCCCATCGGAACTACCGGCTCCGTCAATGGTTTTCTTGATAATGTACCTTCATATTCTCCAAATACAAGTACACGATAACCTTTACTGCTGTATTCCGCAATCTGCTCCTGATATTCCTCAAACTGGCTGCGCAATACAAACTCCGGTGCACCAATGACATAGGCTTTTCCGTCATCCATTGTTGCTCCGGAAAACTTTGTCTCCGAAGAAAATGAAAAAACTTCTTTTGCCTTATGTCCGCTTCCCTTCGTGAAATAATCCTGCAATGCCTCCATCGTCGCATTGTCTTTTTCCTGCGCGGCAACCACATCTGCGATCGTGGCAACGGTCTGCGCCTCATCTAAACCATCTAAAATCTTTGTCTCATACACATGCATACCAGGCTCGGTGATTGTTCCCGTTTTATCTACGCACAATACATTGACACGTGCCAGTGTCTCAATGCATTTCATATCATGGATCAAAACTTTTTTCTGTGCCAGACGTACCGAAGACACCGCCATCGCAACACTTGAAAGTAAATACAATCCCTCTGGAATCATACCAATGATTGCAGCTACCATTCCGGTAATACTCTCTTTTAATGTTCCCTCATTAAAAATATAGGATTGCACAAACAATGCGATACCAATCGGGATAATGATGATTCCCATTACCATAATCAAATAGTTCAGGGAACGGATCATCTCCGACTGTTCGCCTTTTTTACTCTGTGTTGCCTGCAAAGTCAGTTTGGATATATAAGAATCCTTGCCCACTTTTTCCAGCCTTGCATGTGCTTTTCCGGACACCACAAAACTTCCAGACAAAAGTTCATCTCCGACATGTTTGGCAATCTCATCCGATTCACCGGTAATCAGTGATTCGTTTACCTGAAGTTCTCCATCAAGCACAGTCGCATCTGCCGGGATCTGACTTCCCGCCTGCAGAACGACCACATCATCAAGTACCAGTTTGTGCGCCTCAACTTCATGTTCCTGACCATCCCGCACTACTGTACAATGTGGTGCATTTAAAATGGACAGCCGGTCGAGTACCTTCTTCGAATGAACCTCCTGTATGATACCGATACACGTATTTGCAATGATGATTGGTAAAAACATCATATCGGACCACGCCGCTACAATGGAAAGTAAGACAGCAATAATTGCAAAAATAAGGTTAAAATACGTAAATACATTGGATTTTACAATATCCGATACAGACATTGTCGATGATTCCACTTTATAATTATCTGCATGTGCCGCAAAGCGCTGCTTGACCTGCTCTGTGGAAAGTCCGCTGGCGGGATCAGCCTGAATGCGCTCCACACGGATTGGAGCTTCGATTGGGTTTTCTTTGTTCCTATTTTTCATATAATTTTCACTATTCCTTTGAACATTATCTCTATGTATTTTCTGTTATTATACCTCTTTTTGGTATGAAAATTGTTGTTTTCATAAAATCTTTTGAAAAAATTTATATATGCTGCCGGAGGGAGCAAAACATAGCATACACTACAAAAGGCACACGCTCTCACGTGTGCCTGAATTTGTTTCAATGTAAAATTTATTTTGCTGAAAGATACTCATCAATACCCTTTGCCGCAGCCTTACCAGCTCCCATTGCAAGGATAACTGTTGCAGCACCTGTTACTGCATCTCCACCTGCGAATACTGCAGCTTTGCTTGTTGCACCGTTCTCCTCAGAAGCAACGATACACTTACGCTTATTGGTATCAAGACCAGCAGTTGTAGAAGAAATCAATGGGTTTGGTGATGTACCAAGTGACATGATCACAGTATCACAATCCATATCATACTCAGAACCTGGAATCTCGATTGGGCTTCTTCTTCCGGAAGCATCCGGCTCACCAAGTTCCATCTTGATGATGCGGACACCCTTTACCCATCCATTCTCGTCTACGAGAATTTCTGTCGGGTTCTGGAGGAGATCAAAGATGATTCCTTCTTCTTTTGCATGATGTACTTCTTCCTTACGTGCCGGAAGTTCTTCCTCACCACGACGATATACAACATGTACCTCAGCGCCAAGACGAAGTGCTGTTCTGGCAGCATCCATTGCTACGTTTCCACCACCGACAACAACAACTTTCTTTCCGTGCGAGATTGGTGTCTCATAACCTTCCTTGAAAGCTTTCATTAAGTTGTTACGTGTAAGGAACTCGTTTGCGGAGAATACTCCGTTGGCCTGCTCGCCAGGAATTCCCATAAATCTAGGAAGACCTGCACCGGAACCGATAAATACAGCCTCAAAACCTTCCTGTGCCATCAGTTCATCAATCTTAACAGATTTTCCGATGACAACGTTTGTCTCAATCTTAACGCCCAATGCCTTAACATTCTCTACTTCTGCAGCTACTACCTTGTCCTTTGGAAGACGGAACTCAGGAATACCGTAGCTTAATACACCACCAGCCTGATGTAATGCTTCGAAAATTGTTACATCATAGCCAAGCTTAGCCAGATCTCCGGCACAGGTAAGACCTGCAGGGCCGGAACCGATGACTGCCACTTTATGTCCGTTTAACTTCTCTGCTTTCTTTGGCTTGATACCATTCTCTCTTGCCCAGTCAGCAACGAAGCGCTCAAGTTTACCGATAGCAACTGCCTCGCCTTTGATTCCACGGATACATTTACCTTCACACTGGCTCTCCTGTGGACATACACGACCGCAGACAGCAGGAAGTGCAGATGACTCGGAAATAATATGGTAAGCTTCCTCGAAGTTACGCTCCTTCACCTGTGCGATAAATGCCGGAATATTAATAGAAACCGGGCATCCCTTCATACACTGTGCATTTTTACAATTCAGACAACGGGAAGCCTCTGCGACTGCCTCTTCCTCGTTGTATCCATAACATACTTCTTCAAAATTCGTAGCACGAACCTTTGGCTCCTGCTCACGTACTGGTACTCTTACAAATGCATCCATTATTTGTCACCTCCGCAATGACCACAGCCACCGTGGTGGGTGTCGCCTTCTTCATATGCAAGCTTTGCACGTCCTTCTTCTGTCTTATACTGCTGCTGACGCTTCATTGCCTGATCAAAATCAACCAGATGTCCGTCGAACTCAGGTCCGTCTACACATGCGAACTTCACTTCGCCACCAACCATCAGACGACATGCGCCACACATTCCAGTACCGTCAACCATGATCGGGTTCATGGATACGATTGTAGGAATCTCTAACTTCTTTGTAAGGATTGTAACAAATTTCATCATGATCATTGGTCCGATTGCAACGCATACATCGTAATGCTTGCCTTCGTTTACCAATGCCTCTAACTGCTGGCATCCGTTTCCGTGGAATCCATATGTACCATCATCTGTTGTAACATATACATTTCCGGCAACTGCTTTCATCTCATCGATATAGAACAGCAGATCCTTGGTTCTTGATCCCATGATAACATCTGCATCAATGCCATGCTCATGAAGCCACTTAACCTGCGGATATACCGGAGCGGTACCAAGTCCACCGGCAATAAATACGATATTTTTCTTCTTTGTCTCCTCGAGATTCTTCTCAAGGCATAACTCGGATGCACATCCGAGAGGTCCTACGAAGTCCTCTAAGGCATCACCTTCGTTAAGGCTCATCATACGCTCGGTTCCTGCACCGATTGTCTGAACAACGATGGTAACGGTCTCTTTTTCTCTGTCATAATCACAAATAGTGAGCGGGATACGCTCTCCTACTTCGTCAGTCTTAGCAATAATAAACTGTCCCGGCAGGCACTCTGCAGCAACGCGAGGTGCTTTGATATCCATAAGGATAATATTGTCTGCCAATGTCTCTTTGCGAACGATTGGATACATAATCTTCCTCCTAGTGTTAAATACTCTTTTTTAATCATACAGAAAAAGCGTGTATATGTCAAAACATATTCCTTTTTCTGCTATATCTTTCAGTTATGAGAAGTATACCAGCTCATCTTCCGGCTTCTGCGCTTTCTCAATAGAAATCGGGTACAACACCGGGCCTTTTCCTTTATACTCGCGGGCAAATTCCACTCGAACTTCAGCGGTAATATCAATCCATGACTTGTGCGGGATCTCATCCTCTTTGTCATATTTGCATTTAAATCCGATAAAAGTAACATCCTCGATACAGCAGGTCATTGCAAAACGGCCCGGCACGAAAACGCCCTTTTTCAGTTTATCCGGATTATATACAAGCGCACGGAACTTCACTTTCTTACGATCGTATTTCTTGTAATTTTCCATTGCATCCATATACCAGATTGCATAATCTGCATCGGAAAGTTCAATCACATCCTGGTTGATGTCAAACGGAAGTTCTTCCGGACGCTCATCGATCGTTCCATCCTTGCGTTCATAGACAATCTGTGCCTTACGGTTGATTGCTTTAATGGAACGGCGCAGATGACCGCGGTCGGTATCATCATCGGTGCGGTTGAAAATGACTACATCGCTGGAGAAAACCTGTTCCTGCATCATCGCACGCATATTGTTCATATACATATCAAAAGTCGTAGAATCCACTGTTGCCAGAGACTGTACGATCACCCATCCCTCCGGCATCTGTGCCTCAAGGATCTTGTCCATGCCCCAGGTTCCATTGTACTCAATGAAAACCTGCTCCGGCTGGAATGTATCCTGAATCTCCTGCAATTTCTGTGGTGTGAACTCCTCTTCAGAATCAATGCTCGTCAGCTTGAAGTTAATGGTGGCGAGTTTTGCCTCGTCGTATTCCTTCTCACCATCTTCACACATAATGATGACGCCTTTGGCTCCATCGCCAAATTCGTTTTCGAACAATGTCTCTTCCACTAAAGAAGTCTTACCACTGTCCATAAATCCGGTAAATAAATATACTGGAATATCCTGTGCCATTACTGCTCCTTTCTTTATGCCAGACCGAACAGTTCCTCAAGCTCATGCTCATGGATTTCGGTACCAATTACTACAATACGTCCGGTATAATCCGGCTCGCCTTCACGAATCTCATACTCGCCCGGAACCATATCGAAATAGATCCAGCTTCCGTCAACGCTCTCAACCATACCCTTGGAACGGAGGATGTTGTCAGAATCTACGAAGCCTTTGAGAATCTCTTCAATCTTTGACTTCTCGAATTTGTGAGGTGTCTCCTTGCCCCAGCTTGTGAATACATCATCTGCATGATGGTGATGATGATGTTCGTGGTCGTGATCATGGCATCCGCAGGTGCAGTTCTCGTCATGCTCATGATGATGTTCATGTTCTTCGTGATCATGATCGTGATGATGTTCATGCTCCTCATGGTCGTGATCGTGATGATGTTCATGCTCCTCATGATCATGGTCATGATGGTGATGCTCATGCTCGTGTTCTTCCTCATCATGCGCATGGCGTGCTTCAGCAAGGACTTTCATTTCAAGGTTGTCCTGTCCTTCCATAACTTTCAGGATCTGCTCACCTGGAATGGAAGCCCAGTCTGTCGTAATAATTGCTGCATTTGGATTCAGCTTCTGAATCTGGTTTACGCAGAACTCTAACTGCTCAGGAGTAGCATTCTGGCTACGGCTTAAAATTACTGTTGTTGCATACTCAATCTGGTTGTTGAAGAACTCACCGAAAGCTTTCATCTGCTTGCTTGCCTTGAGTGCATTGACAACCGTAACCAATGCATTTAATTTCACATCCTGCTCTTTTTCAATATCAATTACAGATTTCATAACATCTGATAATTTGCCAACACCAGATGGCTCGATCAAAATACGGTCCGGATGATATTTGGTGATTACTTCATTTAAGTTCTTGCCAAAATCACCAACCAGTGAGCAGCAGATACATCCACTGTTCATCTCTGTGATTTCAATGCCAGAATCCTTTAAGAAACCACCATCGATACCAACTTCACCGAACTCATTCTCGATGAGAACAATCTGCTCACCCTTGAATGCTTCGTCAATCATCTTCTTAATAAATGTTGTTTTACCAGCTCCTAAAAAGCCTGAAATAATGTCAATCTTTGTCATTTTATATATCCTCCTTTAAATATGTGAAAAGGTTCTAATCCAACTACTTATATTACCACAATTTGCACAAAAAATGCAAGATGACAGCAATTAGCGGTTTTTGTTCACTTTTCTTCCAATCAGATAGCATACCGCTGCCACTGCCATGCCATTGATGGAAGCAATGCCGTATGGTACGATATTTGCAACGACTGCACCAAGAATGACACCTGCAACAGCAAACCAGTCCACAACTTTTTCTTCTGCGCCCTCTTTGTAAGCTTCCTTATCCACGAAATAAGATAACACGAGAATAATACCTACCGGTGGAAGGGTACAGTTTAAAATGTTCAGCCAGTTGCAGAAATTGTAATACAGCCACACGGATAATAAGGTTCCGATGATTCCGGAAATCAATACCATCGGCTTTTTCTTCTGATGAAAAATATTTGCAAGTCCAAGTCCGGCAGAATACAATGCATTGTCATTGGTAGTCCAGATATTTAATCCCAAAACAAGAATTGCCATATAAAACAGATTCAGGCGAATCATAACTTCAAAAATATCATTTCCACCTACGAAAATATATGCAATCGCACCAAAGAAAAACATCAGGGAATTACCAATAAAAAATGCAACAACCGTAGCAATCGTTCCTGACTTTGCATCCTTAGCAAAACGGGTAAAATTCGGAGTTGCTGTACCACCGGATACAAAAGAGCCGATTACAAGTCCTGCTCCACCGACCACGCTTAATGTACCGCTAGATACTGCAAACTGATCTACGATCGTGCCGTTTCCCTGATTTACCGCCATTACCATAGCAACGGTTCCAAGAATTGCAACCAATGGGACAGCAATATAACTAATCACGGTCAATGATTTAATTCCAAAATACGCAGAAGCTGTCATGCAGACACCTGCTACAATAACAAGAATCCACTTTGCAAGCGTGCTGTCACCAAAAATTTCAGAAGAAACCGGGATGGCAAACATTGCAACACCTACACCGAACCATCCGATCTGCGTAAAACTAATCATTGCCGAAGACAGGTACGAACCTTTTTGTCCAAACGCTTTCTTTGCCAGAAGATCCATGCCAAGGCCGGTCTTTGCACCAACGTAGCCGAGAAGTCCTGTATAGGCTCCAAGAATCACACCACCTAAAATAAGTGCCCCGAGAAAACCTTTGAAATCAAGTCCGGCTGCAAGCTGCTGTCCTGCCCACATACTCGCTGAGAAAAAGGTAAATCCCAGCATAATCATGAACATGGTAATAAAGCCTTTTCGGCCATTCGCCGGCACCGCGGAATCTGCATAATCAACATCTACTTTTGTTTTTTCATTACCCATTTTTTAATTTATCCTTTCTGTTACAGCATATATTTACGCAATGCATCCGTAAATTCTTCGATTCTCTGTGTTGCAAGTTCTTTCAATGTAATATTCTTCATGCTCTCGATATACCCCTGTTCCTGACGATACAGCCAACGAGTATCCGCAACTGGAATATTCTTATAATGATTGCATGCAATCCAGTCTTCATAACTGATTGGAAGCGGATAACCGAGTTTCTCTGCCAAAAGTTCCGCCATATCGATACGATCTGCACGCGCAAGCATCCCTTGCCAGAAATCCAGCACTTCTTCTACGTGCTCATGAATTTCATAACGTCTTGCTCCGCCATCGTAAATAATGCATTTTTCAAAAAGCGGGCTGCACATCGATAACGTCTCTCTACGAAATTCCGGAGCAACAATACCGTCCTTCCAGAAGAAATCGACATCCGGAAGATTGATGCCGGAAACGCCCTTATCCTGATAAGTGCTGAAAATTCCTTCATAGTAAACGGTAATAAATCCCTCAAAATCCGGCCAGAATTTGCGGATATCCTTTGTCAGTTCCTCAAGAATATCAATGCCCTTGGTTCCACCGATTGTAAATACAATAATATTGCGCAGCTTTGCGCCATTTTTGCGGTAAAAATCGGTCACATAACGCAGACAGTGAATCAAAGTCTCACCGCTTGCAATAATATCTCCAATCATAAGTGTGCTGTCCGGAACCATCGTAAGCTTGCTGTATTTGATTTCAAGTCCCGCAATCTCCTCATCCGCAAACACACGCTCACTTGACAGAAAGCTGATGTCATGTACACGGATATGTTCACGGTAGCAGCTCTCCTCCAACGGATAATTCAATGCTCCACGCAGAATCGAAAGAATATTTGCTGTCGTTACTTTCTTCTGTTCTTTCAGATAATAAAGCATCTGTGAGGTGGATGGAATCAGGCAGTTGTATACCTCATATCCTACAATCTCCGGCGTGTTCAAAAGCTTTCTTGACTCCGCTTCTGACACAATATAATACTCATTTAAATAATCTCCGCCTTCCAGCTTGTAACAGGCGACTCCCTGCTCATCAAACTCCGGAACAATCATTACATCTTTCCAATTATTCATTCTTCGTCCCTCTTCCTATAATAAATCTTTTCGTAAATGGAATCTATACATTAAGTTTCATCATATCAAACGCAAAGAACTTACGCAACACATAACTCACTGCAGTAACCATGCAATTTCTTCCTTATATGGAGGAATTGTCTTCTTTGTGGATCCCTCTTCGCAAAGCCATGGTGTCTCAAGGATTTTCGGCACTTCCAGAAAACGCTCGTCATGCACTACCCGATATAACGTCTCGTATCCAATCGCTCCCTTTCCGATATTTGCATGACGGTCCTTGTGTGCACCAAGCGGATTCATACTGTCATTCACATGAAAGACCGCAATCTGATTCAAGCCGATGATGCGATCAAATTCTGCAAAGACATCCTCATAATGATTCACTAGATCGTATCCGGCATCATTGACATGGCAGGTGTCGAAACAAACGCGCAAACGCTCCTTTTTCTCCACTCCATCATAGATTGCTTTCAGCTCCTCAAAGCTACGTCCAATCTCACTGCCTTTTCCCGCCATCGTTTCCAATGCGATGCAGACATCGTCCTCGTTCTGATTCAATACAGTGTTCAAGCCTTTGATTATCTGCGCCGTGCCTGCTTCCGTGCCCGCATTGACATGGCTGCCTGGGTGCAATACCAATACTTTGCTTCCCATCGCAGCTGTACGCACAATTTCTTTCTCCAAAAACTCCACAGCCAGCTCATACGTCTCCGGCTTCACTGTATTTGCCAGATTGATAATATAAGGTGCATGCACCACAATCTCATCAATTCCATGCGCGTGCGCATACTCCCATCCTGCTTCTATATTTAATTCTGTCACCTCTTTTCTCCTGGTATTCTGCGGAGCTCCTGTATAAAGCATAAAAACATTTGCTCCATAAGATGCTGCCTCTTTTGCGGAGGCGAGAAACATCTCTTTTCCTGCCATACCAACATGAGATCCTAATTTAATCGTACTCATTTGCATTCCTCTTATCTCTATAATTTATTTCAATACATAACTAATCAAAAGTTAACATAATATCCCCTATTTTGCAAACCATTTGCAATTGTGTTTGAAAAAAAATAACACTTTTTGATTATTTGTGATAAAATATCCTTTGAGCTTGTCTTTTGGCTCTAAATTTTACGATTATATGGAGAAAATAATGAATAACTATAAACGCGGACTGGCAGCCGGAATTCCGATTGCATTGGGATATCTGTCAGTTTCCTTTACCTTCGGAATTATGGCCGTATCCTACGGTCTGTCCTGGTGGCAGGCACTGATCATATCAATGGCCACTGTCACTTCTGCCGGACAATTTGCCGGTATCGGTATCATGATTCATCCCGGTCAGTATTTTCAGATGCTGATTTCCCAGATTACCATCAATATCCGATACTCTTTTATGTCCATATCCATTGCGCAGAAAGCAGACAGCAAATTCAAAGGCATCTATCGCTGGCTTTTAGGATTTATGATGACAGACGAAATTTTTGCCGTAGCAAGTCAGGAAGAATCAGTTACCCGCAGTTTTTTTGCAGGACTAGCAACGCTTCCTTATATCGGCTGGGCGGTCGGCACTCTGATTGGCTCCATCCTTGGAAGTATTCTTCCGGACCGTCTCATGAGTGCATTAAGCCTTGCTATCTATGGTATGTTCGTGGCAATTGTAGTCCCGGAAATGAAAAAATCACGACCGGTGATCTTTGTCGTGATTTTATCGTTGATTTTAAGTTGTGCCTTTTACTATATCCCGCTTCTTTCTAAAATATCAAGCGGTATTACCATCACTGTCGTTGCGGTCGTCTCTGCGGTCATTGGAGCAATCCTGTTCCCGGTTGCAGACGAAGAACCTGACGAACCTTAGGAGGTTTTCCATGAATAATTATGTATTCTTTCTTTATTTACTGATCCTCGCCGGATCCACTTATCTGATTCGAGTGATCCCGTTCGTTGCAATCAAAAATAAAATTAATAACCGGTTCATCCGTTCGTTTCTCGCATACATTCCTTATGCAGTGCTGACAGCCATGACCATCCCAGCCGTCTTCTACGCTACCAACTGGTGGGCTGGTGCCGCTGCCGGACTGATCGTAGCTGTCATATTTGCTTTGAAAGAAAAAGGATTGACCGTCGTTGCAATCGCCGCCTGCGTTGCTGTATTTGTTGTGGAACTCTTCCACTAAGATACATAAAACCGAATCAGTTTCTTATATCCCTTTCCAGATTTTTTCATAATTGCAATTTCATTTGTTTTTCCCGTCTTTTCAAACTCTTTCTGTGAAAGGAAACAGTCCACCACCATATACTTACCTTTTGTTGTAAGGATTGTGACATTTTTGTCAATTAGTTTTCTTGCCTTTTTTTCAGACATATTATAGCAATAGGTAGCCTGCTTATCATAGCTGTAATAATATACATTTTTACCAATCACACCGGCAAAATTGCCATCCCCATTCGGAATGGAACATACCTGTTTCTTTTTCTTGGATTTCGTATCAAAATAATAGATATGACATTCCTGATCCATATAATATATTTTGTTTCCTGCAACTTTCAGACCAGACCAGTAACTGTTTATTCCATCATAGAACTTTTTATCCTTGCCACTCATATTGGTGCTGATAAGTTTTCCACTATACTTGGAATCGATATAATAGATGCGGCCATTCACAACCGTCAGATCCCGATAATAGGAAGAGCTGTCACTTGGCATTTTATTGATATTCTTTTTATTATTTCCCTTCAAATCCATCTTTGCAATACCAACAGCCTCTGTGGAACTGCCATACACATCTGTTACAACTTTGTTTTTGATATAATAAATCTTGTCTTTATAAATACTCAGAGTCTGTCCCCAGCCAAGTACCTCGTATCCACTTCCATCTGTTTTCACTCGGCAAATCTGATTTTTCTCCATTTCGGTTCCATAAAACAAATCTTCAGTAAAATATAAATACCCTTTATAATAAGTCAGATCAAATATCTCAAATGCATCTTTCAGTGCCTTAATCTTTTTATTCTTACCTGTCTGATTGTTTACCCGATAAATCGTACCATATACCGCATAATAACTGTAATCTCCGTTTACCGGATTATTCTGGCTGACCGTTGCCGCCTGTACATTGCTCGCAGTACCTGCAACCGTACTTATCAGAATGAAACAAGCTAACATCCATGTAATAAATTTTTTCATAATACTGTGCTCCCTTTTCATAAAATTTTATAACATGTGAACTACCCATTGTCTAAAGCCAATGGGCTTCCTGCTTCGCAGACCTCGTTT
>URSS01000025.1 GCA_900550545.1 uncultured Lachnobacterium sp. | reverse complement strand
GAGATGTGTAGCTGTTCTCGTTATCATACCAAGAAACAACCTGAACCTCATACAGGTCATCACCGATTGGGCTAACCATTGTCTGAGTTGCATCGAATAATGAACCGAATCTCATACCAACGATATCAGAAGATACGATTAAGTCCTCATTGTATCCGAATGACTCGTTTGCTGCTGCCTTCATAGCTGCGTTGATACCCTCAACAGTTACGTCAGACTTCTTAACAACTGCTGTAAGGATTGTTGTAGAACCAGTTGGAACTGGAACACGCTGAGCAGATCCGATTAACTTTCCGTTTAACTCTGGGATTACAAGACCGATAGCCTTAGCTGCTCCAGTAGAGTTAGGAACGATGTTAACTGCTGCTGCACGAGATCTTCTTAAGTCACCCTTTCTCTGTGGTCCGTCAAGAGTCATCTGATCTCCTGTGTAAGCATGGATTGTTACCATGATACCAGACTGGATTGGAGCAAACTTGTTTAATGCGTCAGCCATTGGAGCTAAGCAGTTTGTTGTACAAGAAGCTGCTGAAATGATTGTATCAGAAGCCTTTAATGTCTCATGGTTTGTATTGTAAACGATTGTAGGAAGGTCGTTTCCTGCTGGTGCAGAAATAACTACCTTACGAGCTCCAGCATTGATATGAGCCTGAGCCTTCTCTTTGCTTGTATAGAATCCAGAGCACTCTAATACAACGTCAACTTTTAACTCTCCCCATGGGCAATTGTTTGCATCTGGGAAAGCATAGATCTTGATTTCCTTACCACATACTGTGATAGAATCCTCGCTTGCAGAAACCTCATCTGCATGCTCATACTTACCCTGTGAGCTATCATACTTTAATAAGTGTGCTAACATCTTTGGGCTTGTTAAGTCGTTGATTGCTACTACTTCGTATCCCTCTGCTCCGAACATCTGTCTGAAAGCAAGACGACCGATACGGCCGAATCCGTTGATTGCTACTCTTACTGCCATTCTTAATTCCTCCTAGAATTGTAAATAAATAGTCTCATGGGACGTTTGTCCCAAGCTTCCTTTATTTTACCCAATTATTTCCGAAAGTTCAAGTCCTTTTCTCGACTTTGTTAATTTTTTCACTAAATGCTTTCTTTTTTGACAAAATATCGTTATAGTAGATAAAAAAGAACGAAAGGAGAATCTATTATGTTAAACGACACGCATATGCATTGCTGTTTCTCCGGAGACAGCGAAGCCGACCCGGAAGATATGATTTTGGCTGCGATTCAAAAAGGACTCGATGGACTGTGTTTTACGGATCACTTTGACTATGATTACCAGGATGATCCGGAACTATTCCTGTTAGATTTCTCTTCTTATAAAGAAAAAATCTTCTCATTAAAGGAGAAATATAAAGACAAATGCAATATCCGCTGGGGCATTGAAATCGGTCTGCAGCCTCACATCGTCCAGGTAAACAATGATGTGACCGCCAAATACCCTTTCGACTTTGTCATCGGATCTTCCCATGTCGTACATGGAATCGATCCCTATTATCCGCATTATTATGACGGACGAAGTGAGGATGAAGCCTACCTGGAGTATTTTGAGTCGATTCTGGAGAATCTGCACACAAATGTAGATTTTGATGTTTATGGTCATATTGATTATGTTGTGCGCTATGGTCCGAACACAAATAAATTCTATTCTTATAAGAAGTTTTCGGACATCATTGACGAAATACTACGCACTTTGATTTCCATGGGAAAAGGGATTGAAATCAATACCGGTGGATTCAAATACG
Organism: uncultured Lachnobacterium sp.; assembly: GCA_900550545.1. GTDB lineage: Bacteria > Bacillota > Clostridia > Lachnospirales > Lachnospiraceae > Roseburia. The sequence continues at coordinate 37,783 of URSS01000025.1, read as the reverse complement.
GGCTCGGACATCCGAATCCTACCGAAGAAATCATCGCGCGTTACCACGAACTCGGTGGCGAAATCATCACAATGGGAGCCGATGCACACGCCAAGGAACATGTTGCCTATGCATTTGACAAAGTCCCTGGAATACTGAAAAATGCAGGTTTCCGCTATTACACTGTATTTGAAGATCGTAAACCTGTATTTTTACCGCTCCCTTAAGGAAACCTTTCAATACACTTAAGCAATTTCAAAAAAATTTAAGAATTTACAAAATAAGTATTGCAAATTCGCAATTTCATTGTATAATATAGATATTGAATAGTGTTATTAGTTTAGCATGTAACGTACACGAATGAGTATGTAGTTCAATTTTATTAAACAATTATCTAATTAACTACTCAGTTACTCAACTACTTTTCAGTAACTAAGAAGGAGCAGGTTTCCTCGCCTGCTCCTTTCTTTGTTCCCTAATATCTTTTTATATCTTCTGATCCATTTTTCCAATCACATCCGCCAGTTTCTCCGAAAGTTTTTCCGCGGTCTTCGGATCGTCTTTGGCCAGAGCCTGATAAATGCGTCCTTCAAGTTCTTTTTTCTTTTTTTCCAATTCCAGATAGTCTTTATCAAAATGATTTGCATAGATCATTTTACGGAATTTACGTGCACTCACTTTGCGCACCGTCTTATCTTCGACATACAATACATAATCCACACAATTTGCAATGGTATAGAAATCGTGCGACACCATAAGTACTGCTCCATTATAAGCTGCCACCGCTTCCTCGAGAGCTTCCTGTGCGTACAGATCCAGATGACTGGTCGGCTCATCCATGAGCAAAAGCGATGCATTTCCGAGCGAGAGGATTGCAAGTTGTAAGAGATTTTTTTCTCCACCGGAAAGTGCATGGATTTTCTGTTCCAATATTTCCTTTGGAAGTCCGTAGGTTAGAAGATAAGCTGCCGCTTCATCCTCTTTTTCCATACCTGCCTGTTCCATGGCTTCCCACACAGACTGCTGCTCGTCCATCGTTTCTCCCTGCATCTGGGATAAATAAGCCACATCCGTATCCGCTGCAACCGCGATTGCCGGATTCTGGCGCCGATAAATTTCCCGGAGAAGTGTTGTCTTACCTGTACCATTTCCACCTACAATAGCAACCTTATCCATTGCTGCAAGTTCAAATGATACATGTTCCAAAAGCAGTTCATCAAACCGTACCTCATAGTCCTCCACCTTCAGCACCGGCTGTTCCACTTCATCTACTGATGCATCGGTATGAAGAACAATCTGCGGATGTGGAATCTCGATAAACGGTGATCTGGTTTTCCGGTTTTCCAGACGTTCTAACAATGATACACGCGCATGCAGCGCTTTTCCCAGAGAAGCATTATCAAATCGTGTTGCGTTCCTTCGAAGTTTCTCAACAAGTTTGCGGTTGCGTTCGATTTCTTCCATATCAGCAGCCGCAAGCTGGGTCTGCTCGATTTTTGTCTGCAGCATAAGATAATGATATGCAGTATAATTGCCATCAAACTCCTGTAATTCCTTATTTTCCAAATGCAACACTTTGTCAAAACAGTAGTTTAAGAGATATCGATTGTGCGTAATGACCAGAAGTGTTCCCTTATGTGCATTGATCAGATCCCGCAGTGCATTCACATTTTCAAAATCCAGGAAAGCATCCGGCTCGTCCATAATCAAAAGCGAAGGTTTTACAAGCATCTGCCGGATAATCTCAATCAGTTTGCACTCTCCGCCACTGAGTTCTGTCATTTTAAGGTTTTCCAGTTTTTCAAGGCCCGCCAGTTTCAACTGCTTTTTGATATTGACCTCGCAGTTATCCCCGTCCATCGCTGTAAACAAATCCCAGGCTTCCTGATACTGTTCCATCAATTCCTCTATATTTTCTCCGGATTCCATCTCTTTGCAGATATCATCGATTTGCTTCTGCTGAATGTCAAACGGTTCCTTTATATAAGAAAAAACCGAGCGGTCTTCCTCATCCGCAAGATTCAGAAACTGGTTCACAAAACCAATGCGCTGATTTGCTTCCATCTCTATTTTTCCGTCATACAAATATTCATCCGGATGTGCAAGAATTCGGATCAATGTGCTTTTTCCGGTCCCGTTCGTTCCAATCAGGACACAATGCTGTCCGTCTTCAATCGAGAATGATATTTTATGATACAAATCCTTCTGTGGAAATTCATAGGATAAATCTGTTACTTTTAACATAGGTACCTCTCTTTATCTGTCCAAAGTATATATAATAATCTGACAACTCATAAATAATAGACATAAAGTCTTTTGACTATCGTATCATAACATAAAGAAAGAAGAAACAGCAACTGCCGATTCTTCTCTCCCGCCTAAAGTAATTTTTATATAATAATGCAGACCATGCCGCCATTGCTGTCATTGACAATTTTTTGCATGGTATCCTGTAATTTCATCTGACACTCATCATCCATCTGCATGATTTTGCTTCGAATGCCGTCCTCCATCAGTTCACCCACAGATTTTCCGAAAATATTGGTGGTCCAGATGCCTTCTCCACTTTCTTCTCCTGCTTTTATGTATGCGATCAGGTCCTGTGCCTGCTCCTGGCTTCCGACAATCGGAGCGATTTCGGTTTCAATGTTTGCTTTGATCATATGGACAGACGGCGAAAGCGCACGCATTTTCACACCGTATTTTCCTCCATGCTGGATCAGCACCGGATTTTCCATTCGAATATCCGACAGTCCCGGCATGACGACACCATAGCCTTTCTGTTCCACAGATTCCATGGCGTCTTTGACCTTTTCATACTCCCGCTTCATCTGCGCAAGGCCACGCAACATGGAAATCATCTGATATTCTCCGCCGATTTCCACTCCGGTCATCTCACTGATGTAGGCAAAATAATATTTATCATCAATTTCCATGCGGATGATTACGGTTCCGTTCGAGACATCCATATTCTGTATCAGAATTTCTTTGAAAAAGGCCTCTTTTGCCTGTTCATTCGCAGTCATTGCAAGATTTTTTTCTGCTGTCGTCGCTGCAATGTCACGCATTTTGTCCATCTGCTTCAAAAAGCCCGTAGCCGACTGAATCATTGCCGCTTTTACCGGATGCTCGACCGGCAGCATTTCGGTCCATTTCGGGATTACAAAATCGATGCGCGTCACAGGGAATTCCATAAGCACGGCATTCATGACATTGACAATATCTTCCCGATGCATCTGCTGGCAGTTCACGGGAACCACTTTTGTTCCATATGTATGCTCCATCTCTTTCTGGAGTGCAATCGTCTCTTCACTGTATGGACGCATGGAATTTAAGACAATGACAAACGGCTTGCCAATTTCCCGAAGTTCCCCAATGGTCATCTGCTCTGCATCTATGTAATTTTCTCTCGAAAGCTCCCCGATCGAACCGTCTGTTGTAACCACAATTCCAATGGTTGCATGATCCCGGATCACTTTCTGCGTGCCAATCCGCGCAGCATCGACAAATGGTATCTCATCCGAAAACCATGGGGTTTTGACCATACGATTGCTGTCGCCTTCCATATGTCCACTGGCTCCATCCACCATAAATCCAACACAATCGATCAGTCGGACTCTAATCTCACTCTGATCCGCCAGGGTAATATCCGCCGCTTCCTGCGGAATAAATTTTGGTTCCGTTGTCATGATTGTCTTTCCTGCTGCTGACTGGGGAAGTTCATCTTCCGCTCGTTTTTTTGCGTTTTCGTCTGTAATATAAGGAAGTACAAACAGGTCCATGAACCGCTTGATAAATGTTGATTTTCCCGTGCGCACTGGTCCGACTACACCGATATATATTTCACCACCAGTTCTTCCCTGAATGTCTTTATATAAATCAAAGTCTTTGCTTTCTCTGCTTTCCATAAAAAGTCCCCCTTCTCATATATATTTATATATATGGAAGAGGGATTTCATTTATGTTTCTTTTTTATTTTTCTGCTTCAGGTTCTGCCTTTTCTACTTCTTCTTTTTCTGCTTTTGCAGCTTCAGCTTTGGCTTTTTCTTGTAAGATTTTCTCATTTACACGACCATACATTTCCATATACTTGTAAAGTTTCTTTGCCAGACTGTTTGTAATCTGGTCATCAGTCGCACGCCACTTCCAGTTCTCTCCCAGCGTAGATGGTGTATTAATACGAGCCTCTGATCCCAATCCGATCAGATCCTGCATTGGAACAATTGCCATATCTGCTACGGATGACCATGCTCCACGCATCAATCCCCAGTTATAGCCTTCCTCTTTTGTGAGGTTTAAGTACTCTTTTGCGAATTTCACAGAAGCCTTCGGTGCTGTCTTCATCCAGCCCATTGCCGTATCATTGTCATGAGTTCCTGTATATACAACACAATGCTGTATGTAGGTATGCGGAAGATAATCACTTCCCTCACGGCTGTCAAATGCAAACTGAATTACTTTCATTCCCGGGAATCCGGAATCCTTCAATAATTTGATAACCGATGGTGTCAGGAATCCAAGGTCTTCTACAATAATTGGAAGCTTTCCAAGTTTCTTTTCCAATGAATGGAACAGATCCATTCCCGGGCCTTCTTTCCATTTACCGTTCTTTGCGGTCTTATCCTTTGCCGGAATTGCATAGTAAGAATCAAATCCGCGGAAATGATCGATTCGGATAATATCATACAGCTGTGCCATCGCCTGAATACGCTTGGTCCACCATGCATAATCATCTTTTTTCATAACATCCCAGCGGAACAGTGGATTGCCCCAAAGCTGTCCATCTGCGGAAAACGCATCTGGAGGACATCCGGCAACTTCTATCGGATTAAGATTCTCATCCAGATAGAACTGTTTTGGATTCGCCCAGACATCCGCGCTGTCACTTGCAACATAAATCGGAACATCACCAATAATTTCAATTCCATTCTCGTTTGCATATGCTTTCAGCTGTCTCCACTGCTTAAAGAACAGATATTGCAGCATTTTATAAAATTCAATATCCTCAGCATAATCAACGCGGGCTTTGTCCAATGCTTCCGGCTTGCGAATACGCAGGTCTTTATCCCACTCTCCCCATGCATTTCCATCGTTGGCATCTTTCAATGCCATAAATAATGTATACTCATCCAGCCATTCTTTCTCTTTCTCACAGAAATCTGCAAAATCATCTGGAAGATTTTTCTGAAAACGTACAAATGCCTTTTTCAAAAGTGCATAACGGGATTCATACATAATTCCGTAGTCCACATATTTTTCATTTCCGCCCCATGCAAAAGATTCGCATTCCTTGCGTGTCAAAAGCTTATCCTTGCATAAATATTCCAAATCAATAAAATATGGGTTTCCTGCAAAGCTGGAAAATGACTGATATGGAGAATCTCCATAACTTGTCGGACAGATTGGAAGAATCTGCCAGTATTTTTGTCCGCCTTTTACCAGAAAATCAACAAATTTCCTTGCGGCCTTTCCCATAGTTCCAATGCCATACGGTGACGGCAATGAAGAAATTGGCATAAGTACGCCACTTGTTCTCATAATTTTTCCTCCTATCAATTGGACATCAGTCTTTTTATTTTGCGTTTTGCAAAGAACTGATGCAATATACATTTACTCCTATATTAAATCATAACACCTTTTTGTCCTCTTGTAAAAAACATTTTTGAATGCTAGTATGAAGAAAAGAACATATGAGGTGATAAGTTATGAACGAAATAATCAAACATAAAATAAAACACAACGTTCACCGCGCGGTCGTATCTGTAAAATGGATGATTTTTGCAGTGATTGTCGGTGTGATTGTCGGTCTTTGCGGTACCGCTTTTTACTTTGGACTATCCCTTGTGACAGTACTCCGTGCCCAGTATCATTGGCTTTTGTTTTTACTGCCTGTCGGTGGTCTTGCAATTGTTGCCATGTACCGACTGCTGCACAACGAAAAAGATGCAGGAACCAATCTGGTCATCTCTGCCATCCATTCCGATGATGAACTGCCACTTCGCATGGCACCGCTTATTTTTATATCCACGCTCATCACACACCTTTTCGGTGGTTCTGCGGGTCGTGAAGGTGCTGCATTGCAGATGGGCGGAAGTATTGGTAATGCTCTCGGCAAACTGTTCCGTTTCGACGAAAAAGACAAACATGTCATGATCATGTGTGGCATGAGTGCTGCTTTCTCTGCACTGTTTGGAACTCCAATGGCCGCTGCAATCCTTCCAATGGAGATTGTCAGCGTCGGTGTCATGTACTATATTGCGTTGGTTCCATGTGTCATCAGTTCTCTGGTCGCACATGGTATTGCGTATTCCTTTGGAATCACAAACAGTCTTTTTCAGATTCATGGAATTCCGGATTTCACGATTGCTGCAAGTATTAAAATATCGGTTCTTGCAATTTTGTGTGCATTGATCAGCATTCTGTTCTGTGTCATGCTCCACAAAAGCGAAGATTTATATAAGCACTTTTTTAAAAATCCTTATGTAAGGGTCTTCGCCGGTGGATGTATTATTATCGTACTGACACTTCTCGTTGGTGATCAAAGCTATAATGGTACCGGAATCAATATCATCGAACATTGCATCAACGGTACCGTTCGCCCGGAAGCATTTCTTTTGAAAATGATTTTTACCGCGCTTACGTTAGGAGCCGGCTACAAAGGTGGCGAAATCGTTCCGTCCTTTTTTACCGGTGCTGCTTTCGGATGTCTGTTTGGCAACCTGCTCGGCTTTTCTCCGACCTTATGTACCGCGGTAGGCATGACATCCGTATTCTGTGGTGTAACTAACTGCCCAATTACATCTCTTTTGATCAGTTTTGAGCTGTTCGGTTACGACGGAATGCCATATTTTCTTTTGGCCACTGCATTAAGCTACATGCTTTCTGGTTACTTCGGACTTTACCGCAGTCAGAAAATTGTTTATTCCAAATACAAAACCAATTACATCAACAAGACAACTCACTAATTTGTACTACATACCATGCAGCTTAGCGGACTGACCGCGGCTGTATGGCTGACATTTCCAATACATGTATTGCCGGCATGTTCGGCATCTACGTACACTTTCCACTTTTTTGCCTCTGGAAGTTCAATCTCCACAGCTTTGGGATTTGCATTATAAACCACAAAGAGCGTTTCTTTTTCTGTCCTCACCGTAAAAGCAACAACATTTGCCGGAAGATTTTCCACAAAACGGATATCTTCCCTAATTTGTTTTGCCGTCGAAAGCCGCAGTCCCTCGTGTGCTTTTCGAAAAGCGATCAAACCCTTGTAATATTCCTGCAAGGCTTCCTGCTCCTTTGTCCATTCATATCGGATTCCATTGATTTCCAGCGTCAGGTTATAGCTGTTCTCTGACACTTTATTGGTACCCGGAATTGGCTTGGTTCTGGCAAATTCTTCGCCATTCAGGAAAAACGGCACGCCCTGAGATGTAAACACGATTGCTGCCGCCAGCCGGTTCATTGCATAGCGCTCCTCTACGCTGCAATCCGGCCGCGACATAGCAAGCTTATCCCATAAAGTCAGATTGTCATGGCATGATACATAACTGATGGTATTCTCCGGTTTGGCTGCCCATGGGCCTCCCTGCGTATAACTGTAAGCTGCGTAGTCCACCTGCGGATGCCACACAGCTCCCGCAACACTGTAACGTATTGCATTTTCAAGATTCTGCCCTCCATTGACAAAACCACAGTCTTCCTCATAAAATACATGTCCGCGGATATTATCCCTTATATCATCTGAAAACATGCCAATATTTTCAAACATCCGCGCATTTTTCTTCAACGCCCTGCGATACTCCGGAAGCGCAGAGGCACCACCTGTCCAGCCTTCTCCGTATAAAGCGATTGACGGATTGATTTCTTTCAGCTGTGCACTCAGTTCCTGCATGGTTTCCGTGTCGAGCACTCCCATGAGGTCAAAGCGAAAACCATCCATATGATATTCCTTTGCCCAGTAACAGACCGAATCCACAATAAACTTGCGTACCATCGGATGTTCCGAAGCCACCTCATTTCCACATGCACTCGCATCAGAATATTTTCCATTCTTTTTTCGGAAGAAATAATCCGGCTCCGCTTTTTCAAAACAGCTTTGCTTTGCATCGAACATATGATTATAAACCACATCCATAATCACTCCGATGCCCGCTTTGTGAAGCGCCGCTACCATCTCTTTCATCTCACGAATACGCACTTCCCCGCGAAATGCATCCGTAGAAAAAGAACCTTCGGGTACATTATAATTGACCGGATCATATCCCCAGTTATACTGAACGATCTCCGGATGTGATTCATCTATACTGGCAAAATCAAACACCGGCATGATCTGTACATGCGTGATTCCAAGTTGTTTTAAATAATCAAGCCCTGTTGCCTGCCCTTTGTCATTCTTTGTTCCAGTCTCTGTCAATCCAAGAAATTTCCCCCGGTTTTTCACATTGCTGCTGGCATCTCCTGTAATATCAGCAACGGATATTTCACAGATTACCATGTCGGTCTTGTTTTTTACCTTGGGACCTTTGTCCTCTGCAAAGCCTTTCGGATCTGTTTCTTTTAAGTCCAGCACCATGCTGCGCTCTCCATTAACCCCCGTAGCTACCGAATAGGGATCCTGTGTTTCAATCACTTTCCCATTCCTTGTAATTTTGTAAGTGTAATAGATTTTGTCCAGATCCCCGCTTTTTTTCAAAAACCAGGTCCCCTGCACATCCCGTTTCATCGGGGTCTCATCCATAAGACAGGCACCATCGCCTCTCTCATAAAGGCATACACTTACTCCATCTGCTGTGGGCGCCCATATCCGGAATGCTGTATTGGTTTTGCTATAGGAAGCTCCAAGGTCCTCTCCCTTATAAAAATCTCCCTGCATCCAATTCCTCCCTTTTTGTATGCATACTTTTCATAATATATTTCGTATTTTTTCGTAATTAATTATATTTTATATTCAGACAGATGTAAATTGTTATATTCACTAAGTTTTCTTCAATATTTTGTGTAAATAGACTAAAAAGTGACTTTTGCACCGCGATATCGTGTTTCGAAATGCAAAAGCCACTTTTATTTTATCCCTGTTTTGTTTATGCGTTTGTTGCTTTTACCATTGCTTCAAGCGTTTCCATTGCCTTGCCGGAATCAATGGTCTCTCCTGCAATACGGATACCCTCTTCGATACTCTCGGCTTTGCCTCCGATATAAAGTGCAGCACCTGCATTTAACAGTACAATCTCTCTCTTTGCACCACGTTCTTTTCCGGAAAGAATGTCTTTGGTAATCTGTGCATTTACCGTTCCATCGCCCCCCTGTAAATCCTCAATTTTGCAGCGTTTCAATCCAAACTGCTCCGGTGTGATTTCGTAAGTCTCAACTTTTCCATCTTTAATTTCTGAGACGGTGCTTGAACCGGTCAGTGCAAATTCGTCCATATTGTCCTCACCACTCACCACAAACCCCCGCTTCACATCAAGGTTTGCCATGGTTCCTGCAATAACTTCCGTAAGGCTTGGAGAATACACACCTACAACCATCGCCTTTGCACGGGATGGATTGGAAAGTGGTCCTAAAATATTAAATACAGTACGGATTCCCATCTCCTTTCGGACAGGTCCTACATATTTCATCGCAGGATTGAAGTGCGGCGCAAACATAAATCCAATGCCTACTTCTTCCACACATTTTTCTACAACATCCGGATCTGCGGAAATGTTAACGCCAAGTGCTTCTAACACATCTCCTGCACCACTCTTTGAAGAAATAGAACGGTTTCCATGCTTTGCAACCGGAACACCTGCTGCCGCCACAACAAAAGCGGATGTTGTGGAAATATTAAAAGAATAGGTACAGTCTCCGCCGGTTCCCACGAAATCCACGTAGTTGTCAACTTTCGGACTGATCGTATTAGCCTTGTCACGAAGAACCATTGCCAGACCGGTGATTTCGTCCAAGGTCTCTCCTTTCATGCGAAGGGCGGTCAGGAAACATGCGATCTGTGACTGTGTTGCCTCTCCTGATAAAATCATTTCCTGGGCTTTCATTGCCTCTTCCTTTGTGAGATCATTGCCTGCTACTAATTTGCTGAGTATTTCTTTCATATTCTTATTCTCCTGATATCCGATTTATACAAGTTCATTGAGTTCTTTTTTAAATGTGCTGCAATATTCTGCCGCTTTTTGTGCATCAAACTGGCTGTCCTTTAACAGATTGATAAAATGCGATCCGACAATCGCGCCATCGATAATCTCTTTCATCGGCGCCACATCTGCCGCTGTACGGATACCAAATCCCATCATAACCGGAATCTTAGATACTTCCTTGACATAGGACAGGTAACTTAACACCTCTTTGTGGAAAGTCGCTGCCTGACCGGTAACTCCCATGGAAGATACGCAGTAAACAAAGCCTCTTGCATGTTCAAGAATCTTTGGCACACGATCTTTGGAAACCGGAGATACAAGCTGGATCAGAATCGTTTCATCTTTTCCTTCCAATGCATTCTGCAGATCATCCTGCTCTTCAAACGGAAGATCCGGTATAATCAGGCCATCCACTCCACATTCCTGACATTTTTTTGCAAATTTTTCCACACCGTAATGCAAAACGGTGTTGTAATACATCATAAATACAATCGGGATTTCCACACCTTCACTTCGCATTTCCTGCATACATACAAATGTTTTTTCGAGGTTTGCTCCTCCAAGGATTGCCTGATAAGAAGCATCCTGAATGACCGGGCCATCTGCTACCGGATCAGAAAATGGAATTCCAAGTTCGATAATATCGGTTCCTGCCTGTTCCTGTGCTTTTATAAGTTCTTTTGTCTTTGTATAATCCGGCAATCCGGCTGTAATGTATGTAATAAATGCTTTTTCATTTTTTCCCTGCAGTGCTGCAAGTGTCTGCTCAATTCGGTTCATATTCTCACTTCCACCCTTTCTTCCAACTCTTAATTCAAATATCCTTTTCCTGCCAGATAGTCAGAAATGGTATTTACATCTTTGTCGCCGCGACCAGATAAACATATGATCATGCTCTGATTCCTGTTCATTTCTTTCGCTTTCTTAAATGCGTAGGCCACCGCATGTGCGCTTTCGATTGCCGGAATAATTCCTTCCAGTTTGCAAAGTTCCATCAACGCATCCATTGCTTCCACATCCGTGATTGCCACATATGTTGCACGTCCACTGTCACGCAGATATGCATGCTCCGGACCAACGCCCGGATAATCAAGACCAGCTGAAATAGAATGTGCAAGCTGGATATTTCCGTCTGTATCCTGTAACAGATAAGATTTCATGCCATGAAGTACACCAGGCTCGCCAAGTGCCATCGCAGAAGCATGCTTGCCTGTTTCAATACCAAGTCCTGCCGCCTCTACACCGATAAGTTCCACATCTTTTTCATCAATGAAATCCGCAAACATTCCGATGGAATTGGAACCGCCTCCCACACATGCCATGACGACATCCGGATTGCGTCCTTCCACTTCCATATGCTGACGCTTTGCCTCGCGGCTGATCACGCTCTGGAACTCTTTTACCATCTTCGGATATGGATACGGTCCTACTGCTGACCCGATCACATAAAAAGTATCTTCTGCTGTCTTTGCCCATGTACGTATTGCCTCGTTCGTCGCATCTTTTAATGTATTGCTTCCGGACTCCACAGATACAACCTTTGCTCCTAACATCTCCATGCGCATGACATTAAGTTTCTGACGCTCAATGTCTTCCTTTCCCATATAAACGGTACATTCCATATTAAAAAGTGCTGCTCCGGTCGCTGTGGCCACACCATGCTGTCCTGCACCGGTCTCTGCGATTACTTTCGTCTTTCCCATACGTTTTGCAAGAAGAATCTGACCAATTACGTTATTGATCTTGTGTGCTCCCGTATGATTTAAGTCTTCTCTCTTTAAATAAATCTTCGTTCCATATTTCTCGCTCAACCGCTCCGCATAATATAACGGTGTCTCTCGTCCGACATACTGACGCAGATAATAATGATACTGTTCCATAAATTTTGCATCATGGATAGCCTCCTCAAAAGCTGCATCCAATTCCTCTAATGTGTTCATCAATGACTCCGCAACAAACTGGCCACCGAACTCTCCATAATATGCTTTCTTATTCATAATCTCTCACCTTTCTTGCAAAATTATTAATTTTTGTTTTATCTTTTCCATTTTTTCCTTCTACTCCAGAACTCACATCTACAACATCCGGGGAAAACAGTTTCATTCCTTCCTGTACATTGCTTTCATTCAAGCCACCCGCCAGAACAAATTTACGATGCATCAATAACTCAGCTGCCGCATTTTTTACATCTGCCTGTTTCCAGTCAAACGTTTTACCTCCGCCATAAGATGCTCCGTCCACAACGATGGCCTCTACTTTTTCCTGTAAGTGCTGTGGCATTTCCATAAATGTCTTTGCTTTTTGCAGTAACTCTTCTTCCTTTATGATATTTACTGCATACCATACAGGTATGGAAGCCATCTCAAGTGCTTCCTTTGTCAGTTCACCATGGATCTGTATAACATTAAATCCATAATTAATTATTTTCTTTATCATATCTCTGTCCGGTGATACTGTGACTGCAACTGCCTGAATCTGCGGATTCAATTGCTCTCGAATCTCTTTGCTCTGTGCAAATGATACATTTCGTTTGCTTTTCGAATAAAATACAAATCCCGCATAATCTGCACCCACATCATTCAAATAAGTGGCTTCTTCTTTTTTTGTCAATCCACAAATCTTTACCTGCATCCTTCTCTCCTTCTATGCTTTTGCAAAGATTTCTTTCCATTTATGTGCTAATGCCTTCGGATTTTCTGCCTCCATAAAAGCTCTTCCGATCAAAAACGCATCCACCTGGCACTCATGCAGAAAACGAACATCCTCATCTCCCATGACACCACTTTCCGTAACAAATACTTTATCTTTCGGAATATACGGACGAAGACGTTTGGTTGTCTCTAATGTAATGGAAAAATCTTTTAAATTCCGATTGTTCACACCGATAATTCTAGGATTAATTTTCATTGCACGCTCGATTTCTTCTTCATCGTGTGTCTCTACCAATACATCTAACTCCAGCTCCCTGGCAAGCTGATAAAAGTCATGCATCTGCACATCATCCAAAATTGCTGTAATCAGAAGTACTGCATCTGCGCCAATCGCTTTTGCTTCATAAAACTGATATTCCTCAATCATAAAGTCTTTGCGCAAAATTGGAAGTTGTGATTTTGCACGGATTTCTTTTAAGTACGATACATTTCCATTAAAATGATCTTCCTCTGTCAGACAGGAGATTGCATCTACAGATGCGTTATATTCTTCAATCCGATCCATCAAATTAATTTTACTTGTAATTTTTCCAAGGCTTGGGGATGCCTGCTTGAACTCTCCTATGATCGAAAGTCCTTCTTTTTTCAGGTTCTCATAAAAACAATTCTTCTTCCGTGTAACGGTTTCTTCTGCAAGTTTCCTCATCTCTGCTTCTGAAATCTGAGCTTTGTGTTGCGGAAGTCTTTTCTTTTTATCTTCTACAATCTGATCTAAAATCATTGTTGTCTTTCCTCTCGCTGTCTGCTAACGCAAACACTTAAATGGTATCATTTACAAAATTTTCAATAATTCGTTTTCCATGCTCTGTATAAATGGATTCCGGATGAAACTGCAATCCGACCACCGGATATTCCTTATGGCGCATCGCCATAATTTCTCCGTCCTCTGTTCTTGCAAGTACCCGCAGGCATTCCGGAAGATCCGTCTCCTGCACCGCAAGTGAATGGTAACGTGCCACTTTGATTGGAGAATCAATTCCGGTAAATACGCTTGTTCCATCATGCGCAATAGACGACTGTTTTCCATGGAACAGTGCTTTGGCATACGATACGGTTCCTCCAAGTGCTTCACCGATGCATTGATGTCCCAGACAGATACCCAGAATCGGTTTCTTCCCTGTGAAATGTTTTACAACGTCCATACAGACACCTGCTTCTTTGGGACTTTTCGGTCCGGGAGAAAGAATAATACGGTCTACATCCATTTTTTCTATTTCTTCAATCGTGATTTTATCATTTCTCACAACCTTGATATCCGGGTTAAATATTCCTACATACTGATATAAGTTGTATGTAAATGAATCATAGTTATCAATCAGTAAAATCATAAGTTTTCCTCCTCTATTAAACATCAGCCCCTGCAAAATTGCTTTCAGCAAATGGACTGATGCTATATGTCAAGTTCTCATAAAGTACTTGACACATTCACCAAAGTCTTTGCGAGTGCCATTACTTTATTGCAGCATTCCTGATACTCATTTTCTGGAACAGAATCTGCTACGATACCGGCTCCAGCCTGTAAATATACACGATTTTCTTTTTTTATCATTGTACGGATTGTAATACAGAAATCCATATCTCCGGAAAAATCAATATATCCGGTTGCTCCTCCGTACAATCCTCTGCGCACGCTTTCGAGCTCATCAATAATTTCCATGGCACGAATCTTTGGGGCCCCGCTGAGTGTACCTGCCGGCAGGAAAGATGATACGAGATCGAATGGATGAAATTCACCTTTCTTACGACCTTCCACCATAGATACAATGTGCATCACATGTGAATAATTTTGTACTTCCATAAACTGGGTTACTTTTACAGTTCCAAACTCCGAAATACGTCCCATATCATTTCTTGCAAGATCCACAAGCATCACATGTTCTGCCCGTTCTTTTTCATCCTGAAGAAGTTCATCGCGAAGCAACGCATCTTCTTCTGCATCCGCTCCTCTTTTTCTTGTTCCTGCGATTGGACAGGTATATACACGATTGCCCTGCTGCTTTACGATCATCTCCGGCGAACTTCCAATCACTTCAAAATCGCCATAATTGAAATAATACAAGTATGGAGACGGATTCAGTTCACGCAATTCTTTATAAAGCTCAAATCCACTCTGCTTTGTCTCAATCGTCCATCTCTGTGAAAGAACGGTCTGGAAGATATGTCCTTCACGGATATACTCTTTGATTTTTTCAACCTTCTGACTGTACTGTTCCAGTGAATCAGATTGATTTACAATCACACCATCATGTGTGAAATTCTTCTCTGGCGCACGTCCTTTGTTTGCAAGTGCCTGCCGAATCAATTCTTCTGCTTCTTCCAATGATTTTTCTTTTCCCTCCGGAGTATCTTCCCCAAGAATAATTCCGGTAAGTGTCTCTGCCACATGATCCACCATAATAAACTTCGTCATTAGCATCATCTGTACCGTTTCGATTCCGATCTCGTCCGGATTGTTATCCGGAAGCACTTCTGCATATCTGACGAAATCATATCCAAGGTTTCCAACCAATCCACCGGAAAAAGATAATTCTTCGTTGTCCTTCACAATGTCAAATTCACTGTAATATTCCTTTAATCGCTCCAGTGGATTTCCATTTCGAACCTCTTGTGTTCCATCATTTTTTGTAATTACAAGTGCGTTTCCCCGTGAACTGATAATCTCTTCCGGTTCCTTTCCAAAAAATGTATAACGGTCATAATTCTTATCATAACTTTCCAAAAGAAACCCTTTTTTATCTCCTACCAGACTTTCATACATTCCTGTCGCAGTTTCATTTACAATGCTGACTGTTTTTTTATAAACCCTTAATCTTCTTTTCATATTCTATAGCTCCTTTCCCTAGAACATCTTTTTCTGTGCAAACAAAAATCCCTGATGCAGTCTTATAACTACATCAGGGACGAATCATCGTGGTGCCACCCTTGTTCGTTGCATTCTTCTTCAGCCTTTTCTATTCGTTAATCAATCAAAAGGCTTGTAACTATCCTGTAATATTCTAGGATTCATTACATTTGTATTAAAAAAAGCAGGTACTTCCGCATCGGAAATATCTGCCACCAATTACGCAACCTCTATGATACAGAAGCATGATTGCTTCGATATCCTCACTCCTGTAACGTGGAGAAACGGCTCTGCTACTCGGGAAATTCATACTTTCTCATTCACTTCGCATCTAACGAATCCATTCCAAGACAAACTATCTTATCAGTTTCCACCAACCACTGACTCTCTGTAAAGAATCATCTGCTGTACTTACTTTCGCTCAATGATTTTCATTTCTTATTAACTTGATATCAGTTTAAATCATTAAAGTGTCCATGTCAACCCTTAAATTTCTTTTTTTGCTGATGTCCTGCTATTTTTATATAAAGGCTCTGCGGAATAAATCTTCCAAAAAAGGTCGCCGCCTTAATTGTCATTGTCGGAACAATAAGCACTTTTCGTTTTTTCATCTGTCTGATTGCATATTTTACACAATAAGACGGACTAATTCCACGCAAAGCAAATTCTACATTCGCTACCGAATTAAATTCCGTATTGACCGGCCCCGGACACAAAGCACCAATGTAGATATTGCTTCCTTCATCCTGCAATTCCTGGGCAATTGCCCGTGTAAGGCTCACAACATAAGCTTTTGTAGCATAATACGTTGCCATATATGGACCTGCCGGAATCAGTCCCGCAGACGATGCAACATTTAAGATATACCCACCGTCCTGTTTGTGCATTTTCTGTAAAACTAATTTGCACAATATATGCATGGCTTTTATGTTGACATCAATCATGTTCGTTTCTTTCTCCAAATCACCCGAAAGAAACATCCCACAATCTCCGAATCCTGCATTGTTAATAAACACGCCTATCTTTTTATCTTCCAATTGCTGTATGATTCCAAAACATTCTTCTTTTTTTGCCAGATCCGCTGTGATAACGATTGCTTTCCCACCCTGTTTTTCAATTTTATCTGCTGTCTGCTGTAAACGTTCCTTTCTTCTTGCAACAAGAATAACCGGATAGCCTTCTTTACTCAATTGTTCGGCAAAGGCCTCGCCAATACCGGAACTTGCTCCTGTGATCAATGCGTATACACTTTTTAATTTTCTCATATTGCTCCCTGCTCTAATACTAATTTACGTGGAGAAACATCCAGTTTAATCCGTTCTGATTTATCTTTACACTTTTCCAATATGGTAAGCCAAAGCATATGTGCTTCATATGTAAGCATCTGGTCTGCTTTTACTGCATACGGTGCTAAGGTGTCTACATCATAAAAACGAATTCCCATCGGTGGCATAAATAATAAATTGCAACTCTTCTTCTTTTGACCGCAGGTAAAAATCTGTTCGTATGTGATCAATAAAAAATCTGTTCCTTTATGTGTGCATTCATAGGAAACAAAACACTCATCTACAATCCAACGCTCGCCATCTTCTTCATGAACCGGCTTTTCCTGCAAATCATTATATTCCGTCGTCTGACAATTCACTTTCCAGTCCACTTTATTTTTCTGTGTTTCCTTAATCAATTCTGTAAGGTCATTTAATAATTGCTCTTCCTTTTTCATCCTTAGTCTGCTCCTTTGAGTTATATAATATTCATTAAATCAAGAAATAACTTATGTACTCTTTTCTGTCATTTATTGTATTCCAATCTTTGTTATCAATATAAATATTCATCCACCCTGACTGCATTTACAATAAAACGCTTTCCGGTCGTAGAACAGGTCGACAAAGTGACTACCTTATCTTTCTGCGTAACATCAACGCCTGTATCATAATACGATTGCTTTTTCAGCTGTTGAATACATGATGTAAAAGAATCATCCGCCCCATATGGCACCTGATATACAAAACTATCCGCCGGTACATCCGCATAAGCAAAAATCTGATAACGATAAATTCCTTTATCTGTAAATATCTGAAAATATGCATGATTGTCATAGTACTCTTTTTGTTTATAGTAGCGTAATTTTCCAAACATACTTAAATTCCGCATATTATGTCCATAAATAATCGTATGGCTGTCCTGAAAATCCGGATGATTATTTTCTTCCATGAAAATGGATCCTGCCGAAGCATAACTTCCATCCAATGCCGTATGCAAATAGGTTGTATCATCTCCCGAATACATAATCGGATAGCTGATATCCTCATTTTCAAAATAAAGCCAACCTGTTACATCTCCATTCTGTTTTTTCAGCTCCTGAAGATTCACCTGCGCAGCTTCATACCATTTATCTTCCTTTTTTTCCTTCTCTGTCGCAACATATGTATCAGATAACTTACTGTATAAAGCATTCGAATCACTATAATCTTTTGAAATCCGATATATATTCCATCCTGCAATCAGAACCATCGCTGCCCCCATCAGCATCACAAGTTTCCAGACTACACGACCGTTCCTCTTTTTCCTATCCTTTTTATTCATATCTGCAGATTCATTTACTTCAGAGTCTATATGATCTCCTGCAAACCATAAGACAAAGACCAGAACCAGCAAAACACCAAGAAACACGCGTCCTTCACTCGATTCAAATAATTGAACAAGAAATCCCATATGTTTAATACAATACATAGGTTTTCCTAGTAGTCTTTGAAATGCCACAGGACTTACATCCACATCTTTATTTGCATCACCTTTTGTGGTAAATGTGTGATTTTCGCTATCAATCGCCACCACCCGATGTGTCATCACCTGCGAAGTGTCTGTACCAATCGAAAAAGTGATCACATCATCCACTTTCACCTTCTCCGGCTGTATCTTTTCCACATATATGACACTTCCAACAGGATACTCCGGCGTCATGCTGTCTGTAATCACTTCATAAATGGATAAGCCAAAAGCCTTCGGTACTGTAAACGGAATACAAATTAAGATCAATATAATCAATAATATGGATCCTGATATATGAAAAAATTGCTTCATAATGCCTCCCATACTTCTGTTCTTTTTAGTATACTCGTTTTCTTTTTATTTCACAATATAAAGTAAATGGAATACCACATTTCGAAACATGAGTGCTTTAATTTAAGAGATAAGATAAGAAAAGACAGGCTCGATAGAACCTGTCTGATAATCTTAATATTTGCCAATCATGACTCCATGCCATGGATCAGTTTTTGAATTAAAGTCCGGTGAAAAATAAGATGCCTGCACTGCCTCAGCAGTAATCTTAATACTGAAAGATTTATTGACAAGCATATTTCCCCAGTCTTTTGGAATGCTGACTTTTGTAAACACCGTGGTATTCGCTCCAGGCTGTACAATATATGGATAATAATAATATCCATTTACATATATCCACCCGGTAGTATCTAACCCGATTTCCGAAAGGTGTCTGGAAAGTTCTGCATCCGCACTTGACATATTAATACGTACTCTGATATATGCTGGCTGTGAATTAGAGGTCATCTTAACAATTGGTTTCTTGCTAAGGACCTGACCTGGCTGCACATCACTGTAGGTCAATCCATCGGTATACTCCTTCTCTCCAGTAGCATCCGTCTTCTCGACCAAACTAATATCCACTTTTCCCATCGTAATCACATTAGCGGCACTATCTGTGTCTGTGAAATAGGCTAACGTACCACCGATTGCTATAGTAAGAACCATAGCAATCGATGCGATGCCAAGCATTATTTTACGTTTCATACTCTAAACTCCGTGAAATAAAGTAATTTACTTTTAATTACTTCTGAACTAATGCAGTTAACTCCTTAACAGCCTCATCTTTTTCTACATTATCTGCCTGAACCATGTAACCAGTTACATTTACATTGAACTTCGGCAGTCTTGAGATATTTACATTTTCAAGTTTTCCTTCTTTATCTACAAAGTAGTTAGCTTCCGAATCATATGTAGAAGATGTTACAGACTCCTGTACATAATACTTTCCAGAAATTTCTTTCTTTGTTGCAGATGAGCTGTCATAATCAGCCTTAGTAACTTCTTTCCATACAGTCTTCTCAGCTGTTTCTGAATTGAAAACTTTCTTAATCTGTGCATTTACAGTAACCTGATCAAAAATATTCTTTGTCTTTTCGCCAGCGTTCACAACGGTATTGTATACAAAGAATTTGTAATTTGCGCCTGGAACAGTCACTTCTGTAAAATCAGTTGTGTTAAATCCATCAATAAACTGTCCATTTGCTGTCTTTGTCTGAATTGTTGCATATGTTTTAGCAAAATCATCATAGCTTACTGTGTTGCCTTCTGCATCAATATCAACTTTAACAGCTACCCATGCATTAATAGAATCTGTCTTATTCTCAAGCCATGGCTCTTTGTAGATTACGTCGCCTGGTGTATAGCTTTCAGCAGTTGTATTATCAAAACGCTCGTCGATGATGCCTTTAAGATCCTTATTGTTTCCGGTAAACACGTTCTCTACTGTATTTGTCTGAGCTGTGAAGTAAGCGAGTGTTCCACCAACTGCAAGTGTTCCTACTAATGCTGTTGCGCAAGCTGTAAGTGCAATTTTCTTCTTATTCATTTTTCATTCTCCTTAATATAAAATTTAACATTTCCTTTGCTTTAATCTGTACACAATTAAAGCTTATATCGTAAGTATAATTACCTTAGGTCACATAATGGTCACATGGAAGCATTTTTCATATAAAATATTTGTTTTAATAAATATTTGTTTTTCCCTGATCTGTGGTAGGGTTTCCCCACGCATCATTTGCAGCCTTTGTATTCGTTGCCTGAATAGCATCCACCAGTACATTCAATTCAAGATACCCCTCCTGAGGGAACGTAACACCGGATTTTCCTGAGACAGTCTCCAATAAATAATCCGTATATTTATCCGGATTTACAGGTTTTGTGAAATAATAATATCCATCATCTCCCTGTACCCAGTCTCCATCCACATCATTTGATTTGGACGGATCATTCTTACTGCTACTTTTTAAATTCAACTGATAATCAATCAATGCGGCAGCATCTACCGGTAATACAACCTGTTCTTTTTTTCCTGTGGTTTCATTATCCGCATCTTTCACCCAGGTTGGTACAAGCTGTACGCGAATATAAGCCGGCACAACATTGAGGTTTCCATTTCCTTTGCTGTCCTGCCTGCTGTTTTTTATACGCACCTGTTTTACTACAGTTTTGTTACGCACGTCACCTGGTTCGAAATTTTCATCAATTGTAACATTTACTAAACCTGGATCAAATGAATTCCGTACTGTATCTGTAGATCTATGAAGCCACGCAATTGTTCCTCCAATAGAAACGCCCAAAACAAGTACTACTACTACAGCCGAAACCTTAAACTTATTACTTTTCAGCACTTTCATCCTTTTTCTCCTCATTCTTACTTTGTTCTGTCGACCAAATCAGATCCCCCATATACATGAGAATAACATCAACAATAATTGCCACAACATAAATGATCTTTCCAGATGTCTGGCTGATTTTATCCGCAAGATAACCAAGTTGCGGAATATTGAATACCGGTTTGCCCAATACTTTGTCAAAACTTACTGGAGAGCCATCTTCTTTTTCATTTGCATCACCTTTTGTTGTATAAGTCTGATTTTCTTTATCAATCTCCACAACGCGGTGTGTTACAAGTGTATTATCATCCAAATAGAAAGTAATTGGATCACCTACTGCAATCTCATTTGCATCTGCATTTTTAATATATAAAAGTGATCCAACATGATACGTCGGTTCCATACTTCCGCTCAATACAATCATTGGCTGCACTCCAAATAGCTTCGGGATATACATTATAGCAATTCCCAGCAGTAATACAATTAAAATTGCCGTAGTCACAAAATTCCAAACTTTTTTCATACTTCTCATACCTCTTTTATTTGTCTTTTGTTATCAATTTCCATCTGTATGATAACCACCCGGCTCCCCATTCTGCGAGTAGTTACTTGCATTTGTTTTATTTTTTGATTCCGTATTTAATTTTTCTTCAGTTGTTGTTTCTGCCCGAGCA
Organism: uncultured Lachnobacterium sp.; assembly: GCA_900550545.1. Lineage (GTDB taxonomy): Bacteria > Bacillota > Clostridia > Lachnospirales > Lachnospiraceae > Roseburia. The sequence continues at coordinate 16,003 of URSS01000025.1, read as the reverse complement.
TCTACATTGTTACCGCTTACAACCACACTTCCATTTTCACTGTTGGCAGACTGAATGGTTGCATCATTTTTGAAAACATTTAAAACGTTTGTTGTATCTGCAAACCATTTCTTATCTGTCTTCATCTGATTGGTAACATCAACTTTCGCAGTTGCAAATGTTTCATCTCGATGTACTCCGTCGCGGTTCTTTCCTAAATAAAAGATTCCGTCATCTGCACTAAAGTCATTCTTATCGAAATTATTTTTATTATCTCCTGTTTTAATATTTTCTTTATAACCATTCAATTTATATTTCCATGACCATCCCTCATCTTCAACGATCTGGTACATACCAGCTCTCATATTTACAACTGTCTGACTGTCATTTCCTGTAATTGAAATCTTAAATGATTCGATTGGTGTTGCTGATCCATTCTTAATATTATCTGCTGAAACATCTTCTGCATAACGATTAACTGTAAATACAGCGGTCTGTTGTGCTTCAATCAACTGCTTTTCTTCTTCGCTGTATGGAAGATTGCGTAAAAATTCTTTATCAAAAGCCTTGCTGATTGTAAGTGTTCCATCAATAATATGGACTGTATACTTACCGAAAACATCCATACTTGTTGCGCCTGCATCTCCTGCGTCTTTCATGCTGGCAGTGTATCTTACACCATCTGCATTTTTCATGCTCTCTGCAGCATTCTTTGCTTCTTCTGAATTATCTGCCACTTTCGGTGTAGCACTTACTTTAATCTGATATACTGTTTCCGTTTCAGGTGATCTTCCCTGAATGTATTTATAAATTGCATCAAGTCCAACATGATTAAACTGTTCTATCACATTTCCGTTCTCATCTAATAATGAAAAAGACAAATCCACATCACTATAATCTCTTCCATCTGCCGGTCTTCCCTGCTCATTTAATGCGAATATTTTATCCTGCTGTTCTTTGGTAAAATATCTATTCAGATTCTGTCCCAGAAAAATTGTATCTTCTGTCTCTCCAGTAGATATATTAATTCTAACATTAACTTTTGGTCTATTAAACTCATAGAAATTATCTTCTACTGTCACACCAGATCCAGCACCATTTGTATCAATGTTATTACCACCTACGTAGCTGTCAATTGCACGAATTTTAATAACTTTGTTCCAATTCTGCAATAACTGATTATCCCATTTAATATAAACGCCCTTATCATCTTTTCCTAATTCACCACCTGCTGTATCAAGTACTTCAAATCTAGGATCAATATAATCAATGACATTACCATATTTATAAGTTACTTTTTCATCTGTACTATAAATAACCTTTGCAATTTCAACAAAAACCGCATCCAGATTGTCTGACTTATCATTAAATGTAAGTTTGCTTCCATCTTTTCCTACAGAAGCAGTCTTTTCTAATAATTCTGCAGCTTCTGTCATATATCCATTGTCAATATCAATTCCAACTGTAACCAGTGTCACCTTATCCATATTACGAAGGGTGGAAGCAGATCCATTTTCTGCATTCATATCACTCACACCAGAAACCGTAGGACATCCGTCAGTTAATAAGACTACACAGGTATTTCTGTCGTCGTCTAAAGCATTTTCCGCGATTTTGTCATCTGCATTCTCATTTACATCTGCCAACTTATCTGCATCCTGATCTGCATTTTCATCGCTATTTTTCTTATTGTTTTCAGAAGATGCCTCATCCTTCACGTTATTTTTTATATTATCATTTGTCGCATCTTCAACTTTGTCTTCTTTCTCTTCTTCTGTTGCAGAAGGAGTCTCCGTCACTTCTTCCTGCTCCGTCTGTTCTCCAGCCGCAACATTCTCTGTATCATCTGTTGTGTTTTCTGCAGATTCCACATCATTATCTTCTGCTTTCTGGACATTTTCCGGAAGTTCTACATCTTCCGCATTATTTACTGTTTCTTCCGACGCTGCTGTGTCTTCTTCCACTGTTGCATTTTCTGATGCATTTGTATCTTCTGATGTTGTTGCATCTTCTGATGTTGTGTCTTTTTCTTCCTCTACAACAACTGCCTTGTCGTCTTCTTCGTTCTGAACAGCAGCTTTCTGTTTGATACTTTCAACTAACTTCAAAGCCTCATCCATACCGGATTTCTGATTTGTGCCGCCCGAAAGTATTCTATCAAGATTTAATATTTCATTTTCAACTTTTTGAACACCTTCTGCATCAAGTTTTACCATCTGTCCATCGAGAAGTGTTCCTGCGTCACTGTTAAACCATACAAGTCCGACACGGCTTTCTTCTGAAATAGAAGCGAGTTGCTCAACAAACTTAATTGCAGAATCTTTTACCTGATCAATTCTGCGACTCTTTCCATCCCACTGATAGAACTGGTGAATCTCATGAGACTGATCATATTCCTTATAAGAATATGTATACTGTTTCACACCATAACGATATGCTTCATTGATACCAAGTACTTCCGCTTTCTCATACTTATCATTTCCGGTACGGTCTGAGGCAACATACATCCATCTTCCATTATTATAGAAAGCATTATAAACAGTTGCTTTGGTGTCTTCTGTTACAAAATAGTATTCTTTATTTGTATCTAAGCCTTCTGAGTTCTTATATGTGCAAGGAGTCAGTCCACTTACAAACTTCATTGAATTCGATGCATCTAAGACAAGAACTACATCTGCCGGTTCTCCGGAAGCAATAATCTCTGATGTTTCCTGCTGTGCATTTGCTGATAAAGAAACATCATATGTTCTGTTCGTCCAGTTATTTAATTTTGACTGTTTGTCAATTGTTACAATTGTATCTGATTCTTTGTTGTTGTAAATCACATTATCTGTAATGTAATTTCCATCCTGATCTTTTAAAACAAAATTTAATAAATTATTTGTATTTCCCGAAGCAATCAAAGTATATGTTTTTCCGTTTCCAATATATCCATCCGGAACTGTTGTCTCTTTGATTGTATAAATTCCTGTTGTTAAATCCTTAAATGTTACTTTACCATCTTTGTCTGAAAATATCTCATTTCCAACCTGTTGATCGTCTTTGTCATAAATTGTAAAACCTGCACCCTCAACAGCTGCATCTCCAACGGTCTTCTTTGTTAATGTATAATCTCCTTTGATATCTTCATTTTCGTTAATGGTCGGCATATTGAAAGTAATCTTACAATTGGAAGCATATCCTCCTCGTTCCAGATAGAATACCTGAAGTCTGTGAGTTCCGTTGTCGCATACATCTAAGCCAAGATCTTCAAAACTGACTGCTTCTTCATTATTTCCAATATATCTTCCCTGCGAACCGGTGGAACCATTTGGAACAAATCTTTTGCATTCATAGGTAACCTTTTTCTCGTGGAAATCAATCTTTGCTGCACACTTGGAATGTACACCACCAAGATCGATAGCAAGCTTTCCGTCAATGAATACCCATACATCATCATCACCGGAAAAATTGAATTCGCAGTTTTTTCCATTATAAGTACCATCTTCATTCATTGTAAAATCAACACCAAGGTTCATAGAATAATGATGATGTCCATCTAACGGGGAGAATGTACGATATCCTGCGCCATTGATATCAACACTGTTCGTGTTCTTTTTATAAACATAATCATACTTATCACTGTCTAACACATAATATCCATTTTCGTCTGCTTCAAACTGTACCTGTACATTCTGATGAATATCGCGCCCATCCACTGTAAGCGACGCATCAAACGGATTTGCAACATATGCATTAAATAAAGGAAGATCATCTGCAAGAGTATTGGAAACCAATCCCTGATAAGAGGTCGGATCAAGCGGTCCATAATAATCCCAGTTTATATTTCCACAGTTACTGCGATTGTACCAGGAACAAAAAGCACCCTGATTATTCACATCATAATCATCGGCTTTCACTTTCACATCACCATATTCATCATGTCCCACATTGCTGGCCTCATGAAATATCAATGCCGGATAATTTTCTCTCAAATATTTTGTATTCTTATTACCACCATTATTAAATTTGCTTTCATTGCCGTCACGCTTCAACGCTGTCGCTACCATTTTTAAGGTTTCGGCATTAATTTTATTCATATCAAAATCAAGGAACTGTGCCGGGAAATAGGTTCTCGTTCCTGCCGGCACGCTGGTGGTCACAGTATTTGTGCCACTTTCATATGTATCTGCATCGACGACAGAGGCTGTATTGTTCGCGCTTACTGTATTCTGTTCAGTACCCGCAAACGCTTTCGTATAACCTCCTGAGCCTAAAAGCATTGATGTACTCATCGTTAATGCAATTGCCTTTTTAAATAAACCTGCAGATTTCATCCTGCGACCTCCTGAAAAAATATATAAAAAAGCTACTTTTACATTTTCATACAAACAAATATAACAACCATTAGTCACACGGAGGTCACATACAGAAATTTTGTCCTCAAAAAAGCAAAAACAGGTATCTGTTTTCCACAGACCCTGTTTTTCCTATTTCTTAATTCTATATTAATCCACCAATTTTCCATTCATGGATACTTCTTCCACGTTAATTTTAACATTTACCTTCTTATAATTGCTATTTTTTTCATACAATCTTGAAATAATCCGATTTGCCACAAGCATCGCCAGTTCCTGCGTGCAGGTCGACAAAAGTAAAATAAACTGTGTATCGCTGTATTTTGCTGCAACATCTCCGACGCGCAGACACTCTCCAATTGTTTCTTCAAGTCCGGCCATCACCTGTTTTACACGAAATTCTGCAACTGCCGGTTCCTCTGTTTCTCGAGCCTGCACGGTAAGAAGTACTAGATTCTCCGGTTCATCCGATCTTGTGCTTTTTCTGGCCTCTAAATGGTAAATCTCCTTAAAAATCGGATATCCGCACATAAAAACACCAGTTGGATTCGGTTCCTCAATGTCTTCTTTGATTTCATCAAAGTTATAAGAACTTCCCCCTTTGCTGATTTTCATCAACTCATCATACACTTTATTGAGAATTGTTGTCTTGCGTACACCTAATTCCTTTTCCATGATTTCCCTAGCCTTTTCATAGGAATCCATTGCAAGATTCACTTTTCCACAACGCATCCGAGCCTCTATCTGGTAGCAATAAAGTTCCTCATCCCCACTTTCAAGTTTCAACGCATCTGTACAAATTTTTTCAAGATTTTCATACCGTTCCAATTTAAGATAAATTTCCGATAAAGCTTTCACACACGATAAATACAAGGAATGATAGTATGTATTTAGCGTCAAAATCCAATGCATGTCTGTCAGGCGAACCATAAAATCCCCTTGATACAGAGCAATTGCCTGCTCATAGAGAAGTTCGGCCTTTTCAAGTGTATTTTCCTGTTTTGCCTCATTCATGAGTTTGTCAAACTGTTCAATATCAAAATTTACACTCACTTGCGAATTCCAACGATACGAACCTCTATTTGTCAAAATAAAATCCTGATTTCCAAAACACTTCGACAATGTCTTACGTAAACGATACATCAGATTTTTCAAAGCGCCCGCTGGGTTTTCTATTTCTTCATCCTGCCAAACAGCTGTTGTTATATCCTCTATCGTTAATGTTTTATCACGATATAATAAAATATACAGTAATAATTTTGAGAGCATGTTTGAACGTAGTTCTTCATCCCCAACAACCACGTTGCCATCTGTAATTTGAAATTTCCCCAATGAATTAACTGTTAGCATCACTAACCCCCTTTCTGCGTAACAGATTTATTATATCACTTCTATTTCTTTAATTCCACAAAAAAAGTCGATAATATTGTAAAATCGACTTTTTCCGTATCTATTTATAAATAAGCAAGATTTAATTTTTCTATTTTCTTACATAAATTTTTGAAAGATTATCCATGATTGCACCAGCCACATCCGGCTTATTCATAGAATAAATATGAATATGATTCACACCGTTTGCAATCAAATCAATAATCTGTTCTGTAGCATATGCAATTCCCGCCTGTTTCATTGCTTCCGGATCGTTGCCAAACCGATCTACAATGCTCAAAAACTTGGCAGGTACAAGATTTCCCGTCAGAGAAATCGTACGTTTTACCTGTGCAGCATTTGTAACCGGCATAATGCCAGGAACAACCGGAACATCGATTCCCTTCGCCAATGCCTTATACAAAAAACGATAATACACATTGTTGTCGAAGAACATCTGCGTGGTCAGATAGTCACATCCCGCATCTACTTTTTCTTTCAGATGCTGTAAATCTTCTTCCATAGTAGTTGCCTCCGGATGGCCTTCCGGATAGCACGCTCCTCCAATACAGAAATCGCCAATCTCTTTAATTTCCCCAATCAATTCAATTGCATGGTGATACTGGTCCGGCAATGGAAAATCCGCATCTTCCGGAATATCTCCACGAAGTGCAAGAATATTTTCAATGTTGCGTTCTTTTAATTCTTTGATCACTGACTGCACTTTTTCTTTAGCAGAAGAAGCACAAGTAAGATGTGCTATCGCCGGGATTCCATGGGAATTGATGGTATCCGCAATTTCTACTGTATAATCACTAGTTCCACCTGTAGCACCATAAGTACAACTGATGTACGACGGCTTGAGTTCTGCCATCTGTCCCACAATCGCCTTATAATTTTCCAATTGTGATCCCTTCTTCGGCGGAAAAAGTTCAACCGAGATTGTCACCTGATCTGATTTCAATAATTCTGATACTTTCATTTCTTCACCTGTCCATATATTTTTTAAAATTTACGCAATTCATCCGTTCCATCATCCACAGTATTTTCAATGCGGCGGATTTCCACGAAATAAGAATAGCTGTCATTTACCTTAACCTCGCAGCGGTCTCCGACCTTATGCCCATAAATTGCAGCTCCAAGTGGAGATTCCCTGCTGATTAAATTTTTCAAAGAATTGCTTCGCACAGTCGTCACCAGCTTATAGGTCTCCACCATGTCATCTTCTTCGAAATACACATCCACCGTATTATTCATTCCAACCTCATCCGACGGAGAATCTTCCGAAATAACCACAGCGGTTTTGATCATTTTTTCAAGATATCTAATCCTGCTTTCATTTTCATTTTTAAATTTCTTTGCAGCTTTATACTCAAAGTTCTCGCTCAGATCCCCCTGCGCACGAGCTTCCTTTACGTCTTCTAAGGCCTGCTTGCGGACCACCAGCTTACGATGTTCTATCTCCGCTTCCATCTTTTCAATATCTTTTTCTGTTAACTCGTCATGCATTTTTTACGCCTCCTGTAATATCCTAACATCTCCATTGCGCGCATGCAATCAATTTTTTAAATTGTTTCCAATCATCTTTACAAGCACTCTGACAAATTCCACGCCTGCGCACGCTCATCTTCCAAAGCGGTACATACAGATATCATATAGGTATCCTCCACCACTATCTGTTGATAAAATGCATTGGATAAGGTATCTATAGTTGTAAAATTTACCGTTAATCCTTTCCCTGTCATTTTCACATAGCTTTCTTTTTTTGTCCAAACGGAAATCAGTTCTTCTGTCTGGCAGCCAGCTTTTTCCCAAAGTATCCATTCTTCTGGAGTTAAGATTTTTTTTGCAATCTGTAATTTGCGGTTTTGTTTTCTTCCTTCCAGCCGGTCTTTTCTTTCCACATCAACGCCCACTTCCTGATCAGAGATCACGCAGACTGCAAGATCCTGCGCATGTGCCAGATTAAAAAAAAGGTCTTTCTGTAAAAGTTTCGGTTTTCCCCCTGGTTCTTCCGCAAAACAAACTTCTTCATAACAAATTCCTTCCTTTTCCAGAGCTTTTTTCAAAAGCAAAGACGCTGCCAGACTCCGGCAGCGATCTTTTTTCTGGCAATGTTCAAGAATGCGAACTTGTCTTTTTTCTTTTATCTGGTTTATTTTTTCTTCAAAACATTTTTCATCATACAACTTTGTGATTTCGGCATAATACAATTTAACCATGAGTGGCACCCAATATTCCGTAGATCAACACAATCGCACCAAGTACAATTCGATACCATCCAAAGACTTTAAAATCATGTTTCTTAATGTATCCCATCAAAAATTGAATCACAATAAGAGATACAACAAATGCAACGACCATACCTACAATCAAGATAATTGCCTCATCCAATGAGAACTGCAAACCAAAACGCCAGATTTTCAAAAGGCTGGCTCCGAACATAACCGGAATTGCAAGGAAGAATGTATATTCAGCTGCAACCGTTCTCGAAACGCCAATCAATAACGCTCCGACAATCGTCGCTCCAGAACGTGAGGTTCCCGGAAATACCGCCGCAATCACCTGAAACAATCCAATCAAAATTGCTGTATCATAGCCGATGTCTGCAAGTACATTAATCTTTGCATTTTTTCCTTTATGGCGTGTCTCAACCACAATAAACGCAACACCAAACAAAATTAACATAATTGCAACAGTCGTATAGTTATAAAACAAACGTTCAAACGTTTCATCAAACAAAATCCCGATAATTGCTGCCGGAACCACAGATACTAATATATGAAACCATAATTTAAAAATATCTGTTTTAATCCATGCGCCGATTCCATTTTTTGTTAAAGGTTCATTATTATTTTTCTTTCCAAACGGCCAGATCTGGCTCCAGAACAAAATAACAACTGCCATGATTGCCCCAAGCTGTATGACCACTTCAAACATACTATAAAATTCATCGCTTACTTTTAAGGGCATAATCTCATTCAACAGAATCATGTGTCCTGTACTACTGATTGGAAGCCACTCAGTAATACCCTCAACGATGCCAAACAAAACAGCTTTTAATATTTCTATAATTTCCATTATTTAATTCCTCTTTAATTTTATTAATTAATTCTTTCTTTGCCCCAGAAGAACAATGCTACGGTTCCAGGACCCGTGTGACTGCCAATGGTTGTTCCGATAGAATAGATTTCTACCTTTCCATTTAATTTTGGGAACTTCTCTTCGACAAGTTTGGCAACTGCCTGCGCATCTTCCATGCAGGCAGACTGTGAAATATAACATTTTCCATTATAATCCAAACCATCCTTTGCATTTTCTTCCATTTTTCCGACAATCGCCTGTATCACTTTTTTCTTTGTGCGCACCTTTTGTCTCGGAATCAGTTTTCCTTCAAAATCCACATTAAGCAACGGACAAATATTCATAACTCCGCCAATAAAACCAGCAGTCTTTGAAACACGACCTCCCTTAATAAAGAAGGTCAAATCACTTGTAAAAAACCAATGCTGTACTTCCTTCTTGTGTTCCTCTGCCCACGCATATACTTCATCAATCGATTTCCCCTCATCTCTCAAATCTGCGAGTTTATCCATAAGCAATCCATATCCGGAAGATGCAGCCAGCGAATCAATAATATAAATCTTTCGATCCGGATATTTTTCCTGCATCATAGCCTGTGCAATTTTTGCAGAATTAATCACACCTGAAATACCAGAAGAAAGTGTCAGATGCAAAATATCTTTTCCTTCTTTCAAAAATCCTTCAAAATATTCGCAGAATTCATCTGCATTAATTTGTGATGTTTTTGTATCTGCTCCATCTGTCATTGCCTGATAAAACTGATCAAATGGGACTGACTCTCCCAAATCATCCATGTACTGTTTTCCGTCCAGTTCAAAATGAAAACATATGTATGAAATATCCCTTTTCATAAAATGTTCTTTTGTCAAATCTGCAGTCGAACTGCAGCTCAAAATAAAGTCTTTCATCCAAGTCTCCTTATACTCTATTGTATCTCTATGAGAATCATTCTAATTTTAGTATAAAAACAATAGAATAGCAATACAACATATGTTATAATAATCTTAAAATTTACGTTTCATCGGAGGTATGCTATGAGTGAAAAAATATATAAAACTATGGGGAATACCGGAGCTGGAACTCTCGCGATTGGAATTTGCATTTTAATCACAGGAATCGTATCCGGTGTCCTCTTAATTGTAAATGGAGCAAGATTATTAAAAAACAGGAAGCGGCTGATGTTCTAAGCTGCTCCCTGTTTTTCTTGTAATGTTTTTCTGAATTACTTCTTTTATTCAAAGTACATTAAATCCATATATGCATCTGAAAATTTTGGATGCATAGACAGTTCAATATAGTGCATATGCTCCTGGATCTTTTTTGCCTGTTCTCTGGCTTCTTTTGATATTGCAGCTGATATGGCACCTTCACCAGCCGCATTTCCAACTGCCTGCGTCACCGAAAGAAGTTCTCTTGGAATCAATCCAATTCTCGCTGCGCTTTCTTTGTTTAAATAAGTCCCGAAACCACCTGCTAAAATCAAGCGTTTCACATCTTTATATTTTATTTTCTTTTCATTTAATAAAATCTGTATTCCCGCTGCAATAGCAGCTTTCGCCAATTGAATATTTCTGATATCCGTCTGTGTCACACAAATTTTCCCGGTAAGCCAAACACAATTTTCCCCTTTGTAGAAGCCTGTATATCCTCGAAATTCTTCCGGCACCTCATCTGCTTCCAGCAACATTCCCGTCTCATCCATAAGTCCGCTCTGCAAAAAGACCGCTACCGCATCAAGAAGTCCCGAACCACAAATTCCTTCCGCTTCTTGTTCTCCGTCTATTATTTCAACCTTGATTTTATTTTGTTCTAATTTAACATGTGAAATTGCCTTTTGTGTTGCCGGCATTCCCATCACGATTTCCGCGCCTTCAAACGCAGGACCCGCAGCGGCTGCGCAGCATACATAGCCCTGTTCTGTTCCAAGAACCATTTCTCCATTAGTTCCAATATCCAGCAGCAGGGTTTCCTCATCCTCATGCCCTTTCATAGTAGCCAACAAATCTGCTGTCACATCTCCTCCTACATATCCCGCCGCACACGGAAACAGATAAATATTTTTGCAAATTCGAATTCCCAATTCTGCTCCTGAATATTCTTTTCCAAATAATTCATCCGGTGCAAAAGGTGCCACGCCTATTTTCTCTGGCGACAAACCCACCAGCAAATGACACATCACGGTGTTTCCTGCCACGGACATATATATAATAGGAAGAAAGACCTTCGCTTTTTGACATAATTGAATGATCATTTGTTCCAGCTGACGCACTACAAGCTTCTGCAATTCACAAAGCCGGCCTGACGATGCCGCCTGAATACGAGACACAACATCTGCCCCATAAACGCCCTGCGCATTTTTCTTACTAACTGTTCCTATTCGTTCTCCAGTTCTCATATTCAATAAATGACAAACAATTGTCGTAGTTCCTATATCACACGCAACTGCATATCCTTCGACTCCATCCGGCGGATAAATATATCCCTCTCCGTTTTCCGATATTTTTGCATTCTGCTGCTCCGAAAGTCGTACAACCATTCCTTCTGCAACTTTCGTTGTACAAGCCAGACGTTCCTCACCATTTATGTTCACAAGACATTTTTTACATTTTCCCTGTCCATTGCAAGGTGCAGCTACCGATGTGATTTTCTGTTCCCGAAGTACCTCAAGAACTGTCTGTGTATCTCTTGCTGAAATTTCATATTGTTTATTGCCCTCGATTACCTTTATCTGCATAGTTTCCAATTTTCCTTTTTACTTTCCCTTCGCAACTATCCCGTGTGATTCTGAATCATTATGTCTCTTCATTATAAAACACCCATTATAATTTCACAATCTAATTTATTCCAGTTCCGTCATTCCTCCAAGGAGAATTCCAATATTATCACGATATATTTTTTCGAACTGAGACATCGGCAATGGATTGGTACCAAGTCCGGCTTCAATTGTATATCCCGGCTTATCATATTCCAAAATAAACCAATCCTTATACCCTGCATAACCGGATGCTGAAGGTGTCTCCTCCAGACGATAACCACTTACTTCCGAAAAATATTTTCCAATCTCGTGTGAATTAACAGGATTGTAATCCAAATATCTCCAATAAATAACTTTCCCCTGTGTATGATACGCAAGAATCAGTTGGAACTCATGTGTTCTCGTAAAATTATACATTGCAATACTCTCCGGTTCACTGAGTGGCGTGGCTCCAACATAGTCTCTCGGTGCCGGTTTAGTATAACCTTGATTATATTTTATTTGTTTTGCCATATTCCATCCTGCTGGAAACTGAAGATTCAAATCTACGCCTCGAATGTTTGCCTTCCATCCATTTGGAAAAGGAATGTCCGGATACACACTTGCAATACGAATTGCCTCTCTGTAAAAATCCCCCTGATCCAAAGCTCCATTTACGAGATCCACCCCATCCGGGTTTACCATTGGTATTAAATATAGATTAAATTCTTCAAATAAATGTTGCACATTCACGTTTTGTATTTCTTCTTCATTCTCATAATTTTGCATAAGCTGCTCTGCAAATTTTAATAATACCGGTGTTGTAATACTCTCGTTCGCATGGAATGACGCGTTATAACAGATTTCCATATCTCCGTTTCCCAAATTTAAATATAATAATTTACTACCCATTACGCTTCTTCCAAGGCTGCCCGTTTTCAAATAGGGATACCTCGCCTGTAAACCATCCACAATCCATTCTACCAGAAAAGATGTGTACAAAACGTTATCCGACACAAGTTCAAAATCAAACGGTATAATAAGCAACGTTCCAATATGCAAATTGGTACTTTCTGCATTTGGATTCGCATGCAAAACGATCTGTTCCGTAGTTCCATACTTTTTTGCAATACTATAAATACTGTCACCTTTTTCCACAAGATGTGTGGTATATCCTTTCAGATATGGAAGTAATAATTTCCATGTATCATCATCCACCGTACAACTGCCTGATTTCCCTGTAAATTCTTCAACAGCACTGCATGTATTTTTGCCAAATATTCCATCGATAACTATCGATGCTCCTGCTCGTTGCAACGCCAATTGCAAATATTGAACAAATACACCTTGTTCACCTGGATATAATTTTTTCATATTTTATCGATAACACAACTCAATCCATATTCTGTTTATTATATGACATGGTACAAGTTTCTATTCCATATACCTCAAAAATGCAAACGAAAAAAGAAGGAATGTTTCCCATATGTAAGAAACTTCCTTCCTTTCGCATTTTGTTCATTTACTGTTTTACTCGTTCATATTTGCAAGTTTTTTCGCCTGGTCTGCAGCGATACATGCATCAATGATTTCCTGAATATCACCGTTAAGGATTTTATCCAGCTTGTACAGTGTAAGATTGATTCTGTGATCCGTTACACGTCCCTGTGGGAAATTGTAAGTACGAATCTTTTCGGAACGATCACCTGTACCAATCTGACTCAGACGTGCTGCTGATTCTGCATCCTGCTTTTTCTGTAACTCTAAATCATATAACTTCGATCTCAAAAGTGCAAATGCCTTTTCCTTATTCTGAATCTGTGATTTTTCCGTCTGACTGTAAATTACAATTCCGGTTGGATAATGTGTAAGTCGAACTGCAGAGTCCGTCGTGTTGACACACTGTCCACCATTTCCGGAAGCTCTCATTACGTCAATACGAATATCCTTTTCATCAATATGCACATCCACATCTTCTGCCTCCGGCATTACCGCTACCGTACAGGTAGATGTCTGGATTCTGCCCTGCGATTCCGTCTCCGGCACACGCTGTACACGGTGAACACCGGATTCATACTTCAACACAGAATATGCGCCAGCTCCTGTAACCATAAAGTCAACCGACTTCATACCACCAATACCTGTCTCATCCGCCTCAAGTGTTTCCACTTTCCAACGTCTGCTCTCTGCGTAATGTACATACATACGATAAATTTCAGCTGCAAACAATGCTGCCTCTTCTCCTCCGGCTCCTGCGCGAATCTCAACAATAACGTTCTTATCATCGTTCGGATCCTTCGGAAGAAGCAGAATCTTCAATTCATCCTCAAGTTCCGCAAGACGCGCTTTGGATTCGTTCAATTCTTCCTTAGCAAGCTCACGCATCTCTTCGTCAGATTCCTCACTGAGCATCGCAAGAGAATCTTCAATATTCTGTTTACACTGTTTATATTCTTTGTAAGCATCTACGATTGGCTGCAGATCACTCTGCTCTTTCATCAATTTGCGGAACCGGTTTGGATCATTTGCTACATCCGGCTCGCTCAGTGTATTCATAAGTTCCTCATAATGATGAAGTAAATCCTCTAATTTATCAAACATAAATCTTCTTCCTTTCCTTTTGCTTCATTTCTATTTACTGCATGCCATTTGTTTCCGTTACAAATGTCCCATAACAACACGATCATTTCTGGCAAGATCTTTGATCACACGCACTTCTTCAAATCCTGCGCAACGCAGCATCGACGATACCGCCTCTCCCTGATCATATCCGATTTCAAAAAGCAAGTACCCCTGTGATTTTAAAAATTCTTTACAACGGTCAATAATCTTTCGGTAAAAATAGAGTCCATCCTCTTTGCCGTCCAAAGCCTCGTGCGGTTCAAAATCAACCACTTCCGGCATCAATGTCGTAACAACTTCACTCGGAATATATGGAGGATTGGATACAATCACATCCATATCGCTTTCCATTACATCCTCGAACAAATCACTTCGCTCAAACAATGCATATACATCATTCAGCTTGGCATTCTCTTTTGCAACATTGATTGCCTGTTTGGAAATATCATATCCAAAGCCTTCCACATCATGCGCATATTTCAAAATGCTGATCAGCACGCATCCAGATCCTGTACACATATCAAGAACTCGCATCCCCGGTTTTATAACTTTCAAAGCCTCTTCCACCAGTGTCTCTGTGTCCTGTCGCGGTATCAGTACATTGGAGTTTACATGAAAGGTCAGTCCCATAAACTCCTGCTCCCCTGTAATATATTGAAGTGGCACGCGCTCCGCACGCTTTTTGATGAGCACTTCAAATTCTTTCATCTGCTCATCCGTCATCTCCTCATCAATATGCATATAATAGTAGGTATGGTCAATTTTACATGCCATCGCCATAAGAAGCCATGCATCATTCTTTGCATCAACGATATCTGCTTTTTTTAATTCTTCTTCACCTAATACAATCGCCTGACGGTATGTCATACACTCTCTTCTTCCTTCTGCCAACTTCTCCAGTCAAATACCGCTTCTACAGAAGCAATTCCAACTTCAATCATCTCATCATCGGGTTCTTTTGTTGTCAACCTTTGCATCCACATGCCCGGTTTACTGAAAATGTTCAAAAACCAGTTCTCATACCTGCCGGCAAGTCTGATAAATTCATACGACACGCCCGCAATCACCGGAATAAGCAGTAAACGCAACAGTAACTGAAGGATCTTTGAATCCACCCGGATAAACATAAAGAAAACAATCGAAATAAGCATAACAATGAGTAAAAAGCTCGTTCCACAGCGTTTGTGCAAACGCGAACTTTTTCTCACATTTTCAACATTCAGTTCCATTCCATGCTCAATGCAATTAATGCACTTGTGCTCCGCACCATGATACATAAAGGTTCTCTTAATATCCGGTGTCAGGGAAATCAATGCTATGTAGCCAACAAAAATAACCAGACGTATCAATCCCTCTATCAAAGCAATCAAAGTCTCCGAAGCAATCACCTTGTGAAAAAATCCAGACAGAAAATAAGGAAGCGCAAAGAATAGAAGCAACGCAAAAACAACCGAAAACGCCACTGTTCCGCTCATCAGCAGTTTTTCTTCTTTTTTCTCTTTCTCTTCCATTTTCTTTTTTTCTTCCGGAGAAAGTTTTTCTTTCTTTGCTGTATCCTCCTCATCTTCAAAAAAAGATGCCGAATACATAAGTGTTTTCATTCCCAAAGACAGAGATTCGATAAAATTCACCACTCCACGCACAATTGGCAGATTACGCAGCTTCTCATTTTTAATCGCGCTTTTGTAATCTGATACTTTCACTTCAATTTCATGGTTCGGCTTCCGGACAGCCACAGCGTATTTATCCTTGTTCTTCATCATTACGCCTTCCATCACGGCCTGTCCGCCAACTCCGGAATATCTCATAATTCTGCCTCCGCTCTTGAACATCAGCCCATGCATAATTTGCTTTCAGCAAATGGGCTGACGCTACATGT
>URSS01000024.1 GCA_900550545.1 uncultured Lachnobacterium sp. | reverse complement strand
TTTGATTAATCATAAATGAGGGGCAAAATACCTTTTGACCCTCATATCATTATATGCATTATTAAAAGTACGATCTCAATTCATAAATCCTCTTTAAAATGATAAGCAATCAATTTCTGTACTATGGTTGTATCTAACGGTTGCTCCTGTGTTTCGTATGTTGTAATTAATCTTTCACCCGGATAGATCCCATTTCTCACATACAGATTTATCTTATCAGCTGCATTTTTTCGATATTCCTGTGTATCCATCATTCCAAAATGCTCCCAATAAATCTCTTCCCCTGTCATGGGATGAAGAATCGTAAAATCTGGATATAGTATTACATTTCCAAGCTTCAATTCGCATTCGTACCGATATGCAATCTTTTCTATGTACAAGTTCATCGCAATAAGTGCTTCAGATTTCGATCTTACATATTCATTTTTGCAACTTTTATATTTTAATTGTTCGGGGTAATTTTGATTTTTAGGATAGGAGGCATTGCTCCATGTATCTGCTTCCAATGTGGCTAATTGATAGAATGGTTGAAGTAATTCCTGATAAGCGGAATCTCCTGAAAGAAATTGTACCGACTTTCTGTTCTCTCCAACTGTATGCTTTTGATAAAACTCTAATGCTTTTAATTCTTTTTTGCATTCTTTTTGCTTTTCCAGCAAAAATCGTTTCAAGGCTAATTTCTGTGCATATTCTCTTTGTGATTTCGGAATATATGTTTGTGTATGACCATCACTGTGAAACCATTTTACAAACTTTCCATTATGAACACAGTTTATTTTTCCGTCTGGAAGATTTGATAATTGCTTTTCGATTTGCTGCAGTTCTTTTATGAGCCTATTCTTCTCCAAAAGAACATGTTTAATAACTGAAATATAAACCACTCCTTTTCGTTTAATTATGTCGTTATTAAACCATATTCCTTTTTTTATGTAAAGCATTTTCTTGTATTTTTCGTCATTTGGACATATTCAAAAAAATCATTTGTTATATCCTCATTTTTTTCACCTTTTGGACATATACATTTTTTCTTAGCATAATGTCCTCACTTTTTTCTAATATTGGATATATGCATCTATTTTCTATAATAAAGTCCAAAACAAATGTATTTATTGGACATTTATTACTACTTATTTTGCATATATCCATTCGCCTAAATTTGTGTAGATATTACACTCGTATTTTTTTCCATATGTCCATTCAGGTCAATTTTCGAGGACATTATGCTTCTGCTTTTTCCCATATGTCCATGCAATGCACTTTTCGAGGACATTATACTTTTACTTTTTGACATATGTCCATTTGCCTGTTCCCCCGGCCACTCCATCGCCTTTTTCTTTCTATGTAACATAACAGGTATACTATCTTTCCGTATGCGTCAAATCTTTTACCCACTTATACTTGCGAAAATGATATATTGTCCACGGAATCTTTCCGACCTCGTCCACACAGGTACACGCATATACAACAAGTACGGGCCAGTGAAATTTGTAAGTTCCGAGTGCTGCAAGCGGAATCGCAATTCCCCACATCGTCACGGCCAGACTGTACACATCAAACATTGTATCTCCGCCGGAACCAAACACTCCATTGATTGTAATTTCATTGACGGAACGTCCGATCATGTAAACACAAATTACAATGAACATTCCTTTCAAGTAAGTTGCTGCCTGCGGCGTCAGTTTAACAAACGTCAAAATAAATGGTGCGGAAATTCCCATCAGGACAGTCATGATCACACCACAGATAAAGGAAATCTTCAGCATGCGTGTGCCATATAATTTTCCACGTTCAAGATTTCCGGCTCCGAGTTCGTTGCCGACCATTATTCCGGCCGCACCGGAAATTCCGGCACTCAGACAGCAGATAATATCACGTACCACCGCAGCTACAGAATTTGCTGCAGCCGCATCCACCCCAAGATGTCCCATAAAGGAAGAATATGATGTAAATCCAACGCCCCAGAACAAAGATGCTCCAAGAATCGGCAATGCACATTTTTGAAAATCCCGCGACAATTTTCTGTTCCATCGAAACAGCCTCGTCAGCTTGGGGCGAATATAGCCTGATTTCGAAGAAATCAGTACGCAGCAAATCAACTCAATAATTCTTGAACTTAACGTAGCAACAGCCGCTCCGCGAACCCCCATGGAAGGAATCTCGAATTTTCCAAAAATAAGGATCACATTCAGCATAATATTAATGCATACCGTTGTCGTACTGATCAATGCTGCAGATACTGCGTGCTCACTAATTTTCATAACCACAAGATAACACTGGGAAATTCCTGTAATTAAATAGGAAAATCCAGCAATTCTCAAATACTGTACTCCATAGTCGATCAGCACCTGTTCATTTGTGAAAAAGAGCATCAGATACTGTGGAAACCAGACACACGCCACAAAAAACAAAATGGACACAAAGCCACACATACGCAGCGCCATGCAAAAAATATCATCCAGTGTCCGGATATTTCCCCTGCCCCAATACTGTGCTCCAAGAATTGCCAGACCACCTGTTGCTGCGGAAAGAAGCATATTCTGGATAAACTGGATCTGTGTAGCAAGTGAAACTGCAGACATATAATTTTGATCCATTCCTCCAAGCATAAAAGCATCTGCCACAGCCACAAGTGCCAGCATCAGATTCTGCAACATCATCGGGAGCATAAGTTTCCACAATTTTTCGTAAAACAGCTTATCTTTTGTAAACATCTCATTCCTCTGATTTCATAATTTCCATCTATTCTATCATAGAAATGAAATATGAACAATTTACTGAATGATTAAAAAAGCTTAAAAAAGCGTCGATAATCTTTCGTAATTATCGACGCTTCCCCTTGTTTCATATAAATGATAAACAATTATAGAATTGTAATATATTTCTTTTCTTCCACTTTTGTCTTATCTTCCTTTGGAACAAACAGTGTAAGAATACCATCCTGGAATCCTGCTTTGATATCTTCCTGACGCAGATACTCGCCTACATAAAATGATCTCTGGCAACTTCCTGTGTAACGCTCGCGGCGCAGATACTTGCCTTCCTCTTTCTCTTCCACACTCTTTGTGGCACTGATGGTCAGGTATCCATTGTGAAGTGCTGCCTGAATCTCTTCTTTTTTATATCCCGGCAGATCCATCTGCAGTTCATAACCATCTGCAAATTCTTTGATGTCTGTCTTCATCAGATTCTGTGTTGTCTGTGCAGCCTGCTGCTTCGGTGCCTTCTTGTTATATTCGCTATCGTCATACCATGGGTTAAAAAATGTATCAAATAAATCGTACATAAGTCATTTCCTCCTGCAAACGTTTTGTTTTTTCGTATGACCTTATTATAGCACGTTATTAGCACTCGTCAAGTATGAGTGCTAATAAATTTTCTAAAATATTTATAAACTGCACGTTCCAGGGTTCCGGCTGCGATCAGAATACAAAAAATCCCCAGCCCCATCTCAAACAGAAATATCTGACATTGCTTTTCATAATAGTACTCTATATTGTTTTTGTGCATTTTCCGGATGTGACGTAACTCCTCTTTTCTCAGTTTCCAGTTGGCCTTCCATCCATCAAAATCCGACCACTTTCCCGGAACAAGTTCCGTAAGGCTTTTCGGGCTCCGCAGATAATCCATGCGGATCACCGTTCCATCCACTCCATAGCGCAGGAGAAAATTATTTCCTGCTTCGGTATCTTTTCCTTCCAATGTGATTCTCTGAAAAGAAACATTTTCCATAGAAGCCGACGTCTGCATATAAATTCCCGTCTGCGGTGTATTTACGATTCCCCGGATCATACAGATCTGATGATCAACTTTAATTTCCTGTCCAACAACTTCTGCACTTCCGAATAATTCCCATGCGGTGCGTGTGGCAACCAGACATCCATTTTCATCCTGCGCCAAAATAACCGGTTCTGCGGGCAGGACAAGTTCCGAAGAGCCCGACAGATATACGATATTCGTCTGAATGCTCTTTCCCAGTTTTGGATCTGTCACGGTCTGCCCTTCCTTTTCTGTCCATGCGGTAAACGCCGGACATCCTTCCTGCATACGCACCTTCTGTGCTTCCTCCATAGAAAACCCTTTCACGCTTATGGTTACATTCTTCCACACAGAATCCGCGTTTTGTCCTGCCTTTGATGCATTGGCAAAGAAAAAGACCGATGCCACCATCGCTATCACAAACAATAGCAGTGAAATCTTCTTACTCATAACGCAGACCTCATGACTCAGTCAGGCGTACTTTTTCACCCGAAGAGATCATTCCATTTGTATCGATTATTACCTCATCATTTTCCGTCAGACTGTCCGTCGAAAGTGCTGCGGTCGTTTCATTTTTTTCCTCAATGGTCACATTTACTTTTCTGGCAACATGCATATCTCCAAGGGTTCCTTTCTCCTTTTTCATCACATACACAAAATTCTTTTCATTTTCAGTATGCACCGCAGTGATCGGTACGGTAATGGAATACTCTTTCGAAAATTTGCTTATCTCCATAGAAGCCTGTTCTCCAAGTGATAAAGTCTTTTTCGGCACGTATACCGTAACCTTGACCAGTTCATCTTCTGTATTTTCTGTTGACAATACTTCAAGATCCTCATATTTCTTTTCATTTGCCTGCAATGTCACCAAATCTCCAACCATCACATACGCCGCATCCTCTTTGCTGATCTGCGTTGTAAATCGCATCCCACCTGATGTATCTGCAATCAGGAAAGCGGATGTATCACCTGTCTGCTGTCCCACAGTGATCTGTACCGAAGTGACGGTTCCACTCATTTGTGCCTTTACCTTGCCTGCCTGATTTTTCAATATCATAAGTCCGTTGAGCTGTCGCTGTTTTTCTGCAATACTGATATTGTTGATCTCCGCAGTATGATCTGCCGGCTCTTTTGTGGCAGCATCTTCGATATTTCTCTTTGCCTGTTTTTTCTGTTCTTTTTTCTGCTGTTTTGCATCTGCAACTGCAGCTTTGGCATCTTTTATCTCCGAATTTTTCTGTGACTGATCGGTGGTTTCTTCATAATCTTCCAGTTTTTGTTGTGCCTCTTGCCACTGCTTTTTTGCCTTCTCTACCTCTTTCTTATTTTGCTCTACAACGTTATCATAGTCTTCCTGTGCACGCGCAAGTGCTTTCTTCCACGCACTGTTCTGCTTTGCCGCTGCATCTGCCTTTTCCTGTTTTTGTAGCTGCATGATAACAATTTCATCCGTGAGATCTTTGATCTGCTCATTTACATTTTCAATTTCGGTATCGATGGCTTCCTTTTCTTCCTCTGTCTCGGCATCGTTTTTCTTTTTCCATAATGCCTCAAGCTGTTTCTTCAAGCCATCTAACTTGCGCTGCTTCTGATTGATCTCGATCTGGGAGATCGTATCGGAATAATCCGCCTGCGGTGTCTCTTTTGCATCCTCCAGTGCACGCTTGGCCTGCTGCACTTCCTTCTTCTGCTGATCAACCGCATCATCATATGCCTGCTTTGCCGCATCGATTGCATCCTGCAATTCTTTTTTTGCTTTCTTATCCGATTCTTTCTGTGCTTTTTTGCTTTCTTTTTTGGTCTCTTTTAGCTTTTGCTTTGCCACATCCACTGCAGACTGATTTTTTTCTATCGTATCTTTATAATCTTCTTTTGCCCGCTGCACATCCTTATTCTGCTGTGTTTCTTTTTGCTTTTTGGTCGATGCCAGCATATCGTTTTCCAACTGCAATACCAAAACTTCATCCCTTAATGTCTGTATCTTTTTTTCCAGACTATCCATATCAAGCGTTGCAAGAACCTGTCCTTTTTTTACGGACTGTCCTTCCTGTACATTGATTTTTTCAACCAGGACATCAGCCGCCACATATACCGGCTGCTCCTGCATCTTTTCTACGACTCCGTTTCCGGTCACCTTGTGCTCTATTTTCTGTGCTTTCGGCGTTTCTACCGTTACCTGCACAACCGTAAAAGACGCAGCACTCCGCGAAGCTACTGTCAAAAGCATCATTACTACAATCAAAAATACGAATGCTTTTCCTAACTTTCCCACTTTGCTTCTCCTCTCATGCATTTTCTATTCATAACTATTCTTTTAAAGCCGCTGCAACAATTCCCTGCTGCAAATACTGCTGCCCTGCTCCAAAGACAAGAAGCGGTGGCAGCACTGCGACAAAGGAACAGCAAAGCGCAAATCCCATCTGCCCTTCTTTCACTTCCGGCAGATACATGGAAAGTGGCCACAAATTTTTTGTCTGTAAAAAGACCAGTGGCTGTTCAATCATACTAAAGCATTCCAGAAACTGCAGAACAAAAGCTGCATATATGCCAGACGCTCCAAGTGGAATACCCACATAAAAGAAGATTTTCCATTCACCGGCACCATCGATCCGTGCTGCTTCCAATAGTTCCTCCGGAATTCCCGCGAAAAAACGATACAGCAAAAATACAGAAAACGTGGAAAAGGCTCCCGGCACAATGATGGACCACAAGGTGTCCATCATATGTAATTTGTCAAGCACCAGATACTCCGAAAGCATAGTTACCTGAAACGGAAGCATCATAAGCAGAATATAGAACAGATAAATGCACTTCTTTCCAACAAAACGATATCGTGCCAGCGCCCATGCAGAGGGCATACCAAACACAACCTGCCCCAGCAGAATTCCCATCGTGATCTTCATCGTATTCCAGAACATCTGAAAAAATTCCGGTGAGTCCAGACATAGCTGCACGAAATTGCGCAATGTCGGATACAAAGGGAACAGCTTCCATATGGCATATCCTTTCGTCGTATACAGAATCGGTGCAAGGCATTCTTTGATCTCCTCATTTCCCATCAGACTTCCACAAATAAGAAAAGCAACCGGAGCAACCATAAACAGTCCAAATGCAACTAATAAAATAAATGATATGACAACTTTTATTTTCTTTATGATAAATCTCCACTCCTTACTTTTCCCACATCTTTTGCAGCAAAATTACAGCGGTTCCGATGACAAGCATCATAAGTACACTTCCCGCCGCCATCTTATCGACGGACAGATCAAGAAACCAGTTGTTGAACAAATGCTGAAGCAGGTACATATCTTCCGGCGGATAATTACCAGCCACGAGGTATGCTTCCCGGAATACTTTAAAAGAATTCAAAAAAGAAAGTATGACAATCGTAAAAATCATTGGCCGGATGAGTGGCAATGTGATTTTGAAAAATCGCGTCCAACTTCCTGCTCCATCCACTTTTGCTGCTTCATAGATTGCCGGTGAGACAGATGACAGTCCTGCCAGCCACAGAACCATGGTACATCCAAGATTCTTCCATATATAACTGAACACCAGAACTGCAAAGGCAGCCTGTGTGTTCATCCAGTCCACGCCCTGCAACCCAAGCATATGGCATACCCCATTGACAAATCCCTGTCGGTCAAACATGAGTTTCCATAAAAGGACAACGGATGCCGCCGGAATCGCCATTGGCAGTAAATATGCAGTCTTAATCGTCCGAAGTGTTAAATCTGCTTTTTGCTTTTTCTCCAATGCCGTCCACAACGCATTCACAATGATTGCCAGAATCAGCGAGATCAAAAGCAATAACGGCAGACAGGTCAATAGGAAACGAACCGTATTCTTTACTGCCAGCTGAAATGCTGAATTCTGTATTACCATTTGGTAATTCGCAAATCCACAAAATTTTCCACTGATGGTCTGGACAAACGAACGGCGAATCACATCTGCAAAAGGAAGGAAGAAAAAAACGGTCACTCCGCACAATCCCGGAAACAAAAACGAAATTTCTTCCAGCCTTCTGCCATATGTCCTGCGGACTTTTCTACTCCGCAACATACAACTGCACTTTCTTTGTAATTGCCGATACTGTCTCTTCCAGCGATTGCTTTCCCTGTAAATATAATTTACCTTCGCTTAGTACCAAATCTTCTACTACCCGGTCTGTCCATGATGGTGTATCAAGGTTTTCCAGCAGTTGTACCAGTTCCTGTCTCTGTTTTTTTGTAATCTTTTTCACATCCAGTGTGATGGACTTCTCCCCATAACCGGCTCCGATGTAATAGGAAGAAGTGCCTTCACATTCTTTTTCTAATGCAGTGCGATTAATAGAAAATCCTTCATTCATCTGCTTCTGTCCTTCCGCAGACAGTGCAAGTTTGATGAATGCCTGTGCATTTTTATTTTCTGCGCCGGATTTTGCCAGTCCAAGACTCACATAAGGAACAAATGCCCTGTACTCGCTTGCATCCAGCAATGCGAATGCTCCTTTTTTTTCTTTTTCAACCGCATACAATTCCTGAATGCTTCCAACATCCGTCAAAGAGCCGAAAGAAACCTGCCCCATTCCTATGAGACTGTTCATAGAATTTCCCGACACAAGACTGATCAATTGTCCATCCATTGTACTTCTTGCCTCTTCATCTGTCACACGCTCTTTCTCACTGTAACCGTCTGCATCATACAATGTCTTTGCCGTACTCAGATACTGCTGCAAACGTTCGCTGTCTATGCCGGTTGTTTTCTTCCACGATGCACTGTCTGCACAATAGAGACTATATAACAGCGTCTTTGCTCCCCATGGAGTACAGACTTTTCCTTTCGCAGAATCCCACTGTTTTACATACTGTTCCAATGCTTTTAAATCCGAGCTGTTTGCAATCAGGTCACTGTTTCCTTCCACCGCAGAACAATAAAAACGTATTGGTACCTGATACAAAGCTCCATCCGTTGTATATGCATCCGTGATATTTGTAAAAAGGCCTTCTTTTTCATCCGCAGCTTTCACATAACTGCTGATATCGGCCAACGCGCCTTTTTCGATATAACTGTCTGTCGGAAGTCCGTCAAGTATGATCACATCCGGACCATTTTCTGCCAGCACCTCTGTGTTTAATGTCTTGATGGCATCCTCTGCTGTAACACCGTCCTTTCCGGACATTCCAATTGTTTTTTTCACCATCACATCCGGATATTTTTTCTGGTATGCGGTAATCAGCTGCTGCAATACATTCGAATCTTCCAATGCATACACATTCAACTGATTCTCTGGAACCGCAGATATCGTCGCATCATAAGAATACTGAAAGCATCGTTCTTTTCCCTGTGCATCCACCGCGAAAAGGAGAAAATTTTCATCATCAATTTTCATCAGTGCATGAAAAGTCATGCTTTTGTCCGAAACACTTGCGAGACTCCCATCCATCAGCTGCTCAATCGTACTTCCACCGAATTTATGATAAAACAGTCCTTCATGATTCATATAATACAGTTCATCATCCGATGCGCCAGCTGCCATTGCAATCTGTGTCGAATTTGTATTCACTCCTTCACTTTGATTTCCCAGCGCCTTTTCCAGTACCGTATCGGTTTTCACCAGTTCCCCGGTTTCTGCATCGGCAAACTGTATGTCATTATCTGTAGTCAGTGCCAGACGACTTCCAACCGTTAAAATACTGTTTACATTTTCCGTAATGCTTTTTGAAAATGTCGTCATTTCTCCGGTCTTTGGGTTTACTTCATAAACATCCCAGTTTAAATCTGTTACAAATAGTTTTCCGTTTGCATACCCGGCGGAAGTAACAAAATTACCGGGATCACCTGTCGCATTCGCATCTTTATTATATTTTGGAAGTGTAAGCTTCACTTTTCTTGTCTTTCCTTTTGCAGAAACCATTGTCATTTTATCTGCATTCTCATAACCGAACACTGCAGCCGATCCATCTTCTGCATTTACAGCAGCAACATAACAGTCCATCGTTTCCAATTTTGTTTCTGACCAGGTTTTTCCATCATCTGCGGAATGAGCCAGATAAAGCTGCTGTTCATCCTCGCCATATCCGATCATCGTGATTTCTCCGCTTTCACTTCTTGCCACGGAGTTGACTGCCTGTATATGTTCCGGCAGTGATAATTCACTTTCCACAAAGCGTCCCTTCGCCTGTTCTGTTGCTGTTCCTCCCTCGGTACTCTGTGTCCCGCGGCCATTGCTGCATCCTGCAAGCATACCAATTGTCATAATACAGACCCCCATAAGGGCCATAAGTTTTTTCCATTTTTTCACTGTTCTTACTCCTTTCTGCTTACAGTGTAACAAAACTGTCTTTAATTTTTCTTTAAGGAAAGCTTTAATTTTTCTGGAATTTTAAAGATTACTTTAAGATTAATCTGCTATACTTGAATTATAAAAAGGAAGAGGAAGATTGAAAACATGAGGATCTTATTAATAGAAGATGATAAAAATCTGTGTGAAATGCTGCGTTTCCAATTAGAAAAAGAGCATCATGAAGTGACTATATGTAACAATGGCCGTGACGGCCTGGATCTGTTTTTGCAGGATGCCTATGATCTGGTTCTGCTGGACCGTATGCTGCCTACCATGAACGGACTCCTCATTCTGCAAAAAGCACGCCGCAGGGGAATCTCCACGCCTGTCATCATGATCACTGCACTCGGTGAACTCTATGACCGCGTGGAAGGACTTGACTGCGGTGCGGATGATTATCTGGTAAAACCCTTTGCGTACGAAGAATTAGCGGCGCGCATCCGCTCCATCGGCAGACGCAATCATGTGTATGATGACAATAACCTGTTTTCCTATGCCGATCTCACTTATGACAGCCGTCTGCGTGAACTGACCGGTCCGGATGGCAGTATGCAGTTATCCGGGCGTGAGGGACGCCTGCTGGAAGTATTCTTACAAAATCCGGATACCACCTTGCAGCGTCTTGTATTGCTCTCCCGTGTATGGGGTGCGGATGCCCCGGTCGAAGAAAGCAATCTCGATACTTATATTCATTTTGTAAGAAAACGCCTGCAGCAAATTGGAAGCCACGCAACCATTGAAACCATGCGTGGAATCGGATATTGTATAAAAACTTTATCATAACCGGGGGCAAGTACCATGTTTAAAAAACTACATCGACAACTGACTTTTTTCTGTTCGACCATCACTGGCGCCATTCTACTGGCGCTCAGTCTTGTGTGTCTTCTCTTTGCGCAAAAAGCAATTACGCAGACCGGATATACTTCCTTTCAAAAAGAACTGGTTTCTGTGATCGCCAGCCTGCAAAGTCAGGAATACATTTCCCACCAATGGCTCAAACAGATGCAGGATCAGCATCATTTTACCATTTATCTGTATGATAATCAGGATCCCATCTACTATGACCGTCTGCAGGATCCGCATTGGGAAGATCTCCGCAATGCCGTACTGAAAAAATCCGGTACGGATATTTTTACAAATACAGCCGGCCAGACCATTGCACATAAAGAACTGACTTATCGTGTTTCTGCCAAAGAAACTTACTATACATCCGTCGGTTACGTTCTGCGCGGTGACGGACAGATTCGTTTTGTCATTCTCTATGACAGATCCCATCAGACCCGACAGATTTTTCATATGACCATCGGTGTGATTACAGCGGATTTCGTAACCCTCTTTTTACTTTTTCTATTCTCCTGGATTTTTACGGGGCGTATGGTGCAGCCTCTGGAAATTTCACAAAAAAAACAGCAGCAGTTTGTTGCTGCTGCCTCACATGAGCTCCGCTCTCCGCTTGCTGTCATGCTTTCCGGTCTGGAAACGGTAGAAAAAGCGGATTCCATCGAAGAACGTCACCATTTTCTCTCGTTGATCCGTGAAGAGGGACTTCGCATGCAGCATCTGATTGCAGATATGCTGCTTCTGGCAAACGCCGATGCCCGTGGAATCACATTACAGACAGCGTCTGTTGCGCCAGATGACCTGCTTCTTTCGGTTTATGAAAAATACGAAAGCCTTGCCGGTTCCAAAGGAATTTCCTTACAGTTTTCACTTCCGGATTCATCTTACCGGAACTGCACATTAGACATAGAACGGATCACGCAGGTACTGTCCATTCTGATGGACAACGCATTGTCCTACACTCCACAATCAGGAAAGATTCTGCTGCTTGTGACACAATCAGCAAATCATACCATGTTTGCGGTGGCTGACAACGGTCCTTCTATCTCGCCCGAAGAAAAAGCGCATATTTTTGACCGTTTTTACCGTGCAGAAAGTTCCCATACCGACCACGATCATTTTGGTCTTGGCTTGTGTACCGCACAGGAAATCGTACGGACCCATCACGGAAAAATTCTGGTGCAGGACCCGTGCGACTGCACATGGATACGCGAAGTATTTCCACAGGACAACGGTGTTGTATTTATGGTTGTCCTGCGGGGATAATCTCGCGCCCTGCTTTTTTATATAGTTACGCTTCAGAACCCTTTTATGGAAAAATGATTTTTATGAAACGTAAGTAATCCTTCTTCCCGCATTTTCCCCAATTCTTTGGAAAGCGCACTCCGGTCAAGATTCAGATAATCCGCCATCTGCTGTCGGTTAAACGGAATATCAAATGTATTGCTTCCTGTCTTTGCCGCCTGTTCCGAAAAGAAAGCCGCCAGTCTTCCCCGCACGGTTTTTGATGTAGTACAAAAAATGCGGTTGGAAAGATTCCGGTTTTTCTTCGTTGAAATGAGCAAAAGGTTTTTGAGCATCTTACAATACCATGTGGCCTGCGCATTCTGTTCTTCCATAAGACGCTGCACATCCAGAAACAAAATCAAGGAGTCTTCATCTGCAATCGCATCCACCATCAGTGGCACTTCATGAAACGCATAAGACTCTGCAAACACCTGCCCCTTTTCCACTCGACTTAATATACTCTTATTTCCCCAGAGATCATTATTCTCGATCAACACACTTCCTTCTAACACAATGCCGATTTCATGCACAAGGTCTCCCTCATGAAACACCGTCATATGTTTGTTAAACTTCTGTCTGCGGATTGCACCGATCTGTTCAAGATCATGCAGTTCCTGCTCTGTCAGTCCCTGAAATACTGGTAAAAATTGAAAATCCATAATTCCTCTTTTCGTGGCTATAACAACCGAATTCATAATCCTATTTTATTATAATAGGCTCACAAACACAACAAAAACAAGGAGATTTTATTTATATGGATAACAAAATGTTTTGCTTTCAATGCGAACAGACTGCCGGATGCACTGGATGCGTAGGAAATGCCGGTGTCTGTGGAAAAACAGCTGCCACCGCAGCTTTACAGGACGAACTGACCGGGGCACTTATCGGACTTGCCCACGCCTGTGAAAATAATCCAAAGACCGATGCCACCGACCGTATTGTGATTGAGGGGCTTTTTACCACAATCACCAATGTAAATTTTAATGATGAAACTTTAAAAGAAATGATTGCCCATGTGCACACAGAAAAATCCCGCATCGTTCCGGGATGCAGTGCCTGTGCCTCCCCTTGCGGCAACACAAGTGATTATGAT
This sequence comes from uncultured Lachnobacterium sp., assembly GCA_900550545.1. Lineage (GTDB taxonomy): Bacteria > Bacillota > Clostridia > Lachnospirales > Lachnospiraceae > Roseburia. The sequence continues at coordinate 28,850 of URSS01000024.1, read as the reverse complement.
ATGAAGCAGATCTGGGATGCGGATGAGGATATCCGCTCGCTGAAATCCCTCATTCTTTTCGGCATCCGCGGTATGGCCGCCTATGCTTACCATGCCCTGATGCTTGGTCTTTCCGATGAAACGGTAAATAACTTCTTTTACAAGGCGCTTTCCATTCTCGGCTACGATTATGAGATGAACGAGCTTTTGCCAATCGTACTTGAAGTGGGTGAAGTCAACCTTCGCTGCATGGAACTTTTAGACAAGGCAAACACGACCACATATGGCACGCCTGTCCCGACCAAAGTTTCTCTTACCATCGAAAAAGGGCCATTCATCGTTGTAAGCGGTCATGATTTAAAAGATCTTGAGCTTTTGTTACAGCAGACCGAAGGCAAGGGCATTCAGGTATATACCCACGGAGAAATGCTCCCGGCCCATGCTTACCCAAAACTCAAAAAGTACAAGCATCTCAAAGGCAATTTCGGTACTGCATGGCAGAACCAGCAGAAAGAATTTGATCAAGTGCCCGGTGCATTCCTGTTTACAACGAATTGTCTGATGCCGGTAAAACCGGGATATGCCGACCGTGTCTTTACCACAGAAGTGGTCTCTTATCCGGAGATTGTCCACATTGGGGAAGACAAAGATTTCACACCTGTGATTGAAAAAGCGCTCGAATTGGGTGGCTACTCAGAAGACCAGCACAAAACCGGAATCAATGGTGGCACTTCTGTCATGACCGGATTCGGCCACGGAACGGTACTCAGTGTTGCGGACAAAGTAATCGACGCTGTAAAAAGCGGAGATATCCGTCACTTCTTCCTTGTGGGTGGATGCGATGGCGCACGACCGGGAAGAAATTACTACACGGAATTTGTAAAACAGACACCAAAGGATACAATCATCCTCACGCTCGCCTGTGGAAAATATCGTTTCAATGATCTGGACCTTGGCGAAATCGGAGGACTTCCAAGAATTATGGATATGGGTCAGTGTAACGATGCCTACTCTGCGATCAAAGTTGCCATCGCATTAGCCGAGGCCTTTGACTGTGGCGTTAATGAACTTCCACTCTCCATGATTCTGTCCTGGTATGAGCAGAAAGCCGTATGTATTCTTCTGACTTTACTGCATCTTGGCATCCAGAACATTTACTTAGGTCCGACGCTCCCGGCATTCATTTCTAAGAATGTCCTGCAGTATTTGGTAGAGAATTATCATATCTCGCCGATTGGTACCCCGGAAGAAGATCTAAAACATATTTTAGGATAACAATGTTCTGAATGAAAAAGAGCTCTCATTTTCCTTTTAAAACAGATACATTTTTTCAAAAACTTTGCTTATAATTTACGCAAAAATGCGAAGCCTGCATAACAGCTTCGCATTTTTATTCTTTATAATTGTTCTACATCGTCACGTAAATTACCGGTCATCTCCTGCACATAAGTTGTCTGCGAGGAGATTTCTTCCGTGTTTGCTGCAATCGTTGCAACTTTATCCGTCATCTCATTGATACGCTCAATCAGATTCTTAATTGCGTCCATACTCTCCCCTACTTTTGGAAGAATTGCATCCGCTTTCTGGTCGTTCTGCGACAGCAAATCTTTAGTAGAATCTGACAGATTACGAATTTCCTCTGCTACAACAGCAAATCCTCTTCCCTGCTCTCCGGCCCGGGCAGCCTCTATGGATGCATTCAGAGAAAGCAGATTTGTCTGTCCTGCAATCGAAGAGATATCCTCGTTACTCTTCTTATATACATTAATGAAATCCGACATAATTCCTACAGATTCATTCAGATTCTCACACAAATCCGAAATCTTCTGAATGTGCTGTGCAAGATTTGTTGCTTCATTCGCAGATGCCTCATTTGCAATATTCAGCTCACTGATATTATCACTCAATGAAACAAATCTTTCGGTAATGTCTGCTAGTTTTTTCTGATGTATCGCCTGCTCTTCCTGCTCTCTGACACGAATTTCTTCGAGCTTTTTCATCTCCTCTTCGGCAAGACTCCGCACATAGTGCACACAATTTTCCCGGACATTAACACCATTGTAAATTGCACGAACCATATTTTTGCAGGATGAATATCCACAGGATTCACAATCTCTGTGCTGTTCTTCATAGGTTCCCTTGTTCATGCTTTCATACATTTGATTTACATACTGCTCAGAAGGTTCTTCGATTGGTACCTGCTTCGCTGTATAATGACGGATAAAATCATCCAGATTCAGATTCGAAAATGCTTCCATAAAATTCTTCAGACGCTCCTGTGGCTGCAGATTTTCTGCCCACGGACTCTTGCTCTTATGTTTCTTTCCAAAGCGTCCTTTTTGCGTCGTTTCTGTGTTCTTGGTGTTTCTCATTTTTGCCATGGTAAACATTACATCATCAGTGTTCCGTTCCGGTTCTGTTGCTGTACCATAGAGACAGCCTTTTGCACAATTCAAAATATCTACCATGAACGGAAGCTGCTCCTGTTTTTGAATGCGTTTTGCATAAGCACGAAGATACTCATACGCCTCATGTTCACCTTCTACCTGACGCACAACCTGTTCCCTGCCAAGAAAATGCTCCACATTCTCACGAAGTCCTCCCGGCATCGGATACAAAGCCCCCAGACCATACTCCAGCTCATCCGTGTATGGTTCACAGCTTTCGTATTCCTTTCCAATTGCCTGCATCAGTTTTTCGAATGTTACATTGTAAGATACATATCCCTCGCAATTTTTATCTGTTATCTCAAGCTTTTTCGCAATACACGGACTGATAAACGCAATCGCATCACTGACCTGCATATACTTCTTCATATAGATTGCCGTACACATCATCGGACTGTGTACCGGTACCAGCCGCGGAATCAATTCCGGAATATATTTTTCCACATAAGTAACAACCGCCGGACATGGCTGCGAAATGCCTCCGGTAAAATTATGTTCCGTAATATATTTCAAATATCCCCACGTCGTAATATCTGCGCCAAACGAAACACTGCAAATATGATTGACACCTTTCTTTTTCAAATATCCCAGAACTTTCTGATATTCCTTTGGATAGTTTGCCAAAAAAGCCGGTGCCAGAATTACAGAAATCTTCTTTCCCTGCGATAAATCTGCAAAGAAACGTTCCGTATCATCAAAATAATCTCTTGCTTCATGTGGACATGCATCAAAGCATGCTCCACAGGCAATGCACTTTTCGCTATCCACCATTACTTTTCCGGCTTCGGTCGCGACATTCGCAGTGAGTACCGGACACGCACGTACACACTTGTTGCAGCCAGTACATGCCTCATTTGTGTAAATCAAATCCATAGTCCACCTCTTCTTATGCATTTTGCATAGTTTTCTGTTAGCTATTGAGATTATTTTATCATGTTTTACTACGTTTTTCCACCTGTTATTATCAAATATCTTGCAAAGATTTCTTATTGACAAATACTATCCAGTCTTTTATACTAGAATTCGCGAATTACAGTTACAAAATTCGCCATTTATGAATTAAATACAGGCAATTACTGAGAGTGAACTGAGTTCATGAAGGGGTGCACCACCGCGGGTGTATTTCTTTGTGGACTCTTTTTTATTCATTTATTTGAGAAATTTTAACAATTAACGATCACTGGTTCTGCCTGAGAAAGGAGCCCATATGGTTACCATTAATGGACATTCTATAGAATTAAAATCATCCATTACCATTGCAGACTATCTTGCACAAAATAATTACAAAACAGACCGCATTGCCGTGGAACTAAACGAAGCGATTCTTCCAAAAGACAGCTATGCTTCTACCATTTTGAAAGATGGAGATGTACTGGAAATTGTAAGTTTTGTAGGAGGAGGCTGATGCGATGCAGCTTACGAAAAAAGAAATCGACGAAGCACTGAACGAGCGTCATTCACAGGAAGTTCAACAGAAACTTGCTGCCGGAAATGTAGCCATTGCAGGGCTTGGCGGTCTCGGTTCGAATGTTGCTTTTGCGCTGGCACGTATCGGTGTCGGACATCTGCATCTCATTGATTTCGATACCGTGGATATTACCAACTTAAACCGGCAGCAATATTTCATGGAGCATATCGGCATGAAGAAAACGGATGCTCTGCAATCGCTGTTGTTAAAAATCAACCCTTATCTGGATATCCGGACCGACTGTGTACGCGTCACAGAAGACAATCTGCTGGAACTTTTTTGCGATGCCACGATTGTTTGTGAAGCATTTGACCGGCCGGAAGCCAAAGCGATGTTAGTCAATGGGATTCTCACCCATTTTCCGGACAAAAAGCTTGTCTCCGCATCCGGTATGGCTGGTTTTGACAGCAGCAACACAATCGTCACACGTCAGGTCATGCCCAATTTTTATCTGTGTGGCGACGGTGTCAGCGAACCTGCTTACGGGCACGGGCTGATGGCTGCCCGCGTCGCAATCTGTGCCGCACATGAAGCCAATATGATTACCCGTCTGCTGCTCGGCGAGACCCATATCTGAAATATAAATAGAAAGAAGGATTTTATCATGCATACAAACGATACATTTACTTTAGGAGGACACGAATTTTCTTCCCGATTCATTTTAGGTTCCGGAAAGTTTTCCCTTGATCTCGTAAAAGCCTGCATCGAAAAAGCAGACGCACAGATCATCACCCTTGCACTACGCCGTGCAAACGAAGGCGGTGTGGCAAATATTCTCGATTATATTCCGGACAATGTCACACTTCTTCCAAACACTTCCGGCGCAAGAACTGCTGAGGAAGCTGTACGTATCGCCCGCCTTTCCCGCGAAATCGGATGTGGTGATTTTGTAAAGATCGAAGTGGTACATGACAGCAAATATCTGCTCCCGGACAACTACGAGACGATCAAAGCAACGGAAATTCTTGCAAAAGAAGGCTTTGTTGTCATGCCATACATGTATCCAGATTTGAATGCTGCCCGTGCATTAAAAGACGCAGGCGCTGCATGCATAATGCCGCTTGGCGCTCCAATCGGTTCAAACAAAGGACTTTGCACCAAAGATTTCATCAAGATTCTGATTGACGAAATCGATCTCCCGATTATCGTGGATGCCGGCATCGGTCGTCCATCCCAGGCCTGCGAAGCAATGGAAATGGGCGCTTCCGCAGTCATGGCAAACACTGCTGTTGCTACTGCCGGAGATGTTGCACTCATGGCAGAGGCATTCAAGAAAGCAATCGAAGCCGGCCGAAGTGCATATCTTGCCGGGCTCGGACGCACATTGGAAAGAGGTGCAAGTGCCTCATCTCCTCTGACCGGATTTCTTCAGGAACAGGAGGCATAAACCATGGCACAGGAACATATCAATGAAAGTATTTTAAGTGAGGAAATATTAGAGGATCAAAAGAAAAACCGGATTGATCATATGACTTATCTTCCAGGTATGGAAGCGATCAAATCCGATGTCATGGACCAGGTCGTCGCAGCTGCAAAGGCTTATGATTACGACAAGTACACCACGGCAGATGTACGCCGTGCCTTAGCACATGACAATCGTACCCCGGAAGATTTTGCCGCACTTCTCTCTCCTGCCGCTTTACCGCTTCTCGAAGAGATTGCACAGACAGCCAAGAAAGAAACGCGCAAACATTTTGGAAACAGTGTATATATGTTCACCCCAATCTATATCGCAAACTACTGTGAAAACTACTGCATTTACTGCGGTTTTAACTGCCACAACAAAATCAACCGTGCGCAGCTGAATGCAGAAGAAATTGATAAAGAGATGGCTGCAATCGCAAAAACCGGACTGCAGGAAATCCTTATTCTCACAGGCGAAAGCCGTAACAAATCCACAGTAGAATATATTGGCGAAGCCTGCAAAATTGCGCGCAAATATTTCAAAGTCATCGGCCTTGAAATTTATCCGGTCAATTCCGATGAGTATGCCTATCTGCACTCGTGCGGTGCAGACTATGTAACCGTATTCCAGGAAACTTACAACTCCGATAAATACGAAACACTGCATCTGGCCGGTCACAAACGTATTTTTCCATACCGCATTAATGCGCAGGAGCGTGCGCTCATGGGTGGAATGCGCGGTGTCGGTTTCGGTGCCCTGCTCGGACTGGATGATTTCCGCAAGGATGCATTTGCCACCGGATATCATGCCTACCTTCTGCAGCGCAAATACCCGCATGCAGAGATTGCATTCTCCTGCCCGCGTCTTCGCCCGATTATCAACAATGACCGGATCAATCCAATGGATGTTCACGAGCCGCAGCTTTTACAGGTTGTATGTGCTTATCGTCTTTTTATGCCATTTGCAAGCATCACGGTATCCACACGTGAATGTGCCCGCGTAAGAGACAATCTCGTAGGAATTGCCGCAACCAAAATCTCTGCCGGTGTCAGCACTGGAATCGGCAGTCATGTTGAGGATATCGAGGATAAAGGAGACGATCAGTTTGAGATCTCCGATGGCCGTTCGGTAGATGAAGTATATCATGCGCTCCTTGACCACGATCTTCAGCCTGTCATGAGCGATTACATTTATGTATAAGCAGCGAGGAAGTCTATGCAGAATTCTAATTTTGTTTATTATAAAAACACCATTGCCGTAACCAACCGGCATTTGTGCACATGCCCACTGACAGAACAGCTCAAAAAAGTCTGTTCTGTCCATCCACGGGCAATCATTCTCCGCGAAAAAGATTTGTCAGAAGAAGCCTATCTTTCACTTGCAAAAGAGGCACTGGCCATCTGTGCAAAAGAAAATGTTCCATGCATTCTTCATAGTTTTATTGATGTAGCGGCTGATTTACAGGTGAACGCGATTCATCTTCCCCTGCAGGTTCTACGTGAAAACCGACAGAAACTATCCGGCTTTTCAATCATCGGTACTTCGGTACACTCCTTAGAAGATGCATCAGAAGCGGTCTCTCTTGGTGCAACCTATCTTTCTGCTGGTCACATTTATGCTACAGACTGCAAAAAAGGACTTCCACCGCGCGGACTTGATTTCTTACAACAAGTCTGCGAACACGTGAAAGTCCCTGTCTATGCAATTGGTGGCATCAAGGCCAGTGAAAAACAGTTTCAGGAAATTATGGCACATGGTGCCAAAGGCGGCTGCATTATGTCCGGCATGATGCAATTATAATATCTAGCCACACAAATTTGCAGCTCCGATTACGCCTGCGTGACTGCCTAAAGTCGCGCAGCGCACTTCCGGAATAAATGCTTTCTCTCCACCAAAACAATATTGTCTGATATATGCATTCAATGGTTTCGTTAACCGCTCTCCCTGATTACACACACCTCCGGATAAAAGTACCACATCCGGGCGGAAAATATTCACATAATCAACGATTGCTTCCCCAAGATATGTAATATAATTGGATACTACTTTTTCGGCAGATGCATCGTGTTCCAGCTCTGCATCAAATGGAATTTTTCCATTCATTTTGGACAAATCCCCCTTGCACAGCGCATACATAATGGACTGCGGGTTTTCTTCAGCCGCGCGTCTCGCATCGCGAATCAATGCGGTTGCAGATACATAGGCTTCAATGCAGCCTTTTCGTCCACACGTACACGGCTCTCCACCAAATATAAGATTCGTATGGCCAAGCTCCGCTCCACCGGCATGTGCGCCTTCAAAAATCTTTCCGTCGATAATCACTCCACCACCTACTCCGGTACCCAACGTAATCAGGACCGTATTTCTGGTCTCTCTTGCAGCTCCTGCCTTAACCTCTCCCAATGCCGCACAATTGGCATCATTGGAGATACGGATATCACAGGAAAAATATTTTTTCATTTCATCGACAAGTGAAACATTTTCCCAGCCAAAATTATTGGAATAAGCCACAATACCAGTCTCAGCATCAATGGTTCCGGGGCTGCCGATTCCCACTCCGGTCAGCTGATCTTCTGTAATGGAAAGTTCCTTCATCAATTTCTTTACAATGCCTGCCATATCTTTAATGATCTCCGTATATGACCGCTGAACTTTCGTAGGAATGGAATCTTCTGCAAGAATCTGATTCTGCTCATCAAGTATTGCAGCCTTGATGTTGGTTCCCCCAAGATCGATACCTGCTCGATACATTACTGTCTCCTCTCCTTTATGTACACTGATTCTTTTATTTTTTGTTATGAGAAGCCTTACGCATAGCAGCCTTGCGTGCTGCACGCTTTCTTCTTCCACCAGCTTTCTCTTCTTTCTTTTCTTCGACTTTTTCCTCAGCCTTTGTCTCTGCCGGTTCCTCAAAATGCATCTCTAATTGTACGCACTCTTCTTTTTTCTTTGCCGGTTCTTCCTTCTTTGCAGTTTCTTCCTTCTCTGTTGTTTTCTCCACAACAGTTTCTGGTTCCACATTTTTTTCTTCTTTCTTTTTGGGAAGAATAACTTTCTTCATCTCAACGACCTTATCAAGATCTCCCCATACGGAAACTTCGTTTGCGTGATATGCCTCCAGCAGATCTTTCTTTCCGGCTACAATCTCCAATAGGTTTGCAGCTGACAATGTCAGAATTACATCTCTATCATAGTATTCATACGGCTGCACATCAATATTTCCCTCTGAAAATTCGATGTATAATGCGCCTTCTGCTTCTCCTTCGATGTTACACTGGATTGCAACGTGCTCCTTTACATTGCCTGCATCTGCGTTTGCATAAATATCTTTTACACTCTGTACTAATTCTTCGTAAGTCATTTTCTTCTCCTCTTCCTCTTTCTAACAAACTGATTTAAAGTTCTCCAAATGGAAATACCTGATTTTCTCTCTCAATCTCGATGAGGCGGTTCGCCATCCCAAGATTGCTGATTCGTTTCTTGTATGCAGCGACTCCGGAATAATCCTGCCACATATGCATTGGAAAAACAAATTCTGCATCGGTATTCTTCAAAAAGAAATCCAACCCGTTAAACTGGTATTCACCCAGTCTTGGATCTGCCGGAACAAAAGCAACGTTAATCGGTAAATCTGCAAGTTTACGGATTTCGTGCTGATATGATCGTTTCATTTTTCCATTGATCAGATCGCCGGCACCTTCCATCTTCCAATCACTCAGATCCCCGGCATGGAAAATACTGATTCCATTAGTCGTAACATAAAATGCCACACCTACATCCGTAGAATTCAGTGTCTGTACTTTAAGGTCATCGATTTCATATGTTTTCCCGGCAGTCACAAACTGTACCTTATCCCGGACTTTCGGATCGATTCCGTGCTTTTTTAAAAAGTTTGGACTGATTCGGATATCCTTTGACAGAATATAATGGATGTTCGGATACTGATCCGCCCAACGCAGAATATCCATGTCAAAATGGTCTGTATGACTGTGGCTTGCAAACATATAAATCGGAGTATCCGGTTCATAAGTTGGAATCTTTCCATGAAAAGTATAACCGTTTACGCGGTTCCCGTCAAAATAATCAAAAATTAATACTTTATTGTCGACTTCCACAAGAAAGCAACTGTGATGTATAAAAATTACCTGCATGTCCGTCCAATCTCCTTAATAATTTCTGTCACAAGTGCTTGAAAACGTGGTGCTGCCTCATCTGCCGATTTCTGTACTTCCGCATGCGACAGCGGTTCCGGAGAAATACCACATGCCAGATTGGAAATACAGGATATCCCTACGATCTGCATTCCCATATGATTGGCTGCGACTGCCTCACATGCCGTACTCATACCTACCGCATCTGCACCGAACACACGCGCCATGGCAACTTCCTGCGGTGATTCATACGCAGGCCCAGTAAACTGCAGATATGTGCCTTCTTTGAGGTCAATATTCAGATCAACCGCACACTTTCGCGCAATACGAATCAGCTTACGGTCATATATTTCGCTCATATCCGGAAAACGCGGTCCCAGTTCATCCAAATTCGTACCAATAAGCGGAGACGGGACAAAGCTGGCAATCTGTCCGGTAATCAGCATAAGATCACCCGCATGCATTCCCTGCTGCACCCCACCGGCCGCATTGGTCAAAAACAACGTTTTTGCGCCCATCAGTTTCATAAGACGGGCCGGCAACACGACATCGGTCATCGGATACCCTTCATAATAATGCACACGTCCCTGCATACACACTACAGGAACATCCTCTACGTATCCAAAGACAAAACGCCCCGCATGGCCTGTGACCGTCGACACCGGAAAACCTTCAATATCGTGATAATCGAGCGTTGTCTTCACTTCAATTTTATCTGCATAATCTCCAAGCCCGGAACCCAGCACCAATGCGACTTCCGGTACAAAATCCACCTGCTTACGCACACTTTCGTAACAGCGGATCAACTTATCATATACTTCACTCATATGCCATTCCTTTCTATACAGTGAATGCTCTTTTAGTATAGCAGATTTTTTCTCATTTAGAAATGCCATTTGCAGGTTTTAGAGAATGTTAATATAATTCGTCCAGATATTCTTTGGCATGTGCACTCTTTCCCAGTTCTCCAAATTCATTGGAATACAGGATCACTTCGATCTGTATTTTCCCTGCGCCACGCTTGTTCAGATAAAACATGATTTTTTCCACAAGATCCGTCATAACAGCATCTTTTTTCCCACATGTATCCAATATTCTTACAACTTCCTCAGTCGTCACACATCCAAGAATCGCTTCTAAATATTCCACCGGCACATGCTGGCGTACTGCTGCTGCTACCAGAAGTTCCATACGGCAGTCTCCTTCTTTGGAGTGTGTATTCATGATACCGCCTGCAACTTTGACCAGCTTTCCGATATGTCCGGTCAAAAGCATTTTGCGAAATCCAATGTCACATGCCATATCAATGGTCTGCCCAATATAATTGCTGCATTTTACACTGGTATCCAAATCAAAATCATAGGCACGTTTCATATAATCCAGTCCGTAATTTCCCGGTGACACAGCGACAATGTCTTTTTCCATCGCGTACTTTTGCCGCAATTCCACACGAATGGTATCGAGAAGTGCCTGACTGCTCATCGGTTCTACAATCCCGCTTGTTCCAAGGATGGAGATTCCTCCCACAATTCCAAGCCGCGGATTGAACGTCTTCTCTGCAAGTTCCACACCAGCAGGTGCAAAAATCTCCACCCATAATGCTCCTTTATAATCAAGCAATTCACACACCTGACGCACTTCCCGCTCGATCATCTCTCTTGGCACATGGTTGATTGCAGCATTGCCGACCGGCTGATCCAGTCCCGGCTTTGTCACACGTCCAACTCCAACGCCTCCATCAATATAAATTATCGGAACTTCATCCTTCTTTTGTTGTTGTGATATATCAACCGAAGCATCTTTCTCCCCGGTTTCTGTCGAAACACTGGCGTATATTATTGTGCCGGTCGTGATATCCGGATCATCGCCCCCGTCTTTTACCACACCACAGCTTACACATTTTTCGCCTCTTTGTATGTCAACCATCTGTGCATGAAAATGAATTCCTTTCGGCGTCTGAATTGTGATTTCTTCTTTTATTTTTCCTGAAAGCAACATGTATGCAGCCGCTTTCGCTGCGGCAGCTGCACAGCTTCCTGTCGTAAATCCATATCTCATAGAAATGCTCTCATTTTATTTTAAATCTACATCCACTGTATATTCTATTTCCAAAAATGGAATGATCGCTGGCTGCTTTTCCAAATGTTCCCCGATCATTTTCTCCATCCATACCATATCATACCAGCGATTGAATTTGTACCCGCATGCATGAAATTTGCCGACCATGGAATAGCCGGACTTTTCATGAAAAAACACACTGTCTTTTGTCAGATAAGGGTCTTCTTTCTGCGGATATGCGATACAGGCATTCACATTTAAAATGCCCTGCTTCTTTAATATTTCTTCAAGTTTTTCATATAAAAGACTTCCGACACCCATACGCTTCTGGTTCTGCCGTACATAAATGGAAGTCTCCACCGCCCAATCATAAGCGGCCCTCTCCTTGAACGCACCTGCATAAGCATATCCCAAAATTTCGCCCTGATATTCAGCTACCAGATAAGGATATGTCTTCTTCGTATTTTTAATTCGATTCGTAAATTCTTCAATATCAGGCACCTCATACTCGAAGGTAATTGCTGTATGTTCTACATAAGGTTTATAAATTTCGAGTAATTCGCCTGCATCCTCTGTGGATGCAACACGAATTTTTATATTCTCTTTCATATATCATGTGTCTCCTTATTTATTACCAATATTTGTTAATTCTAACCTTTGTTTCTTCTATTGGCAATGACATAGAACCACACCTACTGCAAGTACATCATTTTTATCAAATCTTCGGCGCTTACGGACTTTGAATAGTAATACCCCTGAAACCAAGAAGCACCATATCTGCGCAGATATTTTTCAAGTTTCTCGTCAGCCACACCTTCCAGACAGGTTTTTATATGAACTGCATTTGCGAACTCAACAATACTCTGTACCATCATCTGTTTCTTTTCATTTTCTATGATATCCCTTATAAAGCTCATGTCAATCTTAATTTCATCTACCGGCAGATTTAGTGCCATGCTTGATGATGCACTTCCTGTACCATAATCATCAATTGCAAATTTTACTCCGAATTTTTTCAGGAATGAAACTGTTTCTTTGATCACAGATTGTGGCAGGGAGCCGCATCGCTCTGTAATCTCCAGACAAAGATGATCTGCCGGATATTGAATTTCATCCAAAAGCTTTAATATAACCTTGCAGAAAGATTTCCGCTCTAACTGTTTTGCAGAAACATTGACATTGAGAAAAAAACGCGGATTAACCGCAAGGAATTTCAATCCATCCTGCAATGCCGTCTCAAGTACAAAATTACCCAATTCATACATAGACGGATCATTTTCGAGCCAGTCAATAAACATTCCCGGAGATACCACCCCATAGGAATCCCGCTTCCAACGCACCAGTGCTTCTGCTCCTACAATCGTACCATCCGTTGAAGTAACTACCGGCTGATATTCCACATAAAAGCCCTCACACTGATTGAGCACGGATTGATGAATTACCTTCATCAGATCCAGATTTGCTCCACAGTTCGTACGTACAATATCATTAAAGAACAATACCTCTGTACTTCGTCTCTCCCTCGCCTTTTCCAGAGTGTATTCAAGCTTACTCTGTACGATACTTGTATCACCTTCATAATTTTCAAGTATGAGACCACCTGTATAAATTTTAAACTCAAAATAGTGTCCACCAATGCAGATGTTGCCATCCAGTTCTGCCTTAATCCGCTCCATAAATGCTTCTGATTCACTTCTGCCAACATCTCTGAGTATGAAAGCAAAATTTGTACTGTTCATACGATATACAGCAGTTTCTGAATCCATCATATATATGAAACGCATCGCGATCTCCTGCTGAATCTGATCGCTGTAATTTGTTCCATACAAAATGTTGATATCACTGATATGATCAAGTTCAATCTCCAGAATTGTTACTTTTCGTTTATTTTTGATGTAATCTTTCAAATCCATCTCGAACTTTACCTGTCCAAACAGACAGGTCAGCGGATCAATCAGCGGCATCGCATTTTCATTCTTTAACACAATCACAAGATAACTGCGTCCATCTTTTTCCACGATGTCCATAAAAAAGCCCATCATGTCATAATGCTCATTTTTCCCCATACGAATAAAAAGCAGATCCGAAAGTTTTTCTCCCTTCAGGCGCAACTCGATCTCCTGTATGTATTCTGACCGGTCATGTGGATGTACATATGCAACTGCCTCATGATAAAAATCGTGATACCAACCTTCTTCGATTCCAAAAGTGTCGGCTGTTGTCTTGGGTACATATGTAATATCATTCTGCAGATCTGTAATCAGCAAGTATGTGTTTGATGACAGCTGTGCAATCTTTCGCGTAATTTCTGTATAAAAGCTGTTATCCTCTATCCAGAATTTCTGTTCTCCCATCCATTCATCCCCTTATCTCATCGATTATTTTCTTTTTCCATCATTGGAATGAATTCATAGCTCGGTATAAATAAATCCTTATCCTGCAATTTATAATACTGCATAAAAATTCGTTCCATAATCTTTTCAATCTGACTTGCTTCTGGTTCAAATAAAATAATCAGATATTGCATAGAGCTGTATCGTGTACAGACATCTACCTTTCGAATTTTTTGTCGAATTGCGGTCTCCATACACTCCAATGCCTGCTCAATACTGTCCATATACATTGCATGTTCTGGTGTTGTATCCATTGTGACCATTACAAGATAACAATTATGTTTGTACCTCTCTCCAAGGCTATTCATATATTCGTATATCTTGGCAAAATCTCTGTAATCCAGATCCAGTGCTCCAAAATAACTTCCACTCTCCCGTAAAGCTTTCGCAACTGCCTCCAAGTCTTTACTAACGCTTGATTCCTGCATATTGTTTTGCTGCAATTGCTGATAAAAGAAAAAGTCTGCCTTTCCGTTCTGCTTTACATAATACAAAGCTTTATCGGCATTCATATAGCACTCTTCGAAAGTATCACCTTCTTTACTCAAGCAAAGCCCCGCTGACAATGACGCAACTCTCATCTCTACATCTTTTTCCGTTTCTTCCTTAAAATTCTGGAAAATACGGCTCACGCACGCTTTTACCCGTTCTTTTTCCTCTTCCGTCAAAAACAGAAGGAATTCATCTCCACCCAGCCGGCATGCCACCGAACCATTTTCTTTTGTTTCTTCCTTTTTCAAAAGATTTCCTAGAAGCTTTAAGGTACGATCACCAGCTTTATGCCCATAGATATCATTGATTTTCTTCAAATTATCCATATCCAGAAAAACAAGACATCCTGCTCTCTGCTGCATCTGATGTGCGATTGCAGTCTCACCACGGTTTCTCATTGGCAATCCGGTAAGATAATCGTAACTTTCCATTTCTTCCTGACTTTTCATCATATTCATTAATTCAGAAATGAATCTGCCAGTCTCAAGCTCTGCATCTGACAAACTGTTTTTTAAATTCGTCAGATAATCTTCATCCATTGTAAGCTTTCCTGCATCCATAAGCTTAAGTAACACATCTGCAATCTCCGGATCAAATTGTGTTCCTCTATTCTTTTGAATTTCCTCACGAATCTGCTCCTGGGACAATGCATCTCTGTAAATTCGTTTTGAACTCATAGCATCATAACTATCTGCCATTGCAACAATCCGTGCATGAATCGGGATTGCTTCTCCTGCAAGTCCTTCCGGATATCCATGCCCATCATAACGTTCATGATGATACTTTGCAATGTCTGCCACATGGTCAATAATTGTAATATTCTTTAAAATATCTGCCCCGATGACCGTATGCGCCTTGATCAGTTCGTATTCTTCCTCTGTCAGGCGAGTCGGTTTATTCAAAATAGCATCCGGTATGCCGATTTTTCCCACATCATACATATAGGCTGCATCTTTTAAATTGGAAATTTCCTGTGGGGTCCATCCCAGTTTCTGTGCGATCAATGCTGCATAAGCCGCAACACGGTAAGAATGGCCCTTCATATACTCATCTTTTGCTTCGATGGTCGTAGATAATGTCTGAATCATCTGCAACGACATTTTCTCCGACTGCCTTCTGCGCTTTTCAATTTCTTTCCGCTGTCTTCGTTCTTCCATAATGCGAATGTTTCTTATCGTTCTGATTACATTCATAGACAAAAGTACCATCAGGCCAATGCCAATGAACACACCGGACATTGTTACTACAAAATAGACGGAAACAGCTTCGATTGCCACGGATACCATTGTTACGATCATTCCGATCAGCACAAGCCGATAATCTTTTGCTTTTCCGGAACAAATGTCTTTCACAAAGGAAAACGCAATTGCAAGAAATGCAAGAGCAATAACCCCCTGTGCAACAGGAAGTGTCTGAATATAATCGGCAATTCCAGCAATCTGCAGAATTGTACTGATTCCAAAATTTAATAAGGCAATCCCTTCAATATAATAAAATAATTTCCGATATCTTCCTCTCTGCACACAATCTATGTAAAAGAGTAAAGGGATTGGACAAATCATTACAATAACAAAACAGAAAATGGCGAGAATTGAAGCATTCGGTGTCCATAACTGCCGCAGCTTTGACTCTCCGAGCATCCATGCCGCACCAACGAGCATACACCAGCCCAAATACTCCATATCGAATTTTGTATGATATACAATTCCAAGTGCAATACTAAAGATAACCGTAAGCACACCTGCAAATAATATAAAAAATCCCATGACCGTAGCAATGCCATGCTGATTAAAAATGTGCGCCCATATATCACCTCTGTCACCACAGTATATTCTATTGACAACACCGGCATAGTTCAAGGTATGTGTTGTCAGTTCTATTCGCACTTCTTTCCCTGCGTCCTGTTCTGAAGTTGGGCAAAACACATACCGACTGGCAGAATTTTTCCCAAATGGCCGTGTATTTTTCGTATCATATTCCATTCGGAGCTGATTATCTACATAAAAGGCAACATCCTGCATAGAAGAACGGATTGCAAATGTATTTTCACTATAATTTTTCGGCAGATGTGTCGTAAGTATCATTGTCTCATCTGCTGCCACATCATATTTTCCCGGGACTTTGATGCTCTCCTGTGTTCCATCTGGTTTCTGCCAGGTAATGGTTCCATGATAAGTGATATTTCCCAGCTTCATATTCTCGCTTCGCTCACTCGGATAAATAAGCTCCGCTGTAATAAATCCCACAAACACCAACAACATCAATACATAGAGCAACACTCTTCGCTTCTTACCAACTGCATAACTTTCCATAATTTCTTCCCCTTCTGATATCCCATTATTTTATTTTAACAAAAAATGATCAGAAAAGAAAGCTTATCGATAAGAATTCCATCCGTAAAACGGTTTACTTTGTAACCTCAATCTTAGGTGCATCTTTTTTGAGAATGTCGGCTTTAAGCATTGAAACAAGTCCCGAAGCAATATGTCTGCCCTCAAAATTCTTGTTTTATATAATCCATATCCAATACCTCGCACTACGATAAACTGATCATCCACTTACGCCTCTTAAAGATAATTAACGATACAACCAGTCTGAAAATTTCTTCCGTAGTAAGCAGTGTATACACACCCACAATTTCCCACTTAAATATATACGCTGCAAGCAGACACAATGGGATTCCAATGCACCATGTGCCAACAATATCAATCACCATGATAATTTTTGTATTACCCCCGCTTCTTATAATTCCGCCGCCAAGTATCATATTTTCAACCTTGACCGGTGCATATAGGGCAAATACAATAAGCAGTATCTTTCCAAGCTCTTTTACGCTGCCATCTACACGATACAGTCTGGTATATACTCCTGCCAGAAGAATAAGCAATGCAGATACAGCTACCGCTCCGGCTAAGCCTGCATACATAATCTTTTTTGACTCTGTATAAGCCTCATCATATTCTTTCCTGCCCAACCTCTTGCCGACCATTACACCGGCTGCCGCTGACAATCCACTAAGTGCCCCTACGATAAGCCCTTGTATCGGGCAGGTGAGTGTATAGGCAGCCAGGTTTGATGTGCCAAGATGCCCATAGACGGCAGACTCCACATTTTGTCCGAGGCTCCACAAAAATTCACTGACCAGAATCGGCATAATCATGATCAGATAATCCCTGATAGTAATTTTGCTGAAACGCAATGACCATACCGGATTATCTCCATCTTTTCTGATACATAAGGCAAATCCAACTGCAATAAACATAAGGTTAAACAACTGCGAAATCAGTGTTGCGATCGCAGCTCCTTTTATTCCCATACATGGGAATCCGAATTTTCCAAATATCAACAGATAATTAAGACCTGTGTTTACAGCGACTGCCCAAAAGCTCGCCAAAAATGGTATTGTGGCATGCTCCCTGCAGCGCAGCCATGAGGAGAAAATATTGCTGGCTGCCATTGGAATATAGGAAAACGCTACTATCCTGAAATAGACCGCACCGGTATTTACAATACTCACATCCCTCGTGTACAGCCCAAGAATCTGCAATGGGAAAACTCCAGCTGCAAACAAAAACAGCGCAGCTATTACAATTCCGCTAATAATGCTCACATCAAAACTGCACCATGCCTCTTTTGAATCTTCTGCTCCTATAAATTGTGCGATCAGTATCCCTGCAACCGTGCTTACTGCACCGATCACCACGGAAAAAATCAGCGAAAAATTTCCACATAGTCCGACTGCTGATATGCTAGTTTCTCCTAACTGCCCTATCATAATCTGGTCTACAATCGAGAAAGATGCCTGCAGCATACTTTGCAAGGTAACAGGAATTGCTATTTTACACAATGATTTCATAAACTTTGACATTATAATTCCCCCGTACTTTCTCTTTTTATCAACTCCACCGGCAACACGATTTCTGTCTCACATTCTGTTCCATCGCGCATTGCCTCAAGACACTTAATTGCAGTTTTTGCCCTAAGAGGCGCCTCTTGATGAATTGTTGTAAGGGATGGATGGCTTTCCCTGCATGCCATATTATCATCAAATCCGATTATCTGGATATCCTTTGGAATTTGTATGTCTTTCCCCTGCAAAAATCGCATAAATTCGAGCGCATAAAAATCTGACACTGCAAAAACAGCGGTAACATTGTTCTTTAACAGCGTCTGGTATTTATCCTCATAAAAACACATTCTTTCCTTTTCTGTCTTAGGTATTTCCCATCTTAATGTTTCTCCTGGTCCAAAGGCTTCGCTAAAGCCCTCGATGCGCTCTTTGTCCATGCAGATGAAATTGTCCGCTATGCACAACGCTTTTTTATGTCCAAGCTTCCTAAAATACTTTCCTGCCTGATAACCACCGTCATAATGGTTGATGACCAGATTGACCACCTTGGAGCATTTTTCAAAATAGCCGTCATACACGACAAATGATATCCTCATCTGGTTTCTGAGCTTCTCATAATCCGCTTCGCAAAAGCCCATCCATGTTCCACATAGACGCAAACACCGGAATCTCACTGATGTCAGATGTCGTCTTTATCATCAGAAAATATCCTTTTTCATTTACCTCATGAGAAAGAGCATTTATTGAAGCCATAACAAATCCATCCTCTAAAACCCTGCCCTCATACTTTTCATTGTCATTTACCACCACTCCGATGATTCTTGAATTATTTCTCGCAAGCAGAATGCCTGCCATATTTGGGATATACCCTGAGCGTTCAAGCTCCTGCTGGACACTTTTCACCGTTTCATCCGAAATCTTTTCTGTTTTTCCATGAATCACCTTTGATACAGTTGCAGTACTAAGACCTAATGAATCTGCAACATCCGCAATCCGAACTCTGTTCTGTGCCATTTCCATTCCTTCTTTTCCTAAGATTCTGATTATATGGTACATCAAAAATGTGTGTTTTACAAAGGTTAAGCGTGTACCCCATCACAAAATCTGCGTTTGTTTTTTGTGATATTTTACTAAAGTATGGTATCATTTTCCGTATCATTGCTATTTCACTTCAAAAATTATTTTTTTCTCCGCAAAAGGTAAAGCATATTCCACACCCACCTTCGGAACACCGGTTCCAATGCCAGGCTCCGTATCGATCTCACTGGATGCAAACGGCGAGCCATAGAATTTTTACGCTGATGGCGGTGTTGTATTACGTGATCAATAATAACTGTGACTATGACGGAGATCTGGAGCTTGCATTGATTCCGGAGTCCTTCCGTACGGACGTACTGAAGGAAACATTAGATTCCAAGGGAGTGCTGATTGAAAACTCGGAGGTAGAACTTGCAGCATTTGCACTTCTGTTCGAGTTTGATGGAGACCAGAAGCACATTCGTCATGTGCTGTATAACTGCTCCGCTTCCCGTCCCGGCATCGAAGGAAAAACGAATGAGGATTCCAAGGAAGTACAGACGGAGAAGCTGTCTCTCAAGGCGGTGCCACTTGCTAGGTGAAAGCAAAGACCGGAAATACATCGCATCAAGTTCCACCGAGATATCTACAAGGATCTCGATGCGCTGGGAAAGGCTGTCGGAAGCGGGGATGAGGGTTCCTCCCACCTCGATATGTTTTCCCTTGAGATGTTTGAGAACATCGCCTACATCATGGCAAAGCATGCAGATCCCACCATCCCGGACAGCCCGGAGGAATGGCTTGATGAGTTCAGCACCTTCTCCATCTACCAGGTACTTCCGAAAATCATCGAGCTTTGGTGCTTAAATGTCCAGACAGATGTAGAATCTTAAAAAACTTCACGCAACAGATCGGCCGATGACCACACCCTTGTTTCTGCTTCGCTGCGTACAGCTCGGCATCTCCATCCGGGATCTTGACTTACTCACAATCGGAATGGTGAACGATATGTACGCAGAAAGCAGCAATGATGAGTACAAAGGCTATGCGCAGATCGCTACGCAGATGGATTGGTGAATTTCGATGCATTTTAGCAGAATTTATGTGTCTTATATAATGACAGTATGTTGACATTAGACGCGCATTTGAGTATACTATACTTGAATGGAGGTGTTCTGTATGGCAACAACTAATTTAAATATTCGTACAGACAAGGCAATCAAGGACCAGGCGGAGGAAATCTTCAATGAGCTTGGTCTGAATATGACAACTGCTGTAAATATGTTCCTGAGAACCGCTATCCGTGAGCATGGTATTCCTTTTGAATTAAAACTGGAAGTACCGAATGATACGACAGCCACTGCCATTGAGGAAGGCCGAAAAATGATGAAGGATCCTTCTGCTCCGCGTTATTCCAGTATGGATGCGCTTAAGGCAGCTCTCGACGTATGAAATACGACATTCAGTTTACCAATCAGTTTAAAAAGGATTTGAAGCTTGCCAAAAAGCAAAATAAAAATCTTGATAAGCTGTTTGAGGTAATCGATATTCTAACGAATGGCGGTACGCTGGAAGCAAAATACAGAGATCATGATCTTACAGGCAACTATAAAGGCACGCGTGAGTGTCACATTGAACCAGACTGGTTGCTCATCTATGAGATTCAGAACAACGTTTTAGTACTCATGCTTTACAGGCTAGGTACGCACTCAGAACTATTCAAAAAATAGATCAAAAAATATTATAGCAATTCAGAAAGCATCTATCAGAAATGGTAGGTGCTTTTCTTATGCCCAAATTCAGGAGATGATTTGATGGGACACACACCCTTCGGTTACCGAATCGAGAATGGCAAGGCAGTGATAAATGAAGCTGCTGCCTCTCAGGTTCGAAACCTTTACAAGAATTATTTAAGCGGTCTATCCCTTACCAATGCTGCGAAGGAAGCCGGGCTTGACCTTCTCCATGCAGGTGCCAAGCGCATGATGCAAAACAGGCATTACCTCGGAGATGACTTCTACCCGGCCATCATTGATCCGGCATCCTTCGACGCTGTCAGTGCGGAGCTTACCAAACGCTCCACAAAGCTCGGACGGAATGGCCGCTATATTGCACCAATCATAAAAATGCCACCTGCCACTTTTCGACTTGGTAACATTACAGAGAATTATAAAAATCCGGTCAGGCAAGCAGAATACCTATACAGCCTGATAGAAAGCGAGGTCAAATAATGGGAAATGTTATGGTCATCCCTGCAAAACGGCAGCTCGGAAACACTGCCAGACAGCAGGATGCAAAGCCAAGGCTTAGAGTCGTGGCGTATTGCAGAGTCAGTACTGACAGCGATGAGCAGGCTACAAGCTACGATGCTCAGGTCGAGCATTACACAGAATTTATACAGAAAAACCCAGAATGGGAATTTGCCGGTATCTACGCCGATGATGGTATTTCCGGCACCAACAAAAAAAGCGTGAGGACTTTAACCGTATGATTGACGACTGCGAGGCCGGAAACATCGACATGATTATCACCAAGTCCATCAGCCGATTTGCCAGAAACACGCTGGATTGCCTGAAATACATCCGCCAGCTGAAGGATAAGAACATTCCCGTCTTCTTCGAAAAGGAATCCATCAACACAATGGATGCCAAGGGTGAGGTCCTGATTACGATTATGGCCTCCCTGGCTCAGCAGGAATCACAATCTCTCAGCCAGAATGTAAAGCTGGGACTCCAGTTTCGTTACCAGAATGGCCAGGTACAGGTAAATCACAATCACTTTCTCGGCTACACCAAGGATGCAGATGGAAATCTCATCATTGATCCGGAACAGGCAGAGGTGGTAAAACGCATTTACCGTGAATACCTGGAGGGCTACTCGATGGACCGGATTGCAAAAGGTCTGGAAGCAGACAGCATCCTCACCGGCGCTGGCAAAACAAAATGGTGGACCAGCACCATCAACAAAATCCTCCGAAACGAGAAATACATCGGCGATGCCCTGCTTCAGAAAACCTATACCACAGACTTCCTGAACAAGACCAGAGTGAAGAACAACGGCATCGTGCCACAATACTATGTGGAAGGCAACCACGAAGCAATCATTCCAAAGGACATCTTCTTGCGGGTACAGGAAGAACTGGTACGCAGGCGAGTGGTCAAGACAAGCTCTAATGGCAAAAAGCGCTCCTACAGCTGCAACCACTGCTTTGCTCAGATTGTCATTTGTGGCGAATGTGGTGAAATGTTCCGCAGAATTCACTGGAACAATCGCGGCTACAAATCCATCGTCTGGCGCTGCCTCATCAGACTGGAGCCGACCGGGCAGGAATGCCACGCAAGAACCGCCAATGAGACGATATTAGAGAATGTGGTAGTTCAGGCCATCAACACGCTCCTTGGCGATAAGTCCACCTACCAGGCGCAGCTCCAGCAGAACATTGCAAAGGTGATCCGTAGCGCTCAGCAAAATACCGCTGATGGCATTGACGAAAGACTACAGGAGCTTCAGAAAGAGCTTCTCAAAAAAGCCAATAGCAAAGAGGCCTACGACGAGATTGCCGATGAGATCTTCAAACTCCGAGAACAGCGAGAAAAATGCACGGTTGACACTGCCGCCAGAGACGCACAGATTGCCCGCATCAACGAGCTGCAGGATTTCATCAAGCAGCAGCCCGCACACCTGGAAGCCTTCGACGAGGTCCTGGTAAAGCGCTGGCTTGAGCGAATCATCTTCTGGGAGGACCACTTCACTGTGGAGCTTAAGTCCGGACTGAAAATTGACATTGAAGGATAACGCCTAAAAATCACAAAGGCTCCTCACCACTGGTTTAATTCCGGTGATGAGGAACTTTTCTTGTTTTATTCTGGCATCGAGCCCAAACAGATAGCTGGTATTTGAAAATTAAAACCTGCATATGACACAGTTTGAAACGTAATTTCTGCATCTTCTGGTAAGATTTCTTCATATTCATGATTACGTATTATGTGGAATACACTGTCAATCGATTTATTACGAAATAGTTCAATGAGTTTTTTCTCATCAATAACTGGAACATGTTTATTCTGTGTCCTGATATTGTGTTTTGCAACTACACAGCAAAACAAATCAACATCATTTCCATCATCGCATTCAAATACCTGTTTCATAAAATGCTCTTTATCAGTCATTGCGTATCCCATAATTTGCTCTGATTGCTCACATCCATGAGTGATATCATCTTCTCTTGCATAAACTTCCTTTGAAGAATCGGCTGCCATGAACCATTTCAATTCACATAATAAAACCGCATTTGAAACTGTATCATAGATACCTAAATCAATATCAGGCAATCGTCCTCCTAACTTCTTATGTTTTTTAATTATTAAATTGTCATTAGGAGGAATTGCTTCTTCAATTTCCTTTACCATTAGATCTTCTAAATCATTTACTTCTTTAGAATGTTCGAAATCACTTCTTGAGCTAACAACTGCAAGTAGATTTCTTTCTGGTCTAGAGCCCATAAACAACATCGGAGCAATGAGTACCATATCCTCATTAATTTTCACAATAGGTTGATACATAATATCAACATTTTTCTTAGATGGCTCAAAAATCAAATAATCAAATATACTTTTTACTTTTTCTTTTTCAACATTACTTATTGAAGCAGCATATCCTATTACACTATCAGGACTTTGCACAATTAAAGCATTTTCTATTCTTACTAAAGGGTCTTTAATTGTTAGGCAACTAAAAAAGTGGATATAGCAAAGAGCCGCAATAGCTATCCAAACACTTTTATATTCCTCTAACGTGAACGTGTCAAACTTCCAAGAATCCGGTAAAGTCTTTGTTGCATTCCATTGTGCTTCAGCAACTTCCACAAATGGTGTTAGTATTTCTGAATTCAACTCATAACATATCTGTCCGCCTTGAATAGATATCTTTTTTTGTAATTTTGCATTTGCTTGCATAATTTGAATAGGATTAAACGTTTCCATAAGACCACTAACCTCTTTACTACTGGCTTCACGAAGTATATCATTCCATGATGAACAATTATCATCATCGGAGAAGAAAAATGAAACGGTGTTGTCTTCAACTTTTGCCGATAGCCTCCTTCTAGAATAAGAAATATATCCACTGCAAATCAACGAATAGGGATACGCATAGTCATTTAAAAAAGAAGCACATTGTTCATATCTTTCCTCAGAAATCGTTCTTTGTATTAATCCATCAGTGGATACACTTTCACTGTGTTCAACCCAATTCAACGCCTGATTAAGTGAATCCATATAATCTGTGATTTTCTTTAATGCTATCGGATTAAGCATACTTGCCATAACTGTACATGCACACAAATCTTCAAATGTTGTCATCAATTCATACATCAACTGTTTTTTATTTCCAGAAAGGAATACATGTTTTTTATGGTATTCATCAATTATTTTCTCTATTTCTCTAATATTCATAAACATCCTTCTTCCATAACATCTAATCCACTGCCTGCAACCACCAAAAATGGTCGAGTTGCCGGATTGGTTGTCATCCATTTTCATTATACAGATTTCACTCCAAAATTTCTGACATCTAATCCACTGTCTCAAATCATGACATCTAATCCGAGGTTACAACCCGATACACATTTTGCGGTAGATATGTTTCCATATAAGAAAACCGAGCTTTTCCGGCAGTCTGGCTTCAAATCCAAACCTCCGAAAAAGCCCGGAATCTATGTTCTTTAATTTGTCTTACGCCACGCTTGATGCGCTACGGAAGCAAAGCTTCCTACGCTTATCCGCGGCATTCGCCGCATACAGCCCATCGCATAATGGTGCCTTTGTGAGCAAGCTCCCACAGCACCTTATGCTCGGTCTGTGCGTGGCTCATTGCTAACGCGTGACATCAAGACTACCGTCTCAACGGTATTCCCTTTGTCCCACAAAAGCTCCGTAACTTCCCCGCCATCCTTGAACACCGGAAAATTCAGACCAATCCGCTTTAGCGGATATTCAGACTCGTCATTCCTGTAAATTTCAATTTCCTTAATCAAGGCTGTGACCACATTTCTCTTTTCTTCGTCATTTATTATATTATAAACGCAGTCGAAATTCACCATGATTTTGTAAATATTCTCAAGAGTAATTGCCTGCTGCTTAATTGCATCTCGCCGAAATCTGGCATCTTCGATTTTTTCCTCCAGCTCAACAATGACATCATATAGGGAATCTAACCGCAAGGTCATATCATGGAGCTTTCGTTCCCGGTATTTTGCATCAGCAGGGAGACTGTCAATTTCCCGTTCCAATCTTGTTTTATTCAGATCAACTTCCTTCAGCTTTGCCTGATAGCCCTCCAGTTCTTTATCCACTGCTTTCGTGTCAATCTGAACGCCAATCCGTTTTTTAATGGCTTGGGCATATTCCTCATTCCTTACGATCTCACGAATTGCCTCAATGACCATCGGTTCAATATCGGTCTTTTTCAGCATCGCCTTATATTCACAATGCTTACCCCGGACCATCCTATTCCGACTACATACATAATAGTAAATTTCTTTGTAAGTGCCATCTTTATTTGTCCATGCGTGTTTATTCGTATACATGGGACTTCCACAAACCGGGCATTTCAGCAGACCTGATAACAAATGAACTCGATCCCGCCCAATTTTTGACGGTTGCTTTACTCCGGTTCTAAGACGCTTGGCATGAGCCTTTTCCCATACCTCCTCACTAACGATTCCTTTATGCTGTCCCTCTGTCAGAATGTAATCGTCATTTCTTTTCATCTGGTAATCGTTTTTTGTGCCTTTGACTTTTTCCTTCGTTCTCCGTCCATAGGCAATTTTACCGCAATAAACCGGGTTATCCAATATCAGTTTAATAAAATGTCCTGTCCAATCCTCTAATGTGCCATTCTGCCTCGGAATTTTCCGTATACCTTGTAAGTTCAACTGATTCGCAATACCACCCAAACCGATTTCCGATGAAGTATATAATTCAAAAATCTTCCGTATTGCCACAGCCTCTGTTTCTTCAATCATCAGCTTGTTATCTTCCAGTGTATACCCGTAGGGAGCAAAGCCACCATTCCATCCACCTTGCCGTGCCTTTTCGCGCCGCCCGTTCATCGTCTGCTCGATAATATTCTCACGCTCAATCTCAGCCACAGCAGATAGTACAGAAATCAAAAGTTTTCCGCTTGTCTGAGAGGAATCAATCCCTTCTTCTATGCAAATCAGATTTACACCATAAGATTGAACCAACTCCAAAGAGTTAAGTATATCCGCTGCATTACGGCCAAACCGTGACAGCTTATACACTAAAATATAGTCAATGTCCAAGCCATCCTCAATATCTCTGAGCATTTTTTGAAAGGCAGGCCGTCCCTCAATGGATTTACCGGATTTACCGGCATCTTCATAAGTATCAACAACGATCATTTCCTCACGATCCGCAAATCGTGTCAGCATATTTTTTTGACCTTCCAGGCTGTATCCGTCCACTTGCATCTCTGTGCTGACCCTCGGATACAAAACACAGCGTTTTCCATATCGGTTCATAATTCATACCTCCAAAATTTACTTTTGGAAAATATCCTATGTAAAGCTGCGATTTTCACGCAGCTCCGTCAACCTCGCCCAGCACTCTCATACCATATTTCTCGATGATATGTGCCAGCGAAGTGATAAACGCTTCAAATTTTTGTTCCGCCAGAAGTTCTTCTGACCGGATTTCATCTGAAGGAATCAATGCGCTTTTATTCTGGATATTCTCCATTCAGAATCACCTCCGCAATTCCTAACGAAATTATAACTCTACTTGCACAGCCTGAAAATGATACGGCCTTTCGGCACTTTTATGTAATCCCCAGACTACACAAGAGCGTCTTGTTTATGTTTTCCATGTCATCCTTTTTTAGATGACCAATATAGTTTTTTAACCTCGACTTGTCGATTGTTCTGATCTGTTCCAGCATAACAACAGATGGTTTCATCAAACCGCATCTGTCATTTAAGTGGTAATGCGTGGGGAACTTTCTGCTTTTTTTACTTACACTGGTAATTGCTGCAATAATAATCGTAGGACTGAAACAATTTCCCACATTGTTTTGAAGAATGAGTACAGGACGAGAGCCACTTTGTTCGGAGCCAATACCAGGACTTAAATCAGCCGAATATATGTCACCTCGATGGAATTTTTCAAACATCACTCTCGCCTCCTTAATATCTTAATACTTAAACAGCCGCACCAGTCTGAAAGAAATCTTCAGATAAAAACCTGGTGCGGCTACTGTTATTCTGTTCGGATTACTCGTCATATTTGCCACGCCCCCTGACGCTGGGAACATAGCAGGTCTCCGCTGGCGCGGTTGTCATAACTCCGCAGCGTCGTTTTACTCGTGCGCCGCAGGGTTCCCCCCAAGTCTTTAGGAGGCCGTGAGGAAGTATCTTTAAGCTCCCGTGCAGTCCTCGCGCCGAATCTGCCACCATCTGTTTTGTGAAATCGTAGATCGCTCCGAAACAGCTTTGTTCATCACCTCCCTGGCTGCTCCATCTTCGCGGCGTTCCACACTCGCTCGTACACGGGTTATGTACCTGTTATGCTGTCTATGAAATTGTCAAAGTGCTGTTGAAGGGGGAAAACTTGTCCTTCTAATAGTAATGAAAAAAAGAGCAAGATTTTCGCTATGCTAATCAAACTTTTTCAAATTTTTAGCCAGCCATTTCAAACCGCGTTGGATGCTGTCATACACTCTACTGAGATCAACGCCTTCTGTCTTGGCAATTTCTTTAACTGTCATACCCAGATAAAACCGAGCATAAATCCTCTTTGCCTGCTTCTCCGGTAAGGCCATCACCGCAGAATAGAGCTGTTCTCGAAGCTGCTTTTCCTCCATGAGCATTTCTGGCGTCGGCGGCTGATACACTACCTGTTTCTCTATACCATTATCACAGTCCAGAGAATAGTACGCTTTGTAGTTATACATCTGGCGCTGGCGTGCAGCTTCTGCTCGCTTATCTGTCAGGAATACTTCTTGTACTTCACTGCTTACTTCTATAAAAACATCCGTTTTGTATATATCAGGATACAACTCCCTAAGATTGACTTTCTTCATTATGTACCTCCATTTCGATTCATGGGCGATTAGCGAGTGAATCGAATGGAGGTGGTGATCGGCAGCGACATACTTCGGGGGCTTTCCCGAAAAACCGATACCAAAAAGCGCCAGCTCCCCACAATTGGAAACTGGCGCAACAAAAATACCTACTATTTTGCTGATTTAGATGGAATGATAATACTGATTGATAGTCATACCTCCCCGGAGGAGGAACAAGACTTTTTTTAATTGATGAAGCTCATGGGTGCTATGAATGATGATAATTGCCATGGCGGTATCCTCCTGTGTACCGCCCTCTTAATCGCATGAGCATCGTTGGAAAAACAAAAAGAAACGGCGGCTCTGATTTCTCAAAGCCGCCACTTCATAGGTGCATAGAAATATGTCTGCTGTACGACGGCTTTTTTTCTTTTGCCGTCGTTCGGCAGATTTAATCACATTTTCTATCTTACTTTTAATTCTATGATAAAAACCAAATGTTGCAGAAA
>URSS01000023.1 GCA_900550545.1 uncultured Lachnobacterium sp. | reverse complement strand
CAAATTCTGAAAATACAGGTGGGGCGAGGGTAGAAATATTTTTCCTGAGTAGTCAAGAAACAAGCTAAATAGACCGCAATTAAGCTATGTACAAGAAATTTTACATGCATTTACGGAGCGAATCAAACTTATGGCAAGCAACTGATACATATCTATCGCATACCTTGGTACAATCCACTCCTCTGCAAAGTCTACACTTTGTATTACAGGCTTCTTCATCACAGCCGCACAAATTCCTTACTGTGCATTGTCTTGCCATGCGGCAATCTTTTCCATTCGGGTAATTACCTTTAATGAAGGTTCTGTTTTCTTTAACTTCATGTGCAATAGTAGATGGATGTCTGCGAAGTCTTTTTGCTATTTTTTTGAATGACTCCCCGATGCATATCCCAGTTTCTATTGCTATTCGATCTGACAGGTCCATTTGTCCGCTAGCATTGTAATAATTCATATCTGCTCCTTTCCCAGCAGATAGTAATCGATATAACCAATATATCATGCCTTGGAAAGGGCTGTAGAAAAAGTAAACTAGACCTTTTATAGCCATTTTCAGTTGTCAAAGTACAGGTTTAATTTTTCATTTTAGGTCCGAAGGGATTATAATATATGAAATATGATGTTACCTTTACGGAGCAGGCAGAAATTGGTTACAGTGATTCGGGTTATGTATTCCGGAAGAGATGTAGATAAGCAGCTTGATGAATTTACAAAGTTATAATCATAAATCCTATGAGGCGTATGAGACATTTGGTTTCATACGTCTTTTCTTTTTTGCTTTTTTGAGTTGACTACCGGTCAACAGAAGTTGACCGTTTGACGAACGATTTATTCCGTGGCGTTCCGTAGAATTGCATGTGTAAGCAAGAGGTGACGCAAGCCGGCAAGCCTAACCTCCAAGAAAGAAAATGGAGGTGCGAACATGTGCATTACAGAAGATAAGCTGATGGAAAGCTACGGGAAAGCAACTCCCCGTGAACGCTTCCGACTGATCTACAAGAACTACAGTATCTTTCCACAGTTGGTGGATTGCTACGAAACAGGGCTGTTCAACAGGATCCTTTTCGAGGTTGAGTACAACAGACGGAAGAAAAATGATGACGACCTGGGCGTGAGGATCCAGACCAGTCATCGCAGCGACCCCACAGCCGCAAAAGCGATCGAGCATATCATGATCCGCGATGCCATCGAGGAATGCAATTTCTCCGGGAACATCCTGAAGGAAACGGATACTCCGGAAAAGCACAAACATGATATTCTCACGATCCATATGATGAGACGGGAGATAGGCAAGACGATGATTTGTACGACGAACTGTATTTTGACGACAGCCCGCATTGACGCAAAAAGTAAATTTAATACCATATTTTTCAAAAATTGTATTGACAACTCAGAGATTTGTAAGATAATAGTGGTGTGGGGTATAACTACTATGAACAATTATGAATTTTTAGAGAAACTCGGCTTTTCGTCAAACGAAGCAAAAGTATACGGAACACTAATTAAACATAAAGTGTTAAACGGTTACGAAATCGCAAAACTTTCGGGCGTTGCGCGTTCATTGGTGTACGAGGTTATCAATCGCCTGGTGGCAAAGGGCGCGGTTATTCGTATAGACGGAGAGCCGAATTTTTACAAGCCTATCGAGTATCAAGACCTTATACGTAGCATCAAGGAAGAAAACGAAAAGAATATTGCCTGCGCCGAACGCGAGCTACAACAACTTGCAACGGAAAACGCCGATGTCGATTATGTAATGAATATAGTGGGCAAAGAAAAATACGTTGCTAAGGCAAAGAAACTTATCGACAGCGCGCAAGCGGAAATTTCGCTGTCCATTTGGCGAGAGCCGTTCGAAGTGCTACGTAGTAATATCGAAAACGCAATATCCCGCGGGGTAAAGGTGTATATTTTTACCTTCGAAAGCATTTTGGTCGAGGGCGCAACGGTGTATTCGTACAATATCAACGACGCTTCAACACTGTTTCCATACCGTAGAACAACAATTATAATCGACGGCGGAGAGTGTTTAGTCGGAGAAGAAGGCGATTGCAACGTTTGCGCGCATACGCGCAATCATTCGGTTGTTTCCCTTGCCACTGACGAAATTGTTTTGAATGTTTTTTGGAATAAACTTATCGAAAAAGAAAACCTGTTGTCTAAAGGCTGCTCCGGTGCGGATTTCTTGCAAGCCATACACAATTTGGCGGAGCGCTACGGCATTACCGACGAGATGACCAAGAATTTACTTGTTTACAATTTTCAAAAGGAGAAAACTCAAAATGGCAAAAAACGTTGAACGATTACAGGCGCGCGAAGCCAAGGAACTTATCCGCCGCGAAAAGCAGTTGGGCGCAAGAAGCAACAAGTTTTATTTGATTTACTTGTTTATGATTTTGTCGCTCATCTACATAACGGACGAAATCGCGTCTACTATATCCATTCAGTTTCAGGCGAATATAGTTACAGAATTCTTCGTAAAAAATATGGGTATGGAATACGGCGCAGGATTATCGCTCTTTTCCGCCATAGGTTTTATTTCCTATCCGGTAACACTGCTTATTATTTTCTATCGTCCCCTTGCGGACAAATTCGGGCGTAAGCCGTTTTTGGTTATTAACACGTTATGTATGGGCTTAGGGCTGTTCCTTGTGTATTTATCCAAAGATATCTACGTTTACATGATAGGCAGCACGTTGATGGGTTTTATGGTCTCGCACGATATGCAATGCGTGTACATACTGGAATGCTCCGACGAAAAGTCTCGCGCCCGTAACTACGCAATCGTAAAAGCGGTGGCGATACTAGGCACGTTACTTGTTCCGTTGCTTAGGGCTACACTCATGCAAAACGTAAGCGAGCGTTGGCATGTAGTATATTTGGTGCCGGCAATTATCGGTTTGGTAATGTCGTTATTCGCGCTACTTTTTGCTAAGGAAACAAACGCATTTTTGACTAAAAGAATAGAGTATTTAAAAACGCCTATAGAAGAACGTGAACAACGCAGCAAGGAAGGACGCGAACAAAACGCACAAGGCGGAATTCTGACCGCTGTAAAATTTGCATTCAAACACAGACAATTACGCTTTTTGATTATTGCTTGTTGTTGCTTTTATCTCGCTTCGTTAGGTACGGCAACGTACAGTACGGTCATGGCAAAGTCGGCGCTGATGACGGAAGAAGAAATAACTCTTGCTTTGTTTCTGTATCCCGTCGGCAACGCGCTGTTTACATTGATTTCCGGTTTTGTGTCGGATAAATTCGGACGTAAAGTAACTATAATCGCAATGTCTTGTTCGGCGTTGACGTGTTATTTGCTGTTTATCTTTAGCGGTATGTTCAAGTGGACTCCGTATTTGACAGGTTTTGCTATCGGCGGATTTATGGGCAGTTACTGGGGCGCAGGCGATACCATCGGCGGAATTATGTTTTCCGAATCGTCTCCTACAAACCTGCGTTCGTCGGTTACGGTAATCAATACGTTACTTAACGGTGTTATGGGCGGACTTGCAACAGTTATTACTATGATACTGCTGCCTATCATTCCCGAAAGCATGTTCGGTTATATGTATTTGGGCTTGATGGTTCCAGGGCTTGTAGGGGCAATTGTAATAATGTGGCTGTTTGTCGGCGAAACTCGCGGGCTGGATCTTAAAACTGTAACCGGTACGGAATGGGATAAGCCTAAAAAAATTAAAGAAGAAACACAGGACGGTGAATAAAAATGGATAACAAATGTTTTGAACTCGGCGCAAACGAACAGCCGTTGGATATTATCAAGGAAACATGCGGTTTTGCAGGCATATTCAAACAAATAGGAGTGATAGGGGATTCTTTGGCGTCGGGTGAGTTCGAAAGCCACGACGAAAACGGCAGTATAGTTTATACCGATATGTACGAGTATTCGTGGCCCGCTGTTTTAGAGCGCATTACGGGGACGAAGTACAACAATTATTCTCGCGGCGGAATGACCGCGCGTGAGTATATGCAAAGTTGGGCGGATGCAAACGGATTTTGGCAATGGAATCAAGCGTATATCATTGCGCTGGGCAACAACGATTCGTTTGTCTGCGGACATCCGTTGGGAAGCGTCAAGGACGTTAACGCAGAATGTCCGCAGAATAACGCCGATACGTTCTTCGGTAATATGGGCAAAATCGTTTCCAAACTTAAAACGATCGAGCCTAACGCGCGTATTTTTGTTGTAACTCCTCAACTGCGCGGTGAAGCGTGTGATAACGATATCCGTTATATCGCAAGCGAACTCGCCAAATTGTGCGATATGTTTGAGTTTACTTACTTGCTGGATATGACTGCGCATGCGCCAGTATACGATGCAGAAATGCGTAAATCGTTCGGGTTGGGCTTTCATCCGAACCCGATGGGCTACTATGCATACGCGTTGATTGTGGGAAATTATATCGATTACATTATCAGAAGTAACCCGCAGGAATTTGCTACGATACCATTTGTAGGTACGTCGCTCAAAAACAAAGATTACAAATAGAATACGATTACTGCAAGTGCAAATTTATCTAAACTTACTTAAAAAATTGTAACACAAAATAGACCATCAACACTATCCGGCTTTCGCATCCTCATTAGTGTTGTTGAAAATCTAAGTAAGATATTTGGATAGAAATAGAGGCTATCAGGAGAGACATCTTCTGATCAGCCTTTTCTTTTTTTGTGTTATCTTCCTGAAAAACACATTGACAAGCATCTATACATAGTACATACTATCCCATCATATGAAGGTTCTTGGAGATTGTGGTGTGGTAAGTTCTTATAAGGATGGGAAGCACAAGTTTGAGAACTTGTGCTTTTGTTTTGCTCCGACTCAATCTTACACAGAATCCCTCTGCAATTTCTTTACTTCCGTGATACAAAATCAAAACTTTTCTCCTTCATCCTATACTTCCTCGGTGGCACTCCATACTTCTGTTTAAACGCTTTGATAAAATGGCTGCAGTCACAAAATCCTGTCTCCTGGCTGATATAAGTTAGGTCAAAATCTGTGAATTGCAATAAGTCCTCCGCTTTTTGCAGTCTTACCGAGAGAATCATCTCCTTGCAGGTCTGCCCATAGTACTCCTTGAATATTGCGGCAAAATGCGAATAACTCATATGAAATTTTTCTGCCAGCTCCGCCACCGAGAGATCTTCCTGGTAGTGCTGTGAAATGTACTCAGATACCTCTGTAAATTTTTCGCTTAATACAGTTTCCTTTTTCCTTTTTTTTATCTGAAAGCCTTCCTGCTTCCAGACACGAAGAATTTCTGCCATAAGAAGACAATAATTCGAATGCATAATAATGTCATAACCAAATTGCTTTTCTTCTAACGTCTTCACTGATTCCTGAATCAGCTGCTTCATTTTTTCCTGATTAAATTTCTCTTTCGAAAAATAAACCGATAGCTTCTGCTCCACTGCTGCCATGGCGATCAGACTCGAAATCGGTGGAAGCGCCGAACCGGATATATTCAGATGTACCGGATCAAATTTCAGGACATAGTAGCGGATTGGAAGTTGTCCTGCTGAATAAATTGCATGAGCCATCTGCGGATAAAATAGGATCAGATCTCCCGGTTCCAATACATAATTCTCTTCTCCTGCCTCTACATACGCCTTTCCCTCCACCATGTAAAGAATCTCCACAAAATAATGCCAATGTGGAAGAATTGGAAACATCTCAGATGTCTGTGCATCAAATAAAAAGGCTTCATATGGTTTGTTTAATTTGTCTGAACATTCAAAATAAGGTTTCACAGATTATCTCCATCATAGATTTTTACAATTTTATAATAGATTCATTATATCATATCTTTTTTCTGCATGATATACTTTCAGCAGAAAACATTCAGAAACTATATAATGATATGAGGGTCAAAAGGTATTTTGCCCCTCATTTATGATTAATCAGATTACTACATGCTACGCATTCCCGTAATCTGACTCCACCTCGAAATCCGCTAATTTTCTGCGTTTCAGCAGTAAATTGCTACTTTCTCGGTGTAGTGCGGGTCACTAAGGTATACATCGAATTGCATGCAAGCATGCATCGATGATACCTTTTGACCCTTTAATCATATAATTCGAAAGACAGGAGGTTTTTACCAAAATGAACATTCAAAATCAACTTGGATATATTAAAGGAATTACATTTGCCCCATTTCACAAACGTGGTTCTCTTTCTACACAGGCTGCACGTGATAGTTTTGATTATATGATAGAACACACGGCTGCTGATTTCGTAATCCTTGCTCCTGTAGGACTACAGGAGCACGCACACTCAGAAGAGATTTGTTACACTTCCAGTGCCACATTCTCAGATGAAGAATTAATCAATATGATACGTTATGCAAAAAGCAAGAGCATCCGTGTTGCCCTGAAACCTACCGTCAATTGTAAAAACGGTGTCTGGCGCGCTTACATCAGTTTCTTTGAAAAAGATGTTCCATGTGAACCGAAATGGGAAAACTGGTTTGCCTCTTACACAGAATTCCAGACACACTATGCCAAAATTGCAGAAGCCGAACAATGCGATCTTTTTATTGCAGGATGTGAGATGGTAATGACGGAACACCGCAGTGAAGAATGGAGAAACGTAATCGCTGCGATCCGAAACTATTACCACGGACCTGTTTCCTATAATACCGATAAATATCAGGAAGAAAATGTAACCTGGTGGGATTGTGTCGACATGATCTCCTCCAGCGGATATTATCCGATTGATCAGTGGGAACAGGAACTTGACCGTATTGAAAGGGTCGTTCAGAAGTTCAAGAAACCATTTTTCTTCGCTGAAGCAGGATGCATGTCCAGAAAAGGTTCCTCACTAGTGCCTAACAACTGGGCAGTTCAGGGAGCTTTACGTCTGGAGGAACAGCCAGACTGGTATCGAGCTATGTTCGAGGCCTGCGCAAAACGCTCATGGGTCAATGGTTTTGCCATGTGGGAATGGGCGCCGGTTCTTCCTTCCAGAAGTACTGCGGCAAGAGATACCAGCTACGAAATCTGCAACAAACCGGTACAGGAGGTTATTAAAGATTACTATGGGAGAGACAAAAGAAAATAACATACAACAAACTTCAGAACAGGATCTCTGGCAGGAAGAAGCTGCCATGATGCACATCTTCAGCCGGAACAGAAAAAATAACCTGCGCACGCTTCTTTCTCTTTTCAAGGGACACTATGGCGCGCTGGCTGGTTCCATTTTCTTTTTCATTATCAAGCATTCCCCAACCTGGGTTCTTCCAATCGTTACAGCTAATATTATCAATGCAGTGACAGACCACAACGGGAATATTATCAAAATTCTGATTCTGAATACCATCCTTATGATTGTATTTCTGGTACAGAACATACCAACCAACTACTTCCATACCTGGCTCTATGCCAAAACGGTACGAACAGTAGAGAAAGAACTGCGCGAAGCCCTAGTCTGCAAGCTTCAGCAATTGTCGATCACCTATCACAAGGAAATGCAGTCCGGAAGGCTTCAGTCGAAGATCATGCGAGATGTAGAACAGATACAAAATCTTGCATCTCAGATCTTTATCTCTCTTTTGACTATCATTCTGAACATTGGTGTATCCTTCGGAGTGGTCATCTTCAAAAGTCGGATCGTATTTCTTTTCTTCCTCTGCACGATACCGGTTTCTGTTTTGATCATTGTTGGTTTTAAAGGAAAAATCAAAACCCATAACCGTGCTTTCCGTAAAGAAATGGAAGAAACTTCTGCAAAAGTAATGGAAATGGTTGAAATGATTCCTGTAACTAAAGCTCACGCTCTGGAAGATCAGGAAGCCCGTAAAATGAGTGAACAGCTTCGTAAAGTTGCTGAAAAAGGGCTTCAGCTTGATATGATTCAGAC
Organism: uncultured Lachnobacterium sp.; assembly: GCA_900550545.1. Taxonomy (GTDB): domain Bacteria; phylum Bacillota; class Clostridia; order Lachnospirales; family Lachnospiraceae; genus Roseburia. Next base: position 34,772 of record URSS01000023.1, on the reverse strand, counting down.
ATACTTTTCTTCAATCAGCTGGGTTGCATTTCAGATCTTTCAGGTATTCTGTCTTGCATTTACAGCCTACATTGCATGGAAAGGAATCATCGGTGTCGGAGATATCACCTTATACCAGACGTATTTTTCCAGCATCGTCGCTCAGATTGCAAGTATTGTGACTTTGCTGCCAATCATTGCGAAAGGCCTGGAATCCGTTGAATCGATTGGTGATGTGCTTTGTGCAAATGATATTGAGGACAACCGTAGAAAGAAAAAAGTAGTTGATCTGAAAGGTGAGATTACATTTCAGGATGTATCTTTTACTTATAAAGGCGCTGAAAAACCGGTATTAAGTCATCTGAACTTCAAGATTCAGCCGGGGGAAACAGTTGCCTTTGCCGGTGGTTCCGGCTCTGGAAAAACAACAATCCTCAATCTTGCCATCGGTTTCCTGAAAGCTGACAGCGGACAGGTATTGGTTGATGGAAATGACCTGATGGAACTGGATCTGCACAGCTACCGAAAGCAGATTGCCGTCGTTCCACAACAGTCCATTCTCTTCACCGGAACTCTCCGCGAGAATATCACCTATGGATCTGAATCCATCTCCGAGGAACAGTTATGGAATGTCATCCGTGCAGCCAACCTGGAAGAAGTTGTCCAGAAACTGCCGGATGGTCTGGACACGATGATCACAGAACATGGGGAAAATCTTTCCGGCGGACAACGGCAGCGCATCTCCATTGCCCGTGCATTTTTACGGAATCCGAAGATCCTGATTCTGGATGAGGCAACTTCTGCGCTTGACAGCATCTCTGAAAAGAAGATTCAGGATTCAATCCAGAAACTTGTGAAAGGACGTACCACACTGATCGTAGCCCACCGTCTGTCTACCATTCGCAATGCTGACCGGATTGCTGTGATTGAAAAAGGAAATGTTCTGGAATGTGGCTCTTACGAAGAATTGATAGAGAAAAAAGGCGCATTTTATCGGATGGAGAAAATGTAAAAAATCAGTAGCTGGTTAGTTCAGAAACCTGTCTGCGGGATTGATCTGGAAATGTTTCTGGCATAGATAAGTGACAAAACCGCGGAATTTAATAGTAGAATTTGTAGTAGAACACGGTTGACAAATCCACCGGACAATGTCTATAATAAATGCAATTGAAGCATTGAAAGCGTAGACGGGAACAAGTACCGATTTGTGGAATGCACAGAAAGCAGCCGGGTGATGAGAGGCGCGCAGAAAGCAGATATGGGAATACATCTCTGAGCTTCACACCGAACGCAGGATTATGCCAGTAGGCTGTGACGGAGTGGTGCACGTTAAGAGCACTGGAGTGTTGTCGGACACTCGCAAAGGTAAATTGTGTGAGCAATTTACGAATTAAGGTGGTATCACGAGTAATCCCCCTCGTCCTTATGTATAATGTATAGGACGAGGGGATTTTTTCTATATAGGAAATTCTTTTGAATTTCAAAGGAAAAACCTATCTATGCGACGAAATTCATTTTTAGATGAATTTTTGAAAACCAGAAAATGAGGAGGAACAAAATGACAGTATATGACGAATTAGTTGCCCGCGGTCTCATTGCCCAGGTAACCGATGAAGAAGAAATCAAAGAATTAATCAATAATGGAAAAGCCGTATTTTACATCGGCTTTGACCCGACAGCAGACAGCCTTCATGTAGGACATTTCATGGCGCTTTGCCTTATGAAACGTCTTCAGATGGCAGGAAACAAACCAATCGCACTGATTGGTGGCGGAACCGCTATGATCGGTGACCCGTCCGGACGTACCGACATGCGTCAGATGATGACAAAAGAGACCATTAACCATAATGTAGAGTGCTTCAAGAAACAGATGAGCCGTTTCATCGAGTTCGGTGAAGACAAGGCAATGCTGGTAAATAATGCAGACTGGCTGATGGATTTAAATTATGTAGATGTATTGCGTGAAGTTGGTGCGCATTTCTCTGTAAACCGTATGCTTACTGCAGAATGCTACAAGCAGCGTATGGAGAAGGGATTAAGCTTCCTGGAATTCAATTACATGATCATGCAGAGTTACGATTTCTATACCTTATTCCAGAAATATGGATGTAACATGGAGTTTGGTGGAGATGATCAGTGGAGCAACATGCTTGGTGGCACCGAGCTGATTCGTCGTAAGCTTGGAAAAGACGCATATGCCATGACCATCAATCTGCTTTTGAATTCCGAAGGAAAGAAGATGGGAAAGACACAGTCCGGTGCCGTATGGCTTGATCCAAACAAAACATCCCCATTTGATTTCTTCCAGTACTGGAGAAACGTATCGGATGCGGATGTATTAAAATGCCTGCGTATGCTGACATTCCTGCCACTTGAGCAGATTGATGAGATGGACAAGTGGGAAGGCGCACAGCTGAACGAAGCAAAAGAGATTCTTGCATTCGAGCTTACCAAGATGGTACACGGCGAGGAAGAGGCAGAGAAAGCAAAAGAGGCTTCTCATGCATTGTTCTCAGGCGCAGGAGCATCTGCTAATATGCCTACGATCGAGGTGAATGCAGATGATTTCGCAAATGGAACCATGGATATCATGGCGGTATTAGTAAAAGCCGGCCTTTGCGAGAGCCGTTCCGAGGCACGCCGTGGTGTGCAGCAGGGTGGAGTCAGTGTCGATGGAGAGAAAGTAACGGATATCGGCGCAACCTATACACTGGATGATTTTGCTGGCGAAGGCAAGGTTGTAAAACGCGGAAAGAAAAAGTTTGCAAAGGTAGTTGCAACAAACTAGAAGTTCGGGTTGACTAACGGATTGCCTCTCTGTTATTCTTTTAAAAAGCCATTCAAACAGGTGGCAGCATAACGCTTCGTAAATTTTATAAGGCACCATGTGAGGGAGTAGTTCGCACACAGTGTGGTTTGTCAACAGTCCCGGTCGTATGACCTGGCAAATCTTAAAGAATGAGACTCATGTATACATTGATAGAGGTAGTCTATCTTTGTATGCGTGAGTTTTTTGTTTGTTTAAAAGATGGAATTGCTATGTAAAAAGCACACCGATGTATGTTATGGACTACAAAAGAGACACTAGGAGAAAAGGAGAAGATGCATGGCACTAATTATCGAGTTGTTTTTGATCGGTGTTGGTTTGTCCATGGACGCTTTTGCAGTATCAATCTGCAAGGGACTTGGAATGGAGAAAATCAACAAAAAGCAAGCATTTACCATCGGTTTGTACTTTGGAGGATTTCAGGCGCTGATGCCATTGATCGGCTGGTTTCTCGGAATCCGATTCCAGCAGTATATTACCTCGATCGATCATTGGATCGCATTTATTCTGCTTGTATGTATCGGTGGAAAGATGGTTGTGGAAGCCGTTCGTGACAGAGATCATGAGGTAGTGGGAAAAAAGAATCAGCCACTTGATCATAAGGAAATGTTTCTTCTGGCAGTAGCGACAAGCATCGATGCACTGGCGGTAGGAATCACATTCGCATTTCTTGATACACCGATCATAGAAGCAATTGTAATCATTGGCTGCACCACATTTGTACTTTCTATTGTGGGCGTGATCGTAGGCAATTTCTTTGGAACACGTTACAAAAAGAAGGCGGAGATTATAGGAGGAATTATTTTAATTCTGATTGGATTAAAAATACTTCTCGAGCATTTGGGCATACTTCCATTCTAAAGAATTGGAGTATCGAGGACAGTACGAAAAAAGGAGATTATTATGACAGAGTTTATTACAAACTGCGCATTGCCACTGGCAATATTATTTCTGGTAATTGGATTTGTATTTCTTGTAAAGGGGGCAGATATTTTTGTTGAAGGAAGTTCAAGTATTGCCAAGAAGTTTAAAGTACCGTCCATTATTATCGGACTGACGATTGTTGCAATGGGAACATCACTGCCGGAGGCAGCCGTATCCGTGACAGCTTCCATTGCAAATAAAAATGCACTTGCTGTCAGTAATGTTATTGGATCGAATATTTTTAACCTTATGATGGTAATCGGTGTGTGTGCGATCATGACACCGGTAGCTGTCAACAAAGCAACTTTAAAAAGGGATTTTCCGTTTTCTGTTATTTGCGCTATTTTGCTTTTGGTTCTGGGGCTGATCGGACCAATGTCATTGGGACATGCAGATGGTGTCATTTTCCTTATTCTCTTTGCGGGGTTTATTGGACTTATGATCCGCAGTGCCATGAAAGCCAGCAAGCAAGGAAATGTGGTTGCAAGTGAAGAAATTGAGGCGGCAGAGGAAATCAAAATTATGCCGGTATGGAAGAGCCTTTTATTCATTGTAATCGGAGCGGTCGGAATTATTATAGGTGGCGATGTGGTCGTAGACAGTGCAAGTAATATCGCCGCAAAATTCGGAATGAGCCAGACATTGATCGGATTGACCATTGTGTCTGTCGGAACTTCGCTTCCGGAGCTTGTGACTTCCATCGTTGCAGCCCGTAAGAATGAAGTCGATATGGCATTGGGTAATGCAATCGGTTCTAACGTATTTAATATCCTGTTTGTTTTGGGTATTGCAGGCGCAATCAGCCCGATGGCGTTCCTTACCGAGAATGTGATCGATATTGTAATTCTTCTTGTGTTCAGTTTGATCGTATGGCTTTTTGCCTGGACAAAGAAAGAAATCAAGCGTGGCGAAGGATTGATCATGGTGCTGTTGTATGTGCTGTATGTTGTGTATATTTGCATGAGATAGATGATCAGGAAAGGTGGAATATATGACATTACTTATGAGAGACAATGAGCAATGAAAGAGGCTGGATATTAGGGTTAACCGTTGGGTTAACCAAGATGAAAGAAAAGGCGGAGTTTTCAAATTCGAAGACTCTGCCTTTGGCTTATATTCTTTTAAAAGCAATCCCTTTATACACTCGGACAGTTTTTCCGCTTATGGTGAGGACGGAAGGGACTTTCGCAGATCCATTGCACGGTGCCGTCTAAATCCGACAGATCATCTTTTGTCAGTTGATATTTCTTCGTACATATATACTGGTTCACTTTGTATACAATGTAGATAAGCTCGGTAACAATTGATGCCATATAAAATACAACATACAAATGCACTGATAAATAGAATGCGTAGGATTATTTGTAGATAATAATTTCTGTTTATTTTTCATATTAACCCTTCCAATTTAGTACAGAAGTTATTCCGTTAGAAATTTCGGTGTATGCATCAATTAGTTCATATAAATATGAAAGGCCTTGCGATTCCATATGGTAATAGGTGCGTTTGCGACGGATTCCTACTTGCTTTTCATAGGACGAGATATAGTTTCAATCGGCCAATTTATATAATGCTGGGTATAAAGATCCTTCAGGCACTACAATAATTCCGTTGGAGCGTTCATTCATTAATTGGCATAATTCATATCCATAGCAATCTTTTTCGGATAAAATTTTTAAAGCTAGCATTTCGATAGAGCCCTTTTTAAAATTGTCGCGACGATCTATAGAAGTCTCCTTTTATTTAAAAATTATAGCATATAAAATTAGGGAAATAAATATTTAGTAAACCTAAATATATTGACAGAATAGTATTTAGTGTAGTATGTTTAAATTAATAAAATGGTTGATTTAAAAATTGGGAGAAGGGGGAATGAGAAAAACAAAGAATATTAAGATACTGTGAAACTAATGTTTGTGATGAGGAGGAAAAGGTATGATAAAGAAAAGAACACAAAATGTTATTTGCATGGTTATTTGCTTTTTGGTATTAGGATATGGGGGAGTGCAGAAGGTTGATGCAGCTACATTAATAAAAAATGTACCAAAGACATATGCATTTGTTTCAACTGATGGAGAAACATGTAGTGCCACAGTGACAGCGGTTGTAACCCAGGTGTATTCAGAACATGGTGGAATAAGGAGTTATACAGACCGAAGTGGTAGTATAACGTATAAATATGTAGCTTCATATACAATACCACAAGTCACTTATTCATCAGATCCTAAATTTGTTGATGCAAATGGAAATACGGTTAAGACATTTTCTCCATGGACGAAAGAAGATCAACTAGTATCTATAGGAACACAGATTGTATATTCAAAAAAGAATACGACGAATGTTGGATATTCTAGCGGAAATGGATACTATTTGATGCAGGGCTATATGGTTGGAAATAGTGATTATATGGTCACACCGTGGTATGGAAATAGTGTAAAATTAAAGCTTGGAAACAAATAAAGAGGGAGGGGATTTTTATGAAGAAAAAGATAATTAGTATGTTGACGGTATGTGCATTATTGATCATTCTTAGTATACCAGCAGTTTTTAAGGCAAATGATGATAATGCTTTTGCAAAAAAAGGAGAGAAAATCTCAGATATAGTCAAAAACCAGGATGCAGATCAGGTTGTATTTTCTGCTAAAGGTGTAGAAGTAACTAAAGGGGAATTAACCGCTGCTATTATCGGAAATATGGATCAGGGAAAAACTAAGGAAGAAATTATTGAAAGTGCAACAAAGTTGGTGGTTACCAAAAAAAGTTTGTATGCAGAAGCTGTTAAATCGGGAATTAAAGTAACGGATGAAGAATATAAAGCATACAAAAATTTGGTGAAGGACAGCTTGGAAAACGCTGAAAATAAGGAAGATATACAAGCCTATTTTGATGGTTTTGGAGGTGAAGAGAATTATTGGAAACAAATGAAAGTGGTCATTATGGAGAATCTCGCAATTCGAAAATATATGAATGAATTGACACAAAATGAAAGTGATATTGTAGGCTATTCTGAGAATAACAACTATGATGATATTGTACAACAGCAGAATATGGAACAGCAAATAAAGGATAATGTATACGATGAAACCTTGGGTGAACAAGAAAAAGAAAAATTAAAGGAAGTAGCGGGTGATCTGTATGAAGAAGTAGAGAAAACATCGAAATGATAGAACTTTATGATCTCGCCACTTTACAAATCCGAATGAATCGGTTATTATTTGGATATACTATGATTAAAGGAATGCGTAGCATGTAGTAATCTGATTAATCATAAATGAGGGGCAAAATACCTTTTGACCCTCATATCATACTATGATATAGAAAACACTGGGAAAAAGAGAGTACATCAGCAGAATCTTTACAGAGAAATTTCCGGGAAGGCTGAGAGGAAATGAGGGAAAGCGGATGGAAGATGGCTTTGGAGTGGCAGAGACGAACTGGAGATAAATACATGAGCAATCAAAGGCCAGGCTCTGACGGGACCGCCTGTTATAGCGGACAATGAGGCTGATATCGTTGGGTATCAGTGAATAGAAGTGGTATCACGGGATTATAGCTCGTCTTCTGGATTTCCGGAAGACGGGCTTTTTTACATTTATAAAAAAAGGAGCAAAACCATGGCAAATAAGGGAAAGTATTACATGACAACTGCGATTGCCTACACATCTGGCAAGCCGCATATTGGAAACACATATGAGATCATTCTTGCGGATGCAATCGCAAGATACAAACGTGCAGAAGGTTACGATGTCTATTTCCAGACAGGAACCGACGAGCATGGACAGAAAATTCAGGAGAAGGCAGAAGCAGCTGGAATCACACCGAAGGCTTTTGTTGATGAAGTATCCACAGAGGTAAAGAGAATCTGGGATCTTGTCAACGCATCTTATGATAATTTCGTACGTACAACGGACGAAGATCATGAGAAGTGTGTAAAGAAAATTTTTAAGAAACTCTATGATCAAGGAGATATCTACAAAGGATCTTATGAGGGAATGTACTGTACACCGTGTGAGTCTTTCTGGACAGAGTCACAGCTTGTAGACGGAAAGTGCCCGGACTGTGGACGTGAAGTAAAGCCTGCAAAAGAAGAGGCATATTTCTTCAAAATGAGCAAATACGCAGATCGTCTGATCGATTACATCAATACACATCCGGATTTTATTCAGCCGGTTTCAAGAAAGAACGAAATGATGAACAACTTCCTTCTTCCGGGATTACAGGATCTGTGTGTCTCAAGAACATCTTTCAGCTGGGGAATTCCGGTAGATTTCGATCCAAAGCATGTCGTATATGTATGGCTGGATGCTTTGACGAACTATATCACAAAGATTGGTTATGATCCGGATGGCTCAAGTGAGCTGTTTAAGAAAAACTGGCCGGCAGATTTACATCTCATCGGTAAGGATATCGTACGTTTCCACACGATTTACTGGCCGATATTCCTTATGGCACTTGATCTTCCGCTTCCGAAGCAGGTGTTTGGTCATCCATGGCTCCTGCAGGGCGGTGACAAGATGAGTAAGTCCAAAGGAAACGTAATTTATGCAGATGATATGGTAGACCTGTTTGGTGTGGATGCGACACGTTATTTTGTACTTCATGAGATGCCATTCGAAAATGATGGTGTCATCACATGGGATCTGGTAATCGAGAGATACAATTCCGATCTTGCAAATATTCTGGGAAATCTGGTAAACCGTACCGTTTCCATGAGCAATAAATATTTTGATGGTGTTGTAAAGTCCACAGGCATTACCGGAGAAGCAGACGCAGATCTTAAGGCAGTTGTAACAGGAGCAAGAGACCGCATTGCAAAGAAGATGGAGAAACTTCGTGTGGCAGATGCAATCTCTGAAGTATTTGCACTGTTCCGCCGCTGCAACAAATACATTGATGAGACAACACCTTGGGTACTTGCAAAGGACGAGGCACAGCAGGATCGTCTTGCAGAGGTTCTTTACAATCTGACAGAATCCATTACGATCGGTGCAAGCCTGCTTCATTCCTTCCTTCCGGAGACAGCAGAGAAGATTGTTGCACAGCTTTCTACTAGCCTGCGTGATTTTGATGACCTTGATAAGTTTGGTCTGTACGCAAACGGAACAAAGGTAACTGAGACACCGGAAATCCTGTTCGCAAGACTTGATGCAAAAGAGATTATGCCTAAGGTAGATGCAATTCAGGCAAAGCAGAAAGAGAAGTATGAAAAGGAGCAGAAGGCATTAAACGGTGACGCTGATACAGCAGAGGAAGCTGCAATCGATATTGAACCAAAGGATGAGATTACTTTTGATGATTTCATGAAGCTTCAGTTCCAGGTTGGTGAAATCCTTTCCTGTGAAGCAGTTCCAAAATCCAAGAAACTTCTCTGTTCCCAGGTAAAGATCGGTTCTCAGGTAAAACAGATTGTATCCGGAATCCGCAAGGATTATTCACCGGAAGAGATGGTCGGCAAGAAAGTTATGGTTCTTGTGAACTTAAAGCCAGCCAAGCTTGCAGGCGTTTTATCCGAAGGAATGCTGCTTTGCGCAGAGGATGAGAATGGCCAGCTGTCACTTATGACACCTGAGAAGCCAATGCCTTCAGGAGCTGAGATCGCATAACAGATAAAACAGGAGGATCGCGTATGGAAATCCTTGATATTGTAGATGATAATGGAATACCTACCGGAAAGACGGTAGAACGTAAGACTGCCCATAGGGAAGGCATTCAGCACCGCACGGCGCATCTTTGGATTGCGCGCAAAAAGGGTGGAAATATCGAACTTCTCCTGCAGAAACGATGCATGGAGAAGGATTCCTTTCCGGGCTGTTATGACATTTCCAGTGCGGGACATATCCCGGCAGGAATGGATTATATATCATCCGCTTTGCGTGAACTTCGCGAAGAACTTGGAGTTACCGCAAAGGAAGAGGATTTGATATTCTGTGGCAAAAAGCGTGTCACTGTCACTTCCGAATTTCATGAGCACCCGTATACGGACCGGCAGGTATGCAATGTATATCTGATGTGGCTGGATCGGGAAGCAGAAGACTTTGTCGTTCAGAAAGAAGAGATCGACAGTGTTATGTGGATGGAGTACCAGGCATGCCGAAAAGCAGTCATTGAAAATACAATTCCAAACTGCATTGACATCGAGGAATTAGATATGCTGGAGGAACATTTTCATGATATTTGAGACACATGCGCATTATGATGACGAGCGATTTACAGAGGATCAGGAAAGTGTGCTGGCGGATCTTCCACGCAAGGGAATTTCACCGGTCATCAATGTGGGAGCTTCTATTGCATCCACCAGGACGACATTAGAACTGGCACAGAAATATGATTTCATCTATGCAGCAGTCGGCGTGCATCCGAGTGATATTGATGGTCTCAATGAAGAGACATTTGCGTGGCTTACGCAACAGACAACATATGAGAAAACGGTCGCAGTCGGAGAAATCGGACTGGATTATTACTGGGATAAAGAAGCGGATGTGCAGGAACGGCAGCGGTATTGGTTTACCCGCCAGATGGAACTTGCGCATCAGGCAGATCTGCCGGTCATCATCCATTCGCGGGATGCGGCAGAAGATACAATGGAAATTGTGCAAAAAGAACACGATGCCGGAATTACAGAGCCAGGCGTAATCCATTGTTATTCCTACTCACCGGAGATGGCACAGGAATTTATCAGGCTTGGATATTACATCGGTGTAGGTGGTGTGGTAACGTTCAAAAATGCGAAGAAACTGGTGCGTACAGTGGAAGAGATTCCGCTTGAGCGGATTCTTCTGGAAACTGACTGCCCATATATGGCGCCGGAACCACACAGAGGTACGAGAAACGATTCGCGTAATATTCCGTATATCATTGCAAAGATTGCAGAAATCAAAGGTGTGACACCGGAGATCGTGGAACAGACCACAAGGGACAATGCATTTCGATTGTTTTCTCGTGTATCCGGATAAGAAGTTAAGGGCGTGTGAAAAAATGAAAGTTTTTCACACGCCCTTTTTGTACGCTCTATACGTATGTATACATGGGAAGTCCCATTAATTATTGCTGGTTGGAATGTATGGACGAATCGCACCTGCAAGCTGTGCAACCGGCATACTCTGTAACCATATACGTCCCGGTCCGGTAACCACGGTATTGAATAAGCCCTCTCCACCGAAGAGAATATTCTTTACACCCGGTACGGTCTGGATATCGATGCTGCAGGTTCCTGTCATTGCTGCAAGGTATCCGGTATCGATGACAATCTGCTGACCCGGAGCTAGTTCATATTCTTTTACATAGCCGTCAAATTCCAAAAATGCGATGCCGTTTCCAGAGATGCGCTGCATAATGAAACCCTCTCCGCCGAATAAGCCGCTGCCGAATCTCTTCTGGAAGAAAATGGACATTTCTACGGAGGCACTGGAAGCTAAGAAAGCACTCTTCTGTGCAACAATCTCCTGTCCCGGTGCGATTTCAAATGCACGGATAGATCCCGGAAAACTGGATGCGAATGCAATCAGTCCGTTTCCGTTTCTTGCTGTGTAACGGTTGACAAACATGCTCTCGCCGGAAAAAGCGCGGCCAAACATTTTGCCGATTCCACCGTTGCTTGTAGTCTCCATCTGCATGTTCGGAGACATCCAGGACATAGCGCCCTTTTCTGTAATCATAGTTTCGTTTGCTTCAAGATTGCAAATAACAACTGGTAATGGTTCCCCTTCAATTGAATAGTTCATAAATATCCTCCTTGTTTGTGATAGACAGCCGGTTTATAGTCTTTGAACCATCTGTCGTTAATAGTGTAGCAGACCTTGTGGAAAAGATAAATAAAAATTTACAGGGATGTTGAAAAAGATACAAAAAGACCCAGAATCCATTGGGATACCGGGTCTATATAGGGGAGGGGAGGGCTGAAAAATACTTTATGTATTTATCAATTAATATATATAGCAAACAGAGTAAACAGTAATGTTACCTGATTTTGCACTTACGTGAACCTGATCAAGCTTACCAGAAAAATCGCTGGTACCGAATGCAGATACACAATTGTCATAGGAGCATTTGATGTAGCGGTGACCATTTGCTGAGCCGGATTCACTGATAGAAACCTTTGCCCAGGATGCGCCGCCAGACCAGCTCTGTAAAATGAACTCTAAATCGTCTTTGTTGCCATCGTATTCGATATAGAAAGAACCGCCTTTTTTCACGTCACTGCCATTGAAACTTCCACCATTTCTGGAAGTCATAACAGATACTGCCTGATTCCAGTTGCTTGCGGATTTTGTTCCCCAGAACAGTGATTTATAGCTGGAAGAACTACTTCCAGAATTGCTGCCTGAAGAGCTGCCAGAGCTGCTTGAGGAAGCTTTCTCTAAATACCATAACTGATTCTTTCCGCCTAAGTATTCCCACTGGTTTACATTTCCACCGTTTGTTTTGCTCCATGCATAAACTTCAAGGCAGGAGTAGCAGTTGGACATTTTTGTTTTGATGATATAAGCATCACCGGATTTTACGAACTGGAACTTCTGGCAGTCGCCACCGTGGTAAGACCACTGCTGAATGTTGGTTCCGTTTGAAGTTCCCCAACCACTGACATCGACACCGCTCTTGTAGTTGGAACATGCGGTAAGGATGGAGTAGTATCCGTTTCCGTCGTTTACTAATTTAAATTTCTGTGCATCACAGCCGTTAAACTGGTACTGCTGAACATTTGCACCATTGGATGAAGATGCATTTACGACATCTAAGTATTTTCCGCTGTTGGCGTTCTTGATATAGTAGACACCATCTAATCCACTGGTGTTGTAATCTTTGCTGCCTGAGCTACCGGAAGAACTGCTTCCTGAGCTGCCTGAACTTCCGGAACTGCTGGAAGAACCTGTGAATACCGTACATGTCTGGGCCGTTTTGCTGATTCCGTTGTCTCCGTAGAATAAAGTGTTTCCCCAGTCAGACAGGCTGGAACCGTCGAAAGAGTTTGCGAGGTCAAGGTAAGCCCATGTCTCGCCGTTTCCTTTCCATGACCATCCCATGTATCCAACACCTTTTTGCTGGCTGTACTGCATGATTGTGTATTCGTCGACATCACCATTGGTATGTTTAAAACCAAACTCACCAATTGTCAGAGGAGCACCGGTTGCAAGTGCGTTATCAATATTGGTACGAACTGTATTTGCATCGCTGCCGGCATATTCATACATATGAATAGAAAACATAATGTTGTTATCAGAATCGGCCTGAATAACAGATTTTCCATAATCTTTGATGGAATCCGGGTACTGACCCCAGCCAGCACAGTCAACCATTAATAAGTTATGGATTCCGGCATTACGCATATTTTTGATTGCGGTTTTGTAACCGGATGCCCAGGCACTGCCGTTCCATGTGCCGTACCATTCGTTTGCAATGTTCACAATCACATATTTCTTATTTGCAGACAAAATGGATTTCATTTCTTTCCAGTAATCAACTGCTGCGTTCAAATCCGAAGTGCTGTCAGAACCGGTTGCATCGTGAACTTCTACGATGCAGACAACTTTGTTCTGTTTACATACATCAATGATGTGCTGTAATTCAGAAGCAGAAGTCTTGGTATACTGCTTTCCGTTGGAACAGACAATTCGTACACAGTTGGCGCCTTTGCTTGCGGCTGCCTTGATGGAAGTATCGGTTTTGCTGCTGTACCAGGCGTGAGCGATATTTACACCTCTCATAATAAATTTGTTGCCATTGGCATCATACACACTGGTTCCGCTTGTATAGAAACCATCGGATGCTGCCTTCACTGTCTGTGGTGCCAGTGGAAGTAGTGTGCAAATCATCACGAGTGTGAGTAGAAACCCCATAAGTTTCTTTGGCAGTTGTTTTTGCTTTCTCATACTACACCTTTTCCTTTCAATGTTAAGTTTTTTAACCCCTTGATTTAAGCTAATTATAGGCAACAAAAATTAAATATTCAAGCTAAAATTAAACTAAAAAATATCTTCATTAATATATGCTAAAACAGGAAATTGAAAATTGGCGAAAATGAATATTGAGAAATTGGGAAGGGTAAAAGCAACACAAAAAAACAGGAAAGCGGTTGTGTAAAATGCACAACCGCTTTCAAAAAAGTGGGTAGGAAATAAATTATGAAAAATGAAAATTAGCTAATTAGCTAATTAACTTAACCCATTACAACTTCAACAGTAACTTCTTTCTTATCTGTTGGTAATGGAATCATGTTGCCGGCAACGGAAACACCGTCGACCGTCATGGAAGAAACGCCTTTTTCCACATGTTTTGGATTCTTCACTGTAATATGGTAAGTAACCCCGCGGAAATCACGTTTTGCTTCAAAACCATCTAAAGTAGATGAAGTACAGAAGTATGTTAAGGATTGGGATACTTTTAACGATACCGCTAAGAAGATGAAAGATGCCGGATACAAGATGACATCTCTGCTACTTTGGACCAGCATGGTTATCATAGTGTACTTATTCTTATCAAGATATATTGTACAGGGTGTGGCAGTTGGAAGTGTAAAAGGATAATAAGGTTACTGAAATGAGCAGTGCACATGGAAATTCCGGTGCATTGTTCCTTTTTGCATTTACGAGGCACTGTTTTTAGTATAAAATGATGAAAGGGACTTGAATAGGGTACAATCAAAGAAATGGAGACATATATATGGAAGACTTATTTGAAAAATTAAAAGATAGAGAATCCTTTGATGCATATTGGAATGAAAACTATGTTCCAATCGCATACGCCGATGTAAAGGATGCATATGAGGATTTTGTCAAAGCATCTGATAAACATATTTTTGTATCAGATTATGAAGAAAGTGGCAATATAAACAGAGACGATTTTATGGACAATCTGTCACAGACAGCACAGTTTACATTTCAGGACAGCCTGACGGAAGCTTTCTATGATAAGAACCCGGATTTGTATGAGACGGCATTTGCAATCTATGAAGAAGCGCAGATGAATGGTGGAAATGATGAAAATATCGCAGCGACATTTCATGAGGAATACAACCGTCTGTACAAAGAATTTCTGCTTGCAATGTATGATGCAATGTTTTAAAAGGAGAAGGCTATGGCTACATTAGGAAATCCAAAAAATACAATTGAAGTGTTGCAGAAGTATCACTTCAATTTTCAAAAAAAATTTGGTCAGAATTTCCTGATCAATACGAGTATTCTCGAAGAGATTATTGATGCGGCAGAAATCACGAAAGAGGATTTCGTCTTGGAGATTGGTCCGGGAATCGGAACGATGACACAGTATCTATGCGAGGCGGCCAGAGAGGTGGTTGCGGTAGAGATTGATACAAATCTGATTCCGATTCTAGGCGATACATTGTCTGCATATGATAATGTAGAGGTAATGAATGCAGATATTCTCAAAGTGGATATTGCAAAACTTGCAGACGAACGAAATGGTGGTAAGCCGATCAAAGTCGTGGCGAATCTGCCATACTACATCACAACTCCGATTATTATGGGGCTTTTTGAAAGTCATGTTCCAATCGACAGCATTACGATCATGGTACAGAAAGAAGTGGCAGATCGTATGCAGGAAGGACCGGGAAGCAAAGAATATGGTGCGTTGTCATTGGCTGTGCAGTATTATGCAAAGCCGGAGATTGTCGTAAATGTACCGCCGAGCTGTTTTATGCCACAGCCGAAAGTGGGCAGTGCAGTCATCCGGTTGACAAGACATGAGAATCCGCCGGTGGATGTGGATAATGAAAAACTCATGTTTCAGGTCATTCGCGCATCGTTTAACCAGAGAAGAAAAACACTTGCCAATGGGCTCAACAATTTCGGAAGTTTTTCTTTGGGAAAAGAAGAAATTCAAAAGAGTATCGAGGAGCTTGGCGTACCGGTAAATATCCGTGGTGAGGCGCTTTCGCTGGAACAGTTCGCAAAGCTGAGCAATATTATCAATGCAAAAATGAAACAGGATTAGTTATCGTGTATAAAAGTTCACAGGGTGGAAATACTGAAATCAGAATAATTTGATGATGGAGGAAAGCCCTATGAAAAAACAACAGTATATAGCTGCTGTCGCATGCCTTGTGGCAGGAGCAATTGGTTTTGCAAGTGTGTATGCAACGGAAAAAAATCAGGAAAAGCGTAATGACAGTGATTACGCAGTCCAACAGGAATCCACGGAGCAGTTGTCTGCGGCATCATATGAAATCAAGCCAAAGACTGACAAGCAGGCAGAGACTGCGCCGGAAATAGAAAATGATGCGGTAAAGGTTTCTGAAAAGGAGAAGCCGCAGACGGAAGCAACGGAAGAAAAAGAGGACAATGCAAAAAAGACGGAAAAAACAAAGACGGTAGCAACCGCAGCAGAAAACAGTTTGCATTTTGACACGAAAAAAGGTATGCAGTGGCCACTCGAAGGAGAGATTCTGTTGGATTACAGTATGGATGCCACAGTGTATTTTCCGACTTTGGAGCAGTACCGTTACAATCCGGCAATTGTTATCTCCGCGGCAGTCAATGATAAGGTAAATGCGGTTGCAAAAGGAAAAATTACCGATATTTCAGAAAATGAAGTGACCGGATGTACGGTAAAGCAGGATCTGGGAGATGGTTATACTGTCATCTACGGACAGTTAAAAGAGCTTAATTTTAAAAAGGGTGATATGGTAGAAGCAGGACAAACCATTGGCTATGTAGGAGAACCTACCAAATACTATTCCACAGAGGGAAGTAATGTGTATTTCGAACTGCAGAAGGATGGAAAGCCAGTCAATCCAAAGGAATATTTGCCAGAAATGCCGATGAACACATTAGATTAGGAAGAACCTATTTGACTTTACTTTGATTTTTGATACAATTAAGGGTGCTTTTTTAAAAGCACCTTTTAAATTTTGCTGAGGGATAGATTGGATCTGGAGAGTCTGATTTATTTCAAGAAAGTGTCAAGTTTTCTATGAAAACTTGATATGTAGGGGCAATGCATCTTTGATGCATTACAATCATCAGCACATTTGCTGAAAGCAAATTATGCATGGGCTGACGTTCAAGAAAAGGGGGCCGCAGAATGAATTTTGATAATTATACAGAGGAAGTGAATGAGTGGAGAAAACTTGTGCTTCAAAGTCGAGGGATTGATGCGGCACAGACCTTACAGTACAGCGGAAAAATCATAGCGTATGGAGAGCAGCATAACGATGCTTCTTTGCTTGGGTTTGGCTACTTTTACAGTGGAGAAACATATTTTACACTCAATGATGGCAGCCATTTTTTTGAGACGATGAACCGTGCATTGTCTTATCTGGATCAGGCAGAGGAGTGGGATCTGATGGTGCGCTGCTACAATTATCTGGGAATTGCTGCGATGAACCGTGGCAACTCACCGATTGCGCTGGACTATTACTTAAACGGATTAAATTATGCAAAAGAACATCAGATTGAAGAATTAATTATTTATCTGTACATAAATATGGGAATGCTTTATAACGAATGCGGACGTTATAAGGATGCAGAGGAATCTCTGCGAGAGGCTTATGCGTGTGTACAAAAGAACCCGGAAGATGAGACATATCATACATACATGATTGGCATTTACAATAATTTAATTCGGAGTCTTGTATTTCAAAACCGATTAAAGGAAGTGGCAACCATACTGGAACAGATCCATCAGGTACACTGGTCCTATTGTGAAATATACGATAAATTGTCAATCTGTTGCGTGGAGGTATTGTATTACCACCGATTGGGGGATGTTGCCCACAGAGATGAAAGTGTTCGCATGATAGATGAAATACTTCCGGAGAATCTGGTAGTTCTGGATCTTTTTAACGATTTTTACAATTGTTGCACGGTTCTTTTAGAGACGGATCTGGATGCGGCGTTCTGGCATATCATTGAAGTGTTAGAGCCTCTGGCACGCAATTTCAACATTATTAATTTGCAATTAAAAATATTGTCATTAAAAATGCAGTTTTATCGTAAACATGATCAGAGTGCAGAGTTTTTGCAGGCGGCAGGATTGTATTACGAGCTTTCTACCCGCATGGAGAATGAGGCGCGCGGTATTATGGGAAATGTAATTGAACTGCGCAAAAAGCTGGAGTCGGTCAAGAAAGCCCGCCAGAAAGCGGAGCAGGAGAAAATGATTCTGCAAAAGAAATCGGAACTGGATGCACTGACCGGTATGGCGAACCGCTACCGTCTGAATGATTTTTCCGATGAGATTTTTGCACAGGCGTTGCAGGATGAGACACCGCTTGCAGTAGAAATTCTGGATGTGGATTACTTTAAAGAATTCAATGACAATTATGGACATCAGCGTGGGGATGAATGTCTGTTGACGATTGCGAATGTGATTAAAAAACTGACAGAAGAGTACGATGCTTTTTGCGCACGTTATGGTGGGGATGAGTTTGTAATCATTATAAATGGAATTTCCCATGATGAGATGATTGCTTTTTGCTCGAAACTGCGTGAGCGTGTGCTCGAGTGTGGATTGGAACATCGATACTCCAAAGTTATGCCAATGGTCACAATTTCTCAGGGGGCCTGTTGGGGCATTCCACTGAGAGGAAACCGTATGTGGGATTATCTGCACGCGGCAGATGATATGTTGTATAAGGTCAAAAATTTCAGCAGAAATAATTATTGCATCGGAGACATTATGGAATCTGATGATATTGTGATGGATTTATCACAATGATACATGTTAACAAGCAACGAAAAGGAAAAGAATGGAATCAGTTAAATTTGAAGAATTAGGTTTATACCCGCAGCTTCTGCGGGCAATTAAGGAGATGGGATTTGAGGAGGCAACACCGATTCAGGCGCAGGCCATTCCGGTTGTAATGAGTGGTGTGGATGTGATCGGTCAGGCACAGACAGGAACCGGTAAGACGGCTTCATTTGGTATTCCGCTTCTTATGAAAGTGGACCCGAACAATAAAAAGACACAGGCAATCGTGCTTTCTCCGACAAGAGAGCTGGCCATCCAGAGCGCGGAGGAGATTCGCAAGCTTGCCAAATATATGCATGGAATCAAAGTGCTTCCGGTATATGGAGGACAGGATATCGGACGTCAGATCAAAGCGTTAAAAGGCGGAGCAACGATTATCATTGGTACACCGGGACGTATTATGGATCATCTGCGTCGCAAAACGATCCGCTGTGATCATGTGAACACCATCGTACTCGATGAGGCAGACGAGATGCTCAACATGGGATTCCGCGAAGATATTGAAACAATTTTATCGTATATCACGAACGAAGACCGCCAGACAGTGCTTTTTTCTGCAACTATGCCTAAGCCGATTTTAGATATTACAAAAAAATATCAGAAGAATGCGACCACAATCAAAGTGACAAAGAAAGAACTTACCGTTCCGAATATTGATCAGTACTATTATGATGTGCGCCGTAACGATAAGGTTGATGTGCTGACAAGACTGCTGGATTACTATAATCCGAAGCTTTCTCTGGTATTCTGCAACACAAAGCGTATGGTCGATGAACTTGCTTCTGAGTTACAGGGACGTGGGTATGCGGCAGAAGGCATTCATGGGGATATGAAGCAGCAGCAGAGAGACCGTGTGATGAAGAGTTTCCGAAACGGAAGATGCGATATTCTCATCGCTACAGATGTGGCTGCGCGTGGAATCGATGTCGATGATGTGGAAGCCGTATTTAATTATGATCTGCCACAGGACAATGAGTATTATGTGCATCGCATCGGCCGTACAGGACGTGCGGGTCGTACCGGACGGGCTTTTAATTTCGTAAAAGGCAAGGAAGTCTACAAGCTGAAAGAGATTCAGCGTTACTGTAAGACAAAGATTTATGCACAGCCAATTCCGTCATCGGATGATGTGGCAGAAATCAAAGCAGAGAAAGTTCTCGGAGAAATCGGACAGATTATTGAAGAGGGCAAGTTAAATGACATGATCGATCTCATTGAGCGTCAGGTCAATAACAGTGATTATACAGCCATGGACATTGCAGCTGCATTTTTGAAGCAGGCAATTGGAGGGGTGGAACTTTCCAAAGAGGACCGGGATATCGAAGATGCATTGTCTGGTGACACCGGAGCCGAAGAAGGCATGGTGCGCTTGTTTATTAACATTGGAAAAAGCCAGAGAATCCGTCCGGGAGATATCCTCGGTGCGGTTGCCGGTGAGGCAAAGATTCCGGGTAAGCTGGTAGGTGCCATCGATATGTATGACAATTATACATTTGTTGAGGTACCACAGGAGTACGGAAAAGATGTACTCCGTGGCATGAAAAATGTCAAGATCAAAGGAAAATCGGTTAATGTTGAGCCGGCGAATGCGCGTTAAGGACAACAGAGAAGACATTTTTATGATCTTCGTAGTCCACGCGGATACGTCCGCCGTGATTGGCGGCAATGCTGCTGGCAATTGACAGACCAAGACCATAGTGACCGTTGTCTTCACGCGCTTCATCCGCACGGAAAAAGCGTTCGAAGAGACGGTCACGTATTTCTTCCGGAATCGGATCGCCGGAATTCGCGACCTTAAGATAAAATTTCTTTGCCTGAATATAAGCGCGAATAACAATTTCACCGGATTCTGGTGTGTAGCTGATCGCATTGTTCAGCAGAATGGACAGAAGATTCTGAATCTGATCTTCGATTCCATTGATATACATTTCTTCCTGAATATCCGCTGTCATGCGGATTTTTTTCTCATATGCAACACTTTCCATTGGATAGATAATATCATATAAAGCTTCATCCACACGAAAACGTTTCGGCTGGGCCTGATTTTGCGCCGTATCAAGGCGTACAAGTGTAAGCATTTTGTTTACAAGAACAATCATGCGTTCCGTTTCCTGATGAATATATTCCAGGTGCTTGTTATCTGCAGAAATCTCTTTTTGCAGAAGCTGTGTGTTGGCGCGAATGACTGCAAGAGGTGTCTTCAGTTCGTGGCTGGCATTCGAAATAAATTTTTTTTCAGAACTGATCATATCCTCGATGGGCTGTGTCAGCCAGCGGGAGATAATACGGGAAGAAAATGTAAAAAGGATCAGTCCGCCAAACAGAAGAAAGATACATAATACAATTGCCGGAATGGTAGCCTGCAGAGCCGGAGCAGAGCTGATCAACATTAACTGTTTTTTCCGTAGTTTGTAAATACAAGTATATTTGTATGTCTGGTGTTTTTTTCCCCATGTCAATGAATATTTTTTTGCATATCGCAACAATTCCTCATCTGTTTTGTTGGTGAAAGTTTGGAATAAAATATGAGGTTGTTTATAATCATCAATTTGAAATACACAATAACCAATATCTTCGAGATCTAATGCAGTTCCCTGTGTACGAATAAAATTTTTCCATTTGATTTCCCGGAGAGCGGAGCGAACATCTTCTTTCACATCTTTTAGATTATTCCGGTATGTAGAATTTAAAAAGAGAAGTAAAATTCCAATCCAGATAATAGCGAGTAGGAAAATAAGCAGCGTAGTCAGCTTTTTTTGTAATTTTTTAATCATTGGCTACCTCCAGAATGTATCCTACACCACGGACGGCGCGGATCGTTACGTTGACCTGTAAATGGTGAAATTTTCTGCGCAAAAAAGAAATATAAACTTCCACATTGTTATATTCTGCGTTGGAATCATATCCCCATATTTTTGTTGCAATCTGCTCTTTTTCCAACACCTGATTCTGATTTATCAACAGAAATTCGCAAAGCTGCATTTCTTTTCCACTTATTTTCATGGATTTTCCGGTGCTGATGTTGGAAATTTCACAGGTATTGCTGTCAAAAGACAGGTTTCCGGCATGTGGACGAAGAATGTCCTGGTGGATGCGTCGTCGGCTGATTGCCTGAATCCGCATGAGAAGTTCCTGAATTTCAAATGGTTTGGTGACATAATCATCTGCACCTACTGTAAATCCCTGTATCTTATCGTCAAGTTCTGTGCGGGCGGAGAGAATAAGTACGGGGACATCATTTCCATCTCTGCGAAGCGAGGAAAGTACTTCGTATCCATTCATTTTTGGTAGCATCAGATCTAAAATAATCATATCATAGATGCCACTTGCCGCATTTTCATATCCCTGTAATCCGTCATTTGCAATATCTACTATATAATTTTCATCGCGTAATGCGTCGGCAATGGTATCAGCCAGCCGGACGCTGTCTTCAATTATTAAAATTCTCATATTGTTCTCCTATCATTTTTATTATAAATCATAAATTTTTTCTTTTGCAATTTCTTTCAAGGCTTTTTCAAGGAAACCTCCTTATGATGATAGTACATCAGGAGGAATGATACATGAAAACACTTTATTTACATATAGGCACACCGAAGACTGCGACCTCTTCCATTCAGAAATTTTTAGCACAAAACAGGGAAGTGCTTGAAAGCAAGGGATATGTTTTCCCAAAATCCCTGCATCGGTATCTGAATGTAAATGCCCGGCGTAATGGTCATTTCCTTGTCCGGAAAGTAGAAAAAGCAGAGGGTGGCAGAGATCATGAACTGGAAAAACAGTACCTGCAGGAAGGATATGATCTTATAGCTAAAGAATTTCAAACCTATGATCATGTCATCCTTTCTGACGAGTCTGTCTGGTTTGCGTCCAGCTATCCGTGTAAAGATCTGTTTACGGATTTAAAAAAGCAGGCAGATGACAATCACTATCAGGTAAAAATTATCGTATATCTTCGCCGGCAGGATACCTTCTTTTTGTCACGCTGGAATCAGGCGGTAAAACAAAATGTCGGGTATAGTTCCGTATTGTCCTGTGACGAGTATATAAGAAAAACCTTGAAAAAAGATGGAAAAATTTTAAATTATGCACACAAACTGGATCAGATTGCAGACATTTTTGGAGCAGACAATCTGATCGTGCGCAGATTCGAACCTACGAGCTGGGTGGATGGTTCTATTATTCATGATTTTATGGAGGCAATTGGAATTCCGGTTACGGAGTCGTTTATGGAGCTTGAGGAGGATGCAAATCTTCGATTGGGAAAAAATGAGACGGAAATCAAGCGTATCGTGAATACGGTTCCAAATTTGAGCAGAGAAGAAGTGGCTTATCTGGGGCAGGCATTAAAGACGCTTTCAACAGATGGAACAAAAGAAAAACCATCAGAGATGCTTTCGGTAGAGGAATTGGAAGATTTTCTTGCACCATACGAAGCCGGAAATACATATGTTGCAGAGACATATCTCAAAGATGGAAAACCGCTTTTTTCACAACAGATTAAGAATGTTCCGAAGTGGGATGCGGACAATCCACAGATGCTTCCGGATGTGATCTCATTTTTCTCTTCGGTATCCATTGATCTTTATCGCAGGAGTGCGGAGCAGGAAACAGAAATTCGTAAGCTGCAAAAAGAGACGGAACGGCTGCGATATGAAAACGAACGTCTTAGAAATCGTTTTATGCAGTTTATGTGGAAGGTAAAACATCCGTTTCGGACTTTGTGGAACAAAATTTTTAAGCGAAAGTAAGCAGGAAAATAGAAATATAAAGAGCAGGTAGAATCAGATGGAACGAAATCTTACATGGCATAATATGGACATAGACCGGACATTAAGGGAACAACAGATGGGGCAGAATGCCTGTACAATTTGGATGAGCGGTCTGTCGGGAGCGGGGAAGTCAACCATTGCGAATGCGTTGGAAAAGCGTTTGTATGCAATGGGAAAGAAGACCATGCTTTTGGATGGGGACAATGTACGTATGGGATTAAACAGTAACCTTGGATTTTCCGATGAGGACCGGATAGAGAATATTCGGCGGATTGCAGAGGTTGCGAAGCTCATGAATGATGCGGGACTGATTGTGATTACCGCATTTATCTCTCCGTACCGGCAGGATCGCAGAAATGCGAAAAAGATCATTGGAGAAGGATTTCGGGAAGTATATGTCAGTACTTCAATCGCAGAGTGTGAAAAGCGGGATGTCAAAGGCTTATATAAAGCTGCACGAGAAGGGAAAATTGCGCATTTTACGGGGATTACAAGCCCTTATGAAGCACCGGAACATCCGGACGTTGCAGTGGATACAGCGGAAATGGATGTGGAAGCATGTGTGGATCATATATTGAATCAGCTCGGATGTGTGTTGTAGCATCTGGTATGAAAAAATTCAGACGTTTTCTGAGATCCATGTTTTATATTGGATGTATTGGGTTCGGTGGAGGAAGTGCGCTGATTCCGATTATAGAGCAGGAAATTGCAGAGAAGCAGGGACTAGACGCGAAACAAAATATAGATAAAGATGTCGTTGTTGCCAGTATTACGCCCGGCGCGTTGCCGGTAGAGATTGCGGCATCGATTGGACGAAGAGGATTCGGACGGAAAGGAATGATCGCGGGAGCTGTGATGATGGCGCTGCCGGGGACGGTGCTGACAGTTCTTCTTGTGACCATTCTTTCGGTCTTTCAGGAACAGATTCTCAATGTGGTACAAATGGTTTCGGTTGTTGTTTCGGCATTTATCATATATATGCTTATGGCGTATATCCGGAATATGTTAAAGTCCTGCGCGGAGGACGGAAAAAGCAGAAAACGAAAAGCGGTGGCTTTGATGCTGGGCGTTTTTGTGTTGTCTTTTTTTGTATCTACCATGCAGGTGCTGGTGCTTGCCTTTTTTGGAATCTTTTTCACGAGGGGAAATTATTGTCGCAAAAATATGTTATTGCTGGCAATCACTTCAGCAATGTATTTGTTTACCAATAGCGTTTATTTCGGTGCAGAATATGTTGTGCTCTGTTATACAGTTTATATTTTTATGGCGATATTAAGCATTTATGGGGTTTGTTGTAATATCAGGGAGAACCAGTGGCAAGGGGAAGCCAATCGTAGAGAGATAGTAAAAGATGTCGGAATATGGTTACTGTTTTTTCTGATTCTATTACTTCCGGCAGTGATTGCAAGTCGGTCCGCAATTGTCTTTTCAGGAGAAGGCGTGCTTTCTACATGGGCATCTTTTGGGGGTGGTGATGCGTATCTGACCATCGCAGATGGCTTTTTTGTCGAGGGAGGTTTTATTACGGGGCGGCAGTATTATGGATATATTGTGCCTGCGGTAAATGTGCTTCCCGGATCCATTTTGTGTAAGACACTGGCAGCAGTCGGGTATTATGTGGGATGGAACATCGGTGGAAATGCGGTTGTTGGAGTTTTGTTTGCAATCGCGGGATTTGGCTGCAGTATTGCGGCGTCCTGCAGTTTTTTTATGCTGGCATATCATTTGTATGATTATCTGATTACATTACAGGTATTCCGGATTATCCGCAAATGGATCCGGCCAATGATTGCGGGTCTTCTTATGAAGGTTATGGTTATGCTTTGCGTACAGAATGTAAGTGTTGTGTTTGCAATGATACGATGAGATGGAAGAAAATAACATTGACAGAAATGGCATCTTTTGGTTAGATATAAATTGTGCGCTTTGGGCACACGAAAGAAAAGACATAGTAAGATATACAGGAGATATACAATTGAAATTTTCAAAAGCAAAAGTAATGGTAGCAGGATTGGTACTGGCGGCGGCATGTGTGGTTGCCCCGCAGCAGTTAAAGGCGGAAGTTCCGGCAGCGCAGATGGACGGTGTCATGGGACAGAGTATGGAGGATGAGACGGCATATGAGGAAACGCCGAATCTGGATGGTTTGATTATGCAAGGTGCTGCGGCAACATATTCATTACCGACCATGAGGGCGGCAACAGGTTCCTCCTATTCGCAGGATTTTCTGGACAGTTCTTTTACCACGGCAGGAACTTATACGAGTGCAACCTATTATCATAAAGTGGATTATGAAGATTATCAGTTATTTAACGGAATCGATGTTTCCTGGTGGCAGACAAAAGATAAAAAGGTAACATCAGTGAATTGGGAAAAAGCCCACGATGCAGGGATTGATTTTGCATTTGTCCGCGTAGGATCAAGAGATACGGCAGATGGCAGCATTTATTTTGATACCGCAGCGGATTCCCATATTCAGGCGGCTTTGGACAACGATATCAATATCGGGCTATATATTTTTTCTCAGGCACTTACAGAAAAGGAAGCAAGGGAAGAAGCTAATTTTGTATTAAAACAGCTGAAGAAATATGATTGGGATGTGACACTTCCGATCGTGATCGACCGTGAGAAAGGAAGTCATAATCGTCTGACTGGAGGAAAGTTATCCAAGACCAAGGAGACAGCTGTCTGTCAGGCTTTTGCAGACACGATTACAAAGGCGGGATATCAGGCGAGTGTATATGCATCATATGCATGGATTAAATCCTATATTGATACCGACTCGCTCGATAAATGTGGGATTTGGATTGCTCGTTATAATAATACAACGACCAGCAATTCCAAGAGTGGAAGTGCGTATGAAGATGTATTATATGATTATGATTTCTGGCAGTATTCCTCTGTTTCAAGAGTCAGTGGATATACCGGAAATCTGGATGCAGATTTCTGGTACAAAGATACAGCAATCAAGACAACCGGATTAAAAGCGGAGGCGCCATCGGCATCCGGACCGGTAACTTTAAGCTGGAGCAAAGCAGCTGCGGATGTGACAGGATACCGTGTATATCGGTACGATGCGACAGAGGATAAGTATGTTTATCTGAAATCGACCAAAAGCCGCAGCTATTCCGATGAAGATGTAAGTAGTGGCAAGACGTACCAATATAGGGTGCGCTGTTACTGGACGATAGGTGGAACAAATTATTATGGAAATTATTCTTCTGTTGTATCGGTGACAACGCCTCCGGCAAAAGTATCCAGTGTAAATACCGCCAAGAAGAGCAGTACCTATCTGACACTTTCCTGGAAAAAAGTTTCCGGTGCGAGCGGATATCGTGTATACAAATATAATACAAAGACAAAAGCTTATGAAAAAGTCACCACGATTGCAAGTGGAAGTACGACTTCATACAAGGTCACAGGACTTGCGTCCGCAACGGAGTATCAGTTTAAAGTCCGTGCATATAAAAAGGCGGAGGATGGAAATGTATGGGGAAGTAGTTCGGTTGTCTATAAAGAGAGTACAAATCCGCCCAAAACGAAGAACCTGAAGTTGAGCACCAAGTCTTCCGCAGTGACGTTAAGCTGGAGTAAGGTAGCCCGTTCCAGTGGATATGCAGTATATCGTTATGACAGCAAAACAAAGAAATATGTAAGAATTGCTACCGTAAAAAGCGGAAAAACAGTTACTTACAAGGATGCGAAGCTGAAAAAAGGATCGACGAAGCATTATAAGGTGCGTGCATACAAAACTTATAACGGAACGAAGTATTATGGAGCGTATTCCGACATTGTATCTGTGAAAGTAAAGTAGTAGGATAGGATTGTCACTATAACGCTCGACTTAAGATAGAAAAGATCATTTAAACAGCAACACAATGATTTCCAAGCCCTAAAGCTGTTACGAAATATACGTTGAATTTTTTATAATGCACCTATATAATGTAGGTATGTTATGTAGATTGGATGCGATGATAGAAATACTCTTATTGCATTGACAGTCAGTGATCAATTAAAAAACTATATGAGGAGAGTCGTTATGAAAAAACCAAGATTTGTAAAATGCATAGCTATGTTATGCACAATGGCGTTAATGCTTAGCAACACAGTTGTCTATGCGCAGTCAACATCGAAAGAAAAGGTAGATCTGACAATTAAAACTGAACAACAGTTGCGCAATTTCTTTTCGGATATGGCGAAGGGAAATGCGTATGCCGGTAAGCTGATTAAGCTGGCTAAGGATATAGAGGTAGATTCTTACAGTGGGAATAAATGGGTTCTGAATTCGGAAACAAACATAGCATTTGAGGGAACTTTTGATGGCGCAGGACATACAATCAGTGGCATTAATGCAGGAGAAACGAGTAGGACCGATCAGATGGCCGGGTTATTTGGAACGATCGCTAAGACAGGAACGGTTGAAAATTTAAATATAGCAGAAAGTGCTTTTGTTTCAAAGGACAGAAGCTTTGCCATGATCGCTGGTAATAATAAGGGAAAGATCAGTAATTGTCATATAAAAAGCAGTAGGATCTATAATGAAATTTGGCCAGGAGGAATTGCTGTTACGAATTATGGAATCATAGAAGATTGTACTGCAGAAGTAGATATCGATTTTTGTGCATACACGGCTGGAGGTATCTGTAATAATAACTACGGAAAAATCGTAAACTGCGCATTTGGAGGCAGTTTTAGGGATTATGTATTTGATAAGAAAGCAAATTCTTATATAGCAGTTACAGCAGGAGATATTGCTGCAAGTAATGTGGGTATGATTTCGAACTGTTTTAGTTATGGAAAAGCAGTTTTAACGAACGAAAAAAGTCGCCATTATGCAATCTGCGGTTATACAGATCCGTATAAGAGTACTTTGAAAAATTGCTATTACTCGGAAGAAATCAGTGATGGAGCATATAACTCATTTCAAGGAACTATTGTAAATGTGGATAATTGTACCTTGGAGGAAATGCAGACAGATCGTTTGGTTGATAAGTTGAACCAGACCAGAGGAACATCTTTGGCATGGCACTTGGGTGCGGACAGTGCATATCCGGTACATGTAGGGGTATCTGAAGTCAGATTTAAATCGCTTGCAAACAAAAAAGGTTATATCAAATCGTCAAAGAGTTATGCGGCCGATGGAGAGACCGTGAAGTTAACAGTAAAGCTGAATAAGGGTTATAAGTTAAAGAGTATCTCGGTTAAGACAACTTCAGGGGAAAAAGTCGCACTTAAAAAGGTCAAGACAGGTATTTATACCTTTAAGATGCCGGATAAAGGTGTTGTAGTAGCAACTACTGTGAAACAAAAAGGCAAAAAGTAAGCGCAAAACGTCAAGTGAAATAGGGTAAATATTATAAAGCAACATAAATTTATTGAAATACGATAAATTTATGTTGCTTTTTATTATGATGTGAGATATACTACAGAAAACGCAATTATAATTTTATGAGGTGATGATTATGAAACAGACAAAAATATCATACTGGTTAAAGGGAATGACGATTTTGCTTGCTGTGATGGGCATTTTCTTTTTTGGTACGCTGACCGCGTATGCATTTCAGTTGAAAGCACAGGGAAATGTACTGTGGGGCTGGGTCGGATTCAGCTGGTATATCGCAGTACTGTGCTATCTCATTTTGTTTGAATTCTGGCGTGTCTGTACACAGATTGGAAAAGATAATTCCTTTTCCCTGGAAAATGCGAAGTATTTTCATCATATGGGACTTTATGGAATTGGTGGTATTCTTGGATTTGCAGCCCGAATGATCTGGGTGGCAGCAGTTGGAAAAGCGGATATATATAAGATTGTATTTGTAATCGGAGAGATTCTTATCGCTGCAATTTTTACAATATTGTGTGAATGCCTTTCCCGTCTGGTGCAGTATGCATATGATGTGAAACGTGAGAATGAATTGACAATTTAGAGGTGGAAGTATGGCTATTATCGTAAATATCGATGTCATGCTCGCCAAGCGAAAAATGAGTGTGACAGAACTTTCGGAAAAGCTTGGAATTACAATGGCAAATGTCTCTATTCTAAAGAATGGAAAGGCAAAAGCGGTGAAAGTTGAAACATTGAATAAATTATGTGCGGCGCTGGACTGCCAGCCGGGAGATTTATTTGAATATGTTCCGGATGAGATGGAATCGTAGAGGTTCAGAAAGGAGCGGGAAATATTATGGAACAGCAAAACAGTATGCAGCCACAAATGAATATGCAGGGACCGGAAAACGGACAGCATGTACTCGGATATGATACACAATTAAATATGTCATCATATAATGTACAGCAGATGCAGTTTGGAGAAACACAGCAACAGAAGGAGCGTCGTGCGGAAATATTCTCCATTATGGCAATTCCAACATGCATCTATGCGGCACTTTATACGGTTCTTTTGTACAACAATTATCAAAGTATTGCGTTGTCGCTTTTTGTTGTGATTACAATTGGTTACTGTATGTATCTGAAAACTCATTTGTACAAAATGAATCAGAAAGAATTTCATGTCAAACCAATGAGCCTGTTCTGTATGATTGGGATGCTTGGTCTGGCCATTTGTACGGCAAGTACCGGAAACGAATGGATCTGGATGTTAAATGAGGCAGGAATTGTATGTCTGCTGATCTGTATGCTTCTTTTTGAATTTTGCAATACGAAAAAATGGACACTTGCAAAAGGTGTAGGTTCGATTTTCGTTGCAATCGGAGGTGCAATCAGTTATATTGGGGAACCATTCAGTGACCTGAGTTGTTTCCGCAAATTTAAAAAGAAAAAGGAAACAGGAAAAGCAGGGTATATTGTGATCGGCGTATTGACTTCTATTCCGGTTCTTGCAATTGTAGTTGCTCTGTTGTATCAGGCGGATGCGGTGTTTGCCAATTTATTTGGCAGCTTGTTCTCCATAGATTTTCATTTCGGTACATGGGTAAGAATGGTATTTATGTTTGGCTATGCTTTGCTGGCAGCTTACTGTGGCATCCGCTTTCTGGCATCGGAAAAGATTTCAGCGGAAAGCAAAGACATGCGGCATTTTGAGCCGATGATCGCAAATACAATTCTGGTACTGATATCTATCGTGTATGCGGCATTTTCGTTTATCCAGATTTTTTCGCTCTTTCTTGGAAAGATGCGACTGCCGGATGGGTATACGTACGCAAGATATGCCAGAGAGGGCTTTTTCCAGCTTTTGTTTGTATGTATGATCAATGTCGGACTGGTGCTGTTGTTCATGGGGTTATTCCGGGAAAATCGTCTGAAAAAGATCCTGCTCACTGTAATCTGTGGATGCACGTATATTATGATTGCATCATCCGCATTCCGGATGTGTTTGTACATTCAGCATTACAATCTTACTTTTTTACGGCTTTTTGTGCTGTGGATGCTTGCCGTGATCGGTATTCTTCTGACCGGTATTCTGGTACAGATTTATGTGAATAAATTTGCGCTGTTCCGTTATACGATCGTGGTTGTGACGGTCTGTGTATTTGCACTTGGTGTTGCGCACCCGGATTACTGGATTGCAAAATATGACGTTGCACATATGAATCATATGAGAGAAGAAAATGCAATTGATTACAATTATTTGCAGACATTGTCCACCGATGCAGCACCTGTAATTGCCACACAAAATGGCGAATGGGCTGAGAAATATGGAAAATATGTTGTGCAAACTCTGGAGGAAGAAAAAGAAGGATTGCGCGAATACAATTTCTCACATGCAAAGGCGAAAGCTTTGTTTACAGAACAGAAAACGAGGTGAAATGATGGCAGTTATATTATTGTTTGGATTAAAAAAAGAAAAGGAAAAAGCCGTACGTGCAGTGGCACAGAAACAGGGAGCGAATGTGACGGAAGTTGCCCGCAAAGATTACGGACAGAAACTCGGTGCATTAGCCGGAATCAAAGGATTTCCGAAAGAAAAGAAACAGTATGATGGACCGGATTTTGCAACGGAAATGATGGTATTTTCTGGTATGAATCCACAGCAGGTAGACGCTTTTCTGGCAGAATATAAGGCAACAGGGGGGCAGCCGGTTGCATTGAAAGCGATTGTTACATCTCACAATGTGTTCTGGACAGCAGATGCACTGTTTCGTGAATTAGTGAAAGAACATTTTCGGCTTGTATAGATAAAATCAAAAAGTAAAGTGGGCATTGATATATGAATATGTAGGATAAAATAAACTTCAGAAGGTCGAAAAAGTTGTCGCACAAAAAGGCGGAACTTCCATTTCACTTCATGCGCAGTGCAGGGTTCAAAAGTTCTATGAAAAGTGTGGATATACGGTATTTGGTGAAGTTGGAGAAGAGGAAAAATGCCCGCATATCTGGATGAGCAAACAGATATAGAAAGCATTTGTGACAATGCCATGGACATTAGACATGGAAAAAATAAAATTTTGCAATCTTAAAATTACACGTTGTGTAAATCGTTCTTGTATGATAGAATGTACACAACGTGTAATTTGCTTTGGAGGATTTTATGGATAACAGTCATTTTACAGACAGTCAGCAGGTATTAAAACAATTGCGGCAGCAGATGGGGATGAACCGGAGAGAATTTTGTGAGACATTTGATATTCCCTACCGTACGGTGACGGAGTGGGAACGGGGGAACCGGAATGCGCCGGGGTATGTACTGCGGTTTCTGGAATATTATATACGGATTCAGAAACAAAATAATGCTATGCCACATACAAAGGATGAGAGGATCGAAACCGACCGGCTTCTGATTCGCCATTTTGCGATGGAGGATGCAAAGGCATGTCTGGATGGATGGGGGCAGGACAGCTATCTGGGTGCATTTATTGCGGGATATCCCATGACCGGTGAGCAGATGCAGTCTTTTGTAAATGCGCTGGCAGATAATGAGAACGCATGGCTTATTATGGAAAAACAAAGCGGAGTATGCATCGGATATGTTACCATGGATATTCCATACCCTCAGCTTGCAATTGGGGAGATCGGTTATGTGATTGGCAAGAAATTCCAGAAGAAAGGCTATGCAAGTGAGGCGCTGTTATGTTTACTGAAAGTATACTTGAAGGATAGAAAGTTATATATGGTAGAGGCAAAATACAATGAGGAGAATGTCTCGTCAGCCCGGCTGTTGCATAAACTTGGGTTTAAAAAAGAGGCAGTATTAAGGGGCAGACGCATGAATTTACAGACGGAGGAGAGGAATAATTTGATTGTCTGTTCTGTTACGCAGGAAGAAATGAAGGAAAGGCTGGAAAAGCTTTGCGGGGATTAAACTGCTGTGATAAAATATAAAGGAGTAGGGGAAGGATGGCACAGAAGAAAAATAAAAATTTTAAACAGGATAATACAGCCGTAAATAAATTAGTGGACGGTTTGACATTGTTTGATGATGATCTGATGAGCAGGGTGTTTGATAAGAATATTGAGGCAACCGAACTCATTCTTAGAATTATTCTTGAAAGGGATATAAAAGTCATCCGTGTAGATGGTCAGGATGAATTGAAAAATCACGAAGTTGGAGGACGAAATATTACTTTAGATGTGCATGCGTTGGAAGAAAATGGGGAGGAAATAGACATAGAAGTTCAGGGAAATGCTGCGGGGGCAAATGTAAAGCGTGCCAGATATCACAGTAGTATGCTTGACTCAAGAATGCTTCGGGAGGGACAGGATTTTAAAAAAATTAAAAATTCGTATGTGATCTTTATTTACAGACATGATAAGTACAAAAAGGGTTTACCATTATATCATATAGA
Source organism: uncultured Lachnobacterium sp. (assembly GCA_900550545.1). Lineage (GTDB taxonomy): Bacteria > Bacillota > Clostridia > Lachnospirales > Lachnospiraceae > Roseburia. The sequence continues at coordinate 1,826 of URSS01000023.1, read as the reverse complement.
CCGATATGTAAAAGAGACAGGAGAATTGTTTGATGATGGTTCACATATTATATATGTAAATGGAAGTTATAAAGGGAATGATGAGATCGGAAGATTAATGGCAGATTTTCATCTGACAAATTCGGAACATATGCATTATATGACGTTGGCACAAAGTGTGAAACATTATAAAGAAACTGAGGAAGGGCGTGGGCAAATGTGTGAAGCTGTTGAAAAATATGCAGAAGAGTATGCAAAGGAATATGCAAAGGAATATGCTATAAATGAGAAGATGATCTCTGTAAAAAATCTTATGGAAAACATGAAACTGACATTGGAACAGGCATTGGATGCAATGGGAATTCAGGGCGATGAAAGAACCGTGATCGCAGAAAGATTGCAGGAACAATAGGATTACTTCTAACCAAGAAGCGCCAGTTCCGGCTAATGAATGAAGCCGGAACTGGCGCATTTTTCACTTTATAGGAAAGTTCTAACTTTGAGATAGCTAGTACATCGAATAATAAGTTTCTGGTCATATGACTTGCCTGATTTTCCATCAGGTTAAGCAAAGCGGTTCTAAAAGCATTACGAAGATAGGTGTAATTAAAGTGATTTTTTGTGCGCCAAAGACCAGAGTTATCAATTCCACCTTCAGAAAGAAGACAATGAATGTGAGGATTCCATTTAGAAAAAGATTTATTTTACACAAAGCAAAAAGTATAATTTAGTCAGGAAGTTGTAATATAGAAGTCTGTAGAAAGTGAAGAGGGTATATGAACGATCAATTTATACAGGGGGTGCTGTTTGATTGGAATAAGATAGATGATGACAGCTATCTCAAAAAAATCGAAGCTTTTCATGGCATCGAAAAACTTGAGTTTAAGAATCCAATCACATTTTTTGTAGGGGAAAATGGAAGTGGAAAATCAACATTACTGGAAGCAATCGCTGTGGCGCACGGATTCAATCAGGAAGGCGGTACAAAAAATTATGTATTTTCTACGCATGATACCTATTCGGAATTGTGTTCTGCAATCAGGATCACAAGAGGGTATCGCAAAGAAAAATGGGGATATTTTCTGCGGGCAGAAAGTTTTTACAATGTTGCAACACAGGAAGAGGAGTATGCAGATATTGGTCACCCTTCTGCAAAGTATCATGAGAAATCCCACGGGGAGAGCTTCCTGGCGCTTGCACAGAACAATCTTCGGGCGGATGGACTGTACCTCTTTGATGAGCCGGAGGCTGCATTGTCTCCGCAGCGGCAGCTGACACTGTTGATGGAAATTTATCGTTGTGCAAAAGAGGGGGCACAGTTTTTTATCGTTACGCATTCTCCAATCTTGCTTGGCATACCGGGAGCGGAGATTTATTGCTTTGACAATGGCAGGATTCATCTGTGTGAATATGAGAAAACGGAAAGTTACCAGGTCACAGAAATGTTTATTAATAATCGAAATGCTTTATTGGGTAGGCTTTTAGGAGAATACACTTAAAAACAGCCACTGTAAGTCTCACGGCGGTTCCGGTAAGCAGGCACTTGAAGTTGCAAACGGACTTCCGGCAGATGTTGTCACACTGGCACTCGAAGGAGATGTGGATGCGGTCAAAGATGCAGGATTGATTGATGAAGGATACACAAAGGAATTTCCACTGGATAGTTCTCCTTATACTTCTACCATTGTTTTTCTTGTGAAAAAAGGAAATTCAAAGGATATTACCGACAGGGAGATGTGCTTCTTGCGTGGGAAAATGAGGCATTTTGGTGATATGAAAACTACATATGGTGTATATTATGATATGAGGGTCAAAAGGTATTTTGCCCCTCATTTATGATTAATCAG